>DBQI01000065.1:221328-329996 GCA_002305165.1 Armatimonadetes bacterium UBA1398
GCCGCTGCCGCCAAGAAGCCCGCTGCGGCGAAGAAGCCCGCTGCTGCCGCCAAGAAGCCCGCTGCCAAGAAGAAGTAGACTTCCCGCCGAGTGCGGGCGACAGGTCGGAACTTGTCGAAGGCCCTGGTGCAGGCGCACAGGGCCTTCATCCTGGATGGCCCTCGTGCGGGGAGGGACCGTCCGTCCATACTGCGAACCCGCCCGCATGGTGACCCGAGTTCTAGCGATCGCGGTACTCACTCTCTCCAGCGCGGCAAGCGTCTGCGCGGACATCGGCGAGCCTACGTGGCTCATCGCTCGCCATGCCCAGGCGTTGCCCGTGGTTGACGGCGACCTCGGTGACCCGGTCTGGGCCCAAGCCCCTGTGAGCGACACATGGCGCGTGATTCAGCCTGGAACGGCGACGACTGGCCCCGTGCTTCGTGCCGCGTGGACGGCCGAGGAGCTGATTCTCGCCCTTGAGACACCGACGGTGGCCGAGGTGGCGCTCGTGATCGATCCCGATCGCGATCTGCGGGGCGGGGTGGTCATTCGGCTGTCGCAAGTCGGCTACCTCGGCATGGAGTTGGTGGCTCCGCCTGGGCCTATCGGCTTTCGTGAGGACTCCGTGCGAGCGGCGGTTGCGGCGACGGTGGCGGGCTGGAGCGCTGAGGTTGCCCTTCCGTGGGCCGCTCTCGGTCTATCGCCGGAGCGCGTCGGCGTGATCGGCTTCGATGCAGTACTGCGCGGCGCGGAGGGGCAGGGCTCGGCTCGATGGTCGACCGCCGGGACTACCGCCGATCCCGACCTCGCCGCGGTTGGCGCCCTCGTGCTCGATGACAACCCCGTGCGCCTGGAGCGCGTTACATGGGGTGGATTGCACCTTGACCAGGGACGAGTCGAGGCGGTCATCCGGAACGCGGGTCCCACCAAGGCCAACCTCAGCGTCGACCTCGAGACGGCCAGCCCCTACGCGCAGCCCGAGCGATCGAGCCAAGTGGTGTTCCTTGCGCCGTACCAACGTCTCACGGTGAGCCTTCCCGTCCGCTCCTCCATGCCCGGCCGGGGGCGCCTGTCGGTCCGGCTGCGCGAGGGAGGCGCAGGGGGCCGAACGCTCTTCCGCGGGGTCGCGAAGTATACGAGCGATGACCGCTTCCGAGTGGAGGGCATCGGGTGGCTGAGTCTCTCTCTGAAGCACAGGCTGGCGGGTCGCACACCGATTGAGGCACGGCTCCAAGCCGTGGAGTGCCGGCCCCACCCGGCCAGCCAGCCGCCCGTGGTCCTGGAGACCTCCCTGGTGGGTCCCCTGGGCCCCGGAGAGCGGCGACAGTTCATCGAGCGCCGGAACCTTGAGGCAATCGAGCTAGCCACCTTGCAGCATCGCTTCGCCTACCGTTCCGAGGACCTCCTGGCGGGCGATTACGCGGTGGAGGTCGTCGTGCTCAGAGGCGATACCGCCCTGGCGGCAGCGCGTCACCTGGTTCGCGTCTCTCAGCTCACGGAGAGGAGCCTGGGGATCACGCCCCCAACGGAGACGCTGGAGTCCCTGCAGATGGGCGCGGCCAGTGCGCCGCCGACGGATGCCGTCCGCCGCGGGACAGCGGCACTCGTTTATCGACTCGGTCGCGCATGGCAGCTCTACGAGCGAGCGGATGTTTCCACGCCGGACGCGCTGAGGGAGCGGTACGCTGCCATCCGCGCCGAGGCGGCGGAGGCAGAACGCGTCGCCAGTCATCTCAGGGCGGGAGAGCGACCCTATGGCAAGGAGTCCGGCGTCTTCCTGATGGCCCATTGGTCGGAGGTCGACGACACTGCCCAGCCGTACGGCCTCTATGTGCCGGACACCTACGCGGACACCCGCGGCGCCGGGCTGGTGCTGGTGCTCCATGGGTATGACGGGGGCAACTCGGGCTTCGGCTTCCCCACAGACCCCAACGACTCGTACTACCTCTCCGCGCGGGAGCGGGGTTGGCTCGTGGCCTGGCCCTGGGGCCGGGGCAACCAGGACTGGCGCGACTCCGGGGAGACGGATCTCTACGACCTGATCGAGGAGATCAAAGCTCTCTACAGCGTCGATCCGGCCCGCATCTACCTCGCGGGCATCTCCATGGGAGGACGCGGAGTGTGGCACCACGCTGCTCGGCGGCCCGATGTGTGGGCGGGGGTGGTGCCGATCGCGGGAGCGTCATCGGGCCAAGTGTGGACGGTGTGGGAGGAGGAGCGGCTGGCACCCAATCTCAGGAACCTCCCCTCCTACATCCTCCATGGGGCCAAGGACGACGTGGTGCCGGTCGAGGATGCTCGCACGATGTACAGGAGCCTGATGGAGCTCGGTTACCCGGTGGAGTACGAGGAGCATCCAACGCGGGGCCATGAGGGGTTTGGCGACGCCATCCCGCGCGTGTTCCAGTGGATGGATGAACACCGACTGGATCCCTGGCCCCGGCATGTGACCTATGCCACGGAGTGGCTCCGCTGGGCGAAGGCGTACTGGGTCGTGATCGAGGGGCTGGCGGCTTCGGGACGACTTTCGCAGGTCGATGCCCGGTTGGAGGGCGGCAATCGCCTAGCGGTCGCTACTGACGGCATCACGGCATTCGGACTCGAGCTCTCGGGCCACCCCGACGTGGACATGAGGGCGCCGCTGCACCTCGAGGTCGACGGCGCTCCCGCGTGGAGTGGGTTCCTGCCACCGAGGGGCGATCTGCACTTCGTCCGTCGCGACGGTGAGTGGGTCGAGGCGCCCGCCTCCCTGCTGGGAGCGGACGATCCCCCCGTGAAGAGCCGGTACGTATCGGGCCCCATGCGGCGCGTCTTCTGCGAGCCCTTCTCTCTGGTCTACGGCACACACGGATGGGATGACGCTCGACTCCTCGCGTCCTATACCATGGCGCGAAACACGGCCGAGCGATGGGAGTGGTGGATGTGGGGGCAGGTGGATCCCAGGCCCGACACAGAGCTGGGCTCAGAGGAACTCGGGCGGGGCGGACTCCTCGTGTACGGAGGCCCCGACATGAACGTCGTGGCCAGGGGATTGACGGTGCCCGCTGGCTGGGACCCGGGCGCGATCGTGAAGTCCGCGGAACCCAATCCTTGGAACCAGCGGTACCTCGGCGCCGTCTTCGCCGCACCCGATGCCGATACGCTGCACGGGATTGGGACGTTGGGCGAGCTGTGGCCCCTACCGGCGGTACCCTTCGCCGCCCAAGACGCTGACTTCCAGGTAGCCCAGGCCGACGGTGAGGGCCGTTTGCGGCCCACCGCCGAGGGATCGTACGATGCGGCCTGGGGTGTGCCCGACCTGGCCCCTGGCGTGTGGGTCTTCAGCGACCACCACTGGCGTGCCAGCCACTTGGCGGACGAGGGTTGGACCGAGGCGACCTACGATGACAGCGCCTGGCAGGCGCCCATCGTCCGCCTGCGCAAGGAGTTCGACGATAGCTGCTGGCACTACGCGGCCATCCACAAGTACGGACGCCTCGCCCAGTCCTTCGAGCATCCCGCGATGGCCCTGTCGCTGCGCGATGACGAGTCGACCTGGCAGCATGTGACCCACTTCAGGCGTGTGTTCAATCTCGATAGAGCTCCCTCGGCGGCCAATCTGCGGGTGTACCTCGATGATGAGGGCGAGGTCTACCTCAACGGCAGCCTGGCCGCCTCATTGAGCGTGGATGATCGGGTCACCGATCTCGACGTCACCCCCTGGCTGCGCGAGGGCCTAAATGTGATGGCCATCCAGCTCCGCAACAGGGAGTACGATGAGTGCCTATGCCTTGAGCTCCATGTGGCGCCGTGAGGGGCATCACGGCTGCGCGGCGTCTTGACGATGCTCTGGGGCCGCTCCTACAATCCTTCGTCGCAGCGCCATCGCGCGGAGGAGTAGGACGCTGCCGTGTGGAAGGTCTTGTTTCGCGAAGCGACCACTCCTCGGGAGGCTCCTCATGGCGAGTGTCAAGCTACAGCACCTGACCAAACGGTTCCGCGACGTCGTGGCCGTCAATGACCTGAACCTGACGATTCGGGACAAGGAGTTCCTTGTTCTCGTCGGGCCGTCGGGATGCGGGAAGACCACGGCTCTACGCATGATCGCCGGACTTGAGGAGATCACTGAAGGGGAGATCTACATCGGCGATCGCCTGGTCAATGACCTGATCCCCAAGGATCGCGACATCGCCATGGTCTTCCAGAACTACGCCCTATACCCGCATATGACGGTATTCGACAACATGGCGTTCGGGCTCAAGATGCGGCGCGTGCCCAAGGAGCAGATCAAGTCCGAGGTGGACCGGGCGGCGCGGATCCTGGGCTTGGGCAAGCTCCTGCACCGGAAGCCGAAGCAGCTCTCGGGCGGCCAGCGGCAGCGCGTTGCTCTGGGCCGCGCCATCGTGCGCCGCCCCCAGGTCTTCCTGATGGATGAGCCCCTCTCGAACTTGGACGCCAAGCTGCGGGTGCAGACGCGCGCGGAGCTCATCAAGCTCCATCGGGAGCTCGGGATCACGACGATCTACGTGACCCACGACCAGGTCGAGGCCATGACCATGGGGCACCGAATCGCGGTGCTCAATGAGGGCTTCATGCAGCAGTGCGATACGCCGCTCACGCTCTACCGTCATCCCGCGAACGTCTTCGTCGCCGGTTTCATCGGCAGCCCCGCGATGAACTTCGTAGAGGGCACCGTGTCGATGGCCAATGGCACGGCGGTTGTTGAGCTGCCTGGCATGAAGCTCGGCTTCTCGGCGGACCGGGCGGTGCACCTGCGTCCCTATGACGGTAAGAAGATCACCTTCGGGGTGAGGCCGGAGGACATCCATGACCGTGCCATATCGATGGTCCCCGCGCGGGAGGGCAACACGGGCACAATCTCTGTCGACGTGATCGAGCCGACGGGCGACCGGTGTGTCCTCTATGCTCACGCGGGCGAAGAGACGATCATTGCCTCCATCTCCTCGGAGTCGAAGGCCCGGGAACTCGCCGACCTGGAAGTCGTCATTGACATGGACAAGACACATGCCTTCGATCCGACAACGGGCGCGGCGATCTTCCCGCCGCCGAGCACGGACGAAGGCGCCAAGGAGGCCGAGGAGTCCGCGGAAGTGAGTGCCCAATAGGGGCGCTCTCCGTGGTACTACCCTATGGGAGCCAAGCCGGCAGGAGTCAACAACCGACACCTGGCTCTGGTCGACGACGAAGAAGAGGACGTGTACGAGGGCGAGGAGATGGAGTTCCTCGACCACCTCGAGGAGTTCCGCGTCCGCCTCATTCGTATGGTCGTCTATGTTGTCGTGGCTGCCATCGTGTGCATCGCCATCGCGGGCGGCTCAATCGTGGACCTAGCCACCCAGCCCATTCGCCGCGCTCTTCCGGAGACCGGCGGCGAGATGCTCATCACCCGCCCCTTCGAGGCGATGGTGACGTGGCTGAAGGTTGATGCCCTGGCCGGACTCATCATCGCGATGCCCTTCGTGGGCTACGAGCTATGGGGGTTCATCGCGCCCGCGCTATCGCGCCGCGAGCGCAGACTGGCTAGCACCATCGTCCTCGCGTGTCCGGGGCTGTTCATCGCGGGGGCGCTATTCATCTACTTCGTCTTCCCCTTGGCACTGAAGTTCCTCATCAGTTTCGCGGCCTTCTTCCCAGACACCAAGGTCATGCTGAATCCCAAGGAGACCATCGGGATGATGCTGACCCTTATGCTCGGCATGGGCTTGGTCTTCCAGATGCCAGTGGTCATCGCCGCCCTGGCGAAGTTCGGGGTTGTGACCGCCAGGGGGCTGTTGACCGTCTGGCGCCACGCCATCGTCGTGATCGTCATCGTCGCCGCCATTCTGACGCCCACCTGGGATCCCGTGAATCTCGCGATCGTCTCGGGCCCCATGGTTCTCCTCTACTTCTCGTCCGCGGGAATAGCCGCTCTCATCGAGCGGTCGGACCGCAAGCGCGAGGAGCGGCGGCGGCGCAGGCAGCAGGAGTTGGAGCTTCTGGCTCAGGCCGATGATGAGGACGTGGACTGGGAAGACGAGGAGTTCGAGGCCCTGGGGGAGACCCAGGAGACGGCGCCGCAGCCGGAACTTCCTCCTTCCGATGCAACCGAAGAGACTCGACAAGGTGTTCCTGACGGCGACGCTGAGGGTCCGGACGCTCCTGAAGCGCATGAGGATCCCCCGGCGGACCGACTCAACACGGACTAGACAGTGGACGCAGAGGCCTTCCTCGATAGGCTCCGACGGGATCGGAAGATTCCGGGCGGACTTGCGGCTCAGTGGCGCACCCCTCCTCGCGAGGCGACTTACGAACCCGTCCCCCGCGATCTGCCTGCCGACCTCCTCGATGCGCTGGACCGGGAGGGGCTCACCCGCCTCTACTCGCACCAGGCGCAAGCCCTCGGTCTGGCCGCTGCGGGCCGGAACTTCGTCATGGTCACCGGGACTGCCAGCGGCAAGACGCTCTGCTACAACCTCCCGACTCTGCGCCGACTCTTCACGCGGCGAACTGCGCGGGCGCTGTACCTCTACCCCACTAAGGCCCTCGCGCACGACCAGGCGCGCGCGCTGGAGCGATTGCTCGGTCCCGACTCGCCGCTGCGGGTCGCCGCCTATGACGGTGATACGGCGGGCGCCCTACGGCCCGGAGTCCGCCGGCATGCGCACATCGTGCTGAGCAACCCAGACATGCTCCACCTCGCGATCCTGCCGAACCACAAGCTGTGGGCGGAGTTCTTCTCAAACATCGAGTTCGTCGTGGTCGATGAGCTGCACACCTACCACGGCATCTTCGGCAGCAATGTCGCCCACGTCTTCCGCAGGCTGCGCCGAGTCTGCGAGAGCTACGGATCCAGTCCGCTCTTCATCGCTTCCTCGGCCACCGTGGCCAACCCCGGCGAACTGGCCTACAGCCTCGTCGGGCTGCCCTTCGAGGTGATCGACGAGGACGGAAGCCCCGCAGCGGGCAAGACCGTGGCCGTCTGGAACCCCGTCCTGGCGGGCGAGGAGCCAGGTAGACAGGTAGGCGCCGCCCACGGCGTTGCCGCGCGGCTCCTGGCGCGGCTCGTCAGGGAGCGGATCCGAACCATTGCCTTCGTTCAAAGCCGCCAGGGGGCTGAGACGCTGCTACTGCGGGCACGCGGTCTGCTCAAGGCCCACCAGGCCGCCGACTCCATCCTGGCCTACCGCGGGGGGTATCTGCCCGAGGAGCGCCGAGAGATCGAGCGGCAACTCGCCGAGGGCGACCTGCTCGCGGTCATCTCCACCCCAGCGCTGGAGTTGGGCATCGACATCGGCGCGCTTGAGGCGTGCCTGACGGTCGGCTACCCGGGCACTGTAGCGAGCCTGTGGCAGCAGGCGGGCCGCGTGGGGCGAGCGGGCGGAGACAGCCTGTTCCTGTTCATTCCTCAGGAGAGCACCCTCGACCAGTACCTGGCGCGCCACCCGGAGCAGTTCGGCCAGCAGTCCGTCGAGCGTGCGACCGCCGACCCCGGCAACCGGTTCATCCTGGGCGCGCACCTTCTTTGCGCCGCCAAGGAGCTACCGTTCTCTGACGAGGAGGCGATGGGCGTGTGGGAGGGCTGCTCTGAGCTGCCCGAGGTCATCGAGCGCCTGTCCCAAGTCGGCTACCTCGAGAAGCGCTCCCGCTGGTTCTGTGCGCAGGGCCTGGAGCCTGCGGCAGATACCAGCCTGCGTTCAGCTACAGGCAGGGCCTATGAGATCACCAACGTCGAGACCTCGGAACTGGTGGGCACTGTGGACGGGGCGATGGCGCTGGTCTACCTCCACCCTGAAGCCATCTACCTGCATCAGGGCCGGAAGTACCTCGTACAGGATCTCGATGAGGAGCGGCGCGAGGCCCGGGTCCGACCGAGTGACGCACCCTACACGACGACCCCGCGCATCGCGGCTGAGACCGAGGTCATCGAGGAACTGGCTGCCGCGCCGTCCGGCCAGGCTCGCGCGATCTACGCCGAGATGACGCTCACCACCACCCTCATCGGTTACACCGTCGTGCCGGACTTCGGCAGGGGCGAGCGGCAAGGGGTTGAGCTGGTGCTGCCGCCCAACGCCATGGAGACCACGGGGATCATCTTTGCCTTCAGTCCCTCGACGCGCCAGTGGCTGGAGGAGCGAGGCCGGGACGCGCTTGGATCGCTTCACGCCTTCGAGCACGCGGCTGTCGGTGTCATGCCGCTGCTCTGCTCCTGCGGGCCGCACGATGTCATGGGGTACTCGATCCTCCTGGATGCCCATACGGCGGGTCCGGTCGTGTGTCTGGCGGACAATCACCCGGGCGGGGTGGGGATCGCCGAGTCAGCCTTCGAGCGGCGCGATGAACTCCTGGCGATGATAGGTCGGGCCATCTCGGAGTGCCCGTGCCCCGACGGCTGCCCTGGATGTGTTCAGCAGCCGAGCTGTGGGTCTGACAACCGGCCGCTGGACAAGGCGGGCGCGCTCGATGTCTTAGCCCTCTGTCTCGGTCAAGCGTCCCAGCCTGCGGGTGCGGGCGGTGTGCACGAGGACGTGGAAGCAGAACCTCGGCAGGGCGATGAGGCGGGGCAGCCGCCGCGGATCCTGGGCCACGCGCCATAGCCACTCCAGGCCGCAGCGCTGCATCCACCGCGGCGCTCGCTTCACCTTCCCTGCGAGCACGTCGAAGGTGCCGCCGACACCGATCGCCACGCCGACGCCAAGGTCGTGGCGATGCCGGTCGATAAAACGCTCCTGGGCGGGCACCCCGAGACCCACGAACAGCACGCGAGCGCCCGACGCGGCTATCTCCGCGCAGACTGCGGGCTCCTCTGAAGGCTCGAAGTATCCGTGTCGCGCCCCCGCTACGGTCAGCTCGCGGAACCGCGCTTCGAGGCGGCCTGCCGCGTGACGAGCCACCTCCGGGGCGGCGCCGAGGAAGTAGACGGGGGCGCCATGGTCGGCGGCGGCCTCGCAGAGAGCCACGGTGAGGTCGGCGCCGGCGACGCGCTCGGGGAAGGGAGCGCCCAGCAGCCGGGCCGCGAAGAGCGTGCCGGCGCCATCGGGGGTCACGAGTGAGGCCTTGTCGACGATGGCGCTCAGCTCCGGATCGCTGTTGCAGCGCTCTACGAGCGTGGCGTCGGCGGTAACGATGTGGTGGAGTTGATCGCTTCCCGCCCACAGCAGGCCGCGACCGACAGCATCTCGCATGGTCGTGCGGTCGATTCGCACGCCGAGAAGGTCGATCGAAGACGGACCCAGTCCGCGCGATGCCTGGGCTCTCCAGCCGTACACGACCTGGAAGGTGATGGCGAAACCGAGAGCCCCCACCCCACCTAGGATCAGGAGCACGACGGTCTTCAACACCCAGGAGCGCTCGATCGCCCAAGTTAGCAGGAGCGCGACCGAGCACAGGTAGATGTGCCACACAAGCAGGAAGTGCACGGCCTGCCGCGCTGTCATGCCTCGTCGCACCAGTGCCCCGACGAAGGTCACGCGCTCAGCCTCCAGGAGGACGGAGCCTAGGCCGCGAGAGCGATTGAGGGCGATAGCGATGAGGGACGCGAACAGGGGCGCCCCCAGGCAGAGGGCTGGGACCACGAGGAACAGGAAGGAAGCATGCTTGACGGCAGCCAGCACGCTCAGGCTGGCGAGGGCGATGCCTGCCGCCATGCCGCCCCCGATGCCGAAGCGAACTTTGGAGGGTGGCTGGCACCACGCCAGCACCGGCGCTGAGGCGCCTGCGATGGTGAGCCCGAGATGGGTGGCGGCCGCCACCGAGACGGCATGCTGGCCTGCCATGGCGGCGACGGCGGCGAGTGTCAGGGATGAGAACACGGCTATTCCCGGGACGAGGGCCTCTCCACGGTTGGACAGGGTGACGAGGAGGGAGACCACGAAGACCCACGCGCAGGTCAGCACTGGGCCCATGAAGCCGAGTTGGACCACGGGTCCGAAGGGTAGCTTGATCTCGGTGACCCTCAGACCCGCCGCGACGAGGTAGACGGCGGCCCATACGAGGGCGATGAGTCGCGCGGGTCGCGCGATGGCAACGGGGATCCACTCGGTGGCGGCGCCAACGAGGAAGAGCACCGACATCGCCACGGCCAGTCCCTTGGCGACGGGGCCGAGATCCCCCACCCCCAACAGCGCCAGAGCCAGCACGATCCCGGTGGTCAGAGCTAGCCCCGCGCCGGGGAAGCCCTTCGGTGAGCCGTCGGCATCGAACCGGCGGGCAGGAGCAGCCCACCCGGACGCGGCACACACAAAGCCCGAGAAGGTGGCGGCCAGCAGGGTCGACAGAACTAGTGGCGTGTCCAAGGCGATCCCCTCGTGAGCACCAGGTTGCCTCAGGTGCCCTCTTCCCAAGTGCTCAGGTACCTGACCTGCTCCTCCGTCAGGGTGTCGATCGTGATCCCCATCGCCTCGAGCTTGAGCGCCGCGATGGAGTCATCGACCTCAGCGGGAACGGGGTAGACCCGTCGCTCCAACTCATCGGCGTGCTGAACCGCCCATTCGGCGCTGAGAGCCTGGTTGGCGAAGGACATGTCCATCACGCTGGCGGGATGGCCCTCGGCCGCCGCCAAGTTCACCAGACGGCCCTCGCCTAGGACGTAGAGTCGCTTGCCGCACGGCAGGGTGTGCTCCATCACATGCTTGCGCGCCTCACGCTGCCCTACTGACATCTCACGTAGCTGTCCCAGGGCGATCTCCACGTCGAAGTGTCCCGAGTTGCATAGGATCGCGCCATCCTTCATGTGGGGGAAGTGCTCGCCTCGGATGACGTGCTTGTTCCCCGTGACGGTGACGAAGATGTCGCCGACCCGAGCCGCGTCGGCGATGGGCATGACGTCGAAGCCGTCCATCACAGCCTCGATCCCTTTCACCGGATCGATCTCCACCACGATGACCCGCGCGCCGAGTCCCCGTGCGCGATTGGCGAGTCCGCGACCGCACCAGCCGTACCCGCACACCACGAGCCGCTGGCCCGAGAGGAGCACGTTGGTCGCGCGGAGGATGCCGTCGAGGGTGGACTGCCCGGTCCCGTAGCGGTTGTCGAAGAAGTGCTTCGTCTTGGCGTCGTTGACAGCGATGATGGGATAGCGCAGGACGTCGTCCTGCTGCATCGCTCGGAGGCGGATGACCCCCGTCGTAGTCTCCTCTGTGCCAGCCACTACCCGGGCGGCGTCCTCCGGCCGGTCCTTCAGCATGTGGGTGACGAGGTCGGCGCCATCGTCCATGGTGAGCGTCGGCTGTATGTCGGCGGCGGAGCGTATGTGCCGATGGTAGCCCTCGGTGTCGATGTCGTTCACCGCGTACACGGGAACCTCGTAGTCCACCACGAGGCTCGCGGCAGTCTCATCCTGGGTCGAGAGGGGGTTCGAGGCGCAGAGCACGACCTTCGCGCCGCCCGCCTTCAGGGTACGCATGAGGTTCGCGGTCTCGGTGGTGACATGGAGGCAGGCGGCGATGCGCTGGCCCTTCAGGGGCTGCTCGCGCTCGAACCGTTCGCGGATGAGCTGCAATACCGGCATCTGCCGGTCGGCCCATTCGATCCGCCGCTTCCCCTCGCTGGCGAGGGCACAGTCTCGGATGTCATAGCCGGTCATGGAATCCATCAGCCCCTTCGGGTCTGTAATGGTGTGCGTCCGACGACGCACTATCATACACTGGACAGATAGGCAGCGCGTCGAGCGTCGCGGTCATGTGTAAGTAGTTGCGGCAGTATGCAAGAATCTGCCGCTGCGACGTTGAATACAGTGGTTACTCCCACATAAGGAGCGGTGCCGCTATGCCCCTCCATGACTATGTTACGCCCCATCCATACCCAGGGAAGCTCATCATCGTTGAGGGTATCGACGGCTCGGGCAAGAGCACGCAACTGGATCTTCTGCGGAAGTACCTGGAGAGCGAAGGGCATCCCGTCCACTTCACTGAGTGGAACTCCTCCGCCCTCGTCAAAGACACGACGAAGAAGGGCAAGAAGCAGAAGAGCCTGACGCCGACCACCTTCAGCATCCTCCACTGCTGCGACTTCGCCGAGCGTCTCGCCTACTCGATCATCCCCCCCCTCAAGGGGGGCATGATCGTGTTGGCCGACCGCTACATGTACACCGCCTTCGCTCGCGATGTGGCCCGGGGGGTGTCTCGCGAGTGGGTTCGTGGAATGTACTCCTTCGCGCCGAAACCCGACATCGCGTACTACTTCCAGATCACGCCCGAGGTCTCAGTGGAGCGGATCCTCACGGGCAGACCTCAGCTCAAGTACTACGAGGCGGGCCTGGACGTTATGGACACGGATGACCCGGTGGAGAGTTTCGGGCTGTTCCAGGGCGCCATCGTGAACGAGTATGACGCCATGGTGGATGAGTTCGGCCTGACGGTCATCGACGGCACACGCCCCATCTACACCCAGCAGCAAGAGATGCGCGCCATCATGGCCGAGAAGCTCGATGACTACCTGACCCGATCCGTCCCGCCGCGGCGCGGGTCCACGGCTCGCCGCAGGACACCGGCCAAGGCTTCCACCGCGAAACGGCCGACTGCGGCCTCGACCAAGGCTGCCAAGTAGAACGGGAGGGTGACCATGCCCCAGAGACCACCGAGATGGCTAGGACAGGGGCTCTCGTACGCCGCGATCGAGCATCTGCCGGGCCGCATGATCGTGCTCGAAGGGACCGATGGCGTCGGACGGTCAACGCAGATCGAGATGCTTTCCGCGTGGATCGAGTCCCAGGGCTTCGGTGTCGTGAGCACTGGCTGGACCCGTTCGGCCCTGATGGGTCCCACCATCGACCGGGCCAAGTCCGGACACACCCTGGATGCTCGGACCTTCAGCCTTCTGTACGCCGCGGACTTCGCGGACCGACTTGAGCTGCAGATCCTCCCGGCCCTGCGCGCCGGGTTCGTCGTCGTCGCCGATCGCTACGTGTACACAGCCTTCGCTCGAGATGCCGTTCGGGGTGCCGATCCAGGCTGGGTCCGGGAGCTGTTCGGCTTCGCGCTCGAACCCGATCTTGTGATCTATATGGACATCGACATCGACGTCCTCATGCCCCGCATCCTGAACGGCAAGGGGTGCACGTACTGGGAGTCGGGCATGGACCTGAAGCTGGCCGACAGCATCTACGACAACTGCGTCGAGTATCAGAACCGTGTGCTCGGGGAGTTCCGACGGATGGTGGATGAGTTTGGGTTCGACGTAGTCAACGCCTCAGGTACCAGGGAGAACACCCAGCGGGCCATACGTCGTCGGGTGCAGAAGCTCCTGAAGGAGATGGCCGCGGAGAGAGCTTAGGCCGATGCCGCAAGGCCGCTCGTCGGCCGGCGCGTGAACGGAAGTTTCCAACGTGTGAGAGGGCGGGGAGGAGATACTCCCCGCCCTCTCGCGCATCTGACGCCTATTGACCGGCGGCCTCGGCCGCGCGATCACGCGAGGAGCGGACACGGCGCTCCATGTTCGGGTTGTCCATGACCTCCAGCACGCGAGTGAGCGCGTCGACTACCTGCGCCGGGTGGGACTGCTCCAGGGGCTCAGCAACCGTGACGGCGGCCCAGCAGACCCGAGCGCTGAGGGCAGGGTTGTCGAGATGGCTCATGACCATGTCGAGAGCCTCGACAGTGGGCACCGTCGCGAGGGCGCCCAGGAGTTGGTCCGTCTCGCCATCGTTCGCGACCAGCGCGGCGGCCTCGTTGCACATCGCCATCTTCTGCTCGGGGGTCAGGTCATTGGAGCCGATCAGGCGGATGTAGCCACGCAGTCCGAGATCACGATGCTCTCCGCCAGCCTTGGCCAGAGCGAGGAGATCGGGAGCCGCCTCGGGGGTCGGCCACTCTCCCAGGGCCGCGTATGCGGTGTCCTGCACGGCAGTCTCGCCAAGCGACGCGCGAACCGCATTCAGGGCGCTCGACACAGGGGCGGTCCGGAGAAGCCGGAGAAGCGCGGCCTTCGGCTGCGTCGCTGCGGGCTCGAGGCCCGCCACAAGCGCGTCGGCCACGACCTGCTTGTCCTCGATCCGGCTCGCCGTGTCTGACAGAGCGGTCTCAGCGAGCCCGATCTCCTCATCGGAGGAGAGCCCGACGAGGATCCCCACGAGGTCGGGCAGGCGGTCTGGACCGCAGGTCTGGCCGAGGGCCCGAATCGCGGCATGACGCACCTCACCCTGTGCCGAGGCAGCCTCGATGAGCGCGGGGATGGCCTCGGCCATGCGGCGCTGGCCCGCGGCTCGGAGCGCTACCACTCGGATGGCGGGGTCGGCGTCGGCGAGGCGTGCGGCGATGGTAGCATCGATGCCGTCGCCCTGGAGCGCGGCGAGGGCATTGGCGGCCGCCGTGGCAACGGACTCGTCTGGGGATACGGCGGCGGCGAGGAGTGTATCGACCGCCGACGCATCGCCAATCTGGGCCAGAGCCCGGCACGCGACGACGCGCACCTCGGGCGCGCCTGAGCGCGCCGCTTCAGACACGGCGGGCAGCGCCGCGGCATCCCCGCGGTGGCCCAAGGCCTCGATCACGGGGGCCTGCAGGGCGGACGGGATCCTACTCAGCGCATTGCCAACAGCAGCCGTGACTCGCGCGCCAGGCATCTCACGAATGAGTTGGAGAGCCATGCCGCTGAGTTCGGGGTCGTTGCTGTAGAGGTGCCGGACGAGCAGCCTGGCGCCAGCGTCGCCTCGCCAGAGGATGCTTCGGTAGGTGGCGGCGCCCACCACGGCGGAGGGCAGATCAGGACGCCGGACGGCGTCGACAACGCGCTGGGCGAGCCGAGTGTCTCCGGCCGCCGCGAGATCCACAGCGCAGGCGATGCAGCCCAGCCCCACGGAGGCGCGGACCGCCTCATCGGTTACTGAGAGGCCGGCGACGAGCGCCTCGGCTGCCTCCCGGCCGCCTATGCGCCCCAGAGCATACGCTGCGGCAGAGGCGGCCATCGGATCGGCCGAATGCAGGAGGCGTCCCAGCGCGGGCACTGCTTCTGTATCGCCTCGTGTGCCCAGGGACTCGATGACGCCCACGAGCCCGGCGCCGCTGAGCTCGGCAAGTGCCGAGCGCAAGGCGCGTGCGGCCTCGGGTCCGGCGATGCCGTCGAGCGCCGTGCGGGCGCTCGTGGCTAGCTGCTCGTCATCCAGCAACGCGGCGATGGCGTCGACCGCCGCGGGTGTTCCCACCACGGCCAGTCGGCGGCAGGCGACATCCTTGTCGTAGGCAGCGGCATCGGACTCCAAGATCGCGATGAGGTCGGTCACCTCATCGGCCTGGGCCGGTGTCGACGGGACCGAGAGTACCATCAGGGCGGCCAGGAGGCCGAGGACGGCGCGGTTCATCTGTCGGATCATTGTTGTGGCCTCCATCTCAAAGCACCCACGGCGCGCGGTTCGCCCGCGAGCGCATCCGGTTGGCTTCCTCATCGTTCGGGAAGCTGCTCGTCTCGGGGTCCCAGGTCACATCGCGCTTCAGACTCATGCAGATGGCGCCGACGTGGCAGATGTCATGAGCGCGGCGCGCGATCTCCGCGGACGCGATGGGGTCACGCCGGGACTTGACGCAGTCCAGGAAGTCGCGGGCGTGATCCAGCGAGCGGCCGGTGTGCTCCACGTAGTTGCGCAGGATCGTCTCGCGCTCGCCCAGCAGGGACACCGGGCTCACCTCGGGCATCACACCGTCGGCGCACATGGCAGTGCCTTCATCGCCCTCGAAGCGCACCCCACAGGTGCCGGGGAACCCGCCCGCGGTCATCGTGAGGTTCACGCCGTTCTCGTACTGGGCGACAAGCCCCTCGCTCGTGTCATTGTTGGGGAAGACGAAGCGAGTTGGGCCCGTCAAAGCCGTGTCGTTGGCGAACTGGCAGAGGTCGAATGTGTGTGCACCCCACTCGTGCAGGCCACCCGCCCAGAAGTCGGCGTGAGCGTGGCGCCGGTCCACGTAGTCGCGGTTGTAGGGATGGTACGGCACGGGGCCGAGGAACAGTTCCCAGTCCAGCTCATCCTTCGGCGGCTCGGGTTCGGCGGGGAGCCATACGTGGGGGGCGAAGCCGTGGACGATATGGGCGGTCAGGGTGTGCAGTTTGCCTAGGTAGCCCTTGCGGGCGAGTTCTACGATGTAAACGAAGTTCGGCTCACTTCGCCTCTGGGTGCAGACCTGAAACACTCGCTTGGTCTGCTTCGCCACCTCGGCGAGAACCTGCGTCTCCCTTACGTTCATGCCCAGGGGCTTCTCGCAGAACACATCCTTGCCGGCTCGCATGGCCATGATGGAGGCCAGGGAGTGCCAACGGTCGCTCGTGGCGATCAGCACCGCGTCGATGTCGTCGCGGGCGAGCATATCGCGCAGATCACGGTAGGTGGCGCAGTCACTGTTGCCGTAGGCGTTATCGATGAGGCTCTTCGCGGCATCGCGACGGTCGCGCCGGGCGTCGCACATCGCGACGAACTGGACGTCGGGGTTCTGCATGAACCACTGGAGGTCATAGGAGCCTCGTCCCCCGATGCCGATGGCCCCCATGGCGATCCGCTCGTTGGCCGCGACGGCCCCCTGCGCCCGTCGGCTGCTTGCGGGGATGAGGATGGGCAGTGCCGCCACACCGGCGGTACGCCTTAGGAATGAGCGCCGGTCAATCTTCGATGGGATGCTCAATGCTGAGTGCCTCCTCGTCTTCGGGCGTGGCCATATTAGCCCCGGTAGGGACCGGTGTCACGGTAGGAAAGCTCGTTACCGCTCCAACATACCGGTGAGTTCGCGGTAGAGGTTCACGCGACGCACGTCCAGCCGCCCCTCCTCCAGCGCCCCCCGAACGGCGCAACCGGGCTCCTGATCGTGCCGGCAATCGGAGAAGCGGCATCGGGCCGCCTGCTTCGCTACATCCCGGAGCACCGCGTCGATCGCGTCGCGGCTGAGGCTCCGTGGGGTGAAGTGCCGCCAGCCGGGGGTATCCACGACCCAGGTGTCATCCCCCGTGCGAAACATCGCCGCGGACCGCGTCGTGTGGGTGCCCATGCCTGTCATGGCGGACACATGCCCGACCTTGAGGTCCACGTGGGGCCACAGTGTGTTGATGAGCGTCGACTTGCCAACCCCTGAAGGCCCCCACACCACCGTGGTTCTGCCGTGCAAGCGTTCGCGGATCGCGTCGAGCCCCAGACCCGTGATCGCGCACGCGGTGCGGACTTCCACCGGCACGAGCTCGTAGGGCTTGAGGCTCTCGTGCAGATCGTCCTCAGCTAGATCCAGCTTGTTGACGCAGAGGATCGTCGGCAGGTCCTCAGAGAGGGAGGCGATGATGAGCTGATCCACTTGGGAGAGGTTCAGTCGCGGCTGGGCAGCGGCGAAGACGAGCAGCGCCTGGTCCACGTTAGCGGCGATGACCTGATCGGAACGGCGGCGTACGGCATGGCGGGAGCGGCGCTGCCGAGCGCCCTTGCCGCCGTAGGCCTGGAACTCACGCCCCCTGCCCAGGGCGTTGCGTCGCGGAAGGACCTCCTCGATAGCCCCTTGCCCGGCGGGTCCGGGCTCCACCCGGACCTCATCCCCGACAACCACGAGAGACGCGTCCTCCTTTCCTCGGTCCTGCCAGAGGGTCCCGCGGAGGGTACACCGGAGAAGCTCGCCGCCCGTGTCCACGAGATACTCATCGGATGTGGCGGCGATGACCCGTCCGGCTATACGATCCACCAGCGCCTCACTCCCCTTCAGCGGCGCAAGAGCCGCAGGACGACATTGACGAGCACGGTGAGCAGGACGCTGAGCAGTATGCATGTGGCGATGGGCGCGCGGAAGGTGAAACCAGGCCGATCGATCCGCACATCGCCAGGGAGGTTACCTAAGGGCAGACCGAGACGGGAGGCGAGCCAGATCATGCCGCCCACGGCCGCGATGCCGAGCCCGACGAGCACTACCCACTTGCCGATAGCGGCTCCATCCACGCTATTCCGCCCTACAGTCCAACCCCATGCATCTACGACCCAGTTGCCGAGCAGATTCACCATCAGCGAGCGGATGCGCCGAACCATGGGCACGCGGCGCACCTCGCAGATGGGTCCGCTCCCGTTGCCTTGGGAGGAGGTATCCCCCGGAAACGGTCCGTGACACTCCGCTCAAAGGATCCGATGCGGTCGCCTTCCCCCTGCCTACCCATTCGGCCTCCATCCAGTTATGGCGCGAGGCTCAGGACCTTCATCTCGTGAGGCGCGAAGCTGACCGCTACTGCTGGGTCTCCGGGATGCGTCTCCGGGGATTGGGCGTCGAGCCACTCCCCCGTCCGCGTTGCCCTGGACTGTCGCTTTAGATGTCGAAGTAGAGGTAGAACTCGTAGGGGTGTGGCCGAATGTGGATGGCGTCACACTCGTTAGCGCGCTTCCACCGGATCCACATGTCGATGAGGTCAGGCGTGAAGACGTCCCCGCGAAGCAGGAAGTCGTGGTCTTCCTCCAGCGCCATGAGGACCTCCTCCAGCGAACCGGGAAGGAATGGGACCTTCGCCTCCTCCTCGGGCGGGAGGTCGTAGATGTCCTTGTCGACGGGCTCGCCGGGGTCGGTGCGGGTCTGTATCCCATCGAGGCCCGCCATCAGGATGGCCGAGAAAGCCAGATAGGGGTTGGCCGAAGGGTCGGGGGAGCGGAACTCGATCCGCTTCGCCCGCTCGCTGGAGGAGTACAGCGGGATCCGGATGCAGGCTGAACGGTTCCGCTGGGAGTACGCGATCCGGTTCGGCGCCTCGTAGCCAGGCACGAGCCGCTTGTAGCTGTTAGTCGTCGGGGCGGCGAAGGCGAGAACGGCGGCCGCATGCTTCAGGATGCCGCCAATGAACCATAGGGCCTGCTGGGAGAGACCCGCATAGGCGCCGCTGGGGTCGTAGAAGAGGTTCCGGTCGCCCTCCCAGATGCTCACATGGGTGTGCATCCCTGAGCCGTTGTCGCCGAAAACAGGCTTCGGCATGAAGGTCACTGTCTTGCCGTGGGCAACGGCCACGTTCTTGGCGATGTACTTGTACCAGAGCACCTTATCCGCGATCGTCGTGAGGCTATCGAAGCGGAGGTCGAACTCCGCCTGCCCCGCAGTGCCTGCCTCGTGGTGCTGCAGTTCGACATCGATGCCCGTGGCGATCATCTTGCGCATGATCTCAGTGCGGAGGTCCTGCAGCCTGTCCATGGGGGGAACGGGAAAGTAGCCGCCCTTGAAGCGCGGCCGGTAGCCCAGGTTCGGCCCCTCCTGGCCGGAGTTCCAAATGCCCTCCTCGCTGTCGATCTCGTGGAATCCGAAGTTGGGCCCGTAGTCGAAGCGGACACTGTCGAATATGAAGCACTCCGCCTCTGGTCCGAAGTAGGACGTCTGCCCCATTCCTGAGGACTGCAGGTAGGCTTCCGCCTTCTGGGCCACGTACCGCGGGTCGCGGCTGTAGGGCGCCTGGGTGATCGGATCGGCTACGTTGCAGATGACTGACACGGTGGGGGCCTCGGGGATAGGGTCGATGACCGCGGTGGAGGGATCGGGGATGAGCAGCATGTCCGACTCCTCGATCCGCTGGAAGCCTCGGATGGATGACCCGTCGAACCCCAGGCCGTTGTCGAACTCATCCTCGGAGAGTCGCTCGGCGGGGATTGAGAAGTGGTGCCACAGCCCGGGCAGATCCACGAACTTGAAGTCCACGGCAACCGCGTTGCTGTCCTTGACGAGCTTGAGGGCATCTCCGACCGAGCCAGCCATCACGAACCTCCACCGAACCTTCACGGGCATTCCCTCGAGGCGGCGCCTCGGTCCCGTTTGGCCGGCTCGGGCTGAGAGTGAGCGGCCCTTACCGGCAAGTATTTGCCGGTAAACATATACCGCTACCCCGGGGCGGTCAAGCGCGAAGCTACATCTCCGCTACCCCAGCAGGGATGTCTGACCATGTGCCGGGATCAGCTCACTCACGAGATGGTGCATACAGAGCGCGTTCAGCGCCAGCAGGGATGCCGCGATGAGCGCAGGCGCGAGCCAAGGGCCGAACCGCCACCGACCACGCACCCAGACGAGCGCGGCCAGAGGTAGCGACCCGAGCGCGGGCAGCAGGCAGAGGAGATACCGGCCCCCCCGCGTCCAGCCGAAGTGCGCGAAGAGGGCGATGTACAGCGCCATCAGCCACAGAGGCAGAGCCGATGCCAGATACGCGACCCACACTCGCGGCTCGAACAGCTCGCGATGCCTCCGGTAGGCGACGGCGCCAAGGAGTCCGCCTCCGACGAGAAAAACCCACCCCACGCCATAGACATAGGGCCTGAGCCCTGGGGGAACCCAGTCCTCCTGGGACCACAGAGTGTTCACCTGCCACTGCAGCGCATGCTTTAGCACCGGCAGGAAGTGGTCGTGCATCAGCTGGACGATCAGGGGCTCCTGGTTCGGGAGCAAGGGGTTGGGGCCATCGTCAGGCATGAAAGAGAGCGAGCCGTACAGCCGCAGGTTGCGGAGGTGCCACGGGGCGACCAGGACTAGGGCGACGAGCCCCGTCAGCGCAGCCTTGCACCAGGCACGGAACCTACCCTCGTGCCGATCCGCGAGATAGGTCAGCAGGACCGCCATGGGGAAGCCGGCGACCTCGCAGGTGCCCTTGGTGAGGCCGGCGATGCCCGCCACGAGCCCGAGTGCGGCGGCCCTGGGCCAGGTCATCGCCTCCGACCATCGGACAGCGCCCAAGTAGAGCAGCAGGAGAAACACGAGGATCGACGCGATGTCGTTGTTGATCACTGAGGAGATCAGCAGCACGTGAGGCATGAGGGCGTAGAACGCGGTGACGCCTGCTGCCTCGGGCAAGCGGCCACGGAATGCCGCTAGGGCGATGACATACACGAGAACGACGCTGAGCCCGCCGAGCAGGAGGTTGAATACGCGCATAGAGACGCGAGCCGCCAACTCGGATGAGCGCGTGGCGAGGTACACAGGAACTTGGAGCAGATGGTAGACCGGCGGGTGCATGGCGTGGGCATCGCGGTAGCGGACCCAGCGGCCATCCTCCTGGTAGATCCACGGGAGCCGATGCTCCTCGGCGAGGACCTGGACATAGTTGGCATGGAGCGGCTCGTCGAGACCGCCGCCCCAAGGGTTTGCGCGGATGTAGGCGATGCCGAGCCCAGTGTAAGCCACCAGGACGGTCCACAGGACCCAATGTCGGCGCAGGGAACGGCCGGGGCCGCTGTGGTCCGTGGGAGGGGCGTGACTGTCTTCCGTGTGGCTCGCGGGCATGGGATATCTACCCCAAGGAACGAAAAGCTCCGGGCGCGGGGCGCCCGGAGCATCATACGTTCGCCGTAGACTGTCTGCAACGCAACCTAGCTAGTGGTCATGCCCCTCGTGTCCCGCGGACGGGGTGGGCGCGCTGGCGCCTGGCGCCATCCCCATCGCCGCACCTGAGCCGGCGCCCGGCATCATCGGTCCTGTTCCGCCGGGCGACCCGGAACCACTGGTGATGACCGGTTTGGGGGCCGCCGGACGGGCATCTGTGGGCGCCTTCTCAGGCAGCTGCACATTCCGGAGATCGAAACGCGGCGGGTAGCCAGCGGCCTGTTCACTCGGCACAAAGAACTCAACCTTCACGAGCATCTCGAGACCCGATGCGGTACCGGGCCCGGCACGCATGTCATCGGTGAAGGTAAAGGTGTAGGGGGGTGTCGTGTCGCGTGCGACCTCACGCCCATGAACGTAGAACCGCGCCTCACAACCCGAGGTGTTGGCCAGCTCGAAGGGCCGGGCGTGGATCTCATCGCCTGGTTGGATATCCATCCGAGGACCAAGGGGCGAGGGAGCGTCGGCCCGGGGAGGCTTGATGTAGAGGGCGACACCCATGCCGCGCGGCATCGCGGCCCCTGTCGCCGTCTCGCGGGGCAGGAGCATGTAGTCGGCGACCTTACGTGAGATGACCATATCGAAGAAGGGCATGCCGCGAAGCTGGGTCTGGCGACGATTCACCTCGTTCAGGAGCCGGACGTAATGCTGCTGGGCGAATGTGTCCTTCCAGACCATCGCGGCTGCCTCCCACGCGGCGAGGGCGCCGTAGGTGTCGGACTGCGACTCCTTGAGTTGGGCCAGCATGTGCAGGGCGATCTTATCTCCCGGGTCGTGGGTCAGATGCGTGACCAACCGCTCCTCGGCCGCATCAAGGTCGCGCGTCTGCATGGCGCGGTAGGCCTCGAGGTAGCGGTCTCGGATGGTCAGGGTAGCGCCGATGCCGACGGTGTCTGAGGGGTAGTCCTGCATGAGCTCCTGGTACTGGAGCAGCGCCTCCTCAGGCTTGCCGAGCTCCTCGTACATGTGCGCCACAAACCGCGGCTGGATGAGCGGAGTCTGCTTCGTGATGCCGGCTCGGACGTGGTAGACGGTCGCGGCCTGTCTGGCGTACCGGATGGCCGTCTCGGGGTCGCCGAGCTTGTCGCGGTAGGTCCAGCCAACCTGCTCATAGATCTGGACGGCTTGGGGATTATAGCGGAGGCCCGTCTCGAGAGTCTTGATGCCCATCTTCACGTACTCGTCCTGCGGTAGGTGACGGGTCTCGTACTCGGCAGCCAGGTTGTATGCCTCGTGCCATCCCGTGACCTCCCAGAACTCAGGGAAGTAAGGGTCCAGAGCGCAGGCGGCTTTCATCATCGGCAGAACGCGGGGCCAGTGGCCCTCTTCTTCCCAGTACTGCTGGGACTTCCACCAACAGAAGTTGGCCGCCTGGGACCGGAAGCCGGCGAAGAGAGCACCGAGCACGATACCCGTCAGTTCCTCCAGGGGCACATCCTTGATGGAGGCCACGACCGAGGGCTGGGCGATCCCAGCCTCCACCCGCCAGTGCTGCACCTGATGGCCGAACCGGCCTACCTGGATGAGAACGGCGACGAGGCCGAGGCATACGAGGATGCTGAGGCTAACCCGTATGGGACGTCGCTTGAGTAGTTGCAAGAGTCCGCTCCCTGTCTGTTCAGTACCCCGCTAGAACTGCCGCTCGTTGAAGATCACGAAGGACAGCAGCAGCATGATCGAGGTGTACATGAACCCGTACACGAGGGGATAGGTGATCATGTCGGGCGCGATGGCCGCACCCGTCAGAATCGGCCGAGAGAGGTCGAAGATCTCGAAGTTCGGAGCAAGCGCGCTCACGCCGAGGAAGAGCAGTCCGCTGATCTCGTTTTCGGCCGGGATGTTCTTCCAGAAGGTCGCCGTGCTCCCCAGCACCACAACGCAGAAGGAGACAACGAGGACGAACACCGTACTCGAGAATGTCGACAGGAAGACCACGATGGAGATGAACAGGATCAGCTCCATGCACGTGAGCGCGAACTGATACAGCAGAGAGACGTCGAAACCGCCCTTCTGCTGGATCGCGTAGACCACGAAGAAGGCGATGGCCATCAGGGAAGCGTTGAAGAGCACGGCTAGGCACGTGCCCACGAACTTGCCCAGGATGAACTGGCCGCGCCCAACCGGCTTCGCGAGCACCGTATGCAGGGTCTTTCGCTCGATCTCCTGTGGGATCATCACCGCGCCCAACAGGATGGCGATCAGGATCGAGAACCACTTGATCGAGTTCAACCCCAGATCAACAACGAACTTCTCTTCTTCGCCCGGGGAGAAGGCTTTGAAGATCTGCGATCCCACGATGGACACGATGGCGAAGAGCAGGAAGATGACGAGGATCCGTCGCCGGATGGCCTCGCCGAAGGTGGCGTACCCGATGGTCATGATCTCCCTCACGCCTCCTCACCCCCCTCCTCAGCAGTCGCTTCGTCGCTGCCGCCCGTCATGTCGGCCGTTCCACCCGTGTCGGCGGCGTCGGTGGAGATGGCCGCGTCCTCGCGGGCGGAGGCCGTCACCGCGCGGATGAAGGCATCTTCGAGGGACTCCCGCACCCTGCCGAAACGGAGCAACTCCCCTCCCCCCTGACGCACCACGTCGAGTGCCTGGAAGGGATCCGCATCCTCTTTGATCATGCAGTGCAACTCGCCCGCCCTCGTGTGGCTCTCGGAGGACATGGCGGCGAGCTGCCGAGCGGCGTCTTCGCTCACATTGATAGCCACGAGCTCCGTCTGGTCCGTGATTTGGAGGATCTCGTCGATGGGACCGTACGCCAGCCTGCTGCCGCGGTGCAGGATGGCGATGCGGTCGCAGACCTCCTCCACCTGTTCGAGCAGGTGGGAGCAGAGGAGCACCGTCTTGCCAGCATCCCGAAGGCGCACGGTGAGTTCCTTGATCTCATGGGCGCCGATGGGGTCGAGGCCGGACGTCGGCTCATCCATGAGGACAACGTCTGGGTCGTTGACCAGGGCTGACGCCAGGCCAATGCGCTGGACCATGCCCTTCGAGCACTGGGACATGACGACATCGCGCCTCTTGGACATGCCGACCAGCTTCAGTAGCTCATCGGTGCGAGCTCTGAGGTCGCGACCCCGAAGGCCGCAGAGGCGGCCGTAGAAGCGCACGACCTCCTCGCCGTTCATATGCTGGTAGAAGAAGGGCCCCTCCGGCACGAAGCCGATGCGCCGTTTCGCCCGGCGGCTTCGCGGCGGCTCGCCGAGGATGAAGGCATCGCCCTCAGAGGGGAAGATCAGCCCCAGGAGGAGCTTCAGTGTGGTCGTCTTCCCGCTGCCGTTGGGGCCTACGATGGCGAAGATCTCACCCCGCTTGACCTGCAGGTCGAGGGATGAGAGAGCTTCGATCTCGTACCCGAGCGCCACGCGGTAGCGCTTAGTGAGACCCCGACACTCGATAACCGTGTCCGTGCCAACTACAGGGACAGGTCCCTGGCCGCCGTCCTGCGGCAGGTTGTCGGGTCTCTCCAGCGTGTCCGTTCCGCCCGAGGATTCGGACGCCACGCCGATCACCTCCGGATATACTCGCATCAGAGCTTGGCCGCCATCGGCGGCGCTGGGACTGGATTATACACCCTTCAATGCGGGCGTTCTCCTCCGACCCATCAGCGTGAAGGTGCCCCGCCGCTCGTAGGGCATTACGCGGCCAACGGGGAAATCCCGCCGTGCGGTCCACGCCGCGCGAGGAGGCGCGAAGATAACGCGACTGCCCGATACGGTGACTCGGGTGGAGGAGTCCGCCTTCGAGGACGTATCGAGCCTCATCATCGAGGCACGGGGCGAAGGTCCGGCAGACGGCAGATCCGCGGTTCAACTGATTCTGGGCAGGTGGGACACCGCGCCCCTCCTCAGACGGCTCGGGGATGATACCACCCTTGACGATTGCAACCGCCTGCATCCCGACGAGATCTATCTTCGCGTGATCCCCGATGAGGACCCACCAACCGCGCTGACGATCGGTGGCTCTCCCGCGCGGCGTGCCACGCGGCCTACGCGTTCCTGGAGAAGGTCCTCGGGTTCGGCTTCTTCCTGGTCGGGAACCAAATCCCTGACCTGAGTGCCTGGAGGCCAGAACCCTTCAAGCTCAAGCTGTGGCCGGCTATGGAGCACCGGCTGTTCCTTACTTACCCCTTCTTCGTCAGAAACTGGCGCTACTGCTGCCGGCTCTGGGGTGAGGACCAGTGGCAGCACACCATCGACTAGCTCCGACGCAAGCGGTACACCCACATGGTGTGCTATCACGACGAGGGCAGCTACCTGTGGGGCCGGGCCTTCTACGATGCTTTCCCCCAAGCCAGAACGCGCGACAACAACGGGTTCGTCATGCACCCCGAACGACGAACCGACCTCAATTGTCGGATCTTCCGGTACGCCCAGGACAGCGGCGTCGAGGCAGCCTACCGATTCATGTACAGCGTGTTGCCGCAGTCCTTCGCGCGGGTACGGCCCAACTTGGCGCTGCATCCTCAGCCTACGAACTCGGTCTCTATCTGCCCGGGGGAGCCCGTGTGCTCTTCAGCGATGAAGCGCTTCTGGACCTCCATTCTGGATGCCCACCCACCGGTTGAGGAGCAGCTCTACCTCGGGGCCACGAAGGAATGGCTCAGCCCCGGCCCTATATAGCGGGCGGGTGGCAGTGGGGCCGCGTGGGGGGGTGTCTCCGTGTCTGGCGAGACCTGGCGGGACGCCGCCACCTTCGCAGCTCAGGGCTGGCATCGGCTTGCCGTGGCGCTCTGCCTGAGGGCCTTCGAGCAGGGCGAGCGCAGCGCCGATCTGCTGTCGGTTCTGGCACTGTCACTACGCCACACAGGCCGGATCGAGGACAGCCTTGCCGCGTGCCTCGCCTCGTGCCTGGCGCAAGGCAGCGGCGCCGAGCACCTGCTAAGCCTGGCTCGTATCTGTCAGGAGGTTGGGCTACCGGGGGAGGCAGAGGGGTGCCTCAACGAGGCGATGGCATTGGACCCACTGCACCCAGGCGTGCTCAGGGCCCGCCGTGCGCTTTCCACCGCCCAGAGCGAGCCGGCCAGCATAGCCACAGTCATCAGCACCCACCTGATGAGAGCGAGCCGCCACCTTGTTCGAGGAGACGACGAGAGGGCCCTCGCCGTTGCCGCCGATCTGGAGCGTCTGGCCCCCACCACGGGCGCCGCGGACCTCATCGTCGGCGCTGTCTACGAGCGAGGCGGGCAGTACCGCGAAGCAGCCGAGTGCTACGCCTCGGCCGAGCGCTTCGCGCCCGATAAGGCCCGCGCCGCCCGCCAGCGCGTCGTCGCGAAGGACCGAGCCGAGCGTGAGGAGCGCGCGCGCCCAATCGTGGCGAGCATCCGGGAGCGGCTGACGGCAGGCGATGACGAGGGCGCGGCGCGCCTCGCCTCCCGTCTGATTGGCCTGGTCCCATGGGCGCCCGCGCCGTACCTGCTCTGGGCCCGACTCGCGGAACGCAAGGGCCACACGGCAAACGCCCTCCGTAACCTCCGTGAGGCGCTTGCGCGGGCGACTTGGGGGCGCGAGGCCATCGCCGCCAAGATCCAGCAACTCTCGCAGGCGGACTCGGTTGGAGGAGCTGCGAGAGAGGGGCGGGCATCGTGAGGTCTACGTGGCACGGGATACTGCGCGTCGCTTGCCGAGGGATGCTTCTCCGCCGCACCGATATGGCCAGCTTCATCGCGGAACGCCTGCCAGCTCCATGCGACCCCATCGACGAGCTCCTGGCCCTTGCCGATGTGCATCCACTGTCCGCCCAGAGCGCGAGCACCCCTCCCGAGCTGGAAGTGCTGGGCCTGGGTGACCATGAGCACACCGCGATTGACCTAAACACGAATGGCTAGGTATACCTATTGTGCTCCTCCTGAGACGTGCTATAATACGTCTTAGACACATAGCTTCAGGGCGAGCGCGGAACGCAGTTCCGGAGCGCCCGAGAACCGAAAGGAGCTCCACACTTTGAGCGAAGACGCGAAGTGCCCAGAGACTGCGGCGACCAAATGTAGCGCGATGCCCCTCATCGGTGAGACCGCCCCGAGTTTTACCGCCGTTACCACCCAAGGTGAGGTCAACTTCCCCGAGGACTACAAGGGCAAGTGGGTCATCCTCTTCAGCCACCCCGCAGACTTCACGCCCGTCTGCACGACTGAGTTCATGACTTTCGCCAGTATGATCGACAAGTTCAAAGCCGTGAACTGCGAGCTGCTCGGCCTCTCCATCGACAGCCACTATAGCCACATCGCTTGGCTCCGTACGATCTACGAGAAGATCCAATGGAAGAACTGGAGCAACCTAGAGGTTACTTTCCCGGTGATCGCTGACCTCAAGATGGATGTAGCCAAGAAGTTCGGCATGGTTCAACCCTCGGAGGCCGACACCCAGGCCGTGCGCGCCGTCTTCGTGATCGACGATCAGGCCAAGGTCCGCACGATTCTCTACTACCCCCTCTCCCTGGGCCGCAACTTCGATGAGCTGCTTCGGATCGTCATCGCTCTACAGACGGCCGACGCGCATAACTGCGCAACCCCGGCTGACTGGCGACCGGGCGACGATGTCATCATCCCGGCCCCGGGGAGCTGCGGCCTCGCCAAGGAGCGCGTCGAGGGCGCCGGCTCGGGCGACTACAAGTGCCTCGACTGGTTCCTGTGCTTCAAGCCCGTCGACAAGTCCAAGCTGACCCTTCCCCCTGGGGTCTAGCCCTTCGCACTATCCACTACGGCGCCGTCGCCCGATCCTCTCGGGCGGCGGCGCCTTGCCGGCATTAGCAGGAGGCGCCTCCCGGGCCCCCACCCCCCTCCTCCACCAACCCGTAGACGCACGGGACTCTGGGTTTGTATATGTTGTTGACATGTTGTGGTGGAGTGTATATGCTGCAAGCATATATGCGGACAGCATATAACCGCGTGAGGGGAGACTACGGAAGTGGCTACACCCTATAGCCGACACCGAAAGGCGGCCCTTGGCGGACTAGAGCACGGCCATCGCGAGGTGTGGTCAATCAATGGTGGAGTTCGCGAACCGCTGTCTTCTGTTGAAGAGTGAACGGGCGGCGAGCGAAGACAGGCGGACGCCGAATGCGTCTGCAGATGCGCTCAGAGAGCGATAGGGAGAGGTGAGATCGCTATGAGGAATCGGAACATGCTTCGACTCACGGGGCAACCTGGCTGGCTTCGCTTGGGCTACAGCCCAGGCTGGGTGGGACGCAGCGCCTCGGGCGTGGGCCCCTGCGCCGAGTACCTACTGACCGGCGCATGGCCCCGCGGAATGCAGATCCCCGCGCAGTTCTCGGCGCCCCTGGCCGCGCCGGCTCCCGCAGCGGGATTGACCGCTCAGATCACGACCTTGCAGCAGTCCATCCAGAACCTGGCCAGCCAGGTGGCTGTGATGGAGCAGCGCCTCGCCAGCATCGAGGTGGCGAGTGGCCCCAAAGGAGGGACCCAGTGAAGGTAGCGATAGCATCGAGTGGCACGACGCTTGACTCAGCGGTCGATCCCCGTTTCGGGCGCTGCGCGCACTTTCTCGTGTGTGACACGGATGATAGCTCCCTGGTGGAGGTAATCCCCAATACGGCGGCCGCACAGGGCTCGGGGGCCGGCATCGCTGCCGCGCAGTTGGTCGCTGATGCTGGTGCGGAGGCAGTGATCGGCAGCCGGTTCGGGCCCAACGCCTTCCAGGCTCTGAGCGGCGGCGGCATCGCCGTCTACGAGTGCACGGGCGGCACTGCGCTTGATGCCTTGGCCGCCTTCAAAGCAGGCCAGTTGCAGCAGATCGCTGGGCCCACCGTCCAGGCTCACTACGGCACGAGTGGCGAAGTTGCTGGGCCTGCGTCCGGTCCTACGGCAGGCCCAGGCCTCGGCGGCGGCGGGATGGCTACGGGTAGCGGCATGGGAAGAGGCATGGGTGGCGGAATGGGCCGCGGTCGATGTGGAGGAGGCGGTCGTGGCGGTGGCATGGGGATGTGTGTGCAGGCCATGCCGACGGGCGCACCGCCGCAAGACGCTAATGCCGTGGATTCCGCAGTTCTCCGCCAGATCACCGACATGGTCAACGAGCTCTCGAAACAGGTGGGCGCTCTGAACGAGCGCATCAGCCAGATCGAGAAGCGACTCTAGTCCCACGACGGAGCTAGCGCCGCCCCATCGAACCATGGGGGCGGCGCTGGCTCCTGGATACCCCGAGGTTGCGGATGAGTAACAGGTACCCCCTCACTATCGGCGTGGCTGCCGGCAAGGGCGGCACCGGCAAGACGTTGATCGCCACGAGTCTGGCTCTCGCCATCGCGGAGTCTGACGGCACTCCCGTCCGCTTGCTGGACTGTGACGTGGAGGAACCCAACTCATGGCTTCTTCTCAGCCCTGACGAGCACGAGCGCAGAACGGTGGACGTGGCGCTCCCGAGGGTGGACATGGACCTCTGCACTCTCTGCGGACGCTGCGCCGAGGTCTGCGAGGTAAGCGCCATCGCCCGCATCCGAGACAAGATCGTGATCTTCCCGGACCTATGCTTCGCCTGCGGCTCCTGTGTCTTCGCATGCCCTGTGAATGCCTTGTCCGAGGTTCCGAAGACAGTCGGAGAGGTGAGAACCGGACTCACGCCGGAAGGCGTCGAGGTGCGAGAAGGGCGGCTTGCCGTGGGTCAGATGCGAGCAGGCCCGGTGACGCGCGAGGTTCGCACCGCAGTCGAGCCCCCCCTCGTCACGGTGATCGACTCGCCGCCCGGCACGGCATGTCCCATGCAACAGGCGGTGGAGGGCACGGACTTCTGCATCCTAGTGACGGAGCCGACGCCATTCGGCCGCAGTGACCTGAGGGCAGCCGTTGAGACCTGCCAAGCGCTGGGAGTTCCCTGTGGCGTGGTGGTGAACCGTCTCGATCCAGGTGAGCCAGTCCCTGACGATCTGTCCCCCGAGGGCGTCCCCGTGCTCCTGGAGATCCCACATGACAGAGGGATCGCCGAGGCGTACTCACGCGGGGAGGCCCTGTACCGCGCCTTTCCCGCGTGGAGAGAGCCCCTCACACACCTCTACCACGAAGTGCGGAGGCTCGCGGGAACGAGAAGCGAGTAGCCCTTCCCGTCACTTGGGACACGGAAAGCGGGCCATCAATGGCAGCAACTCAGTCAGTGCGCCGAGTCGTCATCCTGAGCGGGAAGGGGGGCACTGGCAAGACGACCGTCACCTCGTGCTTCGCGGACCTCACTCAGCCGGCGGTGCTTGTCGATGCCGATGTGGATGCGGCGAACCTTCACTTGATGCTCACACCCGAGATCATCTCGCAGCGAGAGTTCTGGGGCGCCAAAGTCGCGGTACGCGACCCGGCGAAATGCAATGGGAGTGGGGAGTGTGAGCGACGCTGCCGATTCGACGCCATCACGGAGGAGCGAGTCTATGACTCGCGATGCGAGGGGTGTGGGCTCTGCGTGCTCACATGCCCGAGCGGGGCTCTGACGCTCGAGACGGTCCTCAGCGGGCATGTTGTGGAGGCCCGCACGCCGTACGGTCCTCTCGCATCGGGGCGGCTAGTGCCAGCGGGAGAGAGCTCTGGCAAGCTGGTAACCGAGGTGCGGAATGTGGCCGACGCTGTCGCCGAGGCCGAAGGCCTCTCCCTCCAGCTGATCGACGGACCTCCCGGTATCGGGTGCACGGCGATCGCCGCGTTGGCAGGTGTCGACTTAGCTCTACTGGTGACCGAGCCGTCAGCCTCCGGACTTCACGACCTGAAGCGGGTCCGGCAGCTTCTCGGCCACTTCCAGATACCCGCGAGCCTCATTGTCAACCGGTGCGACATCAATCCCGAGACTACCGAGTCACTGCGCCGCTGGGGCGACGAGGAGAGAGTGCCCTTACTCGCCGCCTTGCCCTTCGATGAGGCGGTCCCGCGCGCGGTTCGCGCCGGCGTTCCGCTGACCCGTTTCGCGCCCAGTTCGCCCGTTTCCGCAGGGCTTCGGCAAGCCTGGGACGCCGTTGCCGCCTGGCTGTGGAGCGCCTAGTAGCCACTGGAGCGAAGCGCCCTACCCCAGCATCTGACGAACCGTCTCGGCTGGGTCGGGGGCTCCGAACAGGGCGGTTCCGGCGACGAGGATGTTCGCGCCAGCAAGCCGGGCCTCCCGCGCCGTGGCGGGCCCGATGCCACCGTCGACGCTGAGATCCATGTCGTGGATCTCCCCAGCCTCGATCATCTCCCGAAGCTCGCGGACCTTGTTGAGCTGCTCGGGCAGCATGGCCTGCCCGCCCCAGCCGGGGTTGACGGTCATGATCAGGACCTCGTCGACGTGATCGAGCAATGCCTCTGCGAAGCTGACCGGGGTCCCGGGATTCAGGCATATGCCCGGCGAGGCTTGTGCCTCGACGATGAGATCTATGGCTCGGCGGACATTCGGCGTCGCTTCCGGGTGGACGATGAAACGGTCCGCTCCGGTATCCAGGAACGCTTGGAGCAGCCGCTCGGGCCGCTCGACCATGAGGTGAACCGAGACGGGCACCTCGACGACGGCAGCCACGCGTGCGATGAGGTCCGGTCCGAAGGAGATGTTCGGCACGAAGTGGCCGTCCATCACGTCGGCGTGGATCATCCCAGCGCCGGCCTTGACCGCACGCTGCGCCTCCGACGCGGCGCGACCCAGGTCACACCCCAGGATCGAGGCCGAGACTTGCACCGAGGCGCCTCTGCTGACACGGTCTGAGCTGGACATGGGCATCGCTCCAAGTGGCGAGGTATGTGCGCGGCGGGATTCGGGGAACGCCGGCCCCGGCCCTCTGTTCGTGGGCGACGAGCTATGGCCTTCCCTGGGCGATCCAGTCCGCCCAAGCCCGGCCGAGGGTGATGTCACCGAGCATGATCGGGTCCCCGGGCAGGCGGTTACGCCGCACTTCATCGCTGATCCACGCTTCGAGGCGCGACTCCAGCGACCGTGTGCGCTCGGGCTGAGAGGCGGCGATGTTGTCGAGTTCGTGCGGGTCGGCCTTCAGATCGTACAGCTCCACCCGAGGCATGCCGTGGAAGTCCGGCTGGCGCGAGAGGATGAGCTTCTCCGAGTTGGTGCGGATGGCCCACTTCTTCTGCCACGTGCACTCCGACGTCGTGATGAACTCGCGGCTGGGCATCTCCTGCCCGCCGAGAGCCGGGAGGAGGCTAGCACCCTCCATGGCTTCCGGGATGGGCTCTCCGGCCGCATCGAGGAGGGTTGGCGCCAGGTCAGGATGCTGAGCGAAGCCAGCGATGCGCTGGCCCGCGGCGACGCCTGGGCCCCGAACGATAAGTGGGCAGTGGATGTTGCCGTCATAGAGGCCATGGTGGTCGAAGAAGATGTCGTGCCGATAGAAGAGCTCTCCGTGGTCTGAAACGAGCATGACGACCGTGTCATCGGCATGCCCCGACTCATCGAGCGCATGGAGGAGCGCGCCCACGCCGTCGTCCGCATGGTGGACCTCGCCGTCGTAGAGAGACACGACGTACTCCGCGTCCCGCATACCGGCCGGGAGCTTCTCGAACCACTTCGACCACATGATCCGGAAGTACTGGTCCTTCAGCGGCGCCAGGGTGTCTGGCAGGCTGGGGTCGGCGGGGTCTCCCTCATAGAAGAGCCGGTGCTTCTCGGGCGGCAGATAGGGCGTGTGAGGGTCCCAGTAGTGCAGAACCATGAAGAAGGGCTCGTCGGCGTGGGCCCGGAGCCACGGGATGGCGCGGTTGTTGATCGTCTCGCAGGTGTAGCCGAAGTCATGGTAGCGGGTCGTTGAGTCCACTAGGAACTCGAAGCCGTGCACGAACCACTGCTGGTACCGCGCCAGACAGCAGAAGGAGGCGGTGGTATACCTCGACTTCCGCAGCAGGCTTGGGAGCCATGGCGACCCGGGCGCAAGCAGATCGTCACTTTTGTGGCTCACTATCCCGTGAGTGAGCGGGCGCTGGCCCGTGTACATCGTGGTGAAGGAGGGTTGAGTGGGGACTCCGGCCGCGAAGAAGTCCTCGAAGACGGCCCCCTGGGCGGCCAACGCGTCGATATTGGGGCTGGTCGGTCTGGGGTAGCCATAGCAGCCAAGATGGTCGGCCCTGAGGCAGTCCACGACGATGAAGAGGATGTTGGGTCTCGAGGTGTTCACGGGTCGGAGTGTAGCATCCGGCCGCGGGGGTCACAAGACCGCGTCGAGCGTGCCGCCATCCCGTTCCGGCTCCCCGTAGCCGCAGGTTGGAGGCCCCGGCGCTGGGCTAACGGAACGAGGTACAGCGTATTGCCCGCGCAACGAGAGAAGGTCCGGACCATGTTGAGCCTCGTGTTGGTAGGTCTTCCGTCATTCTGCCTCGCCGCCCCCGGCGCTGGAGAGGTCCGATCAGAGGACGCGGTCGTTCGCTGGACCGATGACGCACTCGAGATGGCCAATGATGCCGTCCTGATGCGTCTCTCCACAGCTAACGGCCTGAGTCGGGTGGCTTGGGCGGGAGCAGGGACGAACCTCGATCTGCTGGCGGGGCAAACGCTGGCGGATTTCGTGGTCACCGTCGATGGGCGCCGTTTGAGGAGCGATGACCCAGGCTGGGTGGCTACGGAGCCGGTCGCTCAGGTCCTCGCCCACGGCGAGATCGAGGTGAGACTCGCGCTCGAGCGGGACGGCCTCCGGGTCACCCGAACCTACATCATCTGCCCCGGCATCAGTCTCGTGCGCGGCTGGCTCGACATCGAGAACTCGGGGCAGGCATCGCTCCTGCTCGTCGACCCGCCGATTGCGACGCTGCCGCACGGAGCCGGCCCTGACGAGCTGCACTGGATGTCAGGGGCCGAGCAATTCGGCGACTCGTGGCGCCTCCGCTCCGAGCCTCTGAGCCCGGAGCCACGGGTGTTCGACTCCTACGATCCACCGCCCGCTGTGTCCGGCAGCGGGCTCGCGGGCGACGGTGTCGACGCCCGAATCCTCCTGAACGGTCGGCCGGTGTGGCCTGAAGATAACTGGGCTCACAGCGGTCATGCGTCAGATGTGCAGCGGCACGAGGTGACCCTGGAGGTCACCGAGGGCGACCAGATCTCCTTCGTTCTGGCCCGGCATGAGCAGATGACATGCGACACGACGGAGTGGGATCCGGTCGTCGCCTACGATGATGGCGCCTCCTACCGCGCTTCGGAGGGCTTCTCCACGGTCCAGGGTGACCGCGGCTGGTATTACGGCTATCTCAGCGATGATGGCGAGTACCGCGACCTGACCTATGCCGATGTCCCTGGTCGGTATGGCCAACGATGGCGGCTGGATGTGGATGTGGTGGAGCCGTTCGTCTCCGAGACCGAGATGCATCCCGATCCACAAGGCGCGGCGGTCCGCACCTTCGTAGCGCCGTCGTCGGGCAGCGTGACCGTCTCGGGAACCCTCGCCAACACCGGGCAGGGCGGTCCGGCGGGGAGAGGCTTCCGACTCGGGTCGATGGCGTACGCGCCATGGTTCAGTCTCTCCAGCGGCCAGGCCTCGGCCTACGTGGGGTTCGACTGCATGGCCCACTGGCGGGCCGAGATCAGCCCGTCCGAAGAGGGCAGCGGGGTGAGTCTGGATGTGACGTTGGCCGGCTATACACGCCAGCTCGCGCCCGGTGAATCGGTCCGCACCCCTGGGCACTTCATGGGGATCTTCGGAACCGACCTGGATGACATGGGCCAGGAGATCCTGGAGTGGCAGTACCGCTGCATGTGGGACTACACCCGGGAGCCGTGGTTCCCAGGGGTCAGGATGTTGGGTTACTGGATGAAGGGCACCCACTGGGGCTCTCACGGGTGGCTCGGGGGCGACGCCGACTACGAGTCCGCCTACCGGAAGGTGTTCCGCACCGCCGACTTCATGCGCGAGGTAGGCGGGGACACCTACCATCGCGACTGGGGCTGGTGGGACCGGGCCGGCGACTGGAACGGCCCTGACTTCCTCACATCCGGGGAGTACCTGCGCCAGTATGGCATGGGTCAGCTCATCTACGCTTTCATCTACACCGTCGATCCGCAGTCGCGGGTGGCGCAGGCGCATCCCGAGTGGCTGGCGGACGGTACGACCCTCGATCAGTCACTGCCGGAGGTCGTCGAGTATGAGGTGGAGCTGCTCGACTCCTTCCGCGAGCGCTTCGGTCCATTCCAGTGGCGCAATGACAGCTTCCCACTGGCGCCGCGAGGCGGGGATGACACGGTGTTACTGGGTCAGCAGCAGGGGTTCATGGAGGTCCTGCGCCGGTTCCTCGATTCCCACCCGGAGTGCGCGTTTCAGGGGGTGAACGGCGGAGGGATGGGCATCAACTGGGAGTACCTAGGGTACGCCAGCGGCTTCCAGTTCACCGATGGCCAGTCCCAAGCTCTCGCGAACTACCATGCGAGCTACCTTTTCCCGCCCGACAAGATCAACGACATGCCCGACATCTGGGATCCGGCGAGTTACGACCCGGCCACATGGCGCGGCCTGCTCTGTTCGAACTTCGATATGACGGGCGACACCTTCTCGCCCGATCATCTCGAGGGACTGCGGGAGCTCATCGACATTTACCACTACCTGGGGGCGCGGGGGGTCGTTGGCCGTTGGGTGCGCGTCTACCACCCGTTGATCTCCGGCGATGACGAGACCATGTACTTGCAGCGGCTGAGCTGGGACCGCCTGCGGGGCGTGATCATCACCAAGCACCGTATCGAGGGGACTGTAACGATCCGCCCGAAGGGCCTCGTGCCGGAAGCCTTGTACGAGGTGGGGTTCCAGGACTCCCCGGCGACCATGGAGGCCACCGGCACGGCCCTCATGACCGACGGCATCACCCTCTCTGACCCCGCACCCGGCGAGTTGATCTACCTGAACTTGCCCGACCACCCAGGCAACAGTATCGACACGACTCCCCCCTCCGCGCCGACCGATGTACGGACGCGCGAGGCGCGGCACATGGGCGTGCCAGGGGTCGAGGTGATATGGGAGCCCTCGACCGATGACCACTGGCTGAGCTACTACCTGGTGACGCGGGACGGTGAGCGCATCGGCACCGCAGCCAAGGGAGCCTACTGGTTCGACCACTCGGCCGGCGCGGACCCCGCGGCGGTCTACGCGGTGCAGGCGGTGGATGGCGCGGGCAACGTCTCGGATGTGGTGAGCTGCGAGCCCGCCGATGGGCCGCGGAGGCATGTGATCGACGATGGGGACCTGGAGCTAGTCGGTTCCTGGGTGCGCGAGAGCGATTTCCCGCCCGCCCACGCGGGCACTCTGGCATACGCGGCGGAGGCGGGAGCCGGGTTCTCCGTCTCGTTCACCGGCCGTGGCGTCACGTGGCACGGACGGCTGGGGGCCGAGGGTGGCCTCGCTATCGTCCAGGTAGACAATGAGCCGCCCGTCACGGTGAGCTGTTACGCCGCGGACGAGATCCCTGGTTGGCCCATGTTCGAGAGGCACTGGGAGGTGCCGGGACCTCACGTGCTGCGGGTCCGCGTCATCGGGGAGGCCGACCCCCGTGGGACCGGCGCCCGTGTCTGGTTGGACGCCATAGCGTTGGAGCCGTAGGGCCCGAGGGCATGGTCGCTGCCCTCGGGCGACGGCCTCACGAATCCGCGTGCATAGTGCGGCTATTCGGCAACTTCCCGCGCCAGCTCGGCGCGGACCGCCGCCAACTCCCACGGATCCATCGTGTAGTCGGTGATGCTCCGGATAAGTCGCTGCGCGTACTCCACGGAGCGGGCTCGGGGATCGGGGTCGCCGGCAGCACGGCGCTTCTCCTCGAGCATGACGAGAAGCTCGTAGTCCTCGATCCCCTCGCGTTGGGCCTCGTAACGCAGGGAGCTATGAGGGCCATCCTCGCCCGGCCAGATGACCCATTCATCGCCTGGCGAGAAGTGGCCCATCTCGATGCTCCACCAGTTCAGCCCCCAATGCAGATACCCGGGCGCCTCGTACAGGTAGTTCATCCAGTGGATGAGCCGCGTGCGGATGGTCTCCATATCGAGCAGCCGGTTCGGGTAGGGGCCCTGGGGAACCCAGGCTATGTAGAACCAGATCTCCGCAACGCCCGCCTCTCGCTTGGCCTTGAGGTCCTCGTAGGCCTGGTCGAAGAAGTTGAGCTGAGGAACCCAGACCTCCAAGTCACCATCCAGGTCGGTGACATGAATGGCGTCGATGCGCCTGAGGTCGGGCGCCGCCTCGTGGATGGTCCTCGATAGCTCGCGCCAAGAGTCCTCATTCACGGGGATGGGCTCGTCAGCGATGTGCAGGGCCGAACGGTCCAGCCATCCGCGTTCGCGCAGATGGTCCTGGACGGCCCTCACGAACTCCGTGACGGGCACCGTGGTGGCGGAGCCATCGCTCACCCGGGTCGCCGGTCTACTGTGGAAGACGAACTCGGGGCATTCCCACTCACCCGTGGCGCGACTGCCGACATGCCCAAGCTCGATCATGGCATCCACGCCCGCGTCGTCGAACAGGTTGACCCAGCGGTCGAACTTCGAGAAGTCGTACACGTACTCGTCATCCGTGCCCAGGTAGACCTGAATGAGAGACAGGGGCGTCAGAACAACGTTCTGGTGGTGGTCGGCCATCATCTCGGCCAGCCGCTGGAGCATGGCCCAGTACTCCTCTGACTCGAGACCGTACTGCGTCGAGAGCACGTCGGTGTTGAACCAGTTGGTCACCAGCAGGCTGGTACGCTCCGGGAAGTCGTAGTCCAATACCTCGATGCTGAGCGGATAGGACCAACTTCCCCCATCCCACGACAGCCAGACCTCACCTTCATAGGTGCCCGGCGCGGCGGCGGCGGGAACGTCCACGCGGACGAACACGGGCTGGCACTCGCCCGCTGCGACGTTGACAGCAGGCACCGATAGGAGCTCATCGGGGAAGTCCGCCGGCGCCTCGCGCACCAGGTCCTCCACCGGGGTGGCCTTCGAGTTGGCTGGCACGTGAACGTACCCCACGAACTGGGTGTCGACACACCCGGCATCCAAGACCCCATCGCTCTCTGAGATCAGATCGGTTGTCCAGGCTTGGAGACCGGTGATCGCTGAGGTCGGCCGTATCACCACCTGCTGACTGGCCGACTCGCCGCGGCCGGCTAGAAGCACCATCGGGCGGACATCCCCCTCGGGAGGCTCGGAGTCACGGAAGACCTGGTCAGTGCCCCAGGTGCCCCAGACTTGGGGGACCTGCGCCTCCGTGCCGGGCAACGTCAGAGACAAGTCCACGCGGTCGGGATCGGCCACCAGCAGGGCCACGGACCCCAGATTGCCGGGGGTCTGACCCACCACACGCGCGACATTGGCCCCTGCGGCGGGAGCCGGTTGGAGGGTGACGACGGCACCCTCCACATCCTCGCCCCCGGCATCGAGGCATCGCACTCGGCCGCCCCCAGGGCTCGCCGCTCCCGACTCGGTGGGCACCCAGACGGGCTCCGAGCCGTTCCCCGCCGCGTCGAAGGCGATGACAGCTACCTCGATGGGGGACTCGGGCGGCAATCCCGTTAGCGCGGCGAGGCGGTGGTGGCCCTCGGCCGGCAGTCGACCGGAGATCTCGCCCTCGGGGAGCCGCCAGACCACTTCGTACTCAACAGCCTCCCGCAGGAGGTCGGCCCCCCAGTGGACGGCCACAGCCGGCTGTGGCGCGATCAAGGCCTCCGTCCATGGGGTGATCGAGCGCGGCGCACGGCGATCCATCGGTGTCATCTCCGTTGTCTGGACTCTCGACTCCCTGTTCCCATCACGATCTACCGCAACGACAGCCACGTGGTAGCTTCGCCCCTCGATCAGTCCGCCGACCTCCGCCAGTCGGCTAAGGCGGCCGCCTCGCGCCGCCGGGATCAGCCCTGTGACATCCGTGAAGGGCTGCTCGCTTATGAACACCCGGTATTCGACGACATCGGGGGCAGCATCGTAGTCACTCCACTCGACAGCAACGACGCCGCGGCCGCCGGCGTGCTGCGCCTGCCTCGCGACCACCGGCCCAGGAGGGACGTCGTCCGCCACGGGGGCAACGAAGGAGATGTCGTCGAACCAAGCCCTGCCTGAGTTGGGGGCCGATGTGAGCGTTTCGACGTAGGCGCTCGTGGCCTCGTATGGCGCCTCGACGATCGCTTCGACGAACGTCCAATCGGCGTCGCCCACCACTGAGCCCACGGGCGAGGCGCTGATCCAGCCATCGTCACCGTTCCACTCGACTTGGATGACGGCCGCCGCATCACCCAGACCCTCACAGCGAATCCAGCCGGTCACATGAAACCGCACCGGGTAGATGGCGGCGAGGGTCTGCATGGCGATGCCTCGGTTGCCGGCGCCGTCGATGCGCAGGGCGGCGCCGCCCTCACGCCCTTCGCCCGCGGCCACGGTGATTGCGCTCACGCCGTCGCCTTCGCCCGCATACCAGATGTGATCGATGGTCCATGGAGCTAGGCCATCCTCGAACCCGGGGTTGCTGAGCATCTCATCTGCCGCCAGGCACGCCGCAGGAAGCAACAGCAGGCAGAGGGCGGAATGGACGGTTCTCACGACCATCACCTCCAGTTCGCTGCTGTAGTTAGCCGGTCCAGGCAGGGGAACCTGCCCCGCAGGGGGGATATGGGCGCCGAGGTGATTCCATGCTGTGCGCTTTCCCTATGCTGCTTGCAGGCGCAGTCCTGACGGCTGAGTCGGAGGCCCCGCCTTCTCGCTGGTCGCTCGGCCCCGACGGCGCCCTGACTTGGCGGGTGGACAGCGATCCTCGCCTGCCACACCGTGATCACATCGAGATGAGTGGCCGTTCGGTGTCCCTGATCCTCCGCTACGCGGCGGAGGCGGACGGCCGCTTGGCGCTCGATCGGCATATGGTCTGGCCCATGCTTCGGACCATACCGAACGACACCCATGCGAGCCTATCCTCGGACTTCGGCGATGAAGCCTCGATAGCCGTGTCGGTGAACGGCGTCCCCGCAGGGCCCGAGCGGCTCGTGCGAGCGCGGCTCGAGGGTCTGGTGACGCTGATCACCCGCGTTGACGACACCCTAGAACTGACCCACACGATCCTCCCCTCGACGCGTGAGCCGGCCGCCATTGAACTGGTAGGGATCCGCAACGTGTCGACCGCCGCGGCAGAGGTCTCTGTTGCCCCGATCGATCTCCGGAGGGAGGCGTCGGGTGTCCACGGCGACTACATCATGGAGGCCACGTGCACCGGCATCGACCCCACCCTCCTCGAACCGAGCGCGATCCTGGAGACCGCTATCGTGTTCAGTGGCCGGCTCGCGGACGACCCGCCCCGGGCCCTGGATCTCGGCTTCGAGGAGCAGGCCCGCCGGGGCTTCGTCCGAGGGCTCTGGGGACGGCTGCGTCTCGAGACGCCGGATCCCACACTGAACGCAGCCTTCTGTTTCGCCAAGGTGCGCGCCGCCGAGAGCATCTTCGCGACCAGAGGCGGGCTGATGCACGGGCCGGGCGGCGGCGCGTACTATGCCGCCATCTGGGCGAACGACCAGGCGGAGTATGCCAACCCCTTCTTCCCGTTCCTGGGAGACCCCGGGGGCGACGAGTCTGCCCTCAACTCGTTCCGGCACTTCGCTCGGTTCATGAACGACGAGTATCGGCCCATCCCCTCGTCCATCATCGCTGAGGGTGTCGACATCTGGAGCGGGGCCGGCGACCGTGGTGACGCGGCCATGGTGGCGTACGGGGCCGCGCGCTTCGCCCTCGCCAAGGGGGATCGCGCCATCGCCGAGGAGCTATGGCCGCTCATCGAGTGGTGCCTGGAGTACTGTCGGCGGAAGCTCAACGACCGCGGTGTCGTGTCCTCGGACTGCGATGAGCTCGAGTTCCGCTTTCCCGCCGGGGATGCGAACCTGAACACCTCCTGCCTGACCTACGGCGGCTTGCGGGCGGCTGCGAGCTTGGGTCGGGCGCTTGGCCACGATGGAGCCGCGGAAGCCTACGACGCCTGGGCGGATGTGCTCCGGACCAACATAGAGGGCTTCTTCGGGGCACGGGTCGAGGGTTTCGACACCTACCGCTACTACGAGGGCAACGACGTGCTTCGGGCGTGGATCTGTGTGCCGCTCACCATGGGCATTCTGGAGCGCACGAGCGGAACCCTCGATGCTCTCTTTTCACCGCGCCTGTGGACCCCGGACGGGTTGGCGACTCAAGCGGGTGCGGAGACGTTCTGGGACCGAGCCACCCTGTACGGACTGCGAGGCGCCTTCGCCGCCGGGGCCACGGAGCGCGCCCTCCCGTATCTGACCGCCTACAGCCGCCGCCGGCTGCTGGGTGACCACGTGCCCTACCCCGTGGAGGCTTGGCCCGAGGGGAACCAGCGGCACCTATCCGCGGAGAGCGCGCTCTATTGCCGGGTCTACACCGAGGGGCTGTTCGGGGTGGAGCCAACGGGCCTGCGCAGCTTTCGCTGCCTGCCGCGGCTACCCGAGGCATGGGACCAGATGGCGCTGCGCGACATACAGGCTTTCGGCACGAGCTTCGACCTGGTAGTGGAGCGGACCGCCCCCGATGTCTGGCTGACGGTAGTGGCGGGGGGCCGAGAGATCTCGCGCCACCGGGTGGCCGGCGAGCCTGTGGAAGTGCTTCTACCCAACTGAGAGGCGGCTCACGATGCTTCTATCCCTCGCGGCGAGTGCTCTGCTGGCCCCTAGCGCGACCTTCGATGACGCGGTCGTGGTCTGGCACTTCGCGGACCTGAGTGACTCCTCGGGACGCGGGTCGTCCCTGCGGATGTCCGGAGCCGTAACGCCGGGCAACTCGCTCCCCGAACCCGATGCCGCAGCCTCGCGGGCACGCGGCGGCGACGGCAGCGCGGCGCGGCTCGATGGCGGGCGCCTGGACGCCGGTCAGGGCCAGGGCGGGTGTCTGGTCCTGGCTGGCGCGGAGATGTCTCTATGCGTACGGCTCCGCCTGGATGCCGGAGTCGAGGACACGCCCATCCTCTCGATGCACGGCGGCCATGAGGCGCTGCTCTACAACCTCTTCGTCACCGACCTGGGCCGCGGGCCGGCCATCGGCTTCGAGTTGGGCACTGACTTCGACGCCCGGCCTCTGCAGCTCAGCGTGCCTTTGGACCTGGTGGGCTCGACGGCATGGCATGATGTCATCGTACGCTTCAGCGGAGCCAGGCTGGAGCTCTGGGTGGACGGGGTGCTCGTCGATGAGGAGTGGCCCCTAGGCGGCCTCCGGGCGGGCAGCGGCATCCCGTGCCTGATCGGCGCGGAGTCGACAGGGCGGGGTGTCAAGGCGGGTTTCAGCGGCTGGATCGATCACGCCGCCCTCTGGGACCGCCCCCTCACTGACGAGGAGATCCTGGCGCTCTCCGGTGGCCGCGAGGAGGTCGCTCGGCGAGAGGGGGAGATCCTCGGCCCTCACCGGGAGTCCATGCTCTACTGGCGCCCTCGCGGCCACAACGCGAGTGTGGGCGACTGCATGCCCTTCTCCCATGACGGGCGCTTCCACGTGTTCTACCTCTTCGATCGGCGGCACCACGGCTCCAAGTGGGGCCTGGGCGCTCACCAGTGGGCGCATGTCTCCTCCACCGACCTACGCCATTGGGAGCGGCATCCCATGGCCATCGCCATCGAGGAGCAGTGGGAGGCGTCCATTTGCACGGGGTCGGTGATCCACGATGGCGATGCATACCACGCCTTCTATGCCACGCGAACGCCCGATGGCGCCCAGCACCTCGGACACGCGGTGTCCGAGGACGGGATCAGCTTCCGCAAGCTGGAGCCGAACCCGTTCCTCTCCGCTCCCGAGGGCTACGATCCCATGCACCTGCGCGACCCCCTCGTCTTCAGAGGTGAGGATGGCCTCTACCGCCTTCTCGTGACCGCTCGGCTGACCGATGGCCGCGACGGGTGCATTGGCCAACTGCTCTCGCCCGATCTCCTGGCATGGGATCTGGCCGACCCACTGCTAGTACCGGGCCGCGTCACCGACTGCCCCGATTGCTTCGAGTGGGGCGGGATGTGGTACCTCCTGGCGGAGTTCGTCTACTGGATGGCCCCCTCGCCGCAGGGCCCGTGGACCTCCCCTCAACCCGACCGACTCGACGTGCTCTATGTGCCTAAGACGGCGCCCTTCGGCCCTGATCGGCGCATCTACGTCTCCTGGCTGCCTGATGGTGGATGGGGAGGCGATATGGTCTTTCGCGAGTTGGTGCGTCTCCCCGATGGGCGACTGGGGACCCGCTTCGTGCCCGAGATGATGCCCTCGGAGGAAGCGCTGCGGCCGATCGACGGCCGCTTGCCGGAGGCCGAGCAGGGCGTCTACCTCACCGCACGCCTCGAACCCGCGCCCGATGGGGCGGTCACGGCCATTCGGTTCCTAGGGAACGTTCCAGGTGAGCCCGTACTCTCCCTACGCCTTGACTCCGGGTCGCGCTCTGTGGGGATCAGCGAGGGTGGCGAGGTCCTTGCCCAGATTGACTTGGTAGAGGGTCTCGACCGGGCCACCGACGTGACGGTCGTCCTCTGCCGCGACATCATCGACGTCTGCATCGGCGGGACGCGGACGCTCATTACTCGCCACCGACTCGGGCCACGATCGGCGATCGAGGTGGAAGCGGGCAACCGTGTTGCGGCCGTGGACTGGATGGCGGCTCCTCTGCCCGTCGATGGCTAGCTTGCCGACCCGAAATGGCTCCACCCGCCGGCCTCGCTGAGGGGCCTGTGCTCGCCATTGGCGCCGACGAACTCCATCTGCGAGGGGGCTGCTGTCAGCTCTCCGATGACGCTGAGGGGCACCTCTGGGAGGGGGGAGCCCTTGGGTAAGGTGACGAGCAGCTCGTAGTCCTCGCCGCCTATCAGCGCCTCCCTCTGTGCCGCCTCGCGGCTTCCGCAGACTGTAACGAGGGCGTCGCTGACAGGCAGGTCAGCCTCCCGCACCAGGACTCCCACCCCACTCGCCCGTGCCAGTCGTGGGAGATCCGTCGCCAGACCGTCGGACAGGTCCATCATCGCGGAAGCGGAGCCGCGGAGGGCTTGCCCCCACTCGAGGCGCGGCATCGGCCACAGACCGCGCCGCAAGAGCGCGACTCTCGACTCCGAGCCATCGTGCACCCCGCGGAGGCACGCCCGCGACGCCCCGAGGTCGCCCGTTACTGCGATGAGGTCTCCCGGTCGGCCGCCGGATCGGAGCACTGGCTCGCCATCGACCTCTCCCAGTACCGCCAGGGTGAGTGCGGCAGGGCCGTTGATGCGCACCACATCGCCGCCGCAGATCGGCAGGCCATGCCGGTCTCCGACCTTCCTGAGTCCCTCGTAGGCCTGCTCCACCCAAGTCACCGGCCATTCGGCCGGCAGGGCGGTGCTGATCACTGCGGCAAGGGGACGACCGCCCATCGCCGCGAGGTCCGAGAGGTTGCTTGCTCCGAGCCGCCAGCCGACGGCAACGAGGTCGGTCAGCGGGTTCGTCGGGTCGGTGGTGAAGTGGGTGCCCTCGACCATGGTGTCGGTAGCGAACAACAGGGTCCGGTCACCGAGGCGAAGGACCGCGCAGTCGTCGCCGACCCCGACCTCCACCGGCGGCTGAACCGCACCCAGTCCCCGCGCCAGACGCTCGATGAGCGCCTCCTCGCCCATAGCTCCCACGGATCCCATCTATAGCGCCGCCCAGGCTTCGCGCAGAGTTGCGAGAGCCATGTCCTGCTGAGCCTCGAAGTCGTCCCAGCTGCACTCCACGGAGACGCGTCCCCGGTAGCCGCCCTCGGCGAGAGCGCCGAGGAAGCTGCTGAAGTCCATCTCGCCCCGTCCCGGAGGAACTCGTCCGCTGTCGGCCACATGCACGTGCGCCAGCGATGACGCCACGGCGGCGACCGAGGCCGAGGGTTCGCCCTCCTCTGCCATGTGGAAGAGGTCAGCTAGGGGCCGGACCGATGGGTGCTCCACCCTACCGCAGAGGGCAACGGCGTCGGCGACGCGGTTGATGATGTTCGACTCAGTCCTGCGCAGCGGCTCAACGGCGATCATCATTCCCACTTCGTGGGCTACGGCTGCCGCGGCGCGGAGGAAGTCCGCGAGCTGCTCCAGCCCTCGCCCCTCCGGCCAGCCGTCAGGTAGGTTGCGCGCTCCCCCGCTGCCGAGAACGACAACCTTCAGGCCTGCCTCCGCCATGCGCCGGAAGGCCACTTCCACGTACGCCAGGAGAGCGTCTGGGTTGACCTCCGGTCCGGTCAGCCGCAGGTTCCCGGGGATGAAACAGTTCGCCGCCTCCACAGGGATGGGCAGACGGGCGATCCGGGACCGTACCTCCGCATACGCCGAGTCCGGCTCCGACGGCATGAATGTGCCGACGCTGACCTCTATGAAGTCCCAACCCGCGCGGGCGGCCGCCTCCGCCATATCGAGTCCCGCGCAGACCCCGAAACGCATCATCCGCTCCGCTCCTCCCGGCGCCGGCCCGCACCTTCGGCCCGATGCTACGTGGCACTTCGTCGGCAGGCCGCGTGGGACCTAGCCGGGACGCCGGCGATGGCAGAGACCAAGCAGAGCGGGCAACGCCCGGAGTGGCCGTTGCCCGCTGTTCGTTTCCTGATGTGTGTGCGTGGCTACCGGATGTCGACGGGATCGTTCTGCAGCGCCCAGTTGTGGACGTGGAAGAACCAGTTGAGGTCATAGTGGGGAACGCCGATGGAGCTGACGCGAGGAACGGTGATCACCTTAGCGTGGCCATCCATGAAGGCCGCGTTCGACTGCTTCGAGGCCTCGGTACCTCCGGCGTTCCAGCAGTAGGGGCTTTGGCCTCCCCAGTGCCAGGCCTCCTCGATGAGGCAGGCAATCTGAGCCGGCCGTTGCACGGCGGTCTCCTTCACCGAGGACCCGACGGACACGCAGTAGGCATCCAGAGCATGGCGCCAAAAGTAGGAGCCGCGCATGTTCCATGGAACCCAGCGCTCGGCCTCGGAGTCGGAGGGGCACTTGAAGATCTGGGTGTTCTTGACGTAAGGGCTAACAACAGACGGCCAGCCCCAGAGCTGGTTCTGGCTGCCGTCATACCACATGCGGACCCCGTATTCGGTGATGTGCCAAGCGCCGAGATAGCCCGCGGGCTGGCCGGCATAGGAGGGCATGACGCGGGAGTCGGGGTACCGGCCGTCGTAATCCTGCACATAGGAGAGCAGGCCCGTGCCAAGCTGCCGCAGGTTGCTGAGGCAGGAGGTCTGGCGGGCCTTCTCGCGAGCCTTGGCGAACACGGGGAAGAGGATCGCGGCCAGAATGGCAATGATAGCGATCACGACTAGCAGCTCGATCAGCGTGAAGCCTCTAGTTCTGCGCATCATGTGTCACATGCTCCTTATCGGTAGACACTACCTTTCCGTCAAACGCCTGTGCAGAGCAGCGCGACACAGAGTCCTACTCGCCCTCCGCCGGGGCGGCCCCCGGCTCGGGCAGCTTGCCTGTCTCGACGCTCCCTGCCGCGATAGGCGGGGCGTTCTTCGGGTTGCGTTTGCCCGAACAGCCAGCCAACACGCTTAGGGATAGACTCGCTATAACGCTCGCGAGCAGCAGCGCGATCAGAGTCTTGCGCAACAGTGTCATCTCCTCTCATCTGGATTCACGACCTACGTGGCGCTAATACCGCGACCCCGCACCGGGCAGCGCCCTCCCGGTGCGGTCTCCTGATGGGTTTTGCGCCGTCGGCGGCCTCATCTCCTTTGTAGGTAGGGCCTCTTTTTGTCCGTTGCTGTCATTGCCGCAGCGGCCCAGACGGGGTCCTTGCGCTATAATCACACTGGTGGACGCACACGAGAGGGGAATGCTGCAGTGCCCGTCGTTCGACTATACAACACGATGACCCGCGCGATAGACCCTATCGAGCCCGTTGAGCCGGGTCATGTGCGGATCTACTGCTGTGGACCGACCGTGTACGATCATGCCCACATCGGCAATCTTCGGAAGTACGTCTGCGACGACGTCCTAGTGCGCACGCTCCGCCATGCCGGCTATCGAGTGACCCATGTGATGAATGTCACCGATGTCGATGACAAGATCATCAAGGCGGCGTCAGGCGGGCTCGAGGCCATTCGGGCCTATACCGCACCCTACACCGACGCCTTCTTCCAGGACTTGGCCACCCTGCGGATCCAGAGCCCCGACATCGTCTGCCCGGCCACAGAGCATATCGAGCAGATGGTCGAGATGGTCCAGAGGCTCGTGGAGCGGGGACATGCGTACGAGAGCGATGGGAGCTATTACTTCCGCATCGCTAGTTTCCCCGAGTACGGCCGTCTAGCTCGCCTCGACAGCGCCGGCATGAGAGCCGGCGCTCGAGTGGAGGTCGACGAGTATAGCAAGGATGACGTGCGGGATTTCGCCCTATGGAAGGCCCACAGAGAGGGCGAGGTGGCCTGGGATACGCCTCTTGGGCACGGGCGGCCCGGCTGGCACATTGAGTGTTCGGCTATGGCGATGCACTATCTCGGTGAGAGCTTCGACATCCACACGGGCGGCGTGGACAACATCTTCCCACACCACGAGAACGAGATCGCGCAGGCCGAGGGGGCAACAGGGAAGCCCTTTGTGAAGTACTGGGTACACCATGAGCATCTTCTGATGGATTCGCAGAAGATGGCAAAGAGCCTAGGTAACACATTCAAGCTGCGTGACCTCCTGACACAGGGCATCGACCCCGTCGCGCTCCGGTACTTGCTCGCATCCGCCCACAACCGAACACAACTCAACTTCACATCGGAGGCCGTTGAGCAGGCAACGCACACGGTGAAGGGTCTGCACGACTTCATGCGCCGTCTGAGCGAGGCTCGGGTGGACGAGGGGGAGCCTCGTGAGCTGGCCCAGCAAGCAGAGGAGGCTCGCAAAGGCTTCTTCGACGCCATGTACAACGACCTGCAGACTCCCCAGGCTCTCGCCGCGCTGTTCGATCTGGTGAAGAACGCGAACATAGCCTTGCAGCACAAGACGTGCGTTACGGGTGATCTCGATGTCGTGCGTGACGTCATGCGTGACTTCGACGAGATCCTGGACGTGCTCGATCCGGGCGAAGAGCCGGTGCTGGACGAGGACATCGAGCGGATGATCCAGGAGCGGACCGAGGCACGGGCACGGCGCGACTGGGCCAAAGCGGATGAGATACGCCAGGCGCTGGAGGGTGGAGGTGTCCTACTGGAGGACACCGCTGATGGCACCCGATGGAAGCGGGCTTGACGAGCTGACTTTGCGGGGGTGCACCGTGGCGATGCGGACTCGAGGACGAGGACTCACTGGAACGTACTTCCTGGCGTTGCTGCCTATGGTGGTGTCCTGCGCCGGAGTGGCTCGGGCGCAGGGCGAGATTCCGCCGCCCTTGCCAGGGTCTACCCTGCAGCTGCGCGCTGTGCTGAACCAAGACACAAAGCCTCTTGCCCTCCTGGCGGTGAAGGACGAGGAGACTCGCGTCCAGCTGCTTCAGGTCCTGGACGTTTTGCTGCACCAGACTAACGAGGTCACCTTCTGGCGGTACGGCCCAAGCGGCGATGCCGTGCTCGATATGGACGCAGGGGTCACCTTCTACGCGGCGTGGGCCCAGGCCCGAGGGTTCCGCGCAGTAGGTCGGTACGTCTCGCACCGTTCGGATGACTCGGCCGATGCGCCCAGGATCACGGGTATCGCGGAGATGCACCTCGCCACCGGCGACGGCGGGGGCCTGCTGGCGGTGTACTCCGAGGCGGACGCGGTGAGCTTGGTCTGGGCCGAGGGAAAGGTCTCGCTGGGCCCGCTGCTCGCCCCGCTCCTCGGACTGCCGCCCCTGACGAGCGCGGCGGTGGAGGGCGTGGAGCCGGTGGAGCCCGATCTACCGCTCTTGCCCCAAGGACTGCCGATGGACCTTCTCATCGCCCGGCTCGACCTGACGTCGCATGAGTTGCTGCCCCTTGCGGCAGAGGTGGCGGCGATGGCCGAGGCCGGGAACGCGGAGGTTCCTGCCGATGCGCTGGTGCTCATGCGCATGGGCCCCGATGTGCTCGCGGATGTACAGGGCCTGACCGCGATCGCCTTCCGCACCCCTCGGTCGACCCAGACCGAACGAGTGGTCGGAGCCGCTCTGGGCTACGCTGATGCCCGCGAGTGGACGGCGTTGTATGAGACTACCGTGGGCGGGGTTGAGGCTCAGCTCTTCGCCAAGCTCGGCGACGTGGGGGGCATCCTCATCGTTGGCAAGCGCGAGGGGATGACGGCCCTACTCATAACGAAAGGCGCCCCGAATCTGCTGGCGCTCCTCGCTGGCCTTTCCTAGGCCGCCCAGTAGGAGGTATGACTACGATGGAACCCGTTCGGCTCCCTCGAGCTCACATGTCGATCCTAGCCCTTGCGCTTCTCGTTCTCGTCCTCGCCCCCCTCGCGGCGCTGGCCGGCGATGAGTCACATTGGCCGCCTCCGCCTCCGCAAGGAGAGCGGCGCTTGAGTGTCGATCTCAGCGGCCTGAAGTCGCGGCTGCTAAAGCTCATAGTGGACGACAAACGTGTCGAGAGAGCCGTGCAGTACGTGATTGATCTCCCTGGCACTCCCAAGCTGCGAACCTTCCGCATGAGGGGCGATGCTCGCCCCACGCCTGTTGACGTGAAGGCCTTCTACCTCTCCTGGGCGGCCGGGAACGGCTACAGGATGCTCGTTGAGGCCTGGAATGCGGACAAAACGGGCCTCACGGGAGTGCTCCACAAACCGGGCGAGGAGGGGGGCATCTTCGCCTACCAGGTAAGTGGCGTCGATGTCCTGTGGCTGTGGGATGAGGGGCACGCCCCCATCGGCCCGCTCCTGGCCGCATGGTTCGATTACCCGACGCTGAAGTCGGAGACCGAGGCGCCTCCAGGCAGCCCGCCGTGGCACGTTCGTAGTGACTTGCCGCCGATCTATGATGAGAGGCTGTCTCTGAGGGTGGAGATCGACCGTTGGGAGATCGATTCGATCGCTCATGACCTGGAGGCGTCGCGCGAGAAGCACGACGAGCATGAGGGTCTCCGCGGCCTATTGGAGGCCGCGCCGGAGATGCTGGGGACGGTCCGGCATGCCTGGTTTCTCACCTACGACGTCGCCCCGGGGGGCGAGAGAGAGACACTGCTGGCCCCTTGGCTCCGGTGGGCCGAGGATAACGACCTCACCTCCGTGGCCGAGGGCGACATGGACGGCACCCTGTTCGAGTTCCTCATCCGCTCGGGTGAGGACGGCGGGGTTGTGCTGACCATGGAGGATGACCAGAAGGTGCACCTCCTCGTGCTCGACGGTGGCCCCCACATGGGGGCAGTCAGCGATATCCTGACGGCCGCGATCCGGGCTAGCCAGTCGGAGGAGTAGACGATGTCGAGCGGCCATCGGCCCGCTATCGAGTGCCGCGCGGTCCTGTTCGACCTATTCGGTACGTTGATCATCTACGGTGACATGACCCGCGCCTGGCAGGCATGGTTGGAGACGCTCCACCGCGCTTTGGCCGACGAGGGTGTAGACATCGAGCTTCAGAGGTTCGCGGAGAGGCTGCGTGGGTTCTTCTCGCGCCCCGAACCTCCGCCCGATGGGCCAGGAGGGACGGAGTTCGACCGGCGACTGATCGCGCTCCTGGCCGAGTTCGGGATCGCCATTGAGCCCGAAGCGGCGGTCCGCGCGCGCCGGCCCGCGATCGACGCCTGGATGCAGTACGTCCACCTGGACCCCGAGGCCAAGGGCCTGCTGCAGGCGATCCGTCGCTCCCGCAAGGTGGCACTGGTCTCGAACTTCGATGCCGCTGAACCGGTGGAGCGCATCCTGAGCGACCTGGACCTCGCCCGCTGCTTCGATGTTGTAGCCGTCTCCGATGCGGTTGGTTTCAAGAAGCCCGACCCAGCGATCTTCCACTGGGTGCTCGAACGCCTCGGCGTAGGGCCCGCGCAAGCCATTCACGTCGGTGACACCGAGGACGACATCGACGGAGCGCGCGCCGCGGGGGTGCGCCCGGTGCTCATCGAGCGCTGGGACCCGGATGAGCTACCCGTCGACTACCACTTCGAGGGAGAGGCTCCCCGTGGCTCGGCGGCTCATCGGTCCAAGGCCGGCCCCGATCGGCTGATACGGGTGTCGAGCCTCGCCGAGGTCGGCCATCTGCTAGGCGTGTGAACGATTCGCGGACCCTTCCTGTAGGATGCGCGCGGTGTCTCGTGTATCCTGTTCTCGTCTGACAGTGCCCCTTTGGAGGGCCCCAGCAAGCTTGGAGGGACTGACTGCATGCTCCGCACAGCGTTCACTGGATTGGCCATTTTGGTCCTTGTACTAGCAGTGGCGACCGTTGGCTGCAAGAGCGGCGAGACTGGCGACGGCGCCGAGGTAATGGCAGCGCCAGCGCCGCCCGCTCCTGTAGCTCCGCAGACCGACGCGCCAGAAGCCGATACCGTGGTAGCGGCGGCCGGCGGGCCGCTGCTCGATGTCATCGGGAATGAGGTTTCTGAGGACGGTGGGTACCTCTGCCCCGTCAGCGGAAACGTCATCGCGAACACTCCCGAGGAGCTCGAGAAGCACCCTTATGTGAACTACGAGGACAAGAGCTACTACGTGTGGTGCCCGAACTGCGAGGCCAAGTTCGTGAGCGATCCCACGGGGTACCTCGCCGGCGAGGTGCCCACCTGCAAGGAACTGGGCACTTGTGACGCCGAACTGGGCAGCTGCGACGCCGAGGGGCACGAGCACGGTGCGACCGAGGCGCCAGAGAGCGAGGCGGAACCCACCGACGCCCCGGAGTAGGGTGATGGGTCGACCGGAAGAGACCGAGCGGGGGCCTCGGCTCCCGCTCGGTGTTGTACGGAGATGGTTGCATTGGCAGTTCGCGTGATCCTGCTTGACGGCGTCGTGCTATACCGGGGCGACACCATGATCCTCTCTGGGGTGGACTGGCGCGTCGATGAGGGTCAGCATTGGGCCATCGTTGGCGCGAACGGATCGGGGAAGACAACCCTCCTCAACGTCGTCAGCGGCTATCTCTGGCCCAGTTCGGGCGCCGTTGAGGTGCTCGGTGAGACCTTCGGGCGCACCGATATCCGCGCCCTCAGGCGTAGGGTTGGCTGGGTGAGCACCTTCCTGCGCGAGATGACCCCCTCCCACGAGCGCGCTCTGTCGATGGTCGTCAGTGGCCGGTCGGGGGGCATTGGGCTCTACAACGAGGCGACGGCCGAGGAAACCAACCGCGGGCGCGAGTTGCTCGAGAGGGTGGGCTGTGGCCACCGCGAGAACCACCGCTTCGTGACGCTCTCCCAGGGGGAGCAGCAAAGGGTGATGGTTGCGCGGGCGTTGATGGCGGAGCCCGAACTACTCATCCTCGACGAGATATGCGCCGGACTTGATCTGGCGGCTCGCGAGTCCTTCCTGACCCTGCTCTCCGACCTGGCGACCAGCCCCAAGGGCCCGACCATGATCTTCGTCACCCATCATATCGAGGAGATCATCCCAGCCTTCACCCATGTGTTGGCTCTCTCAGAGGGGCGGGTGTTGAGCGCGGGTCCCAAGCCCGAGGTGCTCTGTGGACGGATCCTCAGCGAGGCCCTGGGCATCCCACTGGAGGTCTCGGAGGCTGCGGGCCGGTATTGGCCGCGAGCGCTGAGCTAGCGGATCGGCCTGCTAGCACGGCTCCTCCAAGGGCTTGAGCCTCCTCGCATCGCGTTGCATCACCGCCCCTGCGGGACTATGATGGTGCCGTTGTGTGGAGGGAGAGCCCAGAGGGGCCTCGCCAGGCTGGCCGCCGCGCCCGAACGCCTATGACATCGATCCTCCGCAGCAGGCAGTTCCGCGACGCTGACCACCTCATGATCGCCGCCATGGCGGGGATCGTGATCCTTGGCATGCTGACCCTACGGACCATACCTGGCGCCGATGCTCGTCGCCAAGCTCTCCTGTTTGCAGTCGGCATTGGCTTCTTCCTGGTTGCTGCCTACTTCGACTATGGCCTCCTGAGGCATGCCTGGCAGGCACTGTACTGGGCGACCTTGGCGGCGCTGGTCATAGTCCTTGTGCTCGGTCCCCGCATCTTCGGCGCCAAGGGTTTCATTTCCCTGCTCGGGCTGCAGTTCCAGCCGTCGGAGTTCGCTAAGGTTGTGCTCATCGCGTGTCTGGCCGTGTACTGCGCCGATGTGGGATCACGCATCCGCGATGGCCTCGAGTTCACCGTGTGCTTCTTCTCGCTGGCCGCCCCCCCCATGTTCCTGGTGCTCGCGGGCAAGGACCTGGGCACCACGCTCGTGCTCATGGCCATATGGATCGGGGTCATGTACTTCGCCGGCGCGAATCTCTGGCATATAGCCGCCTTCCTGGTCGCCGGTATGGTGATAACGAAACTTCTGTGGGACCAAGGCTTCATACCTGAGTACATGATGAAACGCGTCATGGCATGGGTGACACCTAACGAGTTCGTGTCCATCGATGCCGACCCGCGCCAGACTGGGCTGCAGTACCTCAGGGCGCGCCAGGCGATCGGCGCTGGAGGGGTATGGGGGCAGGGGTACGGCCAGGGCCTCTTGACTCAGACGGGCAAAGTCGCCGCACAGGAGACGGACATGACGTTCTCGGCGCTAGCGGAGGAGATGGGCTTCGTCTTCTCGGCGGGGCTCGTGCTGCTCTATGCCGTCGTCATATGGCGAGGCCTGGGCACGATCGCGCAGACGCAGCATGACCTGGGGCGGTACCTGGCCGCGGGTGTAGTATCGTATCTGGCGTTTGAGCTCGTGGTGAACGTGGGGATGAACATCGGGCTACTGCCCATCACCGGTATCCCCTTGCCTTTGTTCTCCCGAGGCGGCTCAAACCTGATCACCACCATGATCGCCCTGGGTTTGCTCGTGAACGTGCACCTCAGGCGACGCCGGATCACGTTCGAAGCCGCCACATAGTCTTGCGAGGAGTGGGTTGATCCCCGCCACATGGAGCCGACCCTAGACCGTATCAAGGAGATCACCGCCGCGGGCAAGCACATCATTGCCTGGCAGGGCGTGCGTATCGTGGCTCCCGAGGAGTGGGAGCCAGGGGCGTTCTCGGGCGACTGGGGGGGCGGTTACATCCGACTGGATGAGCGGCTGGCTCCCCGGCTGGTGATACGGTGGCTCCCCGAGGACTCGACGGACAAGCTGTTCCGTAAGGCGAGTTCGCGCGCCGAGGCGATCAAGCAGGTCGCCGACAACTACCTTGCGAGCCTGGAGAAGAGCCAGACCAAGAAGCGCAATGACTTGGTTCACGAGCGCGCTGACAGATTGCTCCCGCGGCGATCTCTGGACGTGAGTCCCGCCTCGTTCTTCCGGTGGAGATCGAAGGGCCGGCGCGAGACGGTCTACGGGGTCGGCTTCGCTGGGGAGTGTCCCACGTCGGGCCGCATTCTCCTGTGCGAGTGCACAGGGGAGGACGAAGAAGAGAACCAGCGGTCAGCGGCGGAGCTCCTGTCGACGCTGCGTCCTTACCCGCAATCCGATGAGGCGGTCTTGTGGAGCACCTTCGGCCTGCGTTTCGTGCTCCCCAAGGAGTGGACGCTCGCGGGCAGTAAGCTGACGGGTGGCCGCATCGAGTTCCGGTTCAAGCGCGATGATGACTCGCAGGTGGTGGTTCAGCGATGGATCGCCAATCTGTCCCTCGGTAGAGGCGACCTGGTCGCCTGGGCGAAGAAGCAGCTCGCGACGGACCTGCGGCGCGAGTTTCAGTTCCGGATGGAACGGGGACGTTGCCTCGGCCATGACGCTGTTCTTGCCGAGGGCACCATACGAGCCGCCAAGGAGCGCGTGGTGCACTCCACGCGCAAGTTCCTGAAGATCGAGACCCCCTTCCATCTGGTGTCAAGAGCATGGCACTGTGAGCCCGAGAACAAGATCTTCGTGGTGCGGGCGGTATGCAAGGAATCCGAGAAGGAGTTCGCCGATGAGATCGTGGCCAGGTTCGTGTGCCATGTGGAGTAGGCGATGGGTGACGGCGGCCGTGCTGTCGGCTCACGTCCTCGCAGCCCTGCCTGCCCTGGCGCAAACCCCCGGTGAGATCCCCCCGGCACAGCAGGCTCTGGCGGCCGTGCAAGAGGTGCGCCGGCTCCTGGACGAAGGCAACGTCGGCGAGGCGATCGTCAAGGCGTCCGAGGCGACCGAGCTTGACCCCAGGCTGGCAGCCGCGTGGCGCGCCCGCGCCGTGTGCCATCAACTCCGAGGCAATGACATCGAGGAAGACCGCGAGTTCGCCATCGCCTACTACTCGGCTTCGCTTCAGTTGGAGGAGTGGGAGGAGGCCCGTCGGCAGCTTCGTTCGCTCACCCAGGGCGGCCGTTATCCGAGGTGGGTGACGGAGGCAAGTCTGCAGTATCTGCCCGGGGCCTACGAACGCCGCACACTCTCGATACGTGACGAGCGGCTGGGACCGGACCGCCAAGCCGATCTGGCCGTCGCCGTGAGCACCGCCCATCAGTACCCCGAGCGCGTCCCTAAGCAGCATGCCATCTACGGGGACCGCTTCGCCGGCGTGGTCTATGGCCTCGTGGAGGAACCGGACGATCCGATGAAGCGGCTGCGGATGGTGGCCCGGGTCTTCTATCCTACCGATACCCTCTCGATCACGGGTCACGACTATCTGGCTGAGGCGTCGAACACCGTCGCCGTACTGGCTCGGTTGTGCGCCTGCTACCGTGCTTACATGGGCAAGTCGTCCTGGGACCGCTTGGCGCGCCCGGTCTCGCTCTACCTTGTTGAGGGCCCCTCCCTAGCGCCCGCGGGTGGCGCGCGAAGCGACGCCGCGATCTACAACGCCGATACTCCTCGAAGCCCCGAGCAATGGGTGGCTGACACGTGCGCCGCCTTCGGTGAGATGGCGATGCCCCTCGTCGGGCCTCTGCCTGGCTCGCCCATGTGGGCCGGAGGCGACATGGGACGGGCACTGTATTCGAAGTGGCTCGCCCTGAACTCTATAGACGGGGTGATCCCGTGGGGGGACGAGGAAGTCGAGATGGCCGGCGCCGGCGGCCCCAGCGCCGCCACGGCTCTCCAGGCTTTCATGTCCCAGGCGCCCAATGACGAGATGATGCTGGGACCGGTCGAGCAACCGGGGCAGATGGCCGCCGGCCTGGTGCTCTACGCCGACTCCATCCTGGGCGGTAGCGGGATGGAGTCCTTCCTCGTGCCTGGCGAGGAGTTGGCGCCGAGGAACCTCCTGTGGCGGTTCGCACAGATCCTGCGGGACAGGGATCCCGGTCAGGTGAGGGTTCCGGCAGGGCTCTTCATCACCGACGGATCGAACCCCGATGAGGCCTTCGACGTCGGCCAAGCGGACACCGCCTCCTGCTTCATGCTCCCCGAGTGCCCCGTGCGTTACCGGGTGTTCCTGGACGAGGGAGAGTGGAGCATCACCCTGGTGGGCCAGTCGTCGGGCGACGCTGACGGCGCGACGCGACTCGCTCTCCTGCTTGACGGCGGCCCACGTCGGCAGCCCGTGGAGATGACCCTGGAGTTGCGCGGAGGTCGGAGGATCGTCTCCGGCGTGCTCCCGCCTCTCCGTGCCGGCTGGTACATGCTCACCCTCTCTCATGACAGCCCCGGCAATACCATCGAGCTGTCATCAATCAGTTTCTCCGAACGCAAACCTGGCGGCGGCTTCTAGCCCCGCCCCTCATCACAGAACGCTGAACGGAGTCACAGACGTTGCTGAAGGTGTTCCGCAAGCTCGGGGATGTGCTCGCCCCTGGACGCAAGGTCGATAGCCACCTCCTGGATGATCTGGAGGAAGCGCTCATCGAGGCCGACGTCAAAGCCGAGTTGGCTATGCGGCTGATCGAGGAACTGGGCAACGCCGCAAGGACGGGCCACGTCCGGGATGCCGAGGGGGTCCGCGAACTGCTGAGGACACGGGTCGCGGAGCTTCTGGACGGCGGGATGGACCGGTCGCTGGCCTACAGTTCCGAGCCGCCCACAGTGATTCTGGTCGTCGGCGTGAACGGCACGGGCAAGACGACCACCATCGGCAAGCTGGCGCACTACTACGAGCGGCACGGGCACAGGACGCTCATGGCCGCTGGGGACACCTTCCGAGCGGCGGCCATCGAGCAGCTGACGATCTGGGCTGAGAGGTCGGGCGCAGAGATCGTGGCCCACCGCGAGGGTGCGGATCCCGCAGCGGTGGTCTTCGACGCCCTCACCGCCGCGAAGGCGCGTGGTTACCACGAAGTCATCGTCGATACCGCAGGCCGGCTGCACACCAAGAGTAACCTCATGAAGGAGCTGGAGAAGATCCATCGGGTCTGCGAGAAGGCTCTCGGGCGGCCGGCGGATGAGGTGCTGCTTGTCATCGACGCCACGACCGGGCAGAACGCGATCCGGCAGGCCCAGGCCTTCGCTGAATCGGTCGATCTCACAGGCATCGTTCTGACGAAGCTGGACGGAACAGCTCGCGGAGGAGCCGTGCTGACCATCCAGTCGGACTTCGGCATCCCGGTCAAGCTCATCGGTGTTGGCGAGAAGATCGAGGATCTGCTGAGTTTTGACCCCGTGTGGTTCAGTGATAACCTCTTCTAGGAGGGAGGCGGAGAGTCGACCCATGGCCTTTGAGGTTGTCCTGTTCCCCTGGCAGACGGTGCTGTTCCCAGGCACCATCATGCCTATACGGGTTACCGAGGGAGCCCATCTCGAAGCGGTGCGCCATTGCCTGGATACCTCGACCCCCTTCGGCGTCGTGCTCGTCGAGCTGGTCGGGGCGGGACAAGGGATGCTCGCCGAGGTGGGGACTCTCGCGACGATCACGGACCACGTGAAGCACGAGGATGGGGCGATAGAGGCGCTGGGCGTGGGGGGCCGGCGGTTCCGCATACGGGAGATCGTGCAGGAGGAGCCCTTCCTCCTGGCCCAAGTGGACGCGATGGAGGAGCAGGATTCCGCTGAACTCAGTCCCGCGGAGGTGGACTCGATCGAGGAGCTGACCGAGCAGTTCTGGCGCTATGCGAATCTGGCGCTACCGAAGCTGTCGAGCAGCCTGAGGATCCACCTTCCGAGTGATCCTCTGAGTCGGCTCAACTTGATCTGTTCGGCACTCCTGGTGCCCTTCCATCAGAAGCAGCAGCTCCTCGAGGAGGATGACCTACCACGCCGTGTGAGGGTGACCTACAACATCCTCAGACGAGAATCCGCCGAGCTTCAGGCTTTCCGGGCAGCTATGAAGGTGCTCCGCGGGGACGAGGATGCCCCGCCTGGCCCCGGACCTTTTAGCCTCAACTAACCTCGCCCGAGTCCGTCGCGCCATCGTCCGGCCGCCGATGCGATCATGTCGCGCGCGTCCGCAACTCCATTTGTGCGTGTGCGGCCTTCACCCTCCCTCATTCGATAGGGCCTCGGCATGGCGAAGGCGAAGCAGCGCTGGGAGATCACCCACGATAGAGAGGCGACTGCGATGCCGGACATCCTCGCTCTAGTAATGGACTGCGGCTCCACGAACATCACTGTGAGCGCCGTTGACAGCGCCGGCCGTATCGTCGGGTCAGCGACCCGTGCCAACGGACCGGAGCCCGATGAATCCGGACGACCGAGTTGGTTCGTCTGGGACCTGGACCGAATCATGGAGCGCATTGGCGAGGCGTCGCGCGAGGCCACCGCTAACCTCGGCGATGCCCAGATCGTGGCGCTGGCCGTGACGACGTGGGGAGCCGACGGGGCTCCGGTTGACGGGGCAGGGCAGCTCACCCACCCCATCGTCTCATGGCAGTGTGGCCGCACTGAGGACTTGGCCGCGTCCTTCGCCAGCATCCACGATCCGTATGAGGCCTACCGGGTGACGGGGTACCAGGTGTTGCCGTTCAATACCCTGCTGAAGCTCATTTGGCTGCGCCGCAACGTCCCCGGCGCGCTCGACCGGGCGGAGACGTTCATGATGATGCCAGGCCTCATCTCCCATCGGCTGACAGGCGAGGTCTCGATCGACGCCACGTCGGCCGGGACCACCATGGCTGTCGACCTGTCCCGTCGGTCCTGGGCGCCAGAGCTGCTCGCCCATGCCGACGTCGCCCCTGACCTGTTCCCACGCTGGGTCGAGCCGGGCGAGGTCATCGGCGGACTGACCTCCGCCGCGGCGACGGAACTGGGGCTGCCAGCTGGTATCCCCGTGGTCGCTGCCGGTCACGACACTCAGTTCGCCGCCGTGGGCTCTGGCGCCGCGCCCGGCGAGGCTGTTCTCAGCTCGGGAACGTGGGAGATCCTCATGGCCCGGACTGAATGCCCTGCGCTCACGCGAGAGCTGTTCGATGGAGGCCTCATCGTGGAACTCGATCCCGTTCCGGGGCTCACGAACCCCCAGTTCCTGATGATGGGATCCGGCGCTCTGGAGTGGGTGCGCGAGCGACTCTACGACGACATTGGGGACCGGCGAGCCGCCTACCGTCAGATGATCGAGGAGGCGCAGTCGGTGCCTCCAGGCTGCGAGGGGCTGACGGCTCTGCCGCAGTTCCAGGCCGGCTCGGGGCCCAGCAAGCGCTACGGCACTGGCGGCGGCCTCCTCGGGCTGGATCTGCAGACCACGCGCGGCCAGATCTACCGTGCCATGCTGGAGGGCCTCGCCCTTCAACTCCGCCACGCTCTCGACATCCTGGGGCAGCTCCAGGCGTCCGACGTAGGCGCCGTACGCGTCGTGGGTGGCGGCTCCCGCAATGCTCTCTGGAATCAGATCCGCGCGGACGTCTGCGGCGTGCCGGTAGCCACCTTGGAGCAGAAGGAGGCCACGGTGATGGGGGCGGCGATCTTCGCTTTCCTCGGGGCCGGTGTGTTCGGCAGCATCGAGGAGGCGAGGTCAGCGGTCACCGTGGAGGCCAGCTACGAGCCCTCCGCGGACTCAGCGGCCTATCAGGAGCTGTACGGACGGTACTCCAACCTGCTTCCGTCGCTGCAGGACTATTTCGGCGCCCAGCCGTGATTCGAGGCAGGCAGCAAGCAGTGGAGGGCGAATGGCTAGGAGCGCCGGAACACAGCCGGTGTCGTAGGAGGGAGACACAGACAGTGAGCAGATACCAGAAGAGCATCGACCTGCTGAACGAGGCGATCCGCAGAGAGATTCACGCCAGCATCCAGTACATGTACTTCCACTTCCACGCGGACGATCAGGGCTACGATCCCCTATCGCAGCTATTCAAGCGCATAGCCATCCAGGAGATGGTGCATGCGGAGCGCCTCGCCGAGAGAGTCCTCTATCTCAAGGGCGAGGTCACTATGGAGCTCTCCCAGCCGATCGAGTATGTGAACGCCCCGGCCACGATGCTAGTCTTCTCCAAGGAACTTGAGGACGCGGCTGTCGTCATGTACAACGACTTCGCAAGGCAGTGCGGCGAGAACTCCGACGCTGCCTCCAAACGGCTATTCGAGGACCTCATCGGCGAGGAAGAGACCCACTTCGAGCAGTTCGATCTCCAGAATGAGCATCTCGAGAAGTACGGCGAGCAGTTCCTCGCCCTGCAGGGCATCGAGCGAAGCAAGTCCATGGGGGGATCCGGCGCGGCGTAGGCTTCGATCGAGCGTCCCGCGCGCCAACCCACGCCAACGGGCCCGAGGCGGCTGCATAGCCCACGGGCCCGTTCGTGGTTGTGGTCTGGTAGGCTCGCATTGCGTCTGCACGGTCTGAGCGGGAGGTTGTTCCATGGAATTCCAGCGCACATGGCACGGCGCGACCGTGGATGGCCACGTACACATGGGGCCGGTGGATGAGGAGAGCGTGCTCTTAGACATCATGGGAGCGGCCGGCATCGGGCAAGCGGCCCTTGCCTCGATCCAGGATCCCCAGCGGGGCGCGGGCCTCGGCGGGCCCCTCATGATGAAGGCACGGCATCCGAGGCGGTTCTACGTCTTCGCGGGGCCCAACCACGCCCTCGCCTCAGCGCCGTCCGGAGCCGCGGTCCCATTGGCTGAGCAGGTGGGGAGGCTTCTTGCCGCAGGGTGCGATGGCATCAAGATGATCGATGGTAAGCCCACCTCCCGCCGAACGCTGAATGTCCCCGTCAGCGCCCCGTACTTCGCCGACTACTGGGAGGCGGTCGAGAGTCTCGATCTCCCACTCATATGGCACGTCGGCGATCCTGAGGAGTTCTGGGATCCCTCCCGTGCCCCGGGGTGGGCGGTGGAGCAGAACTGGTGCTACGGGCCGGAGGATGTCCCGCTGGAGCAGCTCTACGCAGAGGTGGATGAGGTGCTGGAACGCCATCCCCGGCTGAGGGTCTCTTTCGCCCACTTCTACTTCCTCTCCGCTGACCTTCGGCGCGCGGCACGTTTCCTGGACGCTCATCCCACCGTTCGCTTCGACCTCGCGCCGGGCATCGAGATGCTCTATAACACCTCACGCAATCCCGACGCCGCCCGTGACTTCTTCATCCGGTACTCCGACCGCATCATCTTTGGCACGGACATCTTCACGGAATTGACCGCCGCCGAGGCGCTTGCGAGAGCGGGTATCGTGCAGCGGTGGCTGGAGACGGAGGACGAGTTCCGGGTGCCGCCCGAAGCCGACTTCCTGCTCGGCCCTCCCACGGATGGGGTGATCCGAGGGCTAGCCCTGCCGGACGGCGTACTCGAGCGGATCTACCAGGGCAACTTCGCGGACCTAGCGGGCACAGAGCCGAGACCCATCGAACTGGCCGCCGCCGCTGACCTCTGTCACGCTATCGCGGGCGTCGCGGAGGCGCTCTCCGGTACGCCAGCATCCCAGACGGAGGCCGGATACGCTGCCCAGATGCTCGAAGCCATGGCCTGACCGCTACGCCCGTCAGGGCCCGTCCGCGACCCACACGACCATGTCGGTCGGTCCACGGTTCGCGCTCGCGAAGTAGGGCACCGCGAGCAGCGGCTGCCTGGTGGCCCGGAGCGTCTCGTCAACCGGCGCGTAGAGCTCGCGCCAGTCCTCCTGCACGGAAAGGCCCGTCGCGCCCAGGACCATCACGCCGCCCAGGAGATCGCCCCGCCACTCCGCCGTCAGTGGCGCGGATCGGGGTAATGCGAGAGTCCTCGCTGCCCCCCCATTGTCGACGCCCTCAAGGCAGTAGACGAGCGGCCCACGGGTGAGCGCCACGCGCCCGCGGTCGGCCTCCACGCTGGGGTGGGCACGCACGCGCTGTGGGCCCATGGGTAGATGGAGGCGGACCTCGTCGCCCCGGCTCCATGTTCTGTGGATGCGGGCGTATCCGTCACCCAGGAGGCCGACCGCCGCGGGCTCGCCATTCACCAGCAGGGTGGCTCCGCGGGACCATCCCGGGATACGGACGCACAGGGAGAAGGTCACCTCCCTCTCGGGGTCTACGGTGATCCGAACATCCCCCTCCCACGGGTAGCGCGTGGTCTGGGTGACCTCCACCTCGGCGCCACCCACGCTCGTTCGTCCCGTGCTCCCGATGAACAGGTTCACGTAGAGGGTCTCCGGCCCCGTCGCGTAGATGTAGCCGGGTAGCGCGCCCATGGCCTTGACGAACATGGGCGGGCAGCAGGGGCATCCATGCCACGGCCAGCGGCTCGTCTCTGGCCCTCGCTCCAGGGGGTTCTCATAGAAGTACGAGTCGCCGGTCAGTGAAGTGCCTACGAGGATGCCGTTGTAGAGCGCACGCTCGAGCTCATCGGCGCAGCGTGCGTCGGCCGTGAGGAGGTTCAGGTTGTGGTGGAAGAAGGCGGCGCCTACCGCGGCGCAAGTCTCGAGGTAGCCGGAGTTAGGCAGGACGTAGTCGGGCCCGAATCCCTCATGGCCTGCGACAGCTCCCAGGCCGCCCGTGATGTACATGCGGCGGTAGACCATGTTGTCCCATAGCCGCATTGCCGCCGAGGCGTAGTCCTCTCGACCGTTGACCGCCCCGGCAGCCGCGAGACCGGCGAAGAGGAGGGTGGCCCGTACCGCGTGCCCCTCGACAGTATCCTGCTCGAGCACCGGCTTGTGGTCCTGGCCGTAGGACTCGAAGGCCCGCCTACCCTCGGTGTTGCCTCGGTTTTCGATCCAGAACTCCGCGAGCTCCAGATAGCGCGCCTCGTCGATGGGAACCGGCATGGCCTCCTTGAGCTCCGGTCGCTCACGGAAGAGGAGGTAGAGCTTGACGAACGCTTCCTCGCCGATGGAGTGGCCAGGCACCACGTTGGCCCGTGGCGGAGGCCCCATCGTGTGGCACATCGTATTGGCGAGTCGCGTAGCAATCTCCAGGAAACGGGTCTTGCCCGTGGCGCGCCAGTAGTGCACCGCGGCCTCAACCATCGCGCCAGCGTTGTAGAGATCGTGCTGCCAGTTGTCGTCGCCACCGTTCATGCCCCAGCGTTGATCCGGGCATACCATCTGGGTGTAGGTGTTCACATACCCACCCGGGTCCTGCGCCGCCGCGGAAGCAACACGCTCGATGATGGCGTCTATCCGCTCCTCGAGGGCTGGCTCGGCGTGCTGGATCATAAAGTCAGCGCTGCCGCGGATGGTCTCGTAGAGCAAGCCATCGTACCATGGCGGGCCACCATGCTCACTCGGAATGCCGTCACGCACATGGTCGAAGTTCGTCAGCGCACCATCGGCCTCGAGCTTGTTGAAGATGTCGGTCAGGGTCACCGTTCTCCAGACCTCGAGCTTCGGTGACCAGAAGGGATCGTCGATGGTGACTCGCGGTAGGGGCACCGCCTGCAGGGGCAGCTCCGCGGACGGGGCGGTCAGGAGGAGCAGCAGCAGGTTCGTTGAGCAGGTGAGCATGGGTTGGGTACCCCTTTCGGGAGACGGCGGCGGCTAAGCGTCGATCGTGACTCGACCGCCCCGCGAGCTGCTGGCGGTGGCTCCGAAGACCATCGCCAGGGACTTGATGTTGTCATGGCACTCAGTCTGGGGCTTCTCTCCGGTGCGCAGAAACCGGAGCATCTCCACCAGGGCGCCATGCTGCCCCGCTGGCGCCTCGACCCGCCCGGCAACGGTCACGGATTCTAGCGGCCTATGGAAGCCCTCGTCCCCGGCGACGCGTTCGCCCCACGGCGTGCCGTCTTTCTCCAGGATGAGGGTGCCTCGATCCCCGATGAATCGCCAATCGCCGTTCCAGCTTGTGTGGCAACCCTCCGCACACCAACTGCCCCGGAAGGTGAACACGAGGCCATCGCTCATCTCGAACACGCAGCTGGCTGCCGCGTCACCCCGGTACCAGGAGCCCGCTGGGTTGAACTCCAGGGCGTACACAGCGACGGGGTCGGCGCCGGTGAAGAACCGCACGAGGTCAAAGTGGTGGATTGCCATGTCCAGAATCAGCGGGCTGTCCATCTCGTCGCGAAAGCCGCCGAAGTGCGCGCCGATGTAGAAGTCACAGTTGGCCGAGGTGAGAGCGCCGATCTCGCCGGCCGCCAAGGTGCGCGCCACGACCGCGTGGGTAGCGTCCCATCGCCGCGACTGGCCCACCATGTAGAGCTTGCCCGTGCGTTCGGCGGTCACCACCATCCGCCGGGCCTCATCCATGGATGAGGCCATGGGCTTCTCGCCGATCACATGGCAGCCCGCCTCCAGCGCCATGCACGTGACCTCACAATGGGCCTCTGGGACGGTGAGATCGACGACGAAGTCAGGCGACGCGGCGGCGAGCGTCGCGGCCAGGTCTGTCGAGGGCTCAGCGTCCAAGCTGAACTCCGCGATCCGGCGTTGTGCCGCCTGGAGGTTCAGATCCACGACGGCGACTACATCGACGCCCTCCGCCTTGAGCGGAGGGAACCACGCGCCTGAGATGCCTCCTGCGCCTACAACGACCGCACGCTCTCTGGCCATGCCTTGCTCGTCCTCTCAAGTAGGGATGTCACGCGGTGGGCGCGGCAGGTGACCGGATTCGGCGGCACGGCGGCGCACGCCTTCCGGTGGCTGTTCCACGGATCCACGGAGCGGAACTGCGGCACAGGGAAGGCGGCGGCTCATGGCGAACTCATTGGGGCATATGCGGCTCCGCGTCGCTTGCGGAGCTTCCAAGGGAGTGATCCGTGTTGCGGAGGACCACCCGCAGGCGCTTCTTGACGGACTCCATACTCGCGGCGGCGGGAGCCTACGCCGCCACGCGACTGCCTACGTCCGCGTTGGCTCAGGGCCCGTCCGTCGGCCCCAACGACAAGCTAGGCGTGGCCGTGGTGGGCGTCCGCGGCCAGGGCTCAGGCCATCTGAGCACCTTCCTGGACGACCCACGCTGTCACGTCCTCTACGTGGTCGATGCTGATCGGCGGTACGCCGAGGAGCGAGCCGATCAGGCGGGGGACAAGCAGGATCCCAAGCCCAAGGCCATCCAAGATATGCGCGAGGCCTTCGATGACCCGAATGTGGACTGCATCAGCACAGCGACGCCCAACCATTGGCATGCGCTGACGGCGATCTGGGCGATGCAGGCGGGCAAGGATGTCTACGTCGAGAAGCCCGTCGCGTGGAGCATCGCCGAGGGTCGCGCGATGGTCGCCGCCGCCCGGAAGTACGGTCGTATCTGCCAGGTAGGCACCCAATGCCGCTCACATCAAGCCCTTCGTGACGCCATGGCCTTCATCCATGAGGGCGGCATCGGCGAGTGCAACTTCGCCAGAGGGTTGTGCTACAAGCGCCGGCACTCTATCGGCGCCCTGGGCGACTACGCCTCGGCGATCCCCGAGACCGTAGACTACAACCTGTGGTCTGGCCCGGCCCTCGAGACGGCGCCCCGGATGACACGCCCGAACCTGCACTACGACTGGCATTGGCAGCGGCACTACGGCAATGGGGACCTCGGCAACCAGGGGCCCCACCAGACGGATATCGCGCGCTGGGGGCTCAACCTGCAGCGCCATCCCCATGCCATCATCGCCTACGGGGGCCGCTTGGGGTATGACGTCGAACGGCAGGATCCCAACTACGTCGATGCCGGCGATGTGGCGAACACCGAGGTCTCCATCTACGACTACGGCGACAAGTGCATCGTGTTCGAGACGCGCGGCCTCGAGACGCCCGAGTACATGGGCGCCGGGATCGGTGTGATCTTCTACGGCGCCGACGGCTATGTGGTGCAACGTAGCTACAACAATTGCGTCGTGCTTGACAAGGAACTGAACGTCGTCCGGGAGTTCGGCGGCGGCGGCAGCCACTTCGGCAACTTCATCGACTGTGTCCTCAGCCGTCGCGCAGAGGACCTCCACGCCGACGTCCTCGAAGGCCATTACTCCGCGTCCATCAGCCATCTGGGCAACATCTCATACTACCTGGGTGAGGACCGGAAGGTGACCACCGGCGAGGCCGCCCATGTTCTCTCGGGTGTCCCCGGTCTGGACGACAACCAGGAGACGTTGGACCGTACCATCGAGCATCTGCGGGACAACGGTGTCAGCCTGGCGCGCACTCCCATCAGCATAGGGCCGCTGCTTCAGTTCGATCCGGACAGAGAGGTGTTCCCAGGAAACCCCTCCGCCAACGCTATGCTCAGCCGGGAGTACCGGGAGCCCTTCGTGTGCCCGGCTCAGAACAGGGTCTAGCTTCGCCGCGTCGAGCATGATGCGACGTCGACCACACCGGGGCCGGGTTGAGTTGACCGGCCCCGATCAATTGGGGGGCGCTATGGGCGAGCGTGTTGTCCACATTGGCGCCGGAAGCGCTGTGTTCACTCGAGGGCTTCTGGCCGACATGATCCTACGCGGTGATGAGGCGGAGTTGGCCCTAGTGGACACCGATACCCACGCTCTGCGCGTCGCTGCGGGGTTGGCGCGCAAGATGGTGGAGTCGCGAGACGCCCCGATCACCGTCACCGCCTCGGAGGATCGGCGCGAGGTACTCTCAGATGCGACGGCGGTCATCTGCACCATCGGCGTAGGGGGGCGTCGAGCGTGGGAGCGGGATGTCTTCATACCTCGGCGGTACGGGATCTACCAGCCAGTGGGCGACACCGTGATGCCCGGCGGCGCCTCCCGGGCCCTGCGCATGGTACCCGCCATGGTGGAGATCGCGACCGATGTCCTCGATCTCGCGCCCGATGCGCTCCTCTTCAACTACGGCAACCCCATGAGCGCCGTCTGCCGGGGGATGCGCAAGGCGACGGGCGCCCCGGTTGTTGGGCTCTGTCACGGTGTGCATCACGTGCTGGCCCAGCTGGCCGGCCTGTTGGGACTGGACCGGGATTCCATGGGGTGGGACGCCTCGGGCATCAACCACCTCACCTGGTTCACGGGACTGTGGTCTGAGGGGCGCGATGTGTGGCCCGACCTTCGATCCCTCATTCCCTCCCCCGGTCAGCCGGCGCCGTGCGATCCCTTCTGTTGGGACCTGTTCCGCCTGTTCGGCGCATACCCAGCCGTTGGCGATCGCCATGTGAGCGAGTTCTTCGCTCCGCTCTTCCCCGGGGGCAAGTATGGTGACGCGGTGCTGGGTGTCGATGCCTTCAGCTTCGAGGGCACGATCGAGCATGGCGACCGGGCCTACGCCGCGATGGAGGCGGATGCCCTCGGACCGGGGGCCCTTCCCGACGAGTACTGGCGCCGTATCGGCGGCGAGCACGAGCAAGTGCTGGACATCATCGACGCCATCCGCCGGGACACGGGGCAACGGTTCAGCGTGAACCTACCGAACGGTGGTCAGGCCCCCAACCTGCCGCTCGGGGCCGTCGTCGAGTCTCCTGCCATCGCCACGGGCGGTGGCCTGCGGCCGGTCGCCCAGCCCCCGCTGCCCGAGGGGGTGGCGGGGACCCTAGCGACGCGCTTCCAGTGGGTCGAGACCGTGGTTGAGGCCGCCCTGGAGGGCTCCCGAAGCAAGTTCGTGCAGGCTCTGATACTAGATGGCGCCTGCCCATCGGTGAGAGTGGCGGAGCAGTTGGCGGACGAGCTCCTACAGGCTCAGGCCGAGTTCCTGCCCCGGTTCGCCTGAGAGAAACCCGCCGATCACTGGATCGGCCCAATCTCCGTGGCGACGATCTTCCAGTCCCCCTTGGGATGTAGCTCGCTGTTCCGGAGCTTCTGCCAGTGTTGGAAGATGTTGTGGGTGGGGCCCTTCTCGCCCGCCTCACGACGCTGTTTGGCCCCCGAGGTCCCCGCCACCATCTCCCCCTGATAGTGCAGGATGACGTCGACTTCCACTTCCTTCTCCTCAGGGCCCATGGTCTGGAGCACCTTCTTGTCCTTTAGCGTGACGTCGTAGAAGGCGGGGAACTCCTTGCCTGCCGACGTGGAGCCTACGATGGCCTCGGAGTACTCGGGGGTCTTATAGCCCGAGCGGGCGCTCGCCGTGGCGATGAACTTCTTCGCGTGGCGCTCCGGCCTGTCCATATGAAGGATGAGCTGGATGAGAACGAAGATCCCGGCGATGGCCAGGATGGTCGCGATGATTGACCAGATGACGCGCTGGACAGCGAGACGCTTCTGGGTGTCTCGCCGAACCTTCTCTTGAAGCATGCGCTTCCGCTCGTCCATAGCATGTCTCTCCTTGACCGGCCAACCACCTAGGCGACCTAGAGTTCGCACAGCGGCGCCAGGATCCTGCGTGTCGGCTGCGGCCAGCCTAGTGGGTCGCCTACCTTTGTTTGCAGTTCATGCGGCATTCCCTATACACTTCAGGCTGGCATGATAGACGACTTCGGCAGGTGCCAGACTACCCTGAGTCGACCCATCGAGTTCGCCGGCGTAGGCCTGCACGGCGGGTTGTCTTCACGTCTGAGCATCATACCCGCGACGGCTGACACGGGAGTCGTCTTCGAGCGCCCTGAGGGCTCCATCCCCGCCCTGCTCCCCTTCGTAAGCGATGCGTCACGCTGCACGGCGATCTCCAACGGCGAGGCACGAATCGAGACCATTGAGCATGTTCTCGCGTCGCTGTTCGCCCTTGGAGTAACCAACGCCACCGTGCGAGTCCTGGAAGGCGTCGAGGCTCCGGTCCTCGATGGAAGCGCGATGCCCATCGCCCAAGCCATCCTGGAGGCCGGGATCGAGGCCATACCCGGCACCAGGCGGAAGCAGGTCCGAGTGCGCGATGCCTTGTATGTTCAGAGGGAGGGCAGTTACGCGATCGCCCTTCCTCACCATCAGCTTCGGGCGACGGTCATCGTTGAGTTCCCGCAGCCCGTTGGGTCGGAGGTCGTCGACGCGCCTGACGTCCGCGAGCAGTTCGTGGAGCGTATCGCGCCGGCGAGGACGCCCGGCTTTGTGCGGGAATGGGAGATGCTCAAGAGCCGTGGCTTGGCCTTGGGTGCTTCGGCGGATAACGTGCTGCCGATACACGATGAGGGCTACGGTGACGAGTTGCGGGTGCCCAATGAAGTGGGCGCCCATAAGCTTCTGGACCTGGTTGGTGACCTGGCTCTCGTGGGAGCCGACATCGCGGCACACATCATCACCTATCGTGGAGGCCACGCGCTGAACCATGCGTTGGGACGGGCGATCCTGGAGTCCACATCGGTCGATGAGTAGATGAGGCGGTAGAGCGAGTATGGCAGCCGAGAGCGGGTTGGACATCCAAGGCATCCTGGGCCTCCTCCCCCATCGATATCCGTTCCTTTTGGTGGATCGGATGGAGGAGGTCAACCCGGGTAAGAGCGGCGTCGGCATCAAGTGCGTCACAGTGGCGGAGCCACATCTCGCCGGTCACTTCCCTGGCCGGCCCCTCATGCCTGGTGTGCTGATCCTCGAGCATCAGGCGCAGGTTGGCGGGGTCATGCTGCTCGCCGTCCCATCCGTGGAGCGCAGACTGGCTCTGCTCGCAGGCGTCGAGAAGGCACGGTTCAAGCGGCAGGTCGTTCCTGGCGATGTGCTGCGGACCGAGGCGAAACTCGTGAAGCAGAAGGGACAGGTTGGCTGGGTCGAGTGCACATCCACCGTCAACGATGAGTTCGTGTGCCAGAGCCTGTTGCTATTCGCGATGGAACGTGGAGACGAGCGGGAGACCTGATGAGGATCCATTCGAGCGCGGTCGTTGATCCCGCCGCTGAGATCCATTCGCAGGCCCGGGTAGGGCCATACTGCGTGGTGCACGCGGGGGCGCGCATCGAGCGCGGCGTCGTGCTGGAGAGCCATGTGGTCGTCTATCGAGGCACCATATTGGGCGAGGACACCTACGTCTCCCCGAATGCCGTACTCGGGGGAGATCCCCAAGCGGTGGAGTTCGATCCCGCCACGCCCTCCGGCGTTCGCATCGGCGCGCGCTGCATGGTGCGTGAGAACGTGACGGTTCACAGAGCCCTGCACGAGGGGGACTCAACCCTCGTCGGCGATGGTTGCATGCTTATGGCCAACAGTCACCTTGGGCATGACTGCATCGTGGGCAATGGCGTCGTAGTCACTAGCTATGCTGGCATCTCCGGTCACTGCAAGATCGACGACTTCGCGGTGGTCGGTGGGTTCGTCGGCGTCCATCAGAAGGTGCGCATTGGCACTATGGCCATGGTCGCCGGGTGGTCTCGGGTGAACATCGATTGCCCACCCTATATGATCTCCGCAGGCGTGCCCGCTCAGCCCCACAGCCTCAACCTGGTGGCGCTCAAGCGCCGGGGAGTCCCGGCCGACTCCCGAGCGGCCCTCAAGAGCGCCTACCGTATCCTCTACCGCTCCCAGTTGAACACGAGCCAAGCCGTGGAGCGGATCCGTGCTGAGGTTCCTCTGACCCAAGAGGTGCTCACACTGCTCGAGTTCATAGCGGGCATCTCCGAGGGGACGATGGGGCGCGGTCTGGGGCGATGACATCCGCGGACGGCGCGGAGGCGTCCCGCTCCGGGGCGCTTCGTGTTTTCGTCGCCGCCGGCGATCCCTCAGGTGATGTGCACGGAGCCATGGCTGTGCAGGCGGTCAGGGCGCTATGCCCTGATGCTTGGTTCTACGGGCTCTGCGGCCCCGCTATGCGGCGCGCGGGCGTCGCTCAAATGGTCGACTCGGCGGGCTTCTCCGCCATTGGGGTGGCGTCCGCGCTGCCCAAGGTCCCGCGGCTCTATGCCCTCTACGCGTCTCTCAAGCGACACCTGCTCGCCAACCACCCAGACGTCGTTGTGCTCATCGACTTCCCCGCCTTCAACATGCGCCTGCTACGATACGTGCACCGGCTGGGGCTGAAGTCGGTCTACTACTTTCCTCCCGCCTCCTGGCGACGGACCTCCAGCAAGCCCGCCGAGGTCCTTGCTGAGCTAGCCACTCGAGTCGCCACGCCCTTCGAGTGGTCCGCCGCTGTGGTTCGAGAACTCGGCGGCGCCGCGGAATGGGTGGGACACCCTGTGCTTGACCGGTACGCCGGTCGGCCCTCGGAGGCGAGGGCGCGTGGGCTGCTGTCGGTACCGCTCACCGCGACGCCCATCGCGGTGCTCCCCGGCAGCCGGAGGCAGGAGATCCGCTACATCCTGCCTCTGCTCCTTTCGGCCCTTGCCCTGGCGGAGAAGCGCATCCCCACCATTCTGCCGCTGGTCTCGTGCGGCCCTCAGGCTGATCGGGCGGCACTCGAGGCGATAGTGAATAGGCTATCACCAAGGGCGATCGTCACCGAGGACACCATTGCGCTCCTCTCCGCCAGCAAGGCGGCCCTCACCAAGAGCGGCACCATCACCCTGGATGCGGCGGTCTGCGGCGTTCCCATGGTCGTAACCTACGCAGGTTCCGCGCTGGACCACCTGCAGTACCACCTCTTCGCCAAGGGCCGCCTCAAGTATATCGCCGCCCCGAACATCCTCCTCGATCGGGAGGTCGTGCCGGAGCGCATCGCGGGGATGGGGACGCCGGAGCACCTTTGTGAGGCCCTGCTCCCGCTGATCGAGGAGGGGGAGCCACGGCGGGCACAGCAGGCAGGCCTGGCGGAGGCGGTCGAGCTACTCGGGCCACCGGGCGCCTCGGAGCGCGTCGCACGGATGATTCTGGACCTTGCGGGCTGAGACGGAACTTGGCGCCCTTGGGGCGTCAAGCCCCGTCCTGGCCTACGTGCGGCCCACCGCTCTTCAGGACTACTCCCGGCCGCGAGCCAAGCCCTCGCCTATGAGGTACTCGTAGCTCTCCGCTGACGCCGTGAGCATATCGTCGAGGCAGTGGTCGAGTTCGACGATGAGCCAATCGCACACCGCCGGGTCCGTCGCCCCGATGATCGCGGGTATGTCCAGCGTGCCCTTGCCGACGGCGGTATGGGGGGCGGGATGGTCGCCGCCCGTCAGAGGGCCATCCTTCACGTGCAGCAGGGGGATTCGAGCCTTGTGCTTCTCGATGACGGCCACAGGATCGGCGCCCCCGTACTGGCACCAGTAGACATCCAGCTCGGAGCAGACGTCGGGCGCCTCCGCGAGCATGATCTCATATGCGGTGCGGCCCTCGAAGGTCTGGCTGAACTCCCACCAGTGGTTGTGAAAGGAGACTCGGATTCCGCGCGGTTGCATGACCTCGGCGGCCCGCTGGAAGTCGGCGGCGCACTGTTTCGTCAGATCGAGGGTCGCCATTTGGTCCGGCCCGAAGCCAACGACGGTATCGGAGCAACCGAGGATCCTGCATTGCGCGGCGATCTCGTCGGCATTGGACTCGTTAGGGAGGCCCGAATGGATACTGGACACCCTCAGACCGATCTCCCGAAAGAGGGCAGCCGCGTCCTCAAGGGACATCCCCGGCAGGCCTGAGCACTCCACGCCGGCGTAGCCGATCTCCCCGACTCTCTTGACTGTCCCAACAACGTCGTTCTGCATGATGTCGCGCACGGTGTATAGCTGTAGGGCGAGAGGCTTCATGTGTCATTCCCTACCATTCGTGGTGTTGTGGCAGGGTGGGAGTTCGCGGAAGCCGCGCGGGGCCCTCTGCGGGAGGCGCGTGAGGGCGTACCTTCGAACTCTTCCGCGGCGACGCGGACCCAGCGTGGGCCGCGTGAGGTCGGAGGGACAACTCGCCGTGAGGATGCTGCATATCGCCGGGGGGAAGCTCGCGGAGCGTCTATGGTCGCCGCTCTTCCGGCAGGCCCTCGCGCCACTGGGTGAGTTGTGCCTCATCGAGGATGGCGGCCAGCAACCGGAGCACCGGGTTCTGGAACACCTGCGATCCGCGGACGTCCTCCTCACGGGTTGGGGGTCGGTTCCTATTCCGGAGGCCCTGGCCGAGGATCCGGGCCGGGTGCGCTACATCTGCCACGTCACGGGCACCCTTCGCGGCACCGTCCCGCTACGTGTCATCGAATCGGGCATCCCTGTGAGCAACTGGGGTGATGCGCCGGCCCACGGGGTCGCCGAGGGCGCCATGTGCCTGCTTCTGGCGAGCCTGAAGGACCTGCATGCCCACATTGCGGCCAAGAGAAGCGGGCTCTGGGGCCTGGACATGCACACTCACGGCGGCAGCCTCCGAGGCTTGAGGGTAGGCGTCTACGGATGTGGCGCGATCGGCCGCAAGTTCGTGGAGCTGCTGCGCCCCTTTGGCGCCACCATCACGGTGTATGATCCCTACATTCCCGACGTCCCCGATGGATGCCAGCGCGCCGAGAGCTTGGAGGAGCTGTTCGACGGCATCGAGGCGCTCGTCATCCACGCGGGGCTGAGCGCCGAGACGAGAGGCTCGGTGACGGCGGAGCTCCTCGCACGGCTCCCCGACCATGGAGTCGTGGTGAACACGGCCCGAGGAGCCATCATCGATCAGGCGGCCCTTTTCGCGGAGTTGGAGTCTGGCCGCCTGCGGGCGGGTCTGGACGTATTGGAGCCCGATACCTTGCCGCCGGATCACCCCGCGCGTCAGTGGGATAGCCTGATTCTTACCTCCCATCAGATCGAGTGGGAATGGCCGGACGGCCATCGCCCGCCCACGAGGCTGCTGCCCATGCACGAGGTGTGCCTCGGGAATCTTCGGCGCTTCCGCAGTGGACAGCCGATACTGCATCGCATGGACGTGGAACGTTACCTCCGGAGCACGTAGGCGGTATGGCCGGCCGAGTCCGACGGGCGGCCAACGAGGAGTGAAAGCATGTCGAGCCAGGGGTTTTCGGTCGTCACAGGAGCATTCGGGTACACGGGGAGCCACATCGCGCGCTTGCTGCTCGAGCGCGGCCAGCGTGTGCGAACGATCACAGGGAATCTCCATCGCGATGATCCACTCAAGGGCGAGATCGAGGCACATCCGTTCAACTTCGACAACCCAAAGGAGCTTCGCAGTAGCCTTGAAGGCGCAACCACTCTGTACAACACGTACTGGATACGGTATGAGCGAGGCGAGATGACCTTCGCGAAGGCCCTCACCAACAGCCGCGTGCTCATCGAAGCGGCGGCGAAAGCTGGCGTGGAGCGGCTCGTGCACATCAGCATCGCTAACCCCAGCGAAGACTCGCCCCTGCCATACTACCGAGGCAAGGCGCTCCTGGAGCGGGCCATTAGAGAGTCAGGCCTCTCCTACGCCATTCTGCGGCCTACCGTCATCTTCGGCGGAGACAAGGATGTCCTCATCAATAACATCGCGTGGATCCTCCGTCGGACCCCCGTCTTCGGGATCCTTGGCGATGGGCAGTACCTCATCCAGCCTGTCTACGTGGGCGATCTGGCCGCCATGGCCGTCGACCACGGCGAGAAGCGCGACAGCGTGACCCTCGATGCCGTGAGCGTGGACCTGCTGACCATGGAGGAGATGATCTGCGCTATCGCCCGCGGGATCAGGAGCTACGCGGCGCTCATCCGCGTCCCCGTGTCCGTCGGCGTCTTCGCGACGGGCTCTCTCGGCAAGCTGGTGCGTGACGTCATCATGACGGCGGATGAGGCCTCCGGACTCATGTCCGGTCTGCTGTACTCGAAGGAGCCGCCGCTGGGTCCCACCAGCCTCACACGCTGGATCACCGAGAACGGACACCAGCTCGGGCGCAAGTACTGCTCTGAGACGGCTATCCATTCCAGGCGTGGCGAGTAGACGCACGGGCTCAGGAGGAGGCGCATGGACGAGTGCCGGCTGGTGTACGTGACGACGAGTGACGAAGCCGAGGCCCTGCGCCTTGGCCGACAGGTTGTCGAACAGCGCCTGGCGGCGTGCGCTAACGTGCTCTCTGCAATGCGCTCCATCTACTGGTGGGATGATGAAGTGCAGTCAGCTCAGGAGGCCATACTGCTCCTGAAGACCCGGGAGGATCTTCTGCCGTCACTCACTGCGGCACTCGTCGAGCTTCACAGCTACGAGTGTCCATGTGTCGTCGCCCTGCCCATCTGCGGCGGCTACGGTCCCTTCCTAGACTGGATCCGCGCTGAGACCCAAGGGACGCATACCAGTCCACCGCAGTAACCGACGGATCACCGGGCCCAACAGGCCCTCGAGGAGCCACCTTCAATGGCCTTGTTACTGCCCTACGCGTGGTATGCGCTTGCCTCGCCGCCCGGTAGCCCGGGCCGCATCGAGGTCGTGCCGGACCGTATCATCGCCCACCTCACCCGCCACATGACGGGCGCCTGCCTGGAGGACGTCAACCATGAGGTCTACGGTGGCATCTACAGTCAGATGCTGTTCGGCGAGAGCTTCCAGGAGCCGCCCGTCACCGCCATCGAGGGCTTCCAAGCCTACGGCGGCGTCTGGCGTCTCACCGGTGAAGGAGTGACAGGCGAAGCAGGCCCCGGGTACAAGCTGGTTCGCCTCGGCGACTCGGTGCCCGACGCCACCGTCGGTGTTGAGTTGCGGTTCGCGGATGCGACGGAAGGCAACGCGGGGTTGATCCTTCGCGTGGACCATCCGGGGGTCGGCGCCGATCGATTCGAAGGGTATGAGGTCTCGCTGGATCCCTCGCGCGGAGCGATCGTTCTCGGCAAGCATCGTCAGGACTGGCAGCCCCTGGCCGAGGCCGACGCTCCTATAGCAGTGGGTGAATGGATCCCACTAGCAGTGGAACTCGCCGGAGGGCGGCTGTCTGTCTCCGTCGGTGGCCGGACGGCGCTTGTCTACAATGACGTGGACTCGCCTCTGCAGGGAGGTGGCGTCGGTCTACGGACATGGCAGCGGCCCGCCGAGTTCCGCGACCTCTGGATCGACACCGGGGATGGCCGTCGGAGTGTCCCACTGAGGGCGCAGACCGACGGCGGGGTGGCGGGTGCTGTGAGCGGAATGTGGGGCGCTTTCGCCACCGGGGAGGCCTGTGGTGAGGCGGCGATCACTATTGAGGAGCCCTTCGTCGGCGCTCAGAGCCAGCGCCTGACCCACCTCGGTGGAGAGGGGTCGGTGGGCCTGGAGAACCGCGGCCTGAACCGCCAGGGCCTCGCTCTCCGCGGAGGGCGGCCCTATGAGTGCGTCCTCTGGGCCCGGGCCGGAGCAACGACGGACCTGCAGGCATCCCTTCAATGCGGCTCGGGCGGCCGCACCTACGCCCAGGCCGAGGTCCGCGTACCGTCTGGCGACTGGACGCGCCTGACACTCTCCCTCACCCCCGACGCCGATGTCCGTGATGCACGGTTCGTTCTAAGCCTGGCCTCGGTGGCGTCGGTCGACATCGGCTACGCCTACCTCGGACCGGGTGACTGGGGGCTCTTCAAGGGCCTTCCCTGCCGGCGGGACGTTGTGCAGGCCCTCATCGCCCAGGGAGCTACGGTGCTTCGTTACGGAGGTTGCATGGCGGAGGCGCCCGAGTACCGATGGAAGTCGATGATCGGACCCCGCGACCAGCGCCAGCCCTACCAGGGCTTCTGGTACCCGTACTCGACCAACGGATGGGGCATCATCGACTTCCTGAATCTGTGCGAGGCCGCAGGCTTTGAGATGATCCCCTGCTTCATGATCGATGAGACGCCGGAGGACATGGCTGACTTCCTCCAGTACGCCAAGGGCGGGCCGGAGACCGTATGGGGGGCACGCCGCGTCGCCGATGGCCACCCCGAGCCCTACCCGCTGCGCTTCATCCAACTCGGCAATGAGGAGACCGTGGACGAGGCGTACTGGAGGAGATTCGAGCGCCTCGCGGAGACGATATGGGCCCTCGACAGCGAGATCACCCTGGTAGTGGGGGACTTCGCCTACAACGAAACTATCGAGGATCCCTACCACTTCACGGGAGCCCCCACCATCACGTCACTCGGAGCGCATCAGAAGATCCTCGATCTCGCGGCGCGGCATGGTCGTGAAGTGTGGTTCGATGTGCACGTGTGGTCGGAGGCGCCGGAAGAGCAGAGCGGCATCGCTCCCCTTCCCTCCCTCGCGGCGTCACTTGAGCGTCTGAGCCCCTCCGCCGACTTCCGGCTGGCCGTGTTCGAGCTCAACGCGGTGCGCCACGATCTGGGCCGGGCCATCGCCAATGCGCGGTCCATCAATCGGCTCGAACGCATGGGAGACCTGGTCCGAGTCGTCTGCTCCGCGAACTGTCTCCAGGTTGACGGGCAGAACGACAACGGCTGGGACCAAGGCCTGCTGTTCCTGAACCCCGAGGCGGTCTGGGCCCAGCCGCCTGCCCACGTGATGCGGATGCTGTCGGAGCGGTTCCTGCCTTACTGCGTCGATGCCCACGTGAGTGGGGCGCCGGCCCTGGATGTCACGGCCAAGACCGACGAGACCGGGTCGGTGCTTCAGATACAGGTCGTGAACAACGGCCCGGGGCCTCAGGCCTGCGACATCGACCTCGGCGGCTTTCGACGCCAGTCGCGCCAGGTGGAGTGGACGACGCTAACGGGCGAACGCGATGCACGGAACACCGCTGATGCTCCTGACAGAGTGGTGCCCACCGCGGGCGTCGAGCGCCTGCCGCGCGAGAGCTTGGCGTGGGAGTTCCCGGGCTACTCCTTCACGATCCTCCGGCTGCGCTAGGATCGCAGCACCCGGAGGACGATGCCCTGCTCGACCCCTGGCGAGACCACCGACGCCTCTCCGTCGCTCGTGAGGCGGGCAACCCGACCGATCCGTTCGCCCGTTGCGGGGCTGGCTGTCGGCGAAAGCGCTCGGCACCCGTGACAAGCACCGTCGGAGCGCCCGAAACAGGAAGACGTGGGGGTTGTCCGAGTGGAGGGCCATAGGGGCCGCCCGTCCCACACTCTGCACGGACGCGGCCAGAAGGGCTACGGAGGCGGACATGGCCGAAGCGCCTCCTCTGGCCATGGGGGCCCGGATGGCCCCCTGTGACTACTCCCCGATGATCTTGACCATGATGCGCTTGGCGCGGCGGCCATCGAACTCCCCGTAGAAGATCTGCTCCCATGGGCCGAAATCCAGCCTGCCTCCGGTAACGGCAACGACAACCTCCCGTCCCATGATCTGGCGCTTGTGGTGGGCGTCGCCGTTGTCCTCGCCGGTGCGGTTGTGGCGGTAGCGGCTGGGGCTGGGATCGAAGGGCGCCAACTCCTCGAGCCACCGCTTGTAGTCCTCGTGGAGTCCTGGCTCGTCGTCGTTGATGAAGACGGACGCCGTGATGTGCATGGCGTTGACCAGGCAGAGCCCCTCCTGGATGCCGCTCTCGCGCAACTCGGCCTCGACGAGGTGGGTGATATTGATGAACTCCATGCGCTCGGGCACATTGACGGTGAGGTGCTTGGTGTGTGACTTCACGGCGGGATCCTCTCGCGGAACGGGTGACGGAGCGGTTTCGAGGGGTCACACGAGGCGACCTCCAAAGCGCGATGGAGCCCTCGTTGTAGCGCCTCTGGGCCCGCCGCGCCACGCCTGCGGCTACCCTCGCCACCCCGGTGCCACCGTGCTATCATGCTCGCGAGAGTGATCGCCTGCACGGTGAGAGGAGTAAGGCCAAATGGCCAGGATCTACTACGATCAAGACGCCACGCTCGACGCCTTGAGAGACCGCACGGTCGGCGTGATCGGGTACGGGATTCAGGGCGAGGGACAGGCGCAGAACCTCCGCGATTCGGGTGTGAAAGTCCTTGTGGCAGAGAAGGCTGAGGCTCGCATCGCTGCCGCCAAGGAGGTCGGGCTCGAGGTCGGGGATGCTGACGAGGTCGCCAAGAAGGCCGATGTCATCGTTTTGCTTACCCAGGACCACGTTCAGGCTTCCATTTACCGTGAGCACATCGCCCCGAATATGGGCAACGGCGAGGCCCTCGTGTTCGCTCACGGTTTCAACATCCACTATGGGCAGATCCAGCCGCCGCCGGAAGTTGACGTACTGATGGTCGCCCCCAAGGGCCCCGGTGCCTTGGTGCGGGAGCAGTTCCTGCGTGGCGCCGGCGTTCCGGCGCTGTTGGCGATCCACCAGGACTTCACGGGAGGAGCCAAGGAGCTCGGTCTCGCCTATGCCAAGGCTATCGGCGGCACTCGCGGCGGCGTGATCGAGACCACCTTCCGTGAAGAGACCGAGACGGACCTCTTCGGCGAGCAGTCAGTGCTGTGCGGCGGCGCCTCGGCGCTCATCACGGCCGCCTATGACACCCTCATCGAGGCTGGCTACCAGCCCGAGATGGCCTACTTCGAGTGCTGCCACGAGTTGAAGCTCATCTGTGACCTCATCTTCAAGCACGGTATCTCGGGCATGCGTCGGCGCGTATCGGACACCGCCGAGTATGGCGACATGACCCGCGGTCCGCGCGTTATCGACGAGCACGTCCGCGCCACCCTTCGCGAAGTGCTCGCGGAGATCCAGAGCGGCGAGTTCGCTCGCCAGTGGATCCTGGAGAACCAGGCGGGGCGTCCCGTCTACACCCGGCTGCGCGCCGCCGGCGACACCCACGATATCGAACGTGTGGGCAAGGAACTACGCGACTCCATGCCCTGGCTGCAGGAGCTATAGAGGGGCAGTGGGACCTCCCGGTCCCCTGCCCATCCTGAGCAGCCGGGCCCTCCATAGCCCGCCACAGATGCAGTGATCCCAACGCCTACCGGGCGAGGTTTGACTCCCATTCCTCGCCCGGCAGGGCGGCCGCTTGGTAGGGCGAAACACCAGAGGATTACATAGGAGGCGCGCAGATGAGCAGCACCAGCAAGGAGAAGCTCGTCATCTTCGATACCACCCTGCGTGACGGGGAGCAGTCGCCTGGCGCGAGCATGACCGCGGAGGAGAAGTACGAGGTCGCGCTGCAACTAGCGAAGCTCAACGTCGATGTGATCGAGGCAGGTTTCCCCATCAGCTCCGTGGGCGACTTCGAGAGTGTGCGGCTCATTGCGCGCGAGATCAAGGGGCCGACCATCTGCGGCCTAGCGCGGGCGCGGGAGGGTGACATCGACCGGGCCTGGGAGGCAGTCCAGGAGGCGGAGAGCCCGCGGATTCATACATTCATCGCCACGAGCGACATCCACATGGAGCGGAAGCTCAAGCTGTCTCCTGAGGAGGTCCTGGAGTCGGCCGTCGCGGCCGTGAGGCGTGCCCGCTCCTACACCGACAACGTCGAGTTCTCGCCGGAGGATGCGGTTCGAACGCGCTTCGCGTTCCTCGTGGATGTGGTCAAGGCCGTTATCGACGCGGGCGCGACTACGGTGAACATCCCTGACACTGTGGGGTATGCGCTTCCGTGGCAGTTCGGCCGGATGATCAGCGATCTCATCGAGCGGGTCAACCCACCCGATGGCGTAGTCTTCTCGGTACATTGCCACAACGATCTGGGGCTGGCGACCGCCAACTCCCTGGCCGCCGTCCATGCGGGGGCGCGCCAGGTCGAGTGCACCATCAACGGTCTGGGTGAGCGGGCAGGCAACGCGGCGCTGGAGGAGGTGGTGATGGCCGTGCGGACGCGCTCCGGGGAGTTCGAGGTCTCGACCGATCTGGACACGACGCAGATCATCTCCACCAGCCGCCTCGTTCAGCAGGTGACCGGAATACGCGTGCAGCCCAACAAGGCCGTGGTCGGCGTCAACGCCTTCGCCCACGAGGCGGGCATCCATGTGCACGGGGTGCTGGCCGATTCATCCACCTACGAGATCATGGACGCCCAGACCGTGGGGCTGGCAGAGTCAACCATCGTGCTCGGCAAGCATTCGGGGATGCACGCCTTCCGGTCCAAGATCGAGGAACTCGGCATCGACATGGACGAGGCCGACCTGGTGCGCGCCTTCCATCGTTTCAAGACCCTCGCGGACAAGAAGAAGCACGTCTCCGACGAGGATGTCCGGACCCTGGCGGCCGACGAGGCCCACCATGTCGATAAGGATGCCTTCCAGCTCGAGTATCTTCACGTGGTCGGCGGCGCCGGGATTCGGCCCACCGCAACGGTTCAGCTTGTGCGGGAAGGCCAGGTCCTGAGTGAGGCGCGGATCGGCGTCGGGTCTGTGGACGCCATCTACAAGACCATCGCGGCCATGGCGAACGTGCCCCATGAACTGATCGATTACTCCGTCGAGTCCGTCACCGGGGGCACCGATGCATTAGGCGCGGTGACGGTGAAGATAGGCGCTAATCGCCGGGTGTTTTCCGGGCGAGCCGCGAACATGGACATTCTGGAAGCGAGCGCGCGAGCTTACATTCATGCGCTGAACAAGGTCATCTACTACGTGGAGCATCGAGGGAGCGAGTGACCCGTGGCGCGACCAATGACGATCACTGAGAAGATCCTCGCGCGGCATGCCGGGGCGACTGAGGTCAAGCCCGGCCAGTTCGTGAATGTGCGGCCTGACGTGGTCATGGCGAACGACATCACGGCCCCTCTGGCCATCGACGCCTTCCTCGCCAGCGGGGCCAGCCGTGTGTTCGACCCCGCTCGGGTAGCTCTCGTACCGAGCCATTGGGCCCCCCCCAAGGACATCCTCTCGGCGGAGCTCGTGCACAAGATGCGCACTTTCGCCCGCGACCAGGGCATCGAGGGCTTCTATGAGATGGGGCGCGGCGGGATCGAGCATGTGATCCTGCCCGAAGAAGGTGTCGTCGTGCCGGGGGACGTGGTGCTTGGGGCTGACTCCCACACCTGCACCTATGGTGGGGTAGGCTGTTTCTCGACGGGTGTGGGCTCGACCGACCTCGGCTGCGCCCTTGCTACGGGCGAGACCTGGCTCCGCGTGCCCGAGAGCATCCGGTTCGAGTTCAACGGCTCCCTGGGGCGCTATGTGTCCGGCAAGGACCTGATCCTGTTCGCCATCGGGCAGATCGGGTGCGACGGCGCACGATACCAGGCAATGGAGTTCGTTGGCGAGACTCTCGAGAGCCTCCCGATGTATCAGCGCCTGACGATGTGCAACATGGCCATCGAGGCCGGCGGGAAGAGCGGCATCGTGCCGCCCGACGCGGTCACTCGCGCCTACGAGGACGGGCGGGCGCGGCGAGAGCCTGTCTATCTGGAGTCCGATGGCGATTCCGAGTACACCGCCCGGTACACCTGGGATGTCTCAGGGCTTGAGCCCCAAGTTGCCTGCCCCTTCCTGCCCTCCAACACGAAGCCCATCTCCGAAGCCAAGGGGCTGGAGATGGATCAGGTCTTCATCGGCTCATGCACCAATGGGCGTCTGGAGGATCTAGAGGCGGCAGCGGAGGTGCTGCGGGGCCGTCGGGTTCACGATCGGATCCGTTGCATCGTCCTTCCGGGTTCTGACCGCGTATGGCGAGCCGCCGAGAAGGCCGGTCTCGTGGCGATCTTCGTCGAGGCCGGATGCTCCGTTGGCCCCTCCAGCTGCGGACCATGCCTCGGCGGACACCTCGGCGTCCTATCCGCAGGCGAGCGGTGCGCTGCGACCAGCAACCGGAACTTCCGCGGGCGCATGGGACACCGGGATGCCGAGACGTACCTGGTGAACCCCCACATCGCCGCCGCGACGGCGGTCGCCGGCCATCTCTGCAGCCCCGACGACCTGGACTAGGGAGAGTCAGAATGAGTGGAAGAGCGCACATCGTCGGCGATCACATCGACACGGACGTCATCATCCCCGCCGGCCGGCTGAACGACCCAAGGCCCGAGGTCCTGGCAAGGTACTGCATGGAGAACCTGGATCCCAAGTGGGTGGAGGGTGTCTCCCAGGGCGACGTCATCGTGGCGGGCCTGAACTTCGGGTGCGGTAGCAGCCGTGAGCACGCCCCGATATCGATCAAAGCCTGCGGAATCTCGGCCGTGATCGCTCGGAACTTCGCCAGGATCTTCTTCCGTAACGCCATCAACATCGGGCTCCCGATCTTCGAGTGTCCCGAGGCTGTGGATGCGACGGAGGACGGTGACGTGGTCTCCTTCGATATGGGGGCAGGCACCATCACCAACGAGACTAAGGGCCTAACCTTCCAGGCCGAGCCATTCCCGGAGTTCATGTTGGGCATCATGGAGGCCGGCGGCCTCGTCGAATACACCAAGCACAAGCTGACGAACGCGAGTTGACGCGCGTCTGGTGCGGGCTAGAGCCCGCCCCAGATGCTGGGGAGCGTCCCCATGAAACTCATCGCTTGCATCGCGCGGCAGGGTCGCCTGGACGCCGTGCTGAACGCTCTCCGCGAGGAGGGGGTGCGCGGGGTCACCGTCAGTGGAGGTGCTCGGGGCGGGCAAGCAACGGGGGCGGGCCGCCTACTACGGTGGCGAGGAGTACACCCCGGAGCTATCACCCAAGATCAAGGTCGAGGTGCTGGCGCCTGCTGAGCATTGCGAGTGGCTTGTAGGGGTTGTTGGCGACGCCGCGCGCACGGGCGAGGTTGGCGATGGGAAGGTCTGGGTGGTGGCAGTGGAGTCCGTGTTGCGGATTCGCATGGGTGAGGTCGGCCGCGAGGCCGTCTAGGCGCCTGACAACGGCCTTCGAGCCGTATGGGAGGATCGATCATGCAGGTGCAGAGGGATGGCGCGGGCATGGAGCGCGTTCCGCCGCAGAGCCTCGAGGCCGAGCAGTCGGTCTTGGGCGCCATGATGCTCAGCCGCGAGGCTGCCTCCACGGGCTGCGAGATGCTCAGCGCCGAGGACTTCTACCATGAGAACCACCGGGTCATCTTCGACGCCATTTCCAGCGTTTTCCAGCGCAATGAGCCCGTTGACCTGACCACACTGAGCGCCGAGCTCCAGCGACGCAAGGCTTTCGAGCGGGTCGGCGGCGGTGGCTACCTTGTAACCCTTACGTCAGCGGTGCCAACGGCCCGCAACGCGGCCCAGTACGCCGAGATCGTGAGGGACAAGTCCCTCCTCCGCAAGCTCATCGACGCCTGTGAGGACATCGAGGCGAAGGCATACACGGAGAACGAGGACGCGCGTCAGATCCTGGACAAGGCCGAGGCCCAACTCTTCGCTGTAACCGAGCAGCGGGTGACCGCCGAGCTCACTCCGGTGAAGCCGATCATGCGGGATGTTCACGACCGCATCGAGGACTTGGCTCGCCACCGGATGCCGACGGGGCTACCGACGGGGTTGAAAGCGCTGGACAACATCCTCGGGGGGCTTCAGCCGAGCGACCTCATTATCGTCGCGGCGCGTCCATCAATGGGCAAAACCTCTTTCGCGATGAACATCGCGATGCACATCACGACTCGCCGCAGCGTCCCCGACCCGAACGCCGAAGGGGGCTCCCGCAAGCCCATCGCCGCGATCTTCTCCCTGGAGATGTCCAAGGAGGCGCTCGTGGAGTCCATGCTCTGCGCCGAGGCCCGCTACAACGGGGAGCGCATACGGAAGGGCATGGTCTCCAAGAGCGACTGGGGCCCGCTTGGTGACGCCGCAGCTCGGATCTATGAGGCAGGCATCTACGTGGACGACTCGCCCGGCGCGACGCCCCTGGAGGTCCGTGCCAAGGCGCGCAGGCTCAAGGCCCGCTACGGCCTCGACATCGTCTTCGTGGATTACCTCCAGCGCATGAGCCCGAGCCGGCGTTTCGACAGCGAGCATCTGGCTGTTGGTGACGCCGCTCGCGAGATGAAGACCCTCGCTCGGGAGCTGAACGTGCCCGTGGTCGTCCTCTCGCAGCTCTCGCGCCGGGTGGAGCAGCGGACCACGAAGACCGAGGAGATGCGGCCCATGCTGTCCGACCTGCTCGCGTCGGGCTTCATCGAGGCCGAGGCCGATGTGATCGCCTTCCTCTATCGGCCCGAATACTACCAGCAGCTTCGGGACGGGGATAAGGATGCTGGGCCAAGAGAGTCGAGGGAGGGGGAGGCTGAGGACGCCGAGGTCATCATCGGTAAGCACCGTAACGGTCCCACTGGCGTCGCGCGGGTAGCGTTCTTCCGGCACTGGCGCCGCTTCGACGACCTAGCGCCCCAGAGTGCGGAGCCCCCACCGGTCTCTTCGCGGCAAGGGCACGGTGAGGGAGGATAGGCTTCTATGCGCCTATGGAGCGAGATGCTCCGGCGGGCCGGACTCGACTGTATCGGGTACTTCCTGGTCGGTATCGGCGTCCTACTGATCGCCGCCCAGATCGCGGTCCACCGCACACGCAACCTCTACGTCGGCATCATGGGCCTGGCACTCATCGTCACGGCACTGCGACGGGCGACTGACCTCCCCGATCCATGGGGCTGGATCCTGCTCTCGGCCCAGGTCCTGGCCTTCGGCTACGCCGGCGTTCTCATGTTCCTCCACTCCTGGGACAACGTGCGCGCGGTGCAGAAGGGCCGGCGGGAGCGCGAGGGGAGGCTGCTCGCGGAACTGCAGGAGATCGCGGACCGGGCACGGGAGGGTCCACCCACAGAGGTTGGGGCGGCGCCGGCGGTGAATGGGCATCCCTCCGAGGATGACGCTGACTCGGCGAGTCGAGAGGAGCCCACATGAAGGTACTTCTAGTAGGCGGTGGTGGTCGTGAACACGCCCTGGCGTGGCGGATCAGCCAAGAGGGCGAGCACCGCATCTTCAGTGCCCCAGGGAATCCTGGCATGGCGACCGTGGGCGAGAACATCGACCTCACGCCCGACCGTATCGGCGAGATGGCCGACTTCGCCCGCGAGCAGGGGATCGACGTCACCATCGTCGGACCGGAGGCGCCCCTGATCGACGGGATCGTGGACGAGTTCATCGCCCGTGGGCTCCGTGTCTTCGGTCCCAAACGGGCCGCTGCCCGTATCGAGGGCAGCAAGGTCTTCGCTAAGAACCTCATGCGCCGGCACAAGATCCCCACCGCCGACTACGCCGTGTTCGATGACCCCAATGACGCCCGTGCCTACGTCGAGAGGAAGGGCGCGCCTATCGTGCTCAAGGCCGACGGGGCCGCGGCGGGCAAGGGCGTCCTCATATGCAAGGACCTCCGCGCAGCCTACGACGCCATCGAGCAGATCATGGAGGCGCGCGTCTTCGGGGCCGCAGGCGACCGGGTCGTCGTCGAGGAGTTCATGGTAGGCCAGGAGATGTCCCTGCTGTTCTTCACCGATGGAGCCACCGTCGTTCCCCTGGAACCGGCACGCGACTACAAGGCGGCCCGGGATGGCGATGAAGGGCCCAATACCGGAGGCATGGGCTGTTATAGCCCGGTTCCCCTCGTTGACGACGCTCTCCGCTCCGAGACCCTAGAGCGCATCGTCAAGCCCACAATCCAGGGGATGCTGGGCGAAGGTATTAGGTTCCGTGGGATCCTGTACGTCGGCCTCATGTTGACGAACAGGGGCCTTCAGGTGCTCGAGTTCAATGCCCGGTTCGGCGATCCGGAGACCCAGGTCCAGATGCCACGGCTGGACACGCCGCTCATCGAGATTCTGCAGGCCTGCTCCTCCGGCCGCCTGGATGAGGTGGACGTGAGGTGGAAGTCCGATGCGGCGGTGTGCGTGGTGATGACGGCAGAGGGATATCCTGGACGCTATGAGCGCGGCAGGGCCATCACAGGCATCCCCGAGGCCGAAGCCGACGAGGGTGTCGTGGTGTTCCACGCGGGGACCAAGATGGCAGGCGGCGAGCTGGTCACCGACGGGGGACGGGTCCTCGGCGTCACCGCGACCGGGCCCACAGTAGCGGCGGCGCGGGACAGGGCTTACCGAGCGACGGCCAAGATCGCCTTCGATGGAGCCGCGTACCGCAAGGACATCGCGACGGCGGTGAGCCATTAGCGAGGCCTGGCCGGCACCGGACGGAGGTCACTATGGCGAAGAGCGTCCTCATTCTGATGGGCAGTAAGTCCGATCTAACGACGATGTCCAAGGCTGCCGCCATGCTCCGCAAGCTGGGAGTGGAGTATGAGCTGACCGTCGCCTCGGCGCACCGCAGCCCCGAACGGGTGGATCGGCTTGTCCGAGGGGCGCGCGACCGAGGCGTTGGCGTGGTGATCGCCGGCGCGGGGTTGGCCGCCCATCTGGCGGGTGTCTGCGCCAGTGCCACCACCCTCCCCGTCATCGGCGTGCCCCTGGCGGGTGGCAAGCTAGCGGGCCTGGACGCCTTGCTCTCGACTGTCCAGATGCCCTCCGGAATGCCGGTCGCGACCGTCGGGATCGACATGGCCACGAACGCGGCCGTGCTCGCGGCGCAGATGCTGGCGATCGAGGATGCGGACCTCGCCGCCCGGCTAGAGGACGAACGCGCCGAGATGGCGAAGGCCATCGAAGAAGCGGCTGCGGAGCTGGAGAGCTGACCGCCTTACGGTCCGGCTTCCGGTGTTTGACGCATCCTGCTATCCTCTCCCTATCCCCCTAGTGGAGGCAGTAAGACGCATGCTGGATGCCTGCGATACCGAGTCCCCCCGTGAGGCGTGCGGCGTAGTTGGCGTGTGCGCCCCCGCCACTACCGAGGTCGGGCGCATCTGCTTCTATGCTCTGTTCCAACTCCAGCACCGGGGGCAGGAGTCGGCTGGCATCAGTGTCGGCGACGGCGTAACAACTACCACGCACAAACGCCTCGGGCTTGTCACCCAAGTGTTCGATGAGAAGATCATCTCCGGGTTCCGCGGCCACGTCGCGGTGGGTCATACCCGGTACTCCACCACTGGCAGCAACGTGGAGTGCAACACCCAGCCTATCCAGGGGCATTTCAGGGGCACACCCTTCGTGCTCGCCCACAACGGCAATCTGGTCAACTCCATGGAGCTGCGCGCCGAACTCGAAGCCGAGGGGATGCGCTTCGGCACAACCGTTGACAGCGAGCTGATCGTGAGGCTCATCGAGTCCATGGATGCGCCGAACATCGAGGCGGCGGTGAAGGCTTGCCTCTCCCACATCCGAGGCGCGTATAGCCTCGTGATCGGCACGCCGTCCCAGGTGATGGGGATTCGGGACCCCTGGGGCGTGCGCCCGCTCTGCTTGGGAGAGCTTCCTGGCCATGGCGGGCACATCCTGGCATCGGAGACGTGCGCTTTCCCGCCCCTGGGCGCTCACTTCCTTAGGGAGCTGGAGCCGGGCGAGTGCGTGACTCTCGACGAATCCGGGCTCCGCGCGGAGCAGGTGGAGCCGCTCCAGGCGCGGGCGATGTGCCTGTTCGAGTTCGTCTACTTCGCGCGGCCGGATACAACGATGTATGGGACCTCCCTCTGGCAGGTCCGCAGACGGATGGGGAACCTGCTGGCGAGGGAGCATCCCGCTGACGCTGATATCGTCATCCCCGTGCCTGATACAGCCTACCCGGCCGCCGTAGGGTACGCCGAGGAGAGCCGGATCCCCTATATGGAGGGCTTGGTGAAGAACCGTTACATCCAGCGCACATTCATCCAGCCCGAGCAGTCCATGCGTGAACTGGGGGTGCGGCTGAAGCTCGCACCCCTGCGCGAGAACCTGCTGGGCCGCCGAGTGGTCGTTGTGGACGACTCCATCGTCCGCGGCACCACCACGCTCCAGCAGGTGAAGCTCCTCAGGGATGCGGGAGCCGTTGAGGTCCACCTCAGGATCACGAGTCCCCCCGTCAAGTTCCCGTGCTACTACGGCATCGATATGGCAGTGCAGAGCGACCTGATCGCCCATCGCATGAACGTTGAGAAGATCCGTGCCCACCTGGGAGCTGACTCGCTGGGCTTCCTCTCGCTATCGAATACCGTGCGCGCGGTGGGTGTGAACAAGGAGCACCTCTGCCGCGCCTGTTTCGACGGCAGGTACCCCTGCGAGGTGCCTGAGCCCTTCCGTGTGACCAAACTGGCGCTAGACCCCTCCGCTACGCTAGCCGGGGAGTGACGGTCCACCCATTACGAAGGAGTCACGATGAAGGACGATCCTCTCGACGGCACACCGCCCGGACTCACCTATGCCCATGCGGGCGTCAACATCGAGGCGGGCGAGGAGGCGGTGCGTCGCATCGCCCGGACCGTCGCCTCGACACACGGTCCGGAGGTTCTGGCGGGGGTCGGGGGCTTCGGAGGGCTGTACCAGCCCGACCTCACGGGGATCGTGACACCCGTCCTCGTGTCAGCAACGGACGGTGTGGGCACCAAGCTGAAGGTAGCCTATGCGGCGGGTGTGCACGACACCGTGGGCATCGACAACGTGGCCATGAACGTCAATGACATCCTCTGTCAGGGCGCCCGGCCCCTGTTCTTTCTCGACTACATCGGCGTGGGCACATTGGAGCCGGGAACCGTTGAGCGCATCGTCGCTGGCGTTGCCGAGGGGTGCCGACGCGCCGAGTGCGCGCTCCTCGGCGGCGAGATGGCCGAGCTGCCTGGCATCTACGCCGAGGGCGAGTATGACCTGGCGGGCTTCGCGGTGGGCATCGCGGACCGTGAGCGGCTGATCACCGGCGAGAGGGTGGAGGCAGGCGACGCACTGATCGGTCTACCGTCATCAGGGCTCCACTCCAACGGGTATGCCCTTGCACGGCGCGCGGTCTTCGGCTCAGCAGGGCTCAGTATCGGCGATGAACTGCCCGGCTGCGGACGAACCGTCGCCGAGGAACTGCTGGAGCCCACGCGCATCTATGTCCGGCCCGTACTCGACCTCATGGCACGGGTTCCCGTGAAAGGGCTGGCGCACATCACCGGCGGAGGACTGCCGGGGAATGTGAACCGCGCTCTGCGCCACGGGATGCGCGCGGTGGTGCGGGGTGGCAGTTGGAACGTGCCACCCATCTTCCGGTTCATCGCCGAGGCCGGACCTGTCGAGGAGGCCGAGATGCTTCGGACCTTCAACCTCGGCCTCGGCATGGTCGCGGTCGTGTCAGCGGAGGCAGTGAACGCCGCGATCGAGTGCCTGGGTCGCGGCGGCATCGAGGCCCAGGTTGTCGGCGAGGTTGAGGCTTGGGACGGCCCAGCCTCGGTGCGCATCGAGGGGCGGGTGCTCTCGTGAGCGACGGACTGCGCGTGGGCGTGCTGCTCTCGGGCGGCGGGCGGACCCTCAGCAATCTGCTCGAGTACGTTGAGCGCGGAGAGTTGGGGGGGGCGCGGATCGTGGCGGTCGTCTCCAGCAAGCCTGGCATCAGAGGCCTGGCGGTTGCGGAGGAGGCGGGCATACCGGCCTACATAGTGCCCCGGTCCGATTACCCGGACAGCGCCGCCTTCAGTGAGGCGATCAACGCCGTCCTCCGTCCCCATGACCCAGAGCTGGTGGTTCTGGCGGGCTTCCTCTCCCTCTACAACCCGCCGGAGCACCTCCGCGAGCGGGTTATGAACATCCATCCCGCCTTGCTCCCCTCCTTCGGCGGACACGGCTGCTATGGGCATCGGGTGCATGAGGCAGTACTGGAGTACGGCTGCAAGGTGTCGGGATGCACGGTGCACTTCGCCGACGCGGAGTACGACAGCGGTCCGATCATCGTGCAGCGATGCGTTCCGGTGATGGAGGACGATGACGCCGACTCACTGGCGGCGCGGGTGTTCGAGCAGGAGTGTGCCGCCTATCCTGAGGCCGTGCGGCTTTTCGCTGAGGGGCGACTGAGGCGCGAGGGACGTCGGGTGATTGTTGTGCCCGCCGAGGGCCTCTGACTACCCATCCACCCCGCCCTGGGGCTCTATAGGGGTGGTATGCAACACGGGACGGGGAGGGCCATGGATAGCCTCATCCAGAATGTGTACGCTCAGGTTGGCGGCGGGTGTTGCAGCTTCATCTGGATCGGGTTGACTATCTGGGCGATGGTTCATACGCTCGGATCGCGCGCCTCGGCAACGGTGAAGGTTTTGTGGATCCTCGGGCTGTGGTTTTTTCCCTGGTGCGGATTGATCCTCTGGCTGTTCGTCGGTCCTCGGCAAGGCCGACCCGAGTACTGAACCCCTTTCTTGGGCTACACTCCGGACTCGGAGCCATGCCCCTCCTCACACCAGAGCGGGGGCATGAACCCATGGTCCGGAGACCAGAGCGTCGACCTCCCGCTGGCCCCGCCGGCATGCCTCCAGCACGTCCTCTGTGGCCGCCGCTGGCCATCCCATACCAGGCCACGATCCGCGAGTCATGAAGCGCTTCGCGATATGCGGCCAAGGGTTGGTGGAGGGCGCCCGCGCCATCCTCGCGAAGCACAGTGTGCCCGATGCGGCAGATCACCATCCAGGAGGAAGCATTATGAGCGCCCCCGAGTCCCTACGACTCACCGTGAACGCGGGTCCTCACGCCCGCCTGAACACCCCGTGCTATCTCCCCCTGCCGGCGGGCACTGAGCTGCCCGATGTCGTGGCCCTCGTCGCGGGCAAGACGAGACTACCGGGCCAGGTGGAACGCGGCCCCGATGGGCGCCGCCTCCACTTCATCCTCGACCGACTGTCCGCCGGTCAGAGCAAGGTCTTCCGCATCCAGGCGGGGGCCGGTTCCCCATCCTGCGGCGTTGGACTGCGCAAGGGCAAGGGCTCCGTGTCGGTAGCCATCAACGGTCAGCTCTTCACCCGCTACCTGCACCAGCCGGACCTGGCTCGGCCGTACCTATCCCCGATCACGGGCCCCGATGGTGTGGAGATGACTCGCCGGATCGAGAAGCGCGGCACACCGGGGTACGACCATGCTCATCATAGGTCAGTATGGGTCGCCCATGGTCTGGTCAACGGCACGGACAACTGGTCCGAGGAGGAGGGACACGGCCGCACAGTCCACCAGGACTTCGAGGCCATGACGTCGGGCCCAGTAACAGCCGCCATCGCGGAGCGCTGCGAGTGGGTCGCGGCGGCTGGTCGCAGGATTCTCAACGAGGACAGGAACATCCGGTTCTACGCCCTTCCCGAGAGCATGCGGTGCGTCGACTTCACGATCACGCTCAAGACCGGTGAAGATGCGGTTTTGTTCGGGGACACGAAGGAGGGCGGGATGCTCTCCGTCCGGGTGAATCCGCAGATCAACGCTCCCGCGGGAACGATTGAGAACAGCTTCGGCGGCGTGAACGAGGACGAGACCTGGGGCAAGCGCGCCCACTGGTGCGACTACTCCGGGACCATCGACGGCGTACATGCCGGCATCGCCATCCTCGACCACCCCCGCAACCTTGGGCACCCTGTGTACTGGCACGTGAGGAACTATGGTCTGATGACCGCGAACCCCTTCGGTGTCAGTCACTTCGAACCGGAGTCTGGCAAGCGCGGGGACTGGGTCATGCCAGCCCAAAGCGACGTGACCTTCCGCTATCGCCTGTACGTTCACGCTGGCGATGCCGCGCGGGGCCGTGTCCGTGAAGCGTACCACGACTACGTCAACCCGCCCCACTGCTCGGTTGCGTCGGAGGGATAGCGATGATAGGCCTGAGCCTTGGATGCACGCTGCTGACAGGCTTGGCTGTGGGCGCTGGCCCGGATCTGGTCCCCGATCTGCCGAGCTTCACTCATCCTCGAGGGTATGTGGCGTACCGTGCAGAGCCGGCGCCGGTGATCGATGGGCGACTGGATGACCTTGCCTGGCAGGCTGCGCCATGGACTGAGGAGTTCGTGGACATCGAGGGTGAGCAGATGCCCGCCCCCCTTCACGCCACGCGCGCCAAGATGCTGTGGGACGATGAGTGCTTGTACGTGGGCGCGCGTCTCGAGGAGCCCCACATCTGGGCGACGCTTACCGAACGCGACTCGGTCATCTTCCACGACAATGATTTCGAGGTCTTCATCGATCCCGACGCCGACAATCACCAGTACTACGAGATCGAGATCAATGCCCTCAACACGGTGTGGGACCTGCGGCTGGTGAAGCCATACCGGGAGGGCGGCCCCGCGCTAAACGACTGGGACATCGAGGGGCTTCGGACCGCGGTCCACATCGAGGGGACACTGAACGACTGCCGTGACGAGGACCGCTTCTGGTCTGTCGAGATGGCCTTCCCGTGGACGGCGCTCGCGGCCTACTCGAGGGTTCCAAGCCCTCCGGCTCCTGGCGACCAATGGCGCATCAACTTCAGCCGTGTCGAGTGGGATACCGTCATCGACGGCATCGACTACGTGAAGGTGGCGGGTCGACCGGAGCACAACTGGGTCTGGTCGCCGCAGGGCACCATCGACATGCACCGGCCCGAAACGTGGGGCTACGTGCAGTTCTCAGACGCGGAAGTGGGAACCGAGGCGTTCCGGCCCGATCCAACCTATGCTGGACGCGTCGTGCTCCAGCGTATCTACTACGCGCAGAAGGCATATCATCAGGCGCACGGCGAGTGGGCCAGATCCCTCGACGCGCTAGGGCTGGCCTACCTGACCCACGAGGCAGTGGCCGTAGGCCCCACGATGGAACTCGATGCTCTTGACGGGTGGTTCGCTACGGTCACCGTCGGCCACGACGGGGGCGAGACCAAACTGCGGATTCGCGCCGACGCTTTCCTGACCGCCGCTCCCGCTCGGTGACACCTACGCCGGGTCGAAACTAGGGATGGGCAGCAGTTCGCCTCCCTTGAGGGCCGACTGGTGGGCGACGATGCCGGGCGCCGTGTCCGCGACGGCGTCGTAGACGTTCAGCGCGGGCTCTCTGTCCTGCAGCAGTGCCAGGATGAACTCCCGGGTGATGAAGGTGTGGGAGTCTCCATGCCCGCTGGACACGCGCATCGGCTCCGGCACGAGGTTCAGGTAGCTGGGCAAGGTCGTGATATCAGGCTCCCCCTCACGCTTGATGACGAAGGGCTGTCCGGCGTAGCTCGGCATGAAGGCGGCGATGCTCTCGCCGAACCACTGGGCCCTCTCACCGTGGGCGTAGTAGATACGGGAGCGGTTGCAGCGCGAGATGTTCCCGCGGTCGGTTCGCATGATCGATATGCCGGAGTCGAAGGGGTTGTCGTACTGGTTGTCAGCGGTCTCCGGGTCCTCCTCGACAGTCGCGCCCCTTCCCATACACGAGACGGCCGTGAACCGCTCACCGGTGACCCCGACGACGAAATCGGTGCAGTGGGTGATGTAGTGCATGGGCGGGTAGCAGTGACGCCATGTGGGCTCGCCGTTGAAGTACCACAGGCTCTGCCTCTCCGCGCTGCCCTTCTTGGCGGGATGGTAGTACTCGGTCTCGGAGTAGAGGACCTCGCCGAAGAGGCCGTCCTGGATCATCTGGCGCATGAGCATGGCCGGCGCTCGGTAGTGGCTCGTCTCTGCCATCATGTAGCGGACGCCATTGCGCTCCTTGGCCGCGATGAGCTCCTCGCATTCCTCCAGGCTGATGGCCGCCGGCACGGCGCAGATGCAGTGCTTCCCCGTGTCCATCACCTGCACACAGTGGCGGACGTGGTCGGGGGCGCCGGTGAAGACGGCGACGGCATCGAGGCTGTCATCAAGGATGAGCTCCTCGAGCGAGTCGTACGGCCGATCGCAGCCGTAAGTGCTCATCAGGTGGTCGCATCGATCACGTCGGAGGTCGCTGACAGCGGGGACGACGCAGTTGGGGTCCAGATGCCACTGGAATGCGGCGCCGAAGCCTCCGCCCACCACGCCGATCCGTATCTTGCGGTCGTCATCGGGCCCGCCCGCCCCGCCATCCTGAGCCTGCGCCCAGCCAATGCCCAGGGCTCCAACGCCGACGGCGCTGATGGCCTCGATGAACTCCCGTCGCGTGAGCCTCGCTGCTGCATCTGTCATCTGTCTGGTAGCCTCCTGTCTGGGGCGTGGTTACAACCCCTTGCGGCCTGTGCGTGCCTCTAGGTCGAGTGTAGCCCGCAGACGTTCCCGGGCTTCCTCGATGATCGGCTGCACGTCCTCTGTGCGGTAGGTCCGCTGCTCGAAGGTGCGTTGCTCGAGGCTCTTGAGGAAGCCCTCGAACTCCTGGAAGTAGGATCCGTAGATGTGGAAGCTATCAGCACAGTGGACGTAGGGTCCCACTCGGATAGCGCGGCCCAAGCCTTCGCTGACCCTCTCGGCGACCTCCCGTTGCAGGTCCGTGAAGGCATACATGTTCATGAATGCCGCCTTGAAGGCGTCGTTCGAGCGCATGTGGGCGGCGAGGACGAGGGTGTCGTCGAAGATCCGGAACCACAGCCGCTGGAGGCAGGGAGGATCGATCACACCAGGATCCATCCAGGCCTTCCAGGTCACCGCCTGAGCGCGTCGCGTGTGCGGCGCGGCGACCAGAGCGTCCACAACGCCCTGGAGCTGGTCAACCGGAATGACTCCGGGCGTATCGTAGGCGGTGAGGCGCTCGTGGTAGGTGTACTCCCACTTGCCCGCCGCGGGATCCACCCAGTGATCGTGAACGCCGTACAGGACCTCCTGGCGGTAGACCTCGAGGTCCTCAATCCCACCCGGGAAGGCCCGGTGGATCCGAGGCTCGGCCATCGGATCCGCGATGCGGAGCGCCAGGAAGACATCGCGGCTCGGAGGGTCACCCTCCTGATCGTACTGGGTCGCTATGGGTGTGCCTTGCTCCCACGCCGCGAGGACGGCCTTCTCCCATCCCTCGGGCAGTGTGGTCGCCTCGACATGCACGACGGGTAGGATGGCGGTCATAGGGGCTGCCCCTGTTCGATGTTGATGGCTCAAGCCTTCTGTTTCAGCGGGCACGCCCCGCCACCTGCGCCCCGGAGCCCACGGAGGCCTCTACAGATGGTGGTCGGGGCCTGGCGAGTGCCCCACGCCAGCATCATCGAGGACGCGATGGATGCGCCGCACACCCTCCTTAGCCACCTCTAGAGGGTCCTGCTCCCAGAGGGCCTGGCTGAAGATCTCCAGCGAGAGGGGTCCGGCGAAGCCGATGTCGGAGAGCGTCGTCGCGATCTCCACCAGAGGCAGGATGCCGTCTCCGGGGAGCAGTCGGTGCTCATCGCCCTGCTCGCTCTGCGGAATGTCACCCGGCACGTCGTTGAAGTGCATGACGGCAAGCACGGAGCCCTGGAGGTGCTGCAGACCCTCGAACATGGAGCCACCGCGGAAGCAGTGGAACGTGTCGGCAACAACGCACGCGCTAGGATGGCGGGACTCAATGGCGATGGCCACGGCTTGCCCCAGGCGATTCACTCCTTGGAAGAACCCGATGAACTCCACGGCGACCGTGATGCCCATCGTCTCGCCCAGGTCGAGGAGTTCGCGGTACTTCTCCGCTGCCCACAGGATGTCGATACCGGGCCGGTCGGGCTGAGGAATCGCCGCGACATGCTCCGCGCCCACCCTGACGCAGAGGTCCATGCGACGCTTGGACTCCTCGAGAGCGCCGGCCCAGGCCTCCTCTTCGGCTGGCATCGCGTTCCACAGTCCGATGATGTTGGGTACGAAGAGGCCGTGGTCGTGAAGGATCTCATGTAGCTCGTCGACCCCGGGGCCGTCGCGTTCCGCGGACTCCAGCTCGTCTATCCACAGCTCGATGCCGTCATAGCCCGCCTCGCGAGCAATCCGTATCTTGTCCAATAGGGGAGCAGGCCGGATGGTGCTGCTATTCAGGGTCACAGTCATCTGAGGACGGCCGAAGGCGACCGGCTGCGCGGCCGCTCGCGAAGCGGCAGCAACCCCGGCCCCTAGAGCCGTAGCGCCTGAGAAGAGTTGGCGACGGTTGATGGCGTAAGGCATGGGGCGTCTCCTCTCGGTAACGCTGAACTTGCACCACAAGTTGCCGCGCCGGGAACAGGCCACAAGAGTGTCCACAGGGAACCTGTCGTCATCGGAGGCGGATCATAGTGCTCGTGTGTCGAGTTCTTCCTGTTGTGCTGCTACTCCTGTGTATTCTGCCCGCTGCCGGCCAGGATGGCGACCGGCACTATGCTCACGACGTCGTGCTAGATGCCGATGGCATCATTGCCCCGTGGTACGCCGAACCGAACGGGCAGTTCGACGAGCGCGCCCGCGTCGCGGCCGATACGCTGCTGCGTTACCCTTGGGCTACCTCCCCTACACCGGCTCCGCACTACGTGTACAGCGGAGCCTGGAACGTCTCAGACGATGGCACGATCTCCTTGCCCCCCCTTGGGGACTGGGACAATGGAGATCTGGGGCAGCGGATGGCGTACGTGCTATCGGGCCTCACGGACTACTACCGCTACTCGGGCGACGCCGCCGCGATAGCTCACCTCTATGCCGCGGTCGACGTGCTGCTGGCCCATGAGCTAACCGATGAGGAGCACTCCTGGCCGGGGTTCCCCATCAGTGTCCCAACCAAGGGCAAGCCCTACGGTCATGCCGATCCCCACGGCTTCATTCAGCTGGACATCGTGGGGGAGGTGGGGTACGCCCTCGTGCAGGCCTACCGCTTGACGGGCGAACGGCGTTGGCTGGAGGCCGCCACGCGCTGGGGGATCCAGCTCGCGCAGCACTGCGATACGCGGCCAGGGTCGCCACCCTGGGGCCGGTATGCCAACCCCGAGGATGTCCCGTGGGAGGATCTCCAGACCGGCGGAGTCGTGTTCATCCTGTGCTTCCTGGACGAGCTCATCGCGATGGGCGTCGAGGGGCCCGACGGGATCGTGCCGCAGGCGCGGCAGGCGGGGGTTGCGTACCTGCGGGATGTGCTCCTGCCAGATTGGCTGACGGATGACACCTGGGGCCGGAACTACTGGGACTGGAACGACCCCGTTCAGGCCGAGAACGTCACCGAGTTCGTGTGTCGCTACCTGATCCAGCACCCGGATGAGTTCCCCAACTGGCGGACCGACGCGCGGAACATCATGTCCCTCTTCCTGAACCGCACCAGCGTCAGCCCGCACTCCATGGGCGGGGTCTACTCTGGCGCCTGGGCCTACCCTGAGTCCTCAAGCTGCTGTGGGCTCTCCCTCTGGTACGGCCCGATGGAGTTGGCCCCGGTCTGGCTCGAGTACGGCGCTGTGGCGAGCGATCCGTGGGCCACGGAGGTGGGCCGGAGGCAGGCCATTCTGGCCACCTATGACTTCCACCCGACGGGTGTTGTCGAGGACAACATCATGGGTGGCGCTATCGTGGCCGGAGCGTGGTTCAAGATCGCGCACCCGATGGCCCTGAAGCATGTCCTCAACACCATTGCCTGGATGCCCGAGCTCGGCGCGTCCGGTGAGAACCACATCCTGTACTCGACCGGCACCATACGCGAGGTCACCTACGAGCCGAACGACGTTGCCTATACCGTCGTCTCGCCCCTCGAGGCGACCACAGAGCGCCTCCGATTGGCCTTCATGCCCCGTGAGGTGACCGTAGGTGGCGCCGTGATCGACACCTGGTCATGCCGACCTCTCGGCGGTGGCGACCACCTCGCGGAGGTCACCCATCTGAGCGGCTTGCCCGTGCGCATCGTGGGCATTGGCGACCCAGCGCGAGCGGTCGAGGAGACGGCGTTCCAGTTTGAGGGAGACTGGCGCCCCTCGGTCCGAGCGTCCGATTCGGGGCGGATGGCTGTGGTTGGCGACACGCCTGGCGACGAAGCCAAGCTCGTGTTCGATGGCGACCACCTGCAGATTGCAGCTCGCTATGGGCCTCGCGGTGGGCTCGCCGATGTGTATGTCGACGGCGAGCGCCAGCTACGCGGTCTGGACCTGTGGTGCCCTCAAACCCGTCATCGCGCTGTAGCGTGGCGACGCGGTGGCCTGGGACCGGGGCCGCATGAACTGCGGATCGTCGTTCGGGGCGAGGGCAACCCCCGTTCGGCGGGTCGACAGATCGTGCTCGACGGAGCCCAGTTCGGCTCCAGCCCCCAACCACCGTCGGCCAAGACCGTCCAGGGCCGGCCTGAGGCTCAGCGTGTGATCTTCGGGTACCCTCACCGGCAGGATTACGTGGATACCAACGGGCACGCGTGGCGACCAGCCACCGAGTGGACGATCCGTCTCGGCCATGAGGCGGACGCTGTCCGCGAGGCGTGGTGGACGGCACGGCGGCTGCATCAGGTGGCTGGGACCGACGATGCGGAGCTGTACCGGTACGGGGCGCATGGCAGGGAGTTCGCGTATACGTTCACTGTGCCCCCCGGAGATTACCATCTGGTGATCCACCTAGCCGAGTCGCGCCGGAGCACCGCCTCTCCCCATGCCGCCGTCACCGTGCTCGTGAACGGCGAGGTGATGCTGGAGGATGTTGACGTTGCCGCCACAGCGGGGGGACTGGGTCGCGCGACCCACCTGGTGCTGGAGCCCCTCAGGCCTGTCGCGGGCGCGATCGAGGTGCGCTTCCGCAATGACAACGGTGGCGAGGCCATCTGCCAAGCGCTGGAGCTCGTCCCCGGACGGGGGCCAGCGGGCCATCCCCCTGTTCGGCTTGCCGTCGCCGCGAGGACGGCGGGGAATCTCCTCGCGAACCCCGGCTTCGAGGCGGGCTTCAGCGGCGTGTTGGGCCGGCTGGGCGCTTCGGGTGAGACGGGCGGGTGGCGCTACCTGTTCGCGGGCGCAGGACAGGCGTACGTCTACCCAGAGTCGGCCTACATCATCCACCCCGATTGGGGGCTGCCGGTCTACTACGCGGGCCAGGAGGCGCTCAGAACTCACGGGCACGAGGCGGCGGTTACCATGGTGTTCCAGGAGGTGGCCGTCGCGCAAGGGGCGGAGTACCAAGCATCGGTCTGGGTTCGCGGCTGCGACCTGCGAGGCAAGGGGTTCGGCGCCAGCCCTGGAGACAGCGCCGTCCTGCGGATACAGGAGATCGGGCGGACGGGCGAAGTTGTAGCTGAGCACCGCTCGATCCAGGCGGCCGTGCCGAATGAGTGGACGCGGCTTGAGGTGCTGTTCCCGGCACAGGCGAGCACAGCCCGGGTACGCTTCTTGCTCGAGAGTCGCATTGATGGTCCCTACGATGAGGGTCACATAACCTATGATGAGGCGAGCCTGACGCTCGTCTCCGACGGCGATGGAGGCGACCAATGAGCGGCGAGGGCAAGATCAGGATCGGTGTCGTGGGAGGAGGGTTCGGCGCCAGTTTCCACTTCCACGAGCACCCCCTGGCCGAGGTCGTCGCTGTCAGCGACCTGCTGCCCGATCGGCGCGCGCATCTCCAGCAACGCTACCAGTGCGACACGGCCTATGAGTCGCTTGAGGAACTCCTACAGGATGACCGACTCGATGCCGTGGCCATCTTCTCCGGGGCGCCCGACCATGCGCGGCACTGTGTAGCGGTGATGGACCGGGGGCTGCATTGTCTCTCGGCGGTGCCGGCGGCGGTGTCCCTAGAGGAGTGCGCGCTGCTCGTGGAGACCAAGGAGCGCACTGGCGTCCGGTACATGATGGCAGAGACGAGCTACTACCGCGCGGACGCGATCACGGCCCGCCGTCTCTATCAGGACGGTGCATTCGGCGAGTTGATGTACTCGGAGGTAGAGTACTATCATCCGGCCATCGGCGCCGCGGGCGACCCGCTCTCCTTTGCGGATGGCGAGCGCACATGGCGCTACGGCTTACCGCCGCAGCTCTACCCTACCCATTCGACCGGCTTCCTTGTCGGCGTCACGGGCGAGCGCCTGGTGAGCGTGGCGTGCGTCGGTACCGCTGGCGGTGACCAGGGATTTGTGGACAACCTATATGGGAATCCCTTCGATAACGAGTGCGCCCTGTTCACCACCGACCGCGGACACATATGCCGGAGCAACGTGATGTGGAATGTGTGGAACCACGGCGAGCGGGCCCAGTGGATGGGCACTCGCTGTTCCCTGTTCGCCGGTAGCTGGTCCGGCCAACCCTACGTCATCCGGTCCATGGACGGCGGAGACGCGCCTCCCCCGCGCGACTACGCCCATCTGCTGCCCGATGCCATGCGCTATGACTCGGGACATGGGGGATCCCACCCGTTCCTAACCCACGAGTTCGTCTCTGCGGTGGTCGAGGACAGGGAGCCGTCTGTGAACGTCTACGAAGCGGTGGCTATGACGGCCCCTGGGATTGTTGCTCATGAATCCGCGCAGCGCGGAGGCGAGCGTTTGTCGGTGCCCAGTTTCGATCCTCAATGCAAGGAGTGAAGAGCCCATGCTAGGGCGTGGAGGTATTGCCGCGATGACGATCATGACAGCCGTGTCGCTATTGAGCTTCGGTCAGAGCGCACAGAGCGCCGAGTGGCGCCTGCTCCGCGGAGAGTGGGGCCGAGCCAATGAGTTCGGAGCCGTGCTGATACACCGTGGCTCGGGGGAGGGAGTAGCGCTCTGGGAGGACTCCTTCACCGATGGCGCGTTCCGGTGCCTCGTCGAGCCGTCCCTCTCGCTGCCGGAGTGCGGCCTGTCCCTCCTGGCGACCTCAGACACCGGCAGTGGCTACCGCTGCGGCATCGGAGGCGCCGCGACGGGGTTCTGGCTTGCCGGGCCGACCGGTGACCTCCTGTGGCAGGATGCGACAGCGCCCCTCGTGCCGTACACGGCCGTGTGGTTGGAGGGAGTGGTCGAGGGCAACCGGGTCCGCGTTCAACTCCTGACGGGCGATGGCAAGGATCTGATCTCTCAGGGGCCCTGGGTGGAGATGGATGGGCCCCGCTCGGGTTCGGCCGCAGGGGTGTTCTCCTCGGGCGGACCGGCCCGCTTCCGCAGCCCCATCGTCGCGGCTGAGCCTCTGAGTCCAGTCGTGGACGACCCACCGAACCTGCGTCGCCTCGGCAACGACCCCGACTGGTCACTGCTGGGCGGGGGGCTCTGGATGTGGGCTTCGGGTACCCGAGACCGGATCCAGCAGACGCGGCCCGCGGAGCGAGCCTGGGCTATCCACCTTCCGACCAAAGACACCCACCGCGTGTGGCGCACGTGGGTCCGGGTGCAGCCGGGGACTGGCGGGGCCGGCATGGAGTTCCTCGTCGATCCCACCCGCGAGTCGGGGCTCCTGTGCTGGCTGGGGGGCGAGTGGGGCAACGGATGCCTGATGCTGTATGCCACGCCTTTCGGCGAGCTATGGCAGGGCCCGTCAGCCACCTGGCACTATGACACCGACTACCTCCTGGAGGCGGAGACCCGAGCCGGCGAGGCGCGCGTGAAGCTCTACGACGCGACTGGGCAGGTGCTGTCAGAGAGCCCCTGGATGACGATCCCGGACGGGATCACCGAGCGAGCTGGGCACATCGGCTTCCAGACCTGGATCGGCCTCGCGGAGTTCTGGGGGTTCGCGGGTGAGGGCACTGGCACGGCGACCGTCGAGGCTCCAGGCACGACGACTGACCTGGGTATGGGATGGCAGTCTCAGGCGGGCGAGTGGTCGCTAGGGGCAGGGGGCGCGCTCGTCGCCGCAGCCGAGGGCGTTGGCTTGAACCAGCTAGTCGAGGGCGCGAAGGGCACGTGGCGGGTGACCGTTAGCGGCGCTGGGGACGCGGGGAGAGTCGCGCTGCTCTTCCAGACCGCGGCCGACTTGAGCGAGGGGTTCGCCGTGGAGCTCGACGCCGCAGGCGCTCGACTGCTCGACCTCGCCCTCTCCGGCCAACCGCGGTGGCAGGCAACGAACGCCTCGCTTGGCGCCGGTGCACTGACCCTGGAGGGTATCGTCGAGACGGACCGCGTACGCATACGTGTGCTCCGCGACGGACAGCCCCTCGTTGAGTCGCCGACGGTGTACGTGTCAGAGCGTAACAACACGCGCCGCGGCATCCTGGGCGTCCAGACGGACGGTCCGGCCACGTTCAGTGATTGGGGCTATGAGCCGGCGGAGTAGGTGGATCCTCGATGCGCGCAGTGATCGGTGTTGATCTCGGCACCTCGGCGACGAAGGTCGGGCTCTACGACGCCCAGGATGGCCGTCCCGTACGCTTGTCCAGTCAGGCCTATGAGCTGGGTTCTCCCCAGCCAGGCTGGGCCGAGATGGCGGCTGAGACCTACTGGCGTGCGGTGGTGGACGGTGTGCGCGCCGTCAGCGAGGGCCTCCCAAGCGCGGACATCGTGGGGCTGGGGCTCTCATCCCAAGGCCAGACGTTCGTGGTGCTCGACGACCGGAACATGCCTCTCCGACCGGCTATCGCGTGGCTCGACGTGCGAGCCGAGGCCGAGGCGCGCGAGGTAGAGGAGCGGCTGGGGGCCGAAGCCTACACGAGGCACACCGGCCTCCCGCGACCGAGTGCGATCGATTCTATCTCCAAGCTCCTCTGGCTGCGTCGTCATGAGCCTAAGGTGATGGCGCAGTGCGCCCGGGCTCTGGTGCTTCCGGCCTGCATCGCCCTCCGGCTCACGGGCCGCGCCGCTTGCGACCCATCCAACGGAGGCTCCATGGGGCTCCTGGACCGCCAGATGGGCGACTGGTGGCCGGAGGCCGCGGACCTGGTCGGGTTGCCTACGGAGTCCTTCGGTGATGTGGTGCCCGCGCGGGCCGCGGCTGGCCGGTTGACCTCCTCGGCCGCGGCCGAGCTCGGGCTTGCAGCTGGCATTCCTGTGGCTGTCGGCACCAATGACCAGTACTCGGGCGCCCTCTCGGTGGGGAACCGGGCGCCTGGTCAGCTCTCGGGCACCCTTGGCACAGCCATGCCACTGCTCACCATGGTGCCCGATGCGGCGCCCTATGGTGGCCGGGGCCTCTCCATCTCGCCCCACCCTCTCGGCGATGGCTGGTTCATCATGGCGTATACCAAGACGGCGGCAGCCTGTCTCTCATGGCTGCAGGGGCTCCTGGAGAGTGACGGCGGAGTCCAGGCGCTGGCTCTGGCAGCCGATGCGGTGCCGCCGGGGGCGGAGGGCGTTACGTGTCTGCCTCACCTCGCCGGGATGTCGACGCCCTCCTTCGACTCGACCGTCCGAGGGGGCTTCCTGGGCCTCAGCCTGAACCACGGCAGGGCTCATCTTGCGCGGGCTGCCATGGAAGCGGTGTGCTACGGCGCCAGAGACTGCCTGCGACTCTTGAGCGGCGCCGAGCGGCGGTGGGAGAAGGTGACGCTCACCGGGGGCGCGGCCTCGTCAGTGATCTGGATGGGGATGCTCGCTGACGTCCTGGGTCTGCCTGTAGTCGTCACCGAGGCGCCCGAAGCCGCATGCCGGGGGGCCGCGCTGCTGGGTCTTCTGGCAGCCGGCGACGAGAGTGCTATCGAGTGGCCGGGTGGGTCGGTGGAGGGGTGCCGGACGTTCAGTCCGAACCCGGAGACAAAGCCCGCGTATGACGAGGGCTATGAACGCTACGCGCGGGCCATGGATGTCCTATACCCTGGGGTTAGGACCGCAAGGGGCTGAGCACACTGCACTGGATCAGCGAGCCGGACTACTTCCGCGAGCGGGATCTGCCGCTCTACAGGGAGGAGCTTGAGAGCTTCGTCCCGGATCGGGTCCTGGACTGCCACGCCCACATCTACCTCACCGCCCACCAGAGCCGTACGCCCACAGAGGCGGAGATCCGGGCCTCCTTCGGAAGCCACGAGCGCGACTTCAGCGTCGATCACTTGTTCGAGGCCCTAGGCGCCCTCATGCCTGCGACGTGGCATGAGGCCCTCGTCTTCGGGATGCCCTCGAAGTACATGGATATCGATGCCGGCAATGCGTACGTCGCCGACCAACTCTCGGACCCTCGAGTGCATGGGCTGGCTCTCCTGGATCCGCGCGCGGATGAGGGGTCGCTGAACCGGCTCCTGGAGGAGGGCGGGTTCCTGGGCTTCAAGCCCTACCACGCTCTGGTAGACCGGCCCACGGAAGAGGTCTCGATTGTGGATATGGTCCCACGCGCGGCACGTCGAGTCGCGGGCTTCCGGCGCGCCATCATCATGCTGCATGTGCCTCGGGCGGGCCGGATCGCTGATCCGCGCAACATAGACGAGGTCTGCGAACTCTGCGTGGAGTGCCCCAACGTCTCAGTGATCCTGGCGCACATTGGCCGGTCTTACGGCCCGTGGTTCATCGAGCAGGCGATCGATCGACTGCGCCAGTTTCCGAACCTGTACTACGACGTGGCCGCGCTGGACGACGCTGAGACTATCGAAGTGGTCCTGAACGCCGTGCCCTCGGAGCGACTCCTCTTCGGTACAGACCTACCCATCACCGCCCACCGAGGGAAGCACCTCTGCGTGAACCGCCAATGCATCTTCCTGACTCGAGAGCGTCACCCGTGGTCGATCTCCTCGGAGACCGGCGGGGCGCTTCAGCTCACCTTCTTCGTTTACGAGACTCTGCGTGCTCTGAAACGAGCCAGTGGCAAGTGCGCCCTGACGAGGGGCCAGGTTGAGGGGATCTTCTACGGGAACGCCCGCGCTCTCATCGAGCGGGCTATGGCGGCGGTGTCGTGACGGCTGACCGAAGGAGCGCAGCGCAAATGAAGCCTAGGATCGGTTACATCGGTCTTACACTGGAGCTCTACCGGGAGTGCATGCCCGACCTGATCGAGGACCTCGATAGCTTCTCGAGGGAGATTGCCGCGCGCCTGGGGGACTTCGGGGAGGTGTTTCCGGCCCACGCTCTCTCTCGCCGCACTGATGTCGAAGGGGCACTGGCCGAGTTCGCTGCCGAGGACGTCGACGTGATCGTCATCGTTCTGCTCTCCTACTCGCCAAGCCTCATCGCTCTGCCGGGGCTCCTTAGGACTGCCGCGCCCCTGCTTGTCTGGAACACACAGCGCATCCACGCGATCACCGCGGATTTCTGCTCCCAGGACGTGTCGAGCAACCATGGAATGCATGGGGTGCAGGACCTCTGCAGCGTTCTGAGGCGTCATGGCCGGGCCTACCATGTCGTGACGGGACACTACCGCTCATCCGAGGCGCTTGCCCAGGTGGAGGCCGTCATCAGCGGAGTAGCCGCCGCGCGCAGCCTGGATGGCGGCCGCATCGGCATCCTGGGGCACACCTTCGACGGGATGGGCGACCTAGGCGTTGAGCCCAGCGAGCTGCTGGCGCGCACGGGTGTGGAGGTGCGGCATCTCTCGTCCGCGGTGCTGGCTGATCACATCGCCAACGTGTCCGAAGGCCGAGTCACCCAGGCGCTGGAGCGGGATCGGCACGACTTCATCATCGATCCGACGGTGACCGAGGAAGACCACCGCCGGTCGCTCCGAGTGGAGCTGGGCCTGCGCGCGATGGCCGACGAGGAGGAGCTCTCGGCCGTCTGCCCCCTCTTCACCGCCGCAGTAGACCACCCAGGCATCGAGACGTTGCCCTTCCTGGCTATCTCGAAGATGCTCGCCGACGGCTACGGCTATGGCGGGGAGGGCGATCCCACCTCGGCCGTTGCAGTCATGCTCATGCGTGCCCTCACCGATGACACCAACTTCACCGAGATGTTCACCATCGACTTCGCGGGCGACGCCATCTTCATGAACCACATGGCCGAGACCAACTACCGACTCGCCCACCCTGACATAGCGCCGCGCCTCATCCTGAACGACTCTGCCTTCCTGCCCGGTAAGCCGTCGGTGTGCGTGTTCTCGGTGCAGCGACCGGGCGAAGTGACCTTCCTGAACCTGGTGACCGGCCCCGGCGGGAAGCTCAGGATGATCGGCTTCAGGGGTGAGGTCGAGGACTGGGGCCCTGCGTCTGACGTGCGCTCGCCGCACTTCAAGATGAAGCCGCTCTACCCGGGCGGCGTCTGTGAGTTCCTAACTCGCTATAGCAACGAAGGGGGCTCGCACCACCTGGCGGTCGGCTACGGCGATCATCTGGGGGCTCTCAAGGTGGCAGCGCAGACGATGGGCATCGAGTGGGTAGAGATCTGCTGAGGCCAGGGTGATGCAATGGACCGTCGACGCTTCCTGCAACTCGGAGTTACGGCAGCGGGGGCAGCATTGGCTGCGCCGTGCGCGAGGGGACAAGAGACCGTGGATGCCGTGAAGCTGCCTCGGTGGCGGGGCTTCAACCTGTTGGAGAAGTTCACGGATCAGCCGAACTCGGCCTTCGTGGAGTGGGACTTCGACCGCATCGCCGAGTGGGGTTTCGACTTCGTGCGGCTCCCCATGTCCTACCGGTGCTGGTCGGAGCCGGATCCAGCCCGGTGGCTCGAGATGGACCCGGCCATCCTGGGGCAGGTCGATGATGCCATCGAGATGGGGCGCCAGCGAGGCATACACGTCAACCTGAACCTGCATCGCGCCCCTGGCTACTGCGTGAACCCGCCCGCCGAGCCGCTGGACATCTGGGCGGACGATCAGGCGCTCGAGGCCGCCGCCGCCCACTGGGCCCACTTCGCCCAACGCTACCGTGGCGTACCGAGCGAGGAGCTCAGCTTCGACCTACTGAACGAGCCGGGTGCTATCCCCAAGGATCAGTATCTGAAGGTGCACCGACGGCTCATTGAGGCCATCCGCGAGGAGGATCCGGACCGTTTGATCATCGCCGATGGCCTGAACTGGGGCCGCGTGCCGGTTTTCGAACTGGCGGGCGCTGGGGTCGGGCAGAGCACGCGTGGCTATGACCCTATGCGCATCAGCCACCACCGTGCGAGCTGGGTAGGAGGGTCCGACCAGTGGCCTGAACCCACCTGGCCGCTTTCCGAGGGCGATGGAATCTGGGACAAGGAGCGTCTGCGCGAGGAGTACATCCTCCCGTGGCAGGAGCTCGAGGCTATGGGCTGCGGCGTGCATGTTGGCGAGTGGGGCTGCTTCAACCAGACCCCTCACGCGGTGGCCCTTGCATGGATGGAGGACTGGCTGCAGCTCTGGCAAGAGGCCGGTTGGGGTTGGGCGCTCTGGAACTTCCGCGGCTCCTTCGGCATCCTCGACAGCGCTCGCCCGGACGTTGATTACGAGGCCCTCGGAGACCACCGACTCGACCGCGCGATGCTCGAGCTGCTGCGGCGCTACTGACCCAGCGGCGTCTGGGTGCCCTGATCGGCGCGGCGGGCGGCGCGTTGCTCATCGGTGAGGACGCAGCCGGCCACACAGTGCGGAGGGCACTTCAGTTCGCAGGGCTCCACATGGATGGTGATTGTTGACTTAGGGTAGTGCTCTTGGATCCACTCCGTGAGCCGTTCTGTGATCCTATGTGACTCCAGCACGGTCATCTCCGCCTCCACCATCAGGTGGAACTCGATGAACCGTAGATCCCCCGCCTTCCGCGTGCGGAGATGGTGGAAGCCCAGGACCTGATGCTGGCTGCGGATGTGCCGCTTGATCAGCTCTTCTTCATCTGCGGGTAGGCTGGTGTCGACCAGATCCCGCGATGACTGCCCGGTCAGATCGTAGGCGGCCTTCAAGATCATCAGGGCGACCACGATGGCGATCACCGGGTCGACCCAGGTGAGGTCTAGGTTGGGGGCAAGCCACCCGCCGACACTGATGGCGAGCATCCCCAGGGCGACCCCCAGGGAGGTCCATACGTCCGTCCGAAGGTGCCACCCGTCGGCGATGAGCGCCAGGGAATCGGTATCGCGGCCCACGCGGAAGAGGTGGGATGAGACCGCAGCGTTGGCCAGGGCTGATACTCCCATGACGGCTACACCCCAGTGCACCATTTGCAGCGGCTCTGGCGCCAGCAGCTTGTGGATCGCCTCGTAGATGATCCAGCCACCCGCGACGAAGATCAGCAGGGCTTCGATGGTCCCCGAGATGCTCTCGACCTTGCCGTGCCCGAAGGGGTGACGCTCGTCCGGCGGCTTGCTCGAGGCCCGCACCGCCATTACGGCGATGAACGAGGCGAGCAGGTCCACACCGGAGTGGATGGCCTCGGAGAGGATAGAGACGCTGCCGACCAGGAGCCCAGCGGCAATCTTGAGCACAACGAGGGTTGTATTGGACGCCACCGACAGCCATGCCGCACGGCTCTTGCGTCGCTGGTCTGTCATCGAGCGTGCCCCCATGGGAATAGCGGTCCGCGTGACAGTGTACGCTGGCTGGTGAAGGCGGTCAAAGAGTCGAAACACACTACGGTGTGGCCACTTCCTGGGGCAGGGTCTTTTCATTTTCGTTG
>DBQI01000034.1 GCA_002305165.1 Armatimonadetes bacterium UBA1398
TCTTGCCATCGAGCACTACGAGGCCGCGCTGCGGGTGTACACCGAGGAGGAGGCGCCCCACGACTGGGCGATGACCCAGAACAACCTGGGGAACGCCTACGGCGACCTGCCGACGGGCGACCGGGGCGACAACGTGCGCCAAGCGATCCGGTGTTTCGAGGCCGCGCTGCGGGTCTGGACCGAGGAGGCGGCGCCCCATGAGTGGGCAGCGACCCAGAACAACCTGGGGATAGCCTACGGCAGGCTGCCGACGGGCGACCGGGGCGAGAACCTCCGCCAAGCGATCCGGTGTTTCGAGGCCGCGCTGCGGGTGTACACCGAGGAGGCGGCGCCCCACGACTGGGCGATGACCCAGAACAACCTGGGGAACGCCTACGGCGATCTGCCGACGGACGACCGGGGCGAGAACCTGCGCCGCGCCATCGACTGCTACGAGGCCGCGTTGACGGTGTACACCGAGGAGGCGGCGCCCCGGGACTGGGCAGCGACCCAGTACAACCTGGGGATAGCCTACGCCAACCTGCCGACGGGCGACCGGGGCGAGAACCTGCGCCTCGCCATCGAGCACTACGAGGCGGCGCTGCGGGTGCGAACCGAGGAGGCGGCGCCCCAGCAGTGGGCGGGAATCCAGAACAACCTGGGGAACGCCTACGGCGATCTGCCGACGGGCGACCGGGGCAAGAACCTCTGTCTTGCCATCGAGCACTACGAGGCGGCGCTGAGGGTGTACACCGAGGAGGCGGCGCCCCATGAGTGGGCGACGGTCCAGAACGACCTGGGGATCGCGTACTGCCAGCTGCCCATGGGTGACCGGGGCGAGAACCTCCGCCGCGCGATCGAGCACTACGAGGCCGCGCTGAGGACCTATACCGAGGAGGCGGCGCCCCACGACTGGGCGATGACCCAGAACAACCTGGGGATAGCCTGCGCCAACCTGCCGGCGGGCGACCGGGGCGAGAACCTGCACCGCGCCATCGAGCACTATGAGGCCGCGCTGCGGGTGTGGACCGAGGAGGCAGACCCCGAAGGCCACGCACGGCTATGCAATAACCTTGCATGGGTTCTTGCCCACGACATGGAGCCGTCGCGCCCGTCCGAGGCCCTGCCTCTCGCGGAGAAGGCCGTCTCACTAGCGCCCGAGAGTGCGACCCTCGACACCCTTGCTCACTGCTACTACAGGCTAGAGCGCTGGTCCGAGGCCGTCGAGGCGTGGGACCGAGCCCTGGCCCTCGACCCCAGCTACGTCGACGACTACGATGCTTACGAGGGCCTCGAGCTTAGGGAGATGGTCGAGGAGGCGCGACGCCGCGCCTCGGAGGCGTAGATTGGCGGCAGGGGCCCGTCAGCGCCCTACCCCTCAAGGAGGAACCCTTCGCGCGCCGCGAGTGCACGAACTCCCTCTGCGGCCTCGCGTCGTGTGGGCGCTTCTACGCGCCGGTACGGCCGGCGAGAAGACCGCCACCGGGTGATGGCGCCGGGCACTGGCCGCCGGCGTCCCGCGCTCTCTCTCGGCCCCGCCTCGCTAGCCACCTGAGGCAGTTTCTGACCAGCCGAGCCCGGACTTCTCGATGAGAGCTCCCAACGGCCCGTCGACAAGCTTGTCAATGATCTTGGCATACCCGGAGGGTGCGCCCTCCCTGCGGCCCATGCCGCAGTGGGCGATGTTATTGCGGACTTCGGTAATCGGTCCCAAGGTGTCGAGCAACTCCTGGCGCCAGTTGAGCGTGCCCACCTTCTCGAGGAAGTCCTCCCGCACCTCGCCGCGGGGCCGAGCCTGGGGTTTTCGAGCGCGCGCCTGAAGGTACCCCAGACAGCTCTCTACCTGCTCTCTTTCGTCGCGCATAAGCAGGTACTCTCCCGTGAGCGCCCAGCCCACGAGAGAGACGAGCCACTCACGAAAGAGCGTCACCGCCTGGGTGTAGTGTCCGCGTTCTCTGTACCAGCGGATCAAGTCCGCCTCGTGGCGTAACCGCCCCTCGGGGGTCGTGTTGTCGTGCTTCAGAAAGGGCGCGCATGCCTCGCCGACCCAGCCGGCTACTGTTGGCCAGGGCTGAGGGGCCGCCGGGACCTTCGCTCCGCCGGGCGCGCCACTCGCCTTGGAAACGGCTGCCTCAAGCTTCCGCGCCGAGAGGTTGGCTGCCGTCGGGTTCATCATGGTCAGCGCCAGCGCCAAGCCGCGGGCGTGCGTCCTGAAGCTGTTCAGCCAGCCGGGGGCCGAGCCGCCCCTCACTTCGATCGCGGCCAGGCTGCCTGCCAGGCCCGTGCGCGCGAACTCATCGGATGCCGCCTGCCATCTGAGGAGGTCATAGAAGGGCATGAGATCGACGACAGGGGCAACGCCGTTGCAGTCCTTCTGCTCGAACGCCCCGTAGACCAGGCCTTCGATGGTGGCATGGTGCACCCGGGCGGCGACGCTCGCGGCCACGACGCCGACCAGGGGCATGGAGCGGAACCCGTGCGTGAAGTCCAGGATGAGGGCGTCGCCGCACTCGGGGATGCCCACCACCCTTTCGAAGACATGCCAGAGTTCGGCTTCGCCCAGGATCGCATCGACCGGATGCTGTACTACTGGGACCGGCGAGGCGGCGTCCCGGAGAGCTTTGCCATGCAGGTTCCAGGCATCGTCCGTTGCGAGGCAGTGGATTTGGCCGGCGCCATACTCCTTCGCCGCTAGGGCGGCGAACAGTGTGCCCGTGCGAACCTTGCCGCTGGGGAAGCGGTACTTGGCTTGCTCGTATGAGTACTGACCGGTGGCATTGTCTCTCCTGCCCTTGCCAAGCACGGTGACGAGGCGTTTCATCGAATCGGGCCCACCTTTCGTGTCCCGTGTCTCACGAACACTCGCGCATCCGCAGGCCGAGGCTGCCTTGAAGACCGTCTGGCTCCTCCGCGCACACGTCCCGCTGCGCGCGGAGGATCGCCATCAAGGCCTCTTCCGTGCGGGGCTCCTTCGTCCATCCCGCGGCCAGGCGCCCCACGCCAACACCACCGTGAGTGCGACGCAGCCCGCGCACGGCAGCCACACGCTGGGGCTGTTCCAGGTCATGTCGGCTACGATGTTGGCCCCCAGGTAGCTGACGCCCAGGCCGAGCGGCGCCAAGGCCGCAACGATGAAGTTGAGTCCACGCACCTTGTCACCCAACCGCTCATCGCGGCGCTGCTGCAGATAGGCGTCGATCTCCGCGATCTCCTCATCGAGTTCGCTATGCAACTGGGCTAGGTTGAGACGTCGCTCCAGGAGCGCGTAGAACCCTGCGTACATCGACGTCCGAGCCACGTCGGTGAATCGGTGGTGGAGCCTGAACTCGCGCAGGGCATCGCGCAGGTCTCGGATCTCTTTCGCGTCGGGATCCTGTTTGCCAAGATCGGGAAGCGAAGCCGCTCGCTCGGCGAGACGCAGCATCGCTTCCCTCTGATGTAGGGCCAGGAGGTAGACGAGGGAGTACTGGTGTCGCGCATTGGCGCAGAACTGGTTGTCGAAATCAATGCCGCGGTCCTCGTACAGGGCTGCGGCGCCCTCTAGCGCCCCGCAGAAGGCGATACGGTCGAATGTCTCGAACAGCCCGTCCCACTCCCCTGTCCCCACGACGGCGGGCGGCAGGTAGTCCACGTCGTAGCCCGCGTGAAGGCGGAAGGCCGTCTCCCGGAAGGCCGTCGCGTCCTCGCCCCCCGGCGAGGACGGGGGTGCGATCCGCGCGACGGAGAGGATGGGCCCTCCGCGGGCGTCCGCGAAGGATGGCGCCAGGGGCGCGTCAGGCGCCATGCGAAGGATGTCCCCGATCAGCTCCTCGAGCGCCACCACGCGGCCATTGCTCAGCCGCTCCCAGGCGGCCCGCCGGCCGCGCTTCGGAGGACGAGCCGCAGCCTTGGATCCCTCGGGCCGTCGGGCAGCCGCCTTCCTGCAGACCAGCAGGCACCGCCCCCCCTTGCGACCATCCGCCCGTTGGCACCAGGAGCGCACGGCGTTGGTCGCCTTGAGCAGCTGCCCGAGCCTCAGACCATCTCTGGCCTCCACCTCGAACTCCAGGCGCAGGATGGCCACCCCGGTCGCGAACCGGAACAGTTGGATCCCCTCGGCCGTAAGCCTGAGGGTCGCCGCGGTCCTCGTCCTGTAGGTCCCCGTCCCCATGGGCCTCACTATGCTCAGCCGCAGGTCCTGCAGCCCACGCGGGCTGGCAGACGGGCTCTCCCCCGGGGCCACGGTCACAGGCATGTCGGCCCGCACATGGTCCAACGCGCGCTTGGACAGGTAGGTCCAGACTGACGGAGTCAGATGGGCCTGGGGTTGGCCGCACCACGACAGCGGCGTCCAGGACAGCCCGGAGGGGATTCCGCTCTCCTCCGTGACCTTGGCTGGGATGAAGACCTGGAGGAAGGCGCGCCTCACCTCGCGCTGTTTGAGGTTGGACGCGCTGCCGCTTGGATCGGACATCCCCGCACCCCCTGGCTCATTCAGCGGGCGACTCAGCGTCCGCACAGACGCGGTTCGCTGACCCACCGAAGACTACCTTCGACAAGAACGCAGGGGGATGCGGCTGACGAACTGCGCAGCAGGGCGGCGTGCTAGGGAAGCAAATACGACTGCGAAAACACAGCATATCTCTAGTCTCAATCCCTTGTTCATCAGGGCGGCGTGCTAGGGCAGGTAGGCTCCAGGGGGCGGGGTGCGTGGCTCCTGTTGTCTCAATCCCTTGTTCATCAGGGCGGCGTGCTAGGGCCTAGTCATAGCAAATAACAACTTAGGTGAGCTGTACGTCTCAATCCCTTGTTCATCAGGGCGGCGTGCTAGGGCGGGAGCCCCCTGATGACGACCTCGCCGTCCTGCTGGTCTCAATCCCTTGTTCATCAGGGCGGCGTGCTAGGGTCGATCCCAAGAAACACTGTCTGCTCCTCCGATTGGTCTCAATCCCTTGTTCATCAGGGCGGCGTGCTAGGGCAGACGACCGCGACCCGGTCTTCGACCGGGTCGTAATGTCTCAATCCCTTGTTCATCAGGGCGGCGTGCTAGGGCCCTCCATGCCCACCAGATGCCCCCGGTATGTGGTGGCATCTCGTCTCAATCCCTTGTTCATCAGGGC
>DBQI01000042.1:0-2308 GCA_002305165.1 Armatimonadetes bacterium UBA1398
TACTGGGCCTGGGCCGCGTCGCCACCCTCCATGCCAGCGAAGAGCCTCTCATAGGCATCCAGGAATACCACCGCCCGACGGGCGCGCCCCGGCCGGACCTTGTGTTCGTCCAGCAACTCGGCAAGATCCGAAGCGAAGGCCCACACCAGCCGCTCGGATAGCGCCTGGGACTCCATGAGCCGCCATTTCGCCATCTCACGGCCTCCGGCGCCCTCCAGCCACTTCCGCAGCCTCGGCACGTGATTGACGAGCTTCTCACCCCCCTGGGCCGCCAACCGGCCTACCAGGATGTTCAGGATGGGGATGGGGATCAGTTCACCCAGAGCCTCCATGGCCCCACCGACCGTTCCCGTCCCGCCCTGCAGTGGCGCCTCACCCATCTTCTCCGCGAGAACGGCTTGGGCGAGGTCGAACCGAGGGAAGGTGAAGTCATCCCCAGGGAGGTTCCGGCTCCAGGCGGCCAGCTCGTTCCGGAGCCCCGTCAGTGCTTTCTCGGGCTCGAACCCGCTGTTGAAGTCCCACTGGGCGTGGGGCACATCGGGGTGCTCCGTCCGGAGCAACTCACGCAACTTGCGGACCAGCGAGGACTTGCCCGCCCCTCCCACGCCATACCACGCGATCACCGGCACGTGCTCGCCCTCCCGCGCGTTGAGCGCCTGGCGGAACCGCTCCTGCTGGTCCGTGCGATTCGTGAAGTAATGGGTGATCACCGGCGCGTCATCGCCGAGTGGAGCCTTAAGCATGGACTGCCACCCCCCGAGGGTCGTGTGCCACTACAACTTCGCCGCCGCCCCAGCGGCACCGGTCACCACAAGCGAGACGAGGAACCGCGCGCTCGGATGCCGCGTGAAGCGCCAGTCCTGGGGCGCATTGTCGGCGAGGGCCGCGCGGACCCGCTGGACGAGCCGCCTAGCGTCGTCCTTGCGGGACGCGTCGTTCCGGTAGAACCGCTCTACCACTCGGTCGGCGACGTGTTCCTCAGAGTGGGCCTCCATGCGCACCTCAGCCACAGCGATACCCTCCCGTTCGTGACGCGCTCAAGGCACGACGGGCCACTCAGAAGACGTATGTCAGTTTCCGAGGCCGTCGACGTCGGGGCGAGGGGGCCGGGCGTCCGGCGCCATAGGGGGCAACCCCGCCCGCGAGGACCATCCCTCCCACGAACCGGGCCCCCAGGAAGTCGAAGCCAGACCGGAAGTCGCTCACCTGGGTCTTGCGCCTGTTCAGGGACAGCCCGAGGCTCGCGAGGGCCTCCTCGGCCCGTTCGAGGGCCCGCTCCACTCCTCCGTGGGACCGGCACATGACGACCATATCGTCCGCGTATCGCACGAGCCGCATGTGCCGGCGCGCGAGGGCCCTGTCCATATCGGTGAGCACCAGGTTGCAGAGGCAGGGGGAGATGGCGGCACCCTGGGGGAGGCCCAGATCCGCCGCGCCCTCGTGGGCGGCGGTCAGGCACTCGAGAACCAGTTCGATGAGGGGCTGATCGCGCACCACCTGGGTGATCATCTCCCTGACGAGCTCGATGCGGATGCGGTCGAAGCACTTCTCGACATCGGTCTCCAGGACCTGCTGGAAGCCGGAGGCGCGGTGTCTGGCAACGGCGGCCCAGGCATCCCGGTAGCTGAGGCTGGGTCGATAGGCGAAGCTGCAGGGAAGGCTAACGGCCTCAACATGGGGGAGCAGGCGATGGTGCAGGGCCCGCTGGACCACTCGGTCGCCTACGTTCGCGACGCAGATCGTTCGAACGCCCCCGGTGGGCTTGGGCAGACACACGCGCCGATAGGGGCCCGGCGCGTAGCGACCGGACCGAAGGCGCCTGCCTAGCGCGGCGAGGCGCCGTGCGACGCCTCGTCCGAACTCCTGAAGCGATACACCGTCAGGTCCGGCGGCGCGTCCGCCGCGGCGGGCCGCAGTCCAAGCCTCCCAGAGCTCGTCATCGGAGATGCGGATGGGCACTCCTCCCACTCCCGGGACCCACCTCCCTGATACGCGTCGCGGCGTCGAGGCGCCTCAAGAGAACCGCCCAGTATGACATCCTGCCTATTGCGGTCCGCCCTCACTACTCGCCATTCAGCACTCATCCTCCGGCTATGCGCCCAGGCAGGCCTGCAACCAGTAGGGACGACCGCGATGCGGTCATGGACCGTCTCAAAGGGCTATGCGCCCAGGCAGGCCTGCAACCGCATAGAGAAGGAAAATGCTATGCGTGTGGCTGTCTCAAAGGGCTATGCGCCCAGGCAGGCCTGCAACGACAACGGAGATTATGAAGGAGCCGGTCCACTTGTCTCAAAGGGCTATGCGCCCA
>DBQI01000042.1:2450-21147 GCA_002305165.1 Armatimonadetes bacterium UBA1398
CCTCCGCCTCAACCACGCCCAGGTTATTCGAAATCGCCCTGCGCATCACCTTCCTGGCCGAAAAACGACTCGTAGTTACGGCGCAGGCCCCTCTACAGCCTGATCTCGCACGGCCGGTAGGGCCGCTCGTCCCGCGTCGCGAGGAGCATCTCCCGCGCCTGCTGGTGCATGACCCGGCGCCACGAGGTGAGCCTCCCATCCCGCCGCCGAATCAGAGCGGTCATGATCCGGTCATACTCCCGCACGAAGCGCCGGCACGCATCGGGCTTGAGGCGAACGCCGCGGGTCTCGTCGTCGTCGGCGTCTGCCTCTTGAATGATGCGAAGGTTGAGGCACCTCAGCACCAGACGATCCACGACCGCTACGCGGAACTCCTCCATGAGGTCCAGGGCGAGCGCGGGCCGGCCAGCGCGCTCCGCGTGGAGGAAGCCGACTTGGGCGTCGAGGCCCTGAGCATGGAGCTGGCCCTCGACCTCGCATCGGATCAACGAGTACCCCAAGGAGAGAAGCGCGTTCGTCAGGTCCGTCGGGGGCCGCCGCACCCGTCCCGGGAAAGGCAATTCCGACCTGATGGCCGCGCGCAGGGCGTGGAAGTAGACGGCCGCGCCCCGTCCCTCGATACCCCGCACCGCCTTCAGGTCCCCGCTCGCGCGCGCCGCGCGCCGCAGCCTGCCGATGACGTCCACTGCCTCGTCGAGACCCAGGTCCGGGTGATTGCGCCGGAGCCTGAGCAGCCACGCACGCGACGCCGTGAGCTTGGCCGAGACGACGGCGGCGGCGCTGGCGAGCACGAGGGCGGGATTCGCGGCCCAGCGGTACTGGGCCCTAAGCCGATGGGGGGGACCCAAGGGCGCCCGACCGCAGATCAGGCGAGCCTGGAATTGCCCCCTCCGGTCCAGGAAGGCGAGCTGCACCTCATGCTTGGCCATCAGGGCGATCGCGGGGGTCGTGACGGTCACATCGCCGAAGACGAAGACACTCTCCAGGCTTCGGGCAGGGACTCGGGCGAGCACCTTGTCCTCGCACACGACCCGGACTCGCTCGCCCACGCGCTGCACCACGGCGTCTTGGTCCGCCACGTAGAGGGTCGCCATGCCGCCCGCCTCCTAGGGGCGCTCCAGGGCGTACCGCCCGAAGCCGAAGGCGGCGCTCTGGCCGATATGGGTGAGGCTCGCCGCCGCGACGAGGCGTGCCAGGTCGGGCCCCAGGGGCGGGAGGTGCAAGGCCGCCGAGACCACCGCACGCTTGCGCCGGTTCCATCCGAGGGCATCGCGCACCCACGAGAGCCGCCACCCGCGCCCCCCCACGGGCAGCGCCTCCGCATCGGACCGCAGCGTATCCATGGTCGCCGCAGGGGCTCGGCGGCCGCACACCGCCTCGAGCGCCTTACACGCGAACACCGCAAGGGGGCCCACCGTCGCCGGCGGGCCGATCGCCACGCCTCGAGACTCCAGGATGGCGGGCGTCTCGAGCCGAAGGCGGGAGCCGGGGGCGGCGAGCCGCTCGGCATCCCCCAACGACGCCGCGCCGAGGGCGGCGGGCGTGCCGGGCGTCGCGGCGACGAGCTGCAGGAGGCCGTGGTTCAACTCCAGCTCGGTGCCCGCGGCCACGTAGGTGCGCGCGGCGACCTCGGCGGCCTCGCCGAACAGGGTGAGCCCGATGGTGAGCTCGTCCCCTGGGCGCAAGGCGAGGGGGGGCGCGTCGGTCACGAGGACGGAGGGGCGCTCACTCAGGCCGGGGGCCGAGGCGCGCTCGCCGTGCCACCCATGCACGACGTGGGCGTAGTGGCGCAGGTCCGCCGGCTGGCTGGCGTCATCAGCAATGGCCCCGAGCCGGCCCTTCAGCGCCCCCATGATGGCGTAGCCGGGGAATGACGGCGTTCGCACCGCCGACGTAGCCACGTACCGCAGCCTCAGCCGCAGGCAGGGGACATTCAGGGCGTCGTCGAGCCACTCGCTAGGCATCGGAGGCTACCCAGTGGAAGGGCTTCTCGTCATCCCACTGCCACCGGATGTGAACGCGCAGATCCAGACGCTTATCCAGGTACTTCGCCGCCTCGGACGTCACCTCCGCCTTCATCTCCTCACCGGCCGCCTCCTTCGCGGCGGCCCGCTCGCTCCCGTCGCACGGAAGCTCCTTGTCCTCCTCGATCACGACGGCGTAAGTCAGCACGTTATTGTCCAGCGTCGGCAGCAGCCGCACCTCGCGCACCATCTGGTGCTTGAGGACATGGGGCTTCTGGCCATGTCGCATGGCCCACTCGTCATAGGCGCGCATCGCCTCGAGGGCGACGGCGGCCCCGGGCTCTGTGTCGGTGGCGAGTTTCGCGCGCACCGCACGGAAGAGGTCTGGGGAGACGGCGTCACTGCCATCCTGTGCCCACACCTGCAGTTGTCCCTGGAGCGTCGCCCAACCAGATCCGCTCAGATCGGCCGGCGTGTCGGGGAGCAGCCGCTGGGCACGCTTGCGCCAGGCCTCTCCATCGCGCGCGAGAACGTCGAGTACCTTGTCGGTGCTCGACGGCGGGCCGACGCGCCGGGTCTGGTTGTCGCAACTGTCGATGAGCCGGAGCAGCACAACGAGCTTGAGGAAGTCCACGTCCGGATGCTCTCCGGCCACGCACTCGGGCAGACATGCGGGCCAGCCGAGGGCCTTAGCCATGGCGTCCGTGGCGTACTTGCAGCCCTGGTCGAAGCCGCCCATACCCTTGCGGTGGTAGAGGGCGAGATAGCGGACCGTCTCGCTGAGATCCGCCTTCGGATCCCACGCCACCTCGGACGCGAGTTTCGCATCCCCGAGGCGCTCCCACGCGAGATAGTGGTGGTAGTTGCGGACCTCCTGGGGGAAGAGGGAGACGTCACGCACGTAGTCCAGGTTGTGGCCGCAGTCGTGGAGCAGCAGGGCCGCCAGGAGGCAGAACACCTCCTTGTCGGTGAGAACCTTCCGCTCCAGGAGGGGGCGAAGCGCTACCTGGGCGAAGTCGATGAGGGCGTGGTGGTGGCGGCTCGCGTGCTCGACCGACATCGGGGCCTTGTCGGCCTGCCAGATCTGCGGTCCCACATCGACGATCCGCCCCAGCCGCTCTCGGTAGTTCTGGGCGCCATCACCGGGGAGGAGATCCTCGATCACCGCCTGGGTCGCATACTGGAAGGGGTCCTGGCCGCGCAGCGCCTCGTACTCGTCCTTCAGCACCACGCCGAAGGGGGTCATGGCGCCGTTCTCGCCGATCACCACCCGCATCCGAGGATCGAGGCGGGGGCGGTAGGCCAGGGGATGCCTTTCGGCGGCATGCAGCAGGTTGGCCTGCCGCTGCCAGAGCCCGAAGTCCAGGCCGACGGGGAACTGGGGGAGGGTGATGATGTGCGGCGTGGACTCGAAGAGGTAGTGGAACTCGACATTCGGGATGAACAGACCCGCCACAGTGCTGAAAGGGACCGCGCCCTTGAAACCGCCCGTGAGGTTGATCACGACCCTCTCGTAGCCATGGTTGGGCGGCGCGAGTTCGTGGATCTTCTCGATGAGATGCGGGACGCCCTCGTTCTGGAAGCGTTCCTTGTCCGTGGCCGTCAGGCCCTCGATGGGGTGGCGCTCGATGCACTTCACCCGCTTCAGGGCGGCCGGCCAGCGCGCCGGGCAGGCGCCCCTCTCGGCCTCCAGATACCTCTGGATGGCCTGGGCGCAGTGCATGCCTAGGCGGGGCTCATCGTCCGAGGCGAGGAGGTGTATATGCATCTCAGGCATCGACTCGCCCGCCTCGCTCACACGCTTCAGCTCGAGCCAGAGGTAGCTCAGCTCCTGGGGGAGGCGGTCCCGTGCGCTGTTGCCTGCCCCCGGCGGACGGAGGCCGACCTCGGCAGCGGGGGCGAGCTGTCGCAGAAGCTGAACCGTGCGCTCTACCTCCGGCTCCGCCCACTTGGCTCGGTCCTGCTCGAACTGCTGGTTCAGCGCCGCGACCGCGTCGTCGTTCCTGGATTGCCCGTCCGATCCAGTGTTACTGGCCAGGGACGTGCCGCATATCAGTAGGTAGAGCCTCTCGCTCAATGCTGCGCCTTCTTTGCCAACCACGTTCGCACCGAGCCGGCGACCTCGACATGGTTCGCGTCGAGCCAGGCGAGGACCGCCTGGCGGAGGGCGTCCTTCTCCGGCTCGAGGGCGCCGGCGCCCTTCAAGAGGCACCGCAGGGAGCCCTCCACATCGGCATTCCCTGTGGCACGCTCCCCATCGGCGGCAGCCTCCTGTATGGACTTCCACACCTCCGGCGCCAGGCCCTCCGGGGGCCCTTGGTCCGGCGCAGGCGCGTCCTTCTTCTCCGGCGGCTTGATCACGACATCCTCGAAGTACCCATAGCCCACGGCCGTCTTCGCGCCTGCCCCGAGGTCCATCAGTGCATGGCGCAGCCACTTCATGGCCGTGTGGGCGTCGTTGGGCGCGACGCGGTCGGTCGGGGCGACGCGGTCGGTCGGGGCGACGCCGAAGCGGAAAGGCGTACCTGGGGCGACGGTGAGGAAGTAGGTCATGTTCGGCTCGTCCCAGTCCCCGGGGATCTCCGGGCTGGAGCTACCGTAGTAGTCCCTGTGATGGCAGTTGACGATATCGAGTTCGAGGGTGGGCTTGGTCGCGGGCCAGGCGTCGAGGAAGATGACGGATCCCGGCTTCAGCGCCGAGGCGGCGCCGTCACCGCTGGGCTGCTCGGAGCCGAGGATCCGCTCCACGTCGCCTGGGTCTTGGGGGCAGTGGAAGGTGGCCCACGCCCGAGTGAGGCCTTTCAGGCCGCTCCCCGGCAGGTACGGGAAGCCGTGGACGGGGTGGAGGCACATCGCCGCGTTCTCCACCGAGGTGGCCCGGCTCAGGTGCAGGGCCAGCCGCCACACGGTGGACCCCCTGGCCTTCCACGCGCCGAGGGCGTCGGCCAGGTCGGTCCAGGCGCCCAAGGGAACGACGTGTGGTGCGTTGTGCCTCTTGATCACGGCATCGAGGTGCTCGCGCTGGTCCTTGCTGTCCCAAGCGCCCGGGGCAGCCCACTTGTCCAGAAAAAGCCCAGGGTGCGAGACCATATTCCTCCAAGCCTCGCAGCTACTGGGTAGCATCAGCGGCATCGGGGTCCTCCTCTGCAGCGGCGTCCTCGTCGGGCTCCACGCCTGCGCCCTCCAGGAAGCGCGCCAGCCAGGCGATGTTCGCCAGCGCCTCATCGGCGATGAGGGCGTAGCCGTGCATGTCGCCCCCGATCACCGTCTGGATGAGCCGATGGGCGGCGTCGTCGATGTTGCCGGCAGCCTGGGGCGGGAGCCGTCGCATCACCAGGTAGGCGATGTCGTTGGCCGCGTCCTTGGGCTCAGCGCCCTTGCGCGAGACCAGGAAGGTCAGGGCCATCGCAGGGCCGGACGCGTAGATGCGGGCGGCCGTCTTCTTCAGGGCCGCGAGGTGCTTCTTCGCGCCGCCGCGCGCGCGCCACTGGGACGGATCGTCGCCAAACCGGCTGACGAGTCGGTTCCAGCAGTCCTGGGCACGCAGCTGCTCACTGCTTCGCGGCATCTTCACACACCGCCATTCCGGCCCAGCACAGGCCCTTGCCGGTGGTCTCATCCCCGCCGATCTGGAGCACGGGGCTCGCCTGCACGGAGGTCTGGACGAGGTTGAGGACGTCGTCCGCCAGCGGCAACAGAACCGAGTACATCACCGATTCCGGCGGCAGCATCTCCTGGTTGAAGAGGAACCCCTTCACCACAACCTTCTGCGAGGGTTCGAGAGCCACCCGGGTGATGATCTCGACGCAGTAGCGGGTTAGGTACGTGAAGGTGTCGTCATCGACGACGACGAGCCGCTTCCTCAGTTCGTCCGCGTCGGTCTTCGGCACGCACTCCGCAAGCCACCCCGCGAGGGCCAGGCAGAGATCGCCGTCCTCCTTTTGGACCGAGGGCGTCAGCACGAACTCCTCGACCACGATCCGCCCGTCATTGTTCCGGGTCACCACCAGATCCTTGCCCGCGCACCAGGCGTGGCCGGCGGCGGGCGCGCCCGTCCACTCGATGCCCAGGGAGGCGCGGCACATTTCCAGATCGTACTTGAGCCGCTGGAGCACCGAGGGGCAGGTCACCCACGCGAACCCCCCCTTGGCCGACCGCACGGGGAACAGGAGGATGCGCGCGTCGGTGACGACGAGGTTGCCCTCTGAGAGGGGCTGCCCGGTGGACTGATTGGCCCGCACCCCGGCCCCGTTGCCCTCCGCGCCTTCCGCCTGCTGCCCGGTGGACTGGTTGGCCTGCGCCCCGGCCCCGTCGCCCTCCGCGGCTTCCGCCTGCTTCGCGGAGGAACCGAAAACCTTCACAACATCCAGATCGTGATCCGCTGCCTTCAAAAGCTCTTCCCACCGCCGCGTGTCACCTCCGTCGCGCATCTCCTCCGCGCGCTGCCGCCGCAGCGCCGCGCGGAGCACCCCCTTCACGCCCGTCGCCTGGAACATCGGCCACCCCGTGTGGCGCTCGCGCTGGATGGGGAGGTCGATGGCCCCGATCCCTGCGCCGGTGCCCGCATGGACCGAGGTCTGAGCCTTGAGGAAGAGCAGAGCGCCTTTCATGCTGTCCACGTCCCTTTCAGCGCGACTCCCCAGCCGGCGTCGCGGTCGGCTGGCTCGTCACTGAGGCAGTCGTTGTCGAGTGCGGGCGCGTCGCCCTTGAGGTAGTACACGGCTCCGGCGCGGACCGCCCATCGCGAAGGCTCGGGCCGCCGACGAGCCAGGTTCCAGCCCGAGAAGGCCAGGGGTCGGTCCGTCGCCGCGGCGGCCAGCGTGTCGCTGAGGGCGGCGGGCAGCCACCCCCGGCCGAAGCACCCCGGGGTTGCCAGGTAGAGAAGGGGCTGACTCCCCTCCGCATGGGCCTCCGCCTGGGCCTCCGGGTGGGGCGCCCATTTCCGCCGCTCGATGGACACCGCCCGCTTCTCCCCGCCCAGGCGCAGCCAGGGCCACTCCTGCAGCGCCTTCTTGATCTGGCTTTCGTTATCGTCGGGATAGGAGAGGTCGACGCGGATGGCCCAGTCCCGCTGCAGCCGGGTGAACACCGCTGAGTAGAGCGCGCTCTCCTCGACGGTCCCGCGCATCGCGTCGATGGTGATCCCGGTGCGCGTCTCCGCGGCGCGCACCTGTTCCGAGGTGATCAGGTCCCGCGCGGGGGGCAAGGTGCCGCCGCTCAGGAACCCCTTGAGCTGCGGTTCTCTCATCCAGGCCGGGCCATCCAGGGGCTCCCACTCCGCATCACCGGGCAGCCCCAACGGCTGGAGGAGGCTGGGCGATCCGGGCGGTGGCTCCCAACCAGGGACCGCGGCCTTATCGAGGGGTACCAGCCGCGCCAGGGAGCTCGGGCTGGACCGGAGCTTCACCAGGGATGCGGGCGCGGCGTAGTAGGTCTGCCCGAACTTCCAGAGGAAGGGCCCGGTACAGCGGACCGAGCCAATCCACCGATGCTCAGCGGGCAACGCGTTGCTGACGTTCAGCCGGCCACCCTGCGCCTGGGCCTTCGTGCGGAACGCATCAAAGTCGACCCCGTGAGCGGTCATCAACCACGCCCGGAGGGCCCCGAGGAGCGTCCGAGGCGTCGGCGCGTGCTCGCTCACCGCCCGGCCACCACCGAGGGCGAAGGGTCGGGAGTCCCGAAACATGAGGACATCGGCGGGACGGAGGATCAGGGATGCACTAGCCATGGAGATCCACCCCCCTATCCAGGAAGGACGCAAGGCCCGCGAGGGCCAACAGGGTCTCGATCCGCTCCCGGGGAGGGTCGCCCGATCCGCGCTCGTCGACGGCCTTCTTCACGCTCGCGGCCACGGAATCCCACAGCGCCCCCACCGCGTCCGGGAACAGCGCCTTGCGGTCCTCCGCCCCCTCCGCACGTGCCGCGAAGTAGGTGACCTGGTTCCGGACCGGCGCGGCGGAGGCGGCGGCGCTCAGCGTGCCGGCAAGCTCCCCGAAGCGCCCGAGCCATCGGTCGCTCATGGGCTGAGGCCCTTGGTAGAACCCCCGCACCACCTCCATGGCGCGGAGCGCCTCCCACGAGGCTGTGCACTCCGTCGCGCCGCCCGAGCGCTTATGCACCGCCAAGCCGATGCGGTCCCGGCCATCGTCCTTCGCGCGACGCAGCATCCGACGGGCTGTCTGGAGGCCCTCCTGGAGGTTCGACTTGTAGTGCACCACCGCGACGCCGATGGAGGCCGTGCTCGGGCCGGCCTCGTGCTCGCCCGAGAAGTCGGGGTAGGCCTCCCGGAGGTCCAATGCGAGCTGCGGCATGGTCGCCAGGGGCGTCAGGGCGAGGACGTCATCCCCGCCCGCGTAGACGAGGTACGCATTGTGTCCGTCCACGATGCAGCGCACCTTGCAGCAGTAGCACAGAAGCTCTTCGCTCACCCAGACCTCGAAGCCCTCTTCGCGAATGTAGGTGCTCTTCTCTCGCCGCAGCCACTTCCCCATGTCATCTCCATCCAGGCAGAGGATGGCGTAGTAGCGGGGCGGGGGGCCGAGCTCGTTGCGCACCGCGTCTGTGAGCGCCCTCCGTGCGGCGCAGACGGCGTCGACCTCAGTGGACCGCGCCTTGCCCAGGTCCTCGATGATCTGGTCCCGGCCCTCGAGCAGGAGGCGGCTGATAGGCGGCTCCCCGAGCCCTTTGGCGGCCGTCCTGTAGGCCTCCCACTCGGCGCTCGCCGTGGCGCTCGCCGCCCAAGCCTGGGTCGCCACGCCACCGGTGTCCGGCACCTCACCGGCGAGGTCCTTGAGACCCGGGTCAGCGCACCGGGCGAGCGGCGCGAAGCGCTTCACGAGGGCGACGGCGCACAGGCGCTCCCCCTCCCTCACGTGCAGCCGATCTCGTGAGTACGGCGCGGGGTGCCCGATCTGCTCCCACTCCCCCATGATGGTGCACTTGGATCGGCCCGATCCCTGATCCGCGGGGGTGTGCCGGATCAGCTTGGTCGACCCGAGAGCGAGGGCGGCGCGCTTGTGCCGCTCCGCCGCGTCCTTGCACCCACCGAGGGGGATGACGAGGGAGCGGATGTCGAAGTAGCTCTTGATCTGCAGCTCCCACCCGCTGTCGGTGATCCCGATGAGACCTTTGACGTCGGCCGCGAGACCGGTCCACGCATCTTCGGCCGCCTCCACCGCCTGGTCTCCGGCGGTCTTCGCGTCGGTCTCCGCGTCGTACTCGAGGAGGAACGTATTGGGCATGTGCGCGCGGTCGGGGGAGGCGGGCAGCACAGGGCGAGGCGCGCCGATCGCCGTCGCGGCCTGGTAGGCGGCGTGGGCGAGGAGGCAGAGGATGTCGCTCCCCACCCGAAGGTCGCGGACGGTCCTCGCCGCTTCCACGAAGCCCTGGACGGGGGTGATGGTGAAGGAGAGCCAGGCGCTCATGGCATCACCGCGGTCCAGCCGCCCGCATTCAGGGCGCGGAACAGGGCATCAAGAGAGCTGACGTCGGTGACGGGGTCGCACGAGTGGCTGCCCCAGAGGGTCTTGAAGATGACCTCCTTGTTGGCGGGTAGGAAGGGTGCGGGAAGCCAGAGCATGAGGGGGACGTAGCCCTCGTGGATGCTGAGAACCTTGATGATCAGCGGCGACGCTCGGCGGCCCATCCCATCGCCTCCTGGTCCGCCCTTGGGGGCGAAGGACATAGAACGGCGCTGGTTCTTCCAGCGCTTCTTTTCCTCCGCATCCAGCGACTTTGGCGGCTTTCCAACGTCGAGCTGGCTGAGGAAGTAGGGATGGGGGAGTCCGTAGGCCGCTCTCGTCGGGGGCGTGACGGGCGGTTCGATCTTGCCATCGCGAGCATCCTCCGCGAGCCCGTAGACGGCGTCGTGGTCGGCGCCGTGCTTTCCCTGGCACTTCTTGGGGGCAACGCGGCTGCAACCCAACCTTTGGCGCTCCTTCATCAACGCCTTCGCAGCGGCGCTGTGCGCCACTTCGCTCAACACGTTGGAGGGCCCGATGCTGAGCGAGGTGTCCTTGCTGAACGCCGTGTGCCTCAGCGCACTCCCATCAGGCAGGGACGCTGGGTCCCTGCCAAGGACCTCACGGAGGCCGCTCTTCAGACCGGAGGAAAGGTCCTCGAGGGAGGACTCACCTAGGTTCGGCCAAGCGGGCCAGCCATTGGCGGGCGTGACCTTCACGCCGCCCCAGCCTCGCCTGCTCCGGGACCCGATGCCGCCGAAGGCGTTCAGAAGCCACAGAGCTTTCCACAGCTCCGTCTCCTTGCCCGCAGGCGGTATGAGGCGAAACGTCGCCCTGTAATCGGTCGTGAGCAGGCCAGCCGTCGTCAGGCCTCCGCCGCCAATGGGGCCGTACCCGAGGTATGCGAGCTCTGGCGGGAACGACTGACTGGCCCCCTTGCACGCTCCCCCAACTGGCTTCAGCGCCGACGCGGGCACGATGCGAAGGCGCTGCCCACTGACGGGGTGGCCGTCCTCATCGTACCGCCCCGCAGCGCCGAAGATCTCGGCCTCAGCCTCCTTCAACTCCGCGGGAGCCAGGTCAGGCTGGGAGGCGCGCCACCAGAAGCGGAGGAGCCCCCCCAAGGTTGGGGGGCGAATCCCGTCGGCCACAGCCTGGTCCGCCCCTCCCGCGAACGCGGGCGTGGTGAGGCCGAATGTTACGACTATTTCAGGCAACTACCCACCTCCTCTGGATCGCTACGCATGGGGCAGGCCCGGCGGCGGACGAGGAGCCCCCGAGCGCGGGGGGTGGATGAGTGAGTAGGCTGGCCCTGCTGTGCCGCGTCACCATGGGACTGCGCTACCCCGTCAGGCCGGCGATCACCGACGCCCCATGCCACGTACATACGTTCCTTTTATGTTCTTCCACGCGCCAAGCCGGGTCACCTCTCACTCTTTCGCGTGTGGGCGACGGAGGCCCTGGTCGCCCACTGGAACTGCTGGATGGAAGGGCCGCGGCAGCGAGAAGAGCCCTATCAGGCCTGCACCCCTCTGTCTGCGGACGCGCACGGGTCGTCGCAGAAGCGCGACCAAAGGTTTCTTTTGGGCCAGGAAGGTGATGCGCAGGGGGATTTCGAATTACCTGGGCGTGGTTGAGGCGGAGGCGCCTCGTCGGTTAGCGCGCAAGAGGAATCCAGGAATACCAAGGGTTTGCGGCCGATTTGGCCGCGCGCTAACCTCGAAAAGGGGCCTTTTTGCCGGGGGTTAGCGCGCTCTGCCGCGAGGCCATGGGGCCCAAGGGTCTTTCGTTTTAGGAGTAGCCAGATTGGGCTCGATTCGGGGCCTGAGAAAGGGGCGATTTCTCACACAGGTGTTTGGTTAGCGCGGAGGCCTCCGCGAGCCCTTGTGCGCCAAGGGTTTGCGAGCCCCGCTGTTGCAGGCCTGCCTGGGCGCATAGCCCTTTGAGACAATGCGTGCCAACTGATAGAGGTGCTCCCTCTGCGTTGCAGGCCTGCCTGGGCGCATAGCCCTTTGAGACAAGTTGCTGAAAAGCATCACCTCCTCTCGGCGTTGCAGGCCTGCCTGGGCGCATAGCCCTTTGAGACCGTTCTGGGATCATAGATTCCGACGGCGTCGTACGTTGCAGGCCTGCCTGGGCGCATAGCCCGGAGGGCAAGTGCCCCAGTGCGGGTTCCGACGCTCCGTCGCCCCCCACGCGGGGGCGTGGATTGAAACCCCACCGTGCCGGCACGGCGCTGATAGGTGAAACGTCACCCCCCGCTGACGGGCAGCGTCATCGAGACGCTGCCCGTGCGCCGTAGCTGGCCGGCCGCAGGGGCGTCGTGTCGGCGCTCGTGAAGGGAGGCACTTCGACGCGCCCGAAGCACCGAGCCAGTCCACTGAGCAGACACGGGCACGGCTGTCCGGAGAGGCCGACGAATGGCACGGATGACCAAGCGTGAACGCGTCCTGCGGGCCGTCGCTTTCGACGAGGTAGACCGGGTGCCGGTCTACGACATCCTGCAGAACGATGCCATCATCGAGCACTACTCCGGCATGCGGTTCGCCCCGGGCAATGGGGCGCGGATAACGGCGCTGGCGGTTGGGCGCGCGCTGGATCTGACGCGCATGGCAGGCGGCCCTATCGAGAACCCTCAGACGGTGCGCCAAGCTGGCGGCTTTACCTGGCAGCAGGCGCGGTGGACCTCGTGGATCACCGAGCGACCCTTCCACGACGAGGCGACCGCCGCCGCGTGGATCCGAGAGGACATCGCGCGCGCGGATGCCGCGGTCTACCGCGAGGAGCACCGGCGCGCCTTCCACGGCATCCTCGACGAGCAGACGGCCCGTTTCGCTGAAGGTGACCCCGACGGCGACCCCACCGTCCACATCGTCGAGAGCCTCCCTGGCCTGACGCGCATGTACCACAGCGTAGGCCACGAGTTGTTCGCCTACCTCCTGGCCGACGAGCCGGACCTGATCGAGGAGTGGATGGAAGCCCTCACGCAGGCGGAGTTGAGGCGCGTCGAATGCGTTGCCGATCCGGTCCGGATGCCCCTGGCGCTGACGGCGGACGACATCGCCTACAAGACAGGCCCTCTGTTCTCCCCCCGATGGCTCCGGTCCATCTTCATGCCACGGCTCAAGCGGCTGAATGACGCTTGGCACGAGCGCGGGATCGCCTGCATCTTCCACTCGGATGGTTGCTTGTGGCCGGTGATGGATGACCTCATCGCCACAGGCATCGACGGGCTCAACCCACTGGAGGTCCTCGCCGGCATGACGCCGCGCGCCGTGAGGGAGCGTTACCCGGATCTCGTCCTGACTGGCGGGATCGACGTGAGCCAGCTCCTGGTGTACGGCACCCCCGAGGAGGTGCGAGCTGCGTGCCGTGATACCATCGACGCCACGGGGGGACGCGGCTACCTCATCGGTTCGAGCACCGAGCTTCACTGGGAGGTCAAGCTCGAGAACGCGATTGCCATGATCGACACAGCGAGGGAGACCCCCGTGGGAGCGAAGTGACCTGACACACTGAGGATAGCGGTGTGTCGTCATCAGCCACGGTTTCGAGCCGTCCACGGCTCTGGCGCCCCTGGGTCTCGACATCGTCGAGGGCGTCGTGGCCGGCTCTCGTGCTCGCCCCAGGTCCCCTCTTGTTGCGCTGGCCGCGCGGGAGGTCCGAGTCCGAGAGGCCCGAACCGGGGACCATGTGAAGGTGGTGCTAGAGATGGTCGTACTCGGAGCGGTCGCGCTCATGGGCGCCATGGGGGCGTGGTCGGACGAGGGCGCCGTGGATCTCGGCTCCGCTCAGGTCGAGCTGCGCCACGGCGCAACGGCTCAGGAGGGCCGGTTGGTCGCCACCACGCCAGCGGCCATGGGCTACTACGAGCTGCTCCACACCACGGAGGCCTTGACGCTGGAGCCCGGAGCGCGGTTCCGTGTCACCTTCCGTTACCGACTCGAGGCCGCGGCGGACGGTGTCGAGCCCTATATGCTCTTCCGCGCTCGAGCTGCCGTCGGAACCTTCGACACACCGATCACCTACATCGATCCCCATGGCGAGGTCGCCGAGTACACCGCCGAACTCCCGCTGAGGGATGACATGTACCTCATCCTTGGGGTGCACGGAGGCGGCAGCTTCGAGGTGTGGGACCTCGCGATCGATCCCCTGCCTGGCGGGCTTCGCCGTGTCCATCCCGAGGAGGACACCTCGCCTGTGACGAACCCCGGCAAGGGCTGGGCGATCCACTTCTACGACAATGGGGTGCCGAGCTACGGCCAGCGGATCAACATCGAGCGGCCCTTCGAGTTCCCCGGGGCCGGCATGGCGTACTTTCGGCTGGCGTGGGCCTATCTCGAACCCGAGGAAGGGGTCTACGACTGGAGCCTGATCGATCCCTGGTTCGACTACTTCGTTAGCCAGGGGCTCCAGGTCGGGTTCCGCATCACCTGCGCCGAGACCCACGACCTGGCCTACGCCACCCCCGAGTGGGTGCGCGAGGCCGGGGCCGTCTTCTACCAGATCCGCGAGGTGGAGGAGCCACACTTCGAGCCGGACTACGGCGACCCCATCTTCCTGGAGAAGCTCGATGGCTTCCTGGCGGCCTTCGCGCGGAAGTACGACGGGGATCCGAACGTCGCCTGGATCGATGTGGGCACCATCGGGGTGTGGGGCGAGGGGCACCCGGGTTACAGCGCTCAGGGACCCGTGTCGCAGGAGGTCTACCAGCGCCACATCGATCTGCACCACAAGCACTTCCGCGAGACCCGGCTCATCGCGAACGACGATTTCGGTGAGCCAGTGGCACTCTATGCTCGAGGTCTCGGCGAGGGACTGCGGGACGACTCGGTTTGCGTCTACGAGGACCCCTACTACCGGAGCACCCATCTCATGGAGCGGTTCTGGCGGCACGCGCCCACAGTGATCGAGACCGGCCACTGGGAGTGGGCCCTTCACGAGGGCACGTGGGATGCCGACGCCGTGCGCCAGTGTGTGGAGGACTACCATGCCAGTTGGGTCTCCGTGCACGCATTCCCCGATGACTTCCTCGCGGCCGAGGAGGACCTGGTCCGCGACTTGGCGGGCCGTATGGGATACTGGCTCTTCCTCACCGAGGCGGTCATCCCGCGCGCCCTACGTCCTGGCGATGGGTTTGCACTCCGGCTGCGGTGGGAGAATCGGGGCGTGGCGCCCCTCTACCGGAACTACGCCGTAGCCTTCGCGCTGCTCGACGAGGCCGGCGACCCCGTGTGGTCCGCCGGGGACGACCGCTGCGATCTCCGTCAGATCGGACCCGGCGAGGGATTGGAAACGGTGCACTCCTATCGGTTGCCAGAGTACCTGGCGCCGGGCTCCTACAGGCTCTGCGTCGCCCTATCACCCTCGGTGGAGCCCATCGCTCCGGCCATCGCCCTGCCGCTCGCCGGTCGCACGGACGGCCGTTGGCACCCTCTGGGGGAGCTGACCCTCGTGGCCAACAGGGAGTAAGGCCGAGGGCTGCGGAAAGGGATCGCAAAGCGGTCGACGCCTGTCTGCCGCCATAGGCCTCAGGGGCGGCGCTCCCGCCGGGTCTCGAACAAGACCGTTGGAGTCACCAGGCGTGACGTGTGGATGCGGCCCTAACCCATCCTCGGCGCGACGCAGCGGAAGCCGATGGTGGAGCATCGGTCGAGGCTTGGCCACAGGAGCAGGAACTTCGCGTGGGTCTCGATGGGCTGCTGGCCGCCGGGGAAGTACCAGCCCGAGCCCTCGGCCCGGAATGCGCTCCCGCCCCGCACCATCACGAAGCGATTCCAGCCGTCGTCCCGCTCACTCTCCGTCCACTCCCACACGCGGCCCCGCTCGAAGCTCTCCCCCAGGATCTCGGCCGCGTGGTGCCACTCCAACTCCGTAGGCAGTCGCATCCTGGCCCAGGCCGCGTAGGCGCGGGCGTCTGTCAGGTCCACGTAGACAACGGACTCGTCGAGCAGCCCCTCCGGGCAGCGCTCCCCGCCCCAGTGCCTGAGGAACCCCGCCCCAACCTTCGGCCGATAGCCCGTCGCATCGAGGAAGGCCTGGAACTCCGCGTTCGTCACGCAGCGGGGCATCGTCCACAGGCTCTCCACCCGAGCCGTGAAGCGGTGCAGGATAGCGCCATCGAAGGGCGTGCCCGAGGTGTACTGAGACCACTGGGATAGGGGGACATCGGGGTCGGGGTAGCAGCCGCACTCGCGCCGCTGATGCTCGATCCGGAAGGCACGCTCAGTCCCCTCGACAGGCAGTAGCCCCGCCGCTTCGGCTCGTCGAGCATTCCAACCGAAGACGAGGGGCGGCGGCAGCGGCTCGGTAACCGGGCGCAGGCGCATCCACTCATCATCGGGTCCAGGCACGGGTCGCCCAGCCGCTGTAGACCGCTCCCGGACGAAGCGCAGGAGGTCCCCCGTCACGCGCTGAGGGGGCAAGGCGAGGATGGCGCCGAGGCGGTCGATGCTCGGAGCGAGGAGGGCACGGTCGCTCTCCATCTTCGGCGCCAGCTCTCGCCCGCTCCAAAGGTCGAAGAAGCGGTCGCCGCGCGGCTCTACGGCGAGCAACGGCTCGTCCAGGGGCTCCGGCGCGAGGTTCACGAGGGTCCAGAGCCGCACACCGTCGCGCTCCCACTCCGAGGCCTTCACCGATGGATGAGTGGGCTCGACGAGAGGCCGCCACGTACCCTCGCTGAAGTGTCCAGCGAACCTGCGGGCGATGGGGGCGGCGCGGCGGAGAAAGGCTCGATCCCCGGGGTACCAGGGGTTGGGAGAGCCGAACACGTTCTCCCAAACCATGATGCCGCTGCCGTTCAGCCACGCGGCCTGCAGCTCCTCAGTGTGCCGCTCGTTCCAACGGCGGATCTGGTGCTGCATGTGCCGCTGCTCGAGCCACTTCAGGCGAAGCACCCCGATCTCCGAGTAGCAGGGGAACCACTGGGCCCACGAACCGCTACAGCTCTGCATCTCCATAGCGGGGGGCTGGCCCTCCGGCTCGAAGGCGACGCCGGGCCGGACCGCGTCCGCCGCCTCGCGCAGCCCTGGGGACGTGGCGAGCATGGTATCCAGGAAGATGCCATCAGCCTCGATGGCGCCCACCAGATCGGCCAGCGCCTGGGCATCTGACACGCTCTCTCGGTGGGTGCCCACATCCCACGGGTTATAGGGAATGAAGACCCGGACTCGGCGTGCGTGGAAGCGTTGGACAGCGGCTCGCAGGGCCTCCAGGCCGCCAGGCATCTCCCGGAAGAAGTCGAACTGGTTCCGTTCGTCGGTGCCGATACGGGGGTAGGCTTGCCAGAGGACGACGGAGTCGTACCCTCCGAACTCGCGCTCCGCGTCATCCAACAGCTCATCGACGCGGATCCGCCCCGTGCGGGGATCGACGACGCGATGGTCGTAGAGGAAGAGGAAGCCACAGACGAAGTTGCTCGCCATCCATCGGAGGTCGCGGCGCCGGTAGAGGGAGTCGTCGAAACCGGGCGCGGGGAGGGGGGCGGCGAGCCACTCGCTCAGGGCGTCGGTAAGAGGCACGAACCAGCGTACGCGCCGGAGTTCGATGACGGCCGGCTCGGCGCGGTAGGTGCCGTCCATGCCGAGGATCGGCCGGGCCACGAGGGTCGTGTAGTCGAAGTCCGGCACCGTGGTCTCGATGCTGAGAGGGTGCCACTCGCCGTCGGTGGGGATCGCGCCTGTGGCGGCCACGCCGCTCCAACCCCGCCATGCGGCGGTCGGCACGGAGGCGCGGTCGATGAAGTCGAAGGCGAGGCAGAGCTCGTCCGCACCCTCGATCCACCGGGCCTCCATCTCGACTCGAACGGCGCCCCCTGGGACCGGGTCGGCCGCCGCGACCCAGCCCATAGCGCCTCGGATCCAGGCGCGAACCCCGTCGTAGGAGACTGCCAGGTGCGCGCTCTCGGGGTCGTTGGACCGCTGACGGAAGGCATCACGCTCCGCCAGTAGAGCCGCGTACCACTCGTCCCACGTCTGATCTTCGCTGGGTCCGGCGTAGTAGAAGCCGTTCGTCGTGAGCGCCTGGGCGCCGTCGGGCCTCCACTGGCAGCACGCATCGGGTTCGAGGCATGCCATGTGCCAGGGGATCTCCGCCGCCGGCTGGGCGAGGCAGCCTACGGCGAGGTGGGCTAGAGCCGCGAAGCTTCCAGCGATCGAGCATCTCATGATGCCAGCCCCAGATCCTTCCGCACCCGGTCTGCTACCGCCAGCGCGGCCTCCAGCGTGCGCAGATCGGACGCTGACGGTACCTCCCGCTCAACGCGGCAGATGGGTTCCAGCCCCAGGCCGCGGAGGTGGATCTTCGCGGAGAGTGGGTAATGGTGGCCGATGGCCGGTTCGAGGGCGGTGATGATGTCCTGGACGGACTTAGCCAGATCGGGCTCCTCGTCCCAGAAGGTACAGAGCCATCCGATGAGGTCGGGGTAGAAGCTGGCCGCGATCCCCGAGAAGCCGGCGCCACCCGCCCGCAGGGAGTGGAGGAGCGAGGAGGCATTGGCATTGTAGAAGCCGAGCGGCGTGCCCGCGACGGCGGCGGCCTTGGCGCCGATGAGCTCCAGGTCGCACGTGGTGTCCTTGTGGAAGAGGAAGCGGCCGGTCCGGGCGAGTTCACCGAGCGTGTCGGGTGGGATGGCACGGTTGTTGGACCCCGGACGCTCATAGAAGCCCAGGGGGATGGGGGCGGTGAGGTCCATGAGCTCCCCCAGCCGAGCCCTCCAGGTATCGTCCGACTCCTCGCCCACGGCGAGGTTGCCGGTGAGGATGACGGCGGCGCGGGCTCCGGCCTCGACCATGCGTCGGCAGTCGCCAGCCTGCAACGGGAGAGGGCCGCCAAAGGTGCCCGAGGCGACGACTGGGTGGGGGGCGGCGCGGGCGGCGACGCGTTCGCAGAGGGCGAAGCGTTCATCGAGGGTGAGAGCATCGAGCTCGCTGGAGCCGCAGACGGCGAACAGCCCCTTCGCGCCGCGCTCCAGGTACCAGTCGACCAGCCGGTCGAGCCCCGCCCAGTCGATGCCGCCGGCGGCGGTGAAGGGCGTGATCATCGTTGGGTAGACGCCGTGGGCCAGCGCTCGACGGTCCAATGTGTGGTTACCTCCGGGCGAGAGGTTTCCGCGGCGCGGACGCCATGCCCTGCCAGTGGTGCGGGTGTTGACCCGAGGGCTCGTGCTGACTATACTGCGGAACTACGGTTGCGGGATCGTCTAATGGCAGGACGCTGGGTTCTGGCCCCAGTAGTCTAGGTTCGAATCCTAGTCCCGCAGCCAATGCATAAAAA
>DBQI01000055.1 GCA_002305165.1 Armatimonadetes bacterium UBA1398
ACAGCGGCGGGGGCTTGGCAGGCCCCACAACCGCCGATGGTTGCAGGCCTGCCTGGGCGCATAGCCCTTGATACGAGGCGAACTACCCACTCCCATGCAACAACCTCTAGGCACTCTCATGAATAAGGCGGGCTAGGCTCCCGCTTCAGCCCGCGGGGACATGAGCACCGCTTGCAGCGGGCCGGCCTGCCCTGGGGGGCCGAGCAGTTCCGCCACCAAGTCCCATGCGCGAGCCAGCGAGAGGGGCGAGGGCGAGCCCTCCAGCTCAGCCGCGAGCGCGTTGAGCCGCTCGTGCAGCGACTCGTCGACGATCCGCGCCTCAGCCGCGGACCTGGCGAGACCCAGGGCTGCCCTCGGGAGCACTGCCGCGTCCACGGGCGAGGTCCCGTCGGGGCCCGATAGCCACTCTCCCACAACCAGCAGGCCGGCGAGCTGCTGGCGTTCGCCAACATCCATGAGCTCCCACGCCGCGCCCGCCTGGCCCATCGCCCTATCCCATGCCTGCTCGGCGAGCTTCGGTGGCGCGTAGTGCCGAGCGGTCCGCGCGATGTAGCGGGCCGTGAACTCGGCCTGAGGCGACTCGGCAACCCGCGTGGCCGCCATCCGCGCCATAGTGCGGCGGTACTCGTCCACGGAGTGGAAGCCGAGGGTGATCCGCTGCTCGCGCGCCGCCGAGTACGGAATCGCCCATTCCGGTGGCGCCAGCACGTCCGTCGGCTCTGCCAGATCGGCGCCACCCTCCTCCAGCATCTTCACTTGCCGGTCGAGGTGCATGAGGTACTGCTCCGGCGCGCCGTAACGCTCTCCTCGCTCCGTCGCGTCCCGGTAGTATCGCAGCGCCTCCTGCGCCTTGCCGAGCCGGTGGGAGCACACGGCAGCCAGCTCGGCGGCCTCCACGAAACTCGGGAACCACAGCGCGGGGGCAACCAACTCCAGGGCACGCTCGTACTCGCCCATGCTATAGGCGATGGCCGCAGCCTGGTAATCCAGTTCGGGGCCTATCGGGTCCACTCGCATCGCCTCGGCGATCTCCGCGTAGGCCGCCTCCCACTCGCCCACCGCGCGCAGTGCGATCGCGAGCGAGCGGCACGCGTCAGGGTGCCGCAGCGCCGCCGGCCGCTCCAAGGGAGGCCGTGGACGCGCCCCGTCTCCGACCAGCCTCACCAGCCGCGCTACGGTCGTGCTGAGCCACCCGACCTCAACCCCAAGCCGGGCCAGCTCCTCCACCGCGCGGCCCCCCTGTCCCTGGCGTGCATGGGCCTCGGCGAGCCAGTACCGTATCTCCCCATCCTCCGGATCACGCTCCTGGGCGGCCCGGAAGGCCTCCTCAGCCGCGGGGATCAAGGAGGGTTCCTCCTCCTCGTCCGCTAGATCGAGCAGTGCGAGACCCAGCGCCTTGTGAGTGAAGCCAGCTCCGTTCCGCGACAGGGTAGCCTGGCGCGCGAGCTCCACGGCCTCCTCGTAGAAGTCCAGGTTCCTCAGCGCCTCGGACTTGAGGACGAGCATGGTCGCGTCGCCCGGCGCCGCGGCCAGCGCCTCGTCGCAGAGCCGGATGGCTTCCTCGTCGTCCCCATCCTCGCCGCGGTCCAGTAGGTAGCGGATCGTCTCATCCATGCGTCGAGCCCCCGTCCTGCGAGCACCCGCATTATGGAGGACGTGCCGCGGGGAGGGAAGCGACGCCCGCCGCCGACCGTGGATTGGGTATCCTATTCAGGATGACGCGCCGCACTCGGCCCGCGCCACGACGGGAAGTGAAACCACCGTGCACCGATACGCGCCATGGCTCCCTGCCCTCGCCATCCTTCTCACCACCGGAGCCGTCGCCCACACCCCCGACCAACCCCTCGGCGACCCGGTGGTGAGGGTGACCTTCGATACCGATGGGTCGAGCACCCATCCTCTCGCCGGCGCCTGGGCCCAGTCCGAGGGCCTCGTAACCGCCCCCGTGCATCTCGGCGCCGAGGGCGCTCCCCAGGGCGAGCGGTACGGCAGGCTGGCAGCCCGGTCTGAGGGGGCCTCCTCGGCCCACTACGTGATCGACACCGTCATGCGGCCCGGCGTCTTCCTGCAGGCATCGGCCCTGGTTCGCGCGCCCGCACGGCCCGACGGGGTCACCACCCAGCTCGCCTTCGTCGTATGCGATGCCGCCCGCCCAGGCGCTGCCGTCGCCGAGATCACCCGCGACATCCCCGCCGGCGAGGAGTGGCACAAGATCGAAGTCACGCTGGATCCCATCCGGCTTGCCGGCCCGGGCTACTACCTCTCCTCCGTTGAGTTCCGCGCCGACGGGCTACAAGCGGGCCAGGCTGTAGCCATGGACCTAGATGACCTCCTCTTCACGGGCGACGTGGATGTCTACTTCGAGCGCTACCTGCCGCGACTGGCCGAGGAGGGCGCCGCAGCTCTGCGCGCCTCACTGGTCGAGGTGAACGAGTCCCTGGAGGCATTGCCCGCGGCCATCGATGCCCCCGCGGACGCGCCACCGGCGGTCGCGGACGCACTGATGGCGGCCGCCGAGTGGTACGCCGAAAGCCATAGCCGGATAGACGACTGGATGGCCTCCCTCCTCGGCCAGACGGTGCCCCCCACGGCCGTAGTCCGAGGGAATGTCCTCGACACCCGTCTCATGCGGTCCATCCTGGAGCAGGCGGAAGCCGCCGAGAACCTCGAGCCCCGCGGGCCATACGCCATCTGGCGCCTGGACGACACCCCGGAACGCTACCCTCTGCCTTGGGATGTCGCCGTCATGGGCCAGCTCGTCGACCGCGTGGCCCTCAGAGCCACCCCGGGCGAGCCGCTTCACCTGGCCCTCGCCATCCGCTCCCAGGTCGCCGCGGCCGGCCTTATGGTCCGCCCAGGGCCGCTCCAGGGAGAATCGGGCGCCGCTGTGCCAGCCACGGCCTGGGACGCCAAGCATCTGCTCTGGTGGTGGCAAGCCCCCCGGGGGGCCACTAATGGCGAGCTTGTGGCTACGCCCGAGCTGCTGGCCCATAACCCGTCGCTGGTGACTCCCCGGACCGATGCCGCCGACAACCGACTCGATGGCCCTATCCCCGCCGATGCCGTCACTCTCGTGCCCGTCAACGCCGAGGCCGGCGAGGTGCGTACCTTCGTCCTGTCCCTCTCTGTTCCCCGTGACCTGCCGCCAGGCGCCATGAGCGGAGAGATACTCATACGCAGCGCGGCCGGCGAGGCGCGCCTGCCATATACCCTCGAGATACTCCCCTTCACCGTGGTGGACAGCGACCCCAAGTTGCTGGTCGAGCTGCGCTCCCGGCTCGGGCCTGACGACCCGGGCTCCCTCGCAACCCTGTCTGAGCGCCGTATGCGGGAGGTCCTCGCGGACATCCAGGCCCTGGGCGGCCCCTGCTCTGTGACCGTCGACGCTCCGGTGCCCGAGGACACCGACGACCTGAGCGAGCTCCGTGCGGCCCTGGCGCTCCGCATGGATGCTGGCATGATCCACGGACCCCTTCTCCTGCACGGCACCGAGCCGTGGCTGCTCAACATAGCTGGCCACGCCTACAGCGCGGCGGGGTTCGCTCAGCACAACGAGGCCTTTCTCGCCCGCATGCGGCAGGTGGCGGAACTGGGCAAGGAGTTAGGGGTGGAGGGGCTGACCGTGTGCGGCATGCCCAGCGCCGGCGCCCCTCTCGCCCACCACCAGAACGTAGCCGCCAAAGCATGCCGCGGCATAGGCATGCCGACCTACATCGAGGCCCAGCCTGGGATCAGCCACTCCACCGGCCATATGGCCTACGTCAGCCTCTGCCGTGACGACCACACGGACTCCCAGGCGGCCAAACGGATGGGCTTCGAGCTATGGTACCGCCCTGAGCACACGGGGATCGAGGAGCCCGCCCGGCTGCGCCAGGAGGCTAGTTTCGGGCTGGCGCGCCGGGGGTACACGGGGCTCATCCTGCCCTATTGGCAGCCCTGTGGTGACCCTCTTGACGACCTGGACGGAGTTGCCAAGGACCGCATGACGGCCTACCCGAGCCAAGATGGCCTCCTGCGCACCGTGAGTTGGCTCGGGCTGAGGGAGGCGGTCACCGATAGGCAGTATCTGAGGGCCGCCGCGGATCTGCTGGAGCGGGCCCTCGGCGCCGCGGGCGTCGGTGGATTCGGCGCCCGGCCTGAGGTGCCCGAGATCGAGGCGCTCCGGGCCGCCTGGTTCGCCGCCCTCGAGACGGCCGACCCCTCCGTGGCCCGCGAGGAGCTGCGGACCGCTATGGCGGGGGTGGCCCGATGGCTACAGGACCAACCCTGAGAGCTCGCCGCTCGCCGGGAGGGTGTGATCGCGCTTGAGTGGCAGGCTCCGTGAGGCGCTTCACGGCCTCCTCGACCGTTGGCCGCCGGGCAGCTTCGAGAGGCGCGTGCTCTCCCTGGAGGTGCTGCCCGAGGCGGTTGGCGAGGGTTGGTCCGGATCCGCTGACGCCGAGGCCGTGGGCCTCCTGATCCCACTGCTGACCGACCCGGACGCGCCCTTGCGGCGTCGAGCCGTTGAAGCCCTCGCTCGAGTGGTGGAGGGTACCGGGGCGGTGGGCCTCGCCCTACTCCAGGGCTTGGATCGCCATCCCGCCTGCCGTGACGGCCTTCCCCTCGCTCGAGCCGCATGCCTGAGCACGGCTCGCTGGGAGGAACGGCTCGCTGCCGCGGCGCCCGACCTCGGCCACAACTCGCCCGGCCGCCGGCGCGCCGCCCTGCGCGGGCTCTCCCAATGGCCCGCCGAAGCTCCCCCGGAGGCCTTCGAGGTGGCTCTGGGCGCCATCCGTCCGAGTGATGACTTCGCCCACCGCTGCGCCGCCCTGGAATGTGCCGGCCGCCTCCTCGGGGGGCGGACCGGTGAGGGCGAACTCGAGGCCCTGAGGACCGCCCTGAGCCCTCGTCAACGGCTTCAGGCTGAGGATGCCGGCTACTGCCCGGAGGTTGCTTGGGCCTTGGCGGTCGCCGGGGGCCCGTTCGAGAAGGATCTGCGAGATCGAGTCATCCGGCCCCTGCTGAGCGACACCGGCGCTAGTCGCCGCCAGAGCAGGGCTCGGCGTCGAGGCTTGGCGGCCCTCACCTCAGGCTCATGCCCTGAGGCCGATCTGATCGCCCTGGCCGTCAAGTCAGTAGCCGACCCTCGGCGCGAGGTCCGGTGGCAAGCCCTGTGGAGCCTGGCCGAGGCCTCGTGGCGCTGGCCCGCGGCCGATTGGCCTCCCGCGATCCCCCAGGAACCCAGGGCCGCCTGGCGCCAAGCCCTCATCGGCCTCGCCGCGCCGGCGCTCCCGACGGTCGGACCTGGCGCCGCGGCGAGCTTTGCCATGCGCTATCGGTTGCTGGGGGAGGCTTGCCGGCACCCCGGCGCCGAGAGACTCGAGGAACGGCTCACCTCGGCGCTGTCCACCCCCACTCTGGCAGCGGAGGCCGCTCTGGGCTGGGCCGTACTGCATCGCGGGCAGGGCCTTGAGGCGGCTGGCGCCTTGAGCGACGCCCTGCCGAACCGGCCCAATGCCCGCACCCGCCTGGCCAGTGGCGCGGCCCTGGGTCTGATTGTCGGCGGCGGCCCCGCCGCCGGCATCGTGTGCGCTCTGGCGGAGGCGTTGGTTGGTCGAGACCCGGCGACACGTGCCGGCGCGTCCCTAGGTCTCCTGGCTGCTGGCTCGGGAGGGACCGCGCCGTGGGCCCGAATCCCACGGAACCCAGGCGCGCCATGGGCCCGCTACCTGAGCTGCGCGGGTGAATCTGAAGTTTTCGTGAATAGAGCTTGACGGAATCGGATTCGGGGAGTAGATTCACGGTTCCTAATGGCAGGCACGTCCCCACGCGTGACCCCTCGCAGCGGTGAGCCCTAGGGTTTATCTTGCGAGGCAGAAGGAGTGGGGGCGGGTAGGTCCGAAAAGAATCTTTCGCCTCCCGCAAAAAAGTGCTTGACGTTCAGGAAGCGGGAAGCTATGCTAATACCTTGCCGGCCGACATTGCTCGGAAGGCGCTGAAGCCCCTGACGGGGTGCCGATCCTTGAAAACTGAGTAGCGCGCGAGTTAAGTGAACTCCTGCCTCGTCCAACCCCAAGTTGGACAAACCAGCGTAGCTGGTGATCAACTCGTGGTGTGAAACGGACGGTTGCGCGAATGATCGCGTGACCGATCTACACTTTCTTTGGAGAGTTTGATCCTGGCTCAGGACACACGCTAGCGGCGTACTTAACGAATGCGAGTCGAGCGACGAAAGGGAACTTCGGTTCCCCTGAGAGCGGCGAACGGGTGAGTAACACGTAGGTGACCTGCCCCGGAGCCGGGGATAGCCCGCGGAGACGTGGGGTAATACCCGGTACGCTCATCGGCTTAGATGCCGATGAGGAAAGGAGCGATCCGCTCTGGGATGGGCCTGCGGCCCATTAGCTAGTTGGTGGGGTAACGGCCTACCAAGGCGACGATGGGTAGCTGGTCTGAGAGGATGTCCAGCCACACTGGGACTGAGACATGGTCCAGACTCCTACGGGAGTTAGCATCGGGGGATATTGCGCAATGGGCGAAAGCCCGACGCAGTGACGCCGCGTGCAGGATGAAGGCCCTAGGGTCGTAAACTGCTGTCGGGTGGGATGAACGTTGAGGGTAATGCCTTGACTTGACAGTACCACCCAAGAAAGCCCCAGCTAACTACGTGCCAGCAGCTGCGGTAATACGTAGGGGGCGAGCGTTGTCCGGAATCACTGGGCGTAAAGGGCGCGTAGGCGGNNTGGGCGTAAAGGGCGTCTAGGCGGCTTAGTAAGCGGAATGTGAAAGCCCAGGGCTCAACCCTGGAAAGCCGTTCCGAACTACTAGGCTTGAGTTCGGGAGAGGGCAGTGGAATTCCCGGTGTAGCGGTG
>DBQI01000032.1 GCA_002305165.1 Armatimonadetes bacterium UBA1398
TAGGAGGGAGAGCAGAAGGACGAGGGTGAGCATACGCATGAGAAGACCCTCCAAACGCGAGCAGCGCTAGGAGGGTCTTCGGCGGGGAGGGAGGCACTCCTTGCTGGGTCGGGTCGATGGGCAGTTGGCCCTTGCGACGGCGGCCTAGCCGCTCAGCGCCGTCAGTAGAGATCCGCTCTCGCTCGATGGACACTGAACACAGGGCGCTCCCGCGAGGCGTGGAGGAGCTCGAACCACTCTTCCGGGGGAGTCCCCACCTGCATGTCGGGCTCAGACTCCGCGAACCAGTACCCGTACGGTCCGCCTATGTTCAGTATGAACAGGTACACCATCTTCAGCGACACCCGGGCGACGTCGGCCCAGCCATCGTCCCAGCCCCCCTCATGTTCGTCGGCCAGCCCGGCGGCCTGGAACGCTCGCACCGTCTCGGCGTAGCGGCTCACCACGAGCTCCCGCACGTCAGTGGGGAGGGCGGACAGGGGGCCACTCCATCGGTTCTGGGCCATCCCCGCCAGGGCGCCCAGATCCCTCGCGTATGGCAGGTCCAGCATCGACCCAAGGAGGGTGTGTACCCGAGCTGAAAGCTCCGGGATCTCGGCGCCCGCCGATACGTTGACCGCCACCGACCACACCTGGCGCATCGCGGCCTGGTCGTGCTGGAGCACGAGCCTCGGCCCGTTGGCCGGCCCGAGGGGGTAGAGCCAGCCGGCCGTCACCAGCGCCTCCCAGAACGCCTTGGCGCTCACCTCTCCGCCGGCTGCGACGAGGCGCGAGTCGGCGAGGTCCGCCCATGCCGACACCTCGCCGTCCGCAAGGCCACCTGCGGCCTCAAGCGCCGTGGCTACGGATAGGCCGTTCAGGTCATCGAGTCGGAGTGAGCGCGCCTCGTCGGTCCGCTCGAAGGGGAACCGCTCGATCGGTAGAGGGGCCTCTGTGGGCGAGGGGTCGGCGGGGTACGTGCCGTCAGCCGCAGTCCATCGGCCAGGACCCGCCCGATGTCGCCGCCTGTGGGCCATGATCTCGCTCCAGTAGGTGAGACCGTCCTCGTTGGGCTGGACCGACAGCGGGTGGTGCGGGACACTGGTGTGTTGGAGCGCGGTAGAGAACCGCTGAGGCGAGCCGTCGCGTCGGGTCCATGTCACCGTGATGCGTGGCCAGACGGCCAGCAGGCCGGCCAGGGGCGCCTGCTCCAGCCATCCCTCGGGGAGCCCCACGTCCTGCTCGAACCTTCGGCAGTCCCCGTCAGGGCCGCCGAAGGGCTCCATCACCTCGTAGAGCAGGTCGCGAGCGGGGGTCAGGTCGACGAGTTGGCCCTCCAGAAGCAGCGCGAACCGCTCGGGGTACCGACGAGCGATGTCCTCGAGAGCCGCGATCGGCTTCTCGGTGTCGCGGCGGTGGTAACTGCCCCAGGCGCTGGCAGGGATGCCGGGAAGTGCCATACGGGCCACTCGGATTCCGCTGCTGAGTTGGACCAGCTCCCAGCCGCCCTCCCAGGCGGGCAGGGCGACGCGGTCCATGATCGCGGCTTCGGCGCCATCGGCGACCCAGTCCGGGCTTACGATGGCGAGAAAGGGGGGCTCGATAGCGTCCACCCGGGGCCAGTCATCCGGGACCGGGACCCACCCGTCCTGGGCGCACACGGCGGAACAGCAGAGAGCCAGGACTGCCGCGAGCCGAAGGAGGTTACGAACCATTCGCGCCTCACCGCCCTGTCGGTCGGGCACGGAGTAGACGGCGCTGAAAAGGGAACTGCCCGCGCGGCGCCTGGACACAGACCCGCAACCGGCCGGGCAACGCGACACTAGTTGCCCGGGCCCCAGTAGACGAAGCGAGCCAGGCGGACGTTGCCGTCGACGCCATAGGCGGATGTGGTGTTGAGGCCCCCACAAATGACAACATCCGCATATTCCCTGTAGGCCGTGGGTATGAGCAGGGTCAGATGGGCAACGGGCGTCCAACCCGTTGCCTGGGGTACGCCCACGACCGCGCCGTAGGCGCTGGTCCATTGGCCGAGGTAGTGGTGCCAGCCGTAGTCACTGACGCGGGTCTGCCACGGAGAGGTGTCCTCATCCATCATCTCCATGGCGACCTGGTAGTGCACCCACGTACCGCTGCCTCCCTCGTCCCAGTACGCTCCGAGGTACATGGACTCCATCACCACATCCGGGGCCTGGGGATCCGGGTCCCAAGGCGGAGGAGTCTGAGAGAGGCCCATGCCCGTCGTAGCTGCTGCAACAGCGACGACCGCAACCGTTAGACGCGGCGTGTACCCCATCGGAGAACCATCCTCTCCGTGTCAGATCAGTGCCCCTATACGCCAGTACATTCGGACTCTCCTTCTATGGAAGAGGGCATAGGGGCTTCACGCGAGGGGGCGAGTGGCCCTAGGAGCGCCTTCGGCAGGGGGGGGAGGCACTCCTTGGACGTCCTACCGCTCGAAGTCCCACTCCCTGTGCACTCGCCCGTCAGCGCTCTCGATGCGTACCCAGTCGAACTCGATGGCGCCCGGCGCGACCGGTCTGACG
>DBQI01000001.1 GCA_002305165.1 Armatimonadetes bacterium UBA1398
GCCATCCCGGTTATGTGACGATGCTTACGAGGCCCACTGTCACGGCGGCCTTTTGGACGTGAATGGTTCGAGCCGACGCAACATAATCAGAGCGACTCAAGCCAGTCCAGGATGTCTGGAGAGCGCTTCCAGGTTGGAAGGTTGCCGGGCTCGTCTGATCGCTGGAAGGTCGACTCGCAGTGCTCCAGGGCCCTGGCCTTCATCTCGATATCGATCTGTGCGTAATGGTGGGTCGTGTCGAGGCTGGCGTGGCCGAGCCAGCCTCGGATGACGTTCAGTTCTACTCCGGACTGCAGGAGGTGCATCGCGGTGGTGTGGCGGACGGTGTGCGGGCTGATCCGCTTCGCGGCCAAGCGGGGCATCCTCGGGACCGCTCGTCCGACATAGTTCTTCACGACGTTGCGGATGCCAAAGCGGCTCAGGGGCCTGCCGAAACGATTGAGGAAGACTCGCTCGTCGTCGTTGCGCGGGGCGCGACCTTTGAGGTAGTCTCGCAGTGCCTCGCCCGTCGCCGTCCACAGGGGGCAGACCCTCCACCTCCTCCCCTTCCCCAGGAGGCTCACCCGGTATGGCTTGGTGAGCGTCAGCCATGCAACCCGCAGATCCGCCACCTCCTGGACCCGCGCCCCCGAGTTATACATGAACAGTAGCAGGGCGAAGTCTCGCAGCCCCGTCGGCGTTCCCAGGTTGATCGCCTGAAAGATGGCGTGGATCTCGTCCCGTTCCATGTAATCGATCTCAGCTCGCGCCCCCTTCTTGAAGGGAACGGATGTGACCGCCCTTGAGGAATCCATAAGCGGGGGCTCCCTGCCCGCCACGTAATTGAAGAAGGAGCGGATGGCGGCGAGCCGCTGATTCCGCGAGCGGACCGAGTTGCCGCGCTCGTCCTCCAGGTAGCCGAGGAAGCGGCGGACACACGCGGCGTCGATGTCATCGAAAGTCAGGTCGGTGCACCGCCTCCCCGTCTCCCGGCTCGCGAAGCGGAGGAACATTTTGAATGTGTCCCGGTAGCTGACCAGGGTGTTTGGGCTCAGGTTGCGGTCCCGGACCAGATGGTCTCGGAAGTAGGCGGTGAGGAAGGCCGTGATCGGATCGGCAGGAGTCGTGATCATCGGGGGACCTCCTTGTCCGGTCGGAGCCACTGCTGCCCGAAACTGGCTTCGAAACGCTCGTTGGCCGCCTCGAGCAGGTCGGTGGTGGCATCCAGGTAGACCTGCGTGGACGCAATGTCCAGGTGACCCAGGAAGGCGGAGAGCAACGGGAGCTTCGCTTGGACGTCAGCTCCCTCGCGATACCATCGCGTCAACCGGTGGAGCGCGAACGAGTGCCGAAAGGAGTGGACGCACGGGCCCCTCTGTCCTGGCCCCGGCCGCAGCCCAATCTCTTTGATGATTGCCCGAAGAACCCCGCCGATGGAGCACCGGTGGAGCCTTCTCCAGTAGCGGCCCGGGAAGAGGGGCGTCTCGGCGCGGCTCGCATCGGGCCAGCCTCTCCGTCGCAGATCCAGGAACTGCTCCAGGCTCTCGCAGTACCTCGGTCCCATCGGGAGCAGGCGGCTCTTGTAGAACTTGCTCTCGCGGACGAGGACCAGGCCCTGGCTCAGGTCGATGTCCCCCAGGGAGAGGGCACAGACCTCGGAGACGCGCAAGCCGAGACAGTACAGGGTCGCGAAGATGGTCGCGTAAGTGGCGCCACGATGAGCGAAGAAAGGGACGTCTCGGAGCCCCGAAGCACGACGCAGGACCTCCTGGATCTGCTCCCGAGTGAAGATGAAGGCATGTGTCCGCTGTGGAGGGCCCCCACAGCGGAACCGGGCCGGATTATCCGCGAGCAGCCCCCGGCGAATCATGTGCTCGAAGAACGCCTCTGCGACCCGTCGCTTGGTGGCGCGGGTCGCGGGGCTGACTCCGGGCAGGCTTTCGAGCCAGCCATGGATCGCTGCTGGCGCGACCGTCGCCACCTCGGCCAGTCCGGCCCGCGCGAGGTAGCGGTCCAACTGGGCCAGGGTCCTCTCCTCGAAGAGATACCCCGCGCCCAGACTTCGCTTGAGGCGGATGAACTCGACCATACGTGGGCCCCAAGGCCCGGAGAAGCGAGGCTCGGGTAGCAGTCGCTGCAGCGCCGGATGGGAGGCATCGGAACCGAGGGCGGCGGCCAGCCCTCGCAAACCATGCCGTGGGTAGCGTTCGCGCAGCGTATCGACCGGGTTGATAGCGAGGCGCCCACGGGTTTTCAGGAACTCCAGGAAGGTCCTCACGACGCCCAGTCGGCCGGAAGCGTTCCGGACATCCACTTTGAGCCGCTGGCTCTGGATCCAGGCGATGAGCAGCGCCTCGGACTCCAGCCCGCTCCACGTGCCGGGCTGCGCTCCGGGCCACTCGGCCTGGAAGCGGTTGAAGTCGAGCAAGACCGCCTGGTAGATCCGCAGGGTGGTCGACTGGTAGCGCTCGTCCAGGGCCAGAGCGCTGAGATGGGTGCGGATCGAGCTCTGGAGGTTCACGTCCAGATGAATCGGCAGGGCCTTGCCGCGCAGGAACCGGCCAATGTCAAGATAGTAGAAGGCGTCGTCGTCGAGGACCTGTTCCCGGAACAGGAGTCCGACCCAGTCTCGTATCGCGTTCAGCAGGCGCCGAGTGCTCCCGAGGTCCCTATCCAGGGCGCCCCGGTCCCTCCAGTCAGCCAACCACCTCGTGGTATGGGCGTCGTTCAGGAACGAGCTGCCCAGGCCCAAGTTTCGGTACTGTTGGCAAAAGTGCAGCATCTGAATGTCGATCCCACGCTCCCCGCGGGCGGCGATGAAACGCAACAGCAGCCGGCCTTCCTCGTTGGCGGAGAATCGTAATCTCACAGCAGATCCTCCCCATCGTTGCAGGCAACCTCGCGGAGCCCCTCGAGGTCCACCTTCAGGTAGACGCTCGTAGATGACGGCGACGAGTGCCCCAGGTAGTCCCCAATCGTCTTGAACGAGAAGCCCTGGGCGAGCAGATACTGGGCGGTGGTGTGGCGCAAGAGGTGTGCGCCGAGGCGGGGCAGACTCACGCCGGCTGCCAGAAGATGCTTTCTCGCCACGGCGGAGACGGGTGCGCCCCCCTGAAAGGGGCGCACCGGTGCATGGAGCGTCAGGAAGACCTGACGGCAAGAGGCCTGCGGTCGAACAGTGCGCAGGTATTCGAAGATCGCCTCCCCCACGGGGACGCTCAATGGGAAGGTGTCCGTCCGCCCCGTCTTTCCATGCCTGAGGCGGAGCCTCTGCGCGGACCACTCCAGGTCCTGCAGAGTCAGGCCGGCCACCTCTCCCGCCCTCATGCCGTAGGTGATCAATAGAAGGAGCATGGCGTAGTCCCGAACCCCCGACGGAGAGGTGCGATCCACGGACTCGAGAACCAGACGAACCCTATCACGGCTGAGGAACCGAGGCAGGTCCTCCTGGCGGTAGGCCCGTGGCCCCGGGAAGTCCTCGAGGCGCGGAATCAAGACGTGTCCTTCCATCCGAAGGAACCGGAGAAACGCGCGCAGCGCGCAGCAGACTGCCCGCATGCCGCGCCGCCCGATCGTTCTGCTCTGGAACATCAGGAAGTCGTCGATCTGCCCGGCGGTCAGAGCGCTCCAACTCGCGCATGACTTCTGTGCCTCGGCGAGGAAGCGGGCAGCGTAGAGCTGATAGCAGTGGATGGTCGTGTCCGCCAGGGCCCGCTCGTGCCGAAGGAATTGGACGAAGCCATCCAGCCTGGCTTGGAAGACGGGCTCCAGGGTCCCCGTTGCGGTGGCCGGCTTGAGCCGACCCGTCCTCTCCACGTGACGAATGAATTGGCGGACAGAACCCGCCTGTTCAGCAGCCAGGCGCTCCGGATCCTGGGTCCGCTTGAGCCGAAGCGACTTGCGAATGCTGTAACGCACGAATGGCTCGGCGTACTCTCGAATGTCCTCTCCGGGGTTGACCCCACGAGCTCGGAGATAGCGTCCGAACCTGACAAGCACCGACAGCCGTGTCCTCATCGTGCGCAGAGCGAACCCCTGATCCCGCATCCATTCGATATGGTCGCGGACCTCAACCGCGAACAGAAGCCCGCGGGTCCGCCGATCCACCTCCAGAACCGTCAGTCGTCCACCCATGGAAGGACTCCCCTCTCGCATCCGCAGAGTCGGCCGTCGGCGTGGGCCGCGGCTATGGTGGCCCCGGTTGTCAAGACAGCTGACCGGCGATCCTAAGTTAGAAGTTGAATGGGGTTCGTCGTAGTTGTACTGACCGTCAAGCGCCGTGGTAGACGGCTGCGGGGGTGCGATAGTCGAGCGCCTGGTGCGGTCGCTCGGTGTTGTAGAAGTCGAGGTAGCGGGACAGGTTCTGAAAGGCTTGGTGCCCAGACTCGTAGTCCTTCAGGTAGACCTCCTCGTATTTGACGGTACGCCAGAGCCTCTCCACGAAGACGTTGTCGGCCCATCGGCCCCGGCCGTCCATGCTGATCCTGATGTCCTCCTGTAGCAGCGCACCCGTGAAATCGTTGCTCGTGAACTGCGAGCCCTGGTCCGAGTTGAAGATCTCCGGCCTTCCGTGGCGGCCCAGGGCACGCCGGAGGGCGTCCACGCAGAAGGACACCTCCATGGTGTTGGAGAGCTCCCACGAGAGCACACAGCGGCTGTACCAGTCGAGAATCGCCACCAGGAACAGGAACCCCTGGCGCATCCGGATATAGGTGATGTCTGTGCTCCAAATGTGGTTCGGCCCTCTCGGGGTGACCCCGCTCAGCAGGTATGGGTAGATCCTGTGCTCAGGGGCGCTGAGACTCAGGCGCGGCTTCGGGTAGATGGCCTCCAGTCCCATCTTGATCATCAGCCGACGGACGCGTTTCCGGTCGGCAGCGACCCCCTGGCTCTCCAGAAACACCGCCATCCGACGAGCCCCATAGAAGGGGGTGCGGGTGTACTGCTCATCGATAAGCCGCATCGCAGCCAGGTTCTCCTCGGTCTCTGGGCGAGGATGGTAGTAGTAGCTCGCCCGCGGCAGGCCCACAAGTTCGCACTGGCGCGTCACGGAGAGCTGCGGGTGGTCAGGTTCGATCATCGTGCGGCGGATCTCGATGGACTCCCCCCGTTTTTTTTGACCAGCCAGTCGAGCTCGACCTTCAACTGCCCGATCTCCTGGTAGAGACGTGTGATCAAAGCCTCTCGGGCGGCCTCGGCCCTGGAGGCCGATGCCGGGTTGGCAAAGACCTGTGCCAGCCCCTCAGTTGCCGTCTTCTTCCACTGGCTCACCTGCACTGGGTGAACCTCGACGTCAGCCGCGATCTCGTTGACGGTTCGCCGCTCCTTCAGGGCCTCAAGCGCGACCCTCGCTTTGAACTCCGCTGTGTGCTTCCTGCGCGTCTTGTCCATGGCCGGTCATCCTTTCATCGTTCACAGACCGGCCATGATAGTGTTAGCTAAACACCGTGTCTAGTTTTCTGGGGCCACTATA
>DBQI01000046.1 GCA_002305165.1 Armatimonadetes bacterium UBA1398
GAGCCTGTACCGGGCGGGCGGGTTGGGCATGGTCACGGCCCCGCCCCACCGTCGGCACCCTCGGCGCGGAGCCGCTTGAGGAACTGGGCGATCCTCTCCACGGCTAGCTTGATGCTATCGAGGGATGTGGCGTAGGTCGTTCGGACGAAGCCCTGGCCCGAGGTCCCGAATGCCGTCCCAGGCACCACGGCAACCCGCTCCTCGGTCAGCAGCCGGGTTGCGAACTGCTCACTGGAGAGGCCCGTCCACTCGATGGAGGGGAAGCAGTAGAAGGCGCCCTTGGGCTCGAAGCAGGGAAGACCGATCTCGTTGAGGGCCCGGTGAAGGTAGGGGCGGCGGCGGCTGTATTGGGTGCGCATCCGCTCCGCCTCCCCGTCCCCGTTGCGGAGGGCCTCGAGGGCCCCGTACTGGGCGATCACCGAGGGGCACAGGGCCACGTACTGGTGGATCTTCACCATCGCCTCGATGATCTCCCGTGGGCCGGCGGCGTAGCCTAGACGGAGACCCGTCATCGCGTAGGACTTGGAGAAGCCGTTCAGCACGACCGTGCGCTCGCGCATGCCCGGTAGGCTGGCGAAGCAGACATGCTGGTGGTCGCCGTAGACGAGTTGATCGTATACCTCGTCGGAGATAACGAGCAGATCCCTACGGACCGCCATCTCCGCGATGGGCATCATCTGCTCTCGCGTCATCACTGCGCCGGTGGGGTTGTTGGGGTAGCAGAGGAGCAGTACCTTCGTGTCAGGCGTCAGGGCGGCTTCGAGGGCATCGGGATCCAGGGCGAAGCCGTCTGAGGCTCGGGTCTCGACGCGGATGAGCCGCCCGCCCGCCAGGAGCACGCAGGCTGGGTAGGCCACGTAGCATGGCTCCACGATGGCCGCGGTTTGCCCCGGATTCAGAACGGCGCGGAAGACTACGTCGAGGGCCTCGCTGACGCCGTTGGTGACGAGTATCTCCGTCGCGGGGTCGTACTGAACCCCGTACCGGGAACTGAGGTATCCCGAGATCGCCTCGGTCAGCGGAGGGATTCCCGCGCTGCGGGTGTAGGACGTGCGCCCCGAGGCCAGAGCGTCCACCATGGCATCGCAGAACAGCCATGGCGTGGCGAAGTCGGGTTCGCCGACCCCCAGGGTCACCACATCGTCCATGGCAGAGACCAGGTCGAAGAAGCGCCTCAACCCGGACGGAGGCAGCCCTTGGACATGCCTTGCAACCCAGTCACTCACGGCGAGATCGCCAACCGATGGTCGCGCTCCTCGCCGATGAGCACATCGCCGTCGCGCTTGTAGACCCGAAGCACGAAGTGGGTACTGGTGGAGTTGACCCCCGGCAGCGGCGCTAAGCGCTCAGCCACGAACAGCGCGATATGCCGCATCGAGTCGCCCTCGATGACGACCTCCAGATCGTGCCCCCCCGAGAGCAAATAGAGGGAGTGAACCTCGGGGTAGCGCGCTATGCGGGCGGCGACCTTGTCGAAGCCATAGTCGCGCTCAGGCGTCACGGAAACCGTTATGTTAGCGAAGACCTTGCGCTCCTCATCCAGCTTCTGCCAGTCCACCTTGGCCCCGTAGCGGACGATGACGCGCTCTTGCTCCATTGCCTCGATGGCGGCACTGACTCGCTCCTCATCCGCCTCGAGCATGGCCGCGATCTCTGCAGCCGACAGGCGGCAGTTGCCCTCGAGTATCTCCGCGACCTGAATGGCGAACTCCCGATCCTCCATGAACTAACCCTCCTCGCGTTACATTCCCCGCCCTCGGCGTTGGCGCCGCAGGCCTTGGCCTTGGCCTCGGCCGCCGCCGCCACCCCCGGCGCCACCACCACCGTGGCGGCCCTGTCCGTGTCCCGCGCCCGAGTGCGCGGGAGGTTCGGGCTCGTCCGACGTTCCCTCCGCCTGCTGGTCTTGCTGGCTGAGGATATTCCGGCCCTGCACCCGACGCCAAGCTGAATCCGCGCTCTCCGTGTCAGGCTGGTCGTAGTAGGCGCGATCGGCAGCGTCGAGAACGGGGCGCTTCTCGATGCGGTTGGTGACGGTGATCGCCGCCCCGGGCTCCATCGGGCACTCGCGCTCGCAGGAGCCGCATCCGGCGCAGAACCGTTCGATCACGAAGGGTCGCTTCAGGCCGTCGATGACCGGTGAGGCGATAGCATCATACGGGCATTGCTCATCGCAGATGCTGCAGGCCTTGTCCAGGTACCACGGGCGGCACCGGCTGCGGTCGATGGTGGCCACCCCGACGATGACGGGGTTCCGGGTGAGCCGCGGGTTCTTGTCCTGGGCGAGGAACTCCTGAATCGCCCCCGTGGGACAGACCGATCCGCAGGCGTTGCAGCTCTCCTTGCACTCGGCAATGCGAGCCACCAGGATCGGCGTGAACAGGCCCTCCGGACCCGCCTCCCAGAGAGCCGGCTGGATCGTGTTCGTGGGGCAGACCCGCACGCACTCCCCGCATCGGGCGCACAGGTCGAGGAAGCGGTCCTCGGGCATCGAGGCCGGGGGACGCACGAGCTTGGGGTTCTTCAGCCGATCCCGCTTGGGGCCAAGCAGGCCCGAGGGCGAGGCCTTCATCAAGGCGAGCCAGCCCGCGCCGAAGGCGAGCCCGCCGAGCGCCCGCCGCCGGGTGAGCTGGTGCTGGCGGTCCATGCCGGCCTCGGTCTCGGCCAATCCGCGAGCGATAGGGAAGCTCACCGCCTTGGGCGGGCAACAGACCTCGCACTCGTAGCACGTGATGCACTCCCGGGAGCGGTAGTTGTCGCCATCCCCGTAGATGCAGCCCATCTTGCAGCCACGCTCGCAAGCGCGGCAGTGAACGCAGGAGTCGGCCACCTTCCGGCGGATCAACGGCCGCCACGTGAGCAGAGCGAAGAAGCCCCCCAGGGGGCAGAGATACCGGCACCAGAACCGGCGTTGCACCGCCGACAGGGCGATGATGCCCACCACCATGCTGAGGGCAATGAGGCCGGTTCGGCCGAAGCGCGGCTCACCGGGGCGAACGCGGATGCCACGGGCGGCCAAGGGACGGTACAGCTCGCCCAGGGCTTCGTTCGTGAGGGTCGTGGCCGGCGGCTCGACCGCAATGGCGACGGTTCGATGGGCCGTGCTGATGGGATCCAGGAACAGCAAGGGCTGATAGGAGAAGACCGCCGCGCCCAGGGCACAGGCGAGGATGACGTACTTCACCGCACGCCACCGATCGCTCCGGGCCTGGGTCCACGTCGCCGGCCGGCGCTTGCGGTAGAGCAGCCGTTCCATGATGTCGATGAAGGTCCCGAAGGGACAGAACCAGCCGCAATAGAGGCGGCCGAACAGCACGGTGATCAGGACGACGATCCCGCCGATAATAAGGCATTCATCGATGAGGGTTCGGCTGGCGAGCATCGCCGCGGCGCCGACCAGAGGACTGGTGTGGAGGAAGAACTCAGGCGGGATGTTGCCCACCGTGTTCCAGTTCTCCGTCGTCATGACCGTCAGGTAGACGAACAGGCCGAACACGACGAGCTGAACCCCTCGGCGGAGGCCCCGTGTCGTGACGGCACACTTGCTGCCGAGTGGAATACGCATGGGCCAGCAGTCCAGTCCTGAGACAAGGCCCGCCGCAAGAGCGCCGGGCCTGGAGTGTTGTTCTGTGTCGAGCGGGAAGCGCGATTGGCTTGCCCCCATGGGTCCCGCCGCGCAGTTACTCCCTTCTCTCTGGAGCGCGGGCGTCCTCCGCGGCTCGGCTCGCGGCGAGGCGCCGCGAGCGAATGAACACCCATGCGCCTGTGCGTGTTCTACATCGGTGCGGACCTGTTCAGGCTACGTGGGACCCGAGAGAGGAGAGCCGGATACATGGAGCACGTCCTTACCGGAACGACAATGCAGGTTCTGACGATGCAGATGGGCCAGGGGGAGTCGATCTACACTGAGTCGGGCGGCATGGCCTGGATGTCGGATACCTTCGACATGCAGACCAACATGGAGGGCGGGCTACTCGGGGGTCTAAAACGCGGTCTGGCCGGCGAGTCGCTCTTCATGACCACCTACACATGCACCGCGCCGCAGGGCATCATCGCCTTCGCCAACGAGTTCCCCGGCAAGATCATCCCTGTGCCTCTCGCCGCAGGGGAGAGTCGCATCTGCCAGAAGGACGCATTCATGTGCGCTGAGCGGACGGTGCAGCTCGAGATGCACTTCCGAAAGAAGCTGGGAGCGGGCCTCTTCGGCGGCGAGGGCTTCATCATGCAGAAGCTCACGGGGCCGGGTTTGGCCTTCGTCGAGCTCGCCGGCGAGATCATCGAGTACGATCTTCAGCCAGGTCAGGCCCTCAAGGTCGATACGGGCCATATCGCGATGTTCGAGCCGACCGTGACCTTCGATGTCGTCACCGTGAAGGGTGTCAAGAACGTGCTGTTCGGCGGCGAGGGACTGTTCCTGGCTCACGTGAGCGGTCCGGGCAAGGTGTGGCTCCAGAGTATGCCGGTCGCGAATCTAGCCGCGAAGATCTCGCAGCACATCCCGAAGGGGAGCTGAGGAGGCAGCGCAGGCCATGCTCGAGAGCGCCACAGGCCTTGCCTCGCTCATCTGCGGAGGGCTCTGCGTGCTGGCCGTGGTCGCGGTCGTCGTGATCGTGGCCCTCGGTGGCTCGGCGGCGGCGTTGCTGCCCTTCGGGACGTACCTATGGGCTCGGTTCTTCCGACAAGAGCCGCAGGCCACGGCCACTAGCTACAGCTTGGATCAGAGCCGGGAGGCGGGAGTCGATCATACGGACTCCCGCACCCCACCCTCGCAGGAGGAATGACGGCCATCGAGAACAGTTGAGCCACCTATCGACACGGTGCGCCGCCCTTCTCTACGCTCGTTGCAGCTCGTGAGGATTGCCAGTGGAGTCGACTCAGCGCCCCCACCAGGATAGCGAGCCTGCCGCCGCGCCCAACGCGCAATCGAGGCCACGCACGTCGCCAGTCCGGTTGCTCGTCGCGGGGCTTGTGACCCTGGCGTTGCTCCCCCTCAACGCTCAGTTCTTGATTCAGTCCGAGACCGTCTACTACGCCGGCTTCCCGACGACCATCAGCTTGTTCTACCACGCGGTCTTCGTTCTCTTCGTCCTCTCGCTTGCCAACTCAGCTTTGGTCCGGTGGTTCCCGCGCCTTGCTATCCATCCCGCGGAGCTCGCGGTGGTCTACATAGGGCTGTGCATCGGCTCCTCCACCGCGTCTCATGACAGCATGCAGCTACTGGCGCCGATGATGTGCGATGGCTTCTACTTGGCGACGCCCGAGAACGGCTGGGCCGAGAACCTGCTGCCCGATGTGCCGAAGTGGCTCACCGTGAGCGATCCCCACTCCCTGCGGGAACTCCACGAGGGCGGGGCGCGCCTCGACAATCCGGCCGTCTACGGCCCATGGATCAAGCCCAGTTTGTGGTGGACCCTCTTCGCCGTTGCCCTGCATACGGGCACCTACGGCATGGTCTCCTTCTTCCGCAAGCGCTGGATCGAGGCCGAGCGGCTTACCTTCCCGATCGTTCAGCTCCCCATGGAGCTCATGCACCGGCGCGGCGGGTTCCTCAGACAGCCCTCCCTATGGATCGCCATGGGGATCGTCATCGCCATCGACCTGCTGAACGGGATGCACGTCCTGAACCCACAGTGGCCGCAGATACCCACCCGGGGAGAGGCCATACCAGGCTTCAACCTGGCCTCCACGGTCGTGGATGCCCCGTGGAACGCCGTCACCTTCCTGCCCCTTGCTTTCTATCCGATCATCATCGGCCTCGGGCTGCTGCTCCCCACCGAGCTCGCCTTCTCCTGCTGGTTCTTCTTCCTGTTCTGGAAGGCGGAGCAGATCGTGGTCCGGGCCCTCGGGCTTCATGCCGTGTTGGAGTTCCCCTACATCGAGGCCCAGGCCCTGGGCGGGTACGCCGGCATCGCCTTCTTCGCGATCTGGGTCTCGCGGTCGTATGTGCGGCAGGCGCTGAGGAGCGTCTTCGGCAGGGAGCGCGTGGATCTGTCTCGCGAGGCCATGTCCTACCGCACGTCGCTGATCGTGTTCCTCCTGTCCTTCGGGTTCCTCGTCGTCTTCTCAGTAGTAGCCGGGATGCAAGTGCTCTACGCCCTTGCCTTCTTCGTCATCTACTTCGTGATCGCGTTCTCCATCTCGCGCATCCGCGCCGAGATGGGGCTCCCGGCCCACGATCTGCACTTCGCGGGTCCCACGGAGATACTGCCGGACGTCCTGGGCACGGTGAACATTCCAGCCCGCACCCGGGTCGTGTCCCGCATGTTCTACTGGTTCAACCGCGCGTACCGGAGCCTGCACGCTCCACACCAGATCGAGGCACTGAAGATCTCGGAGCAGACGGGCCTCCCCGCCAGGGCGACGACGTCGGTGCTCATGGTGGGTGTCGTCGCGGGGATGATCGTTGCCTTCTGGGCCATTCTGTGGTGCTGGGCCGAGTTCGGTGCGTCCGCCAAGGTCGTCGCCCGTGGTTTCGGCGCGGAGATCTTCACCCAGATGAATGTGGACATCATGACGCCGAACCAGGCCCGGACCGGGCCTCTCATGGCGCTCATCGTGGGTATCGTCTTCATGGTGTCGATGCTGGCGCTCAAGATGCGCGTGCCCTGGTTGCCCATTCACCCCGCGGGCTTCGCCGTGTCCGCGACTTGGACCATGCAGTACATGTGGTGCCCTTTGCTCATCGCGTGGGCGATCAAGTCGCTCATTAGTCGCTATGGCGGTGGTCAGGCTTACCGCCGTCTGGTCCCGATCGCTTTCGGGTTGATACTGGGGGACCTGGTGGGCGGGGTCTTCTGGTCGGCCTGGGGCATCCACACGAAGCAGCAGATCTATAGTATCTTCCAGTAAGAGACCCACTCTAGGAAGAGGCATCCTCCATGATGATGGAGATCCCCGTTGCCACTCGAGAGCGCTCTGAGCTAGTGGACGTGACCTCCCTGGTCAGCAAGGCCGTATCCCAGTCGGGCATGACGAGCGGCGTGGTGACCCTCTTCGTGCCTCACACGACAGCCGGGGTCACCATCAACGAGAACGCCGATCCGTCCGTGAAGGGCGACATGCTGCGCGGTCTGGCGGAGATCGCCCCTGCGGACCGCGGCTTCTATCGCCATGCTGAGGGGAACTCTGACGCCCACATCAAGGCGTCGCTCGTTGGCTTCTCGGAGCACATCATCGTGAAGGATGGGCGCCTCGTGCTGGGCACCTGGCAGGGGATCTACTTCGTCGAGTTCGATGGCCCGCGCTCGCGACGCCTCTTCATCAAGCTCCAGCCGGACTAGCGAACCGAGCGATCGTGGACCGAGGAGCTGCCTTGAGCCAGCCCAGGAATAGCCTCTACGACAGCCTCGCCGAAGACTATGACCTCATCATCGACTGGCCGGAACGGCTGAAACGCGAGGGCCCCCTGCCGCGGCGTCTGGCCGAGGAGTCAGGGGCACGCACCGTGCTCGATGTCGGTGGTGGGACCGGCCACCACGCGCGGATGTTCCACTCATGGGGCCTGGAGGTCACCCTCGCGGACCCGAGCGCGGCGACACTGGACACCGTTCGGGCCTCCCTCCCCGCCGAGGTGCGTCTGGAGGTCCGGAGCCTCCGCGACCTCGGGGGTATCGAGCCGCACGACATGGTCGTGTGTCTGGGGAACACCATGCCCCATGTGGCCGATCATCGGGAGTTCGCCTCGGCGATGGCCTCGCTCTGGGAGGTCCTGCGGCCGGGTGGGGTCCTGGTGTGTCACCAGATCAACTACACGCCGATGCTGGCGGACTTCGACGAGCGGCGGTTCATGGAGCCCCGGGGCCGGGGTGACAAGGTGCTCTTCCGATTCCATGAGTCCGAGCCCGACGGCCACGGGTTGCGGTTCGTGATCATGAGGCTGACGAGTCGATCGGGTGACTACACCACGGAGTACCTTTGGACACACCACACCCCCCTCACGAGCGTGGACTACCGGCGTGAACTCCAGCGCCTGGGCGCGTCCGAGGCTCGTCTGTTGGGTGGTTGGGATGAGTCGGCGTTCGACGAGGACGCGTCCGATGCCCTCATCGTGGTGGCGCGTAAGTAGCGCGGCCTCACTCTGGCAGCTCCTCGGTCATGATGGCCGCGATGATGTCCTCCTGGGCGCGGTAGACCTCTTCTGTGGGGCAGTCGTGGCCGCTCGACAGCACGGCGAAGGCCAAGAGCGAGCCATCGTCCCGTGGCGCGTAGCCCGTGAGGCACGCGACGCGGCTGAGGCTACCCGTCTTCGCGGCGACCTTGCCCTCCAATATGCTCCCACGGAAGCGGTTGCCCAGAGTGCCGTCCACGCCGGCCACGGGAAGGCAGTCTCGGAAGATGCTGAACAGCGGTGACTCGACCATGGACGCCATGTGCCTCGCCAGGAACCTGGGAGTGAGGTAATCGTACCTCGAGAGCCCGCTGCCGTCCGCGAGACGGAGACCGTCCATGGGCATCCCCCTGGCTTCCAGCCACCGGGTCAGATCGCCCATGGCATCGGCGAAGCTCGGACCCGAGCCCCGTTCGATCGCGGTGGTCCAGACGAGGAGCTCGGCGGCGAGGTTGTCCGAGATCTTCAGCGTCACGTCGAGGATCTCGCGCAAGGGCAGGGACTCCAGAGCCGCCACCTCCAGGGCGGATGGCGGCGCCTCCCCATAGCCGATGTGATCGCCCACCTCGACACCCCGGTCGCGAAGCCGTGCCGCGAGCAAGGTCGCCGCGACGAGGCCTGGATCCACGAAGGATCGGTCGAAGGCCCGTGGCTCTGCGCCGAGCGCGATGGTCCCCGTGACCGTGAAGCGGTTCGAGTCGAGGGAGCGGTCGACCCAGAGCTCGGTGTGGCCGCCCTCGGGCACGGTGAGGGTCTCGTTCGCGATCTCGAAGGGCGCCTCGGGGATGTCCCAGTCCACTTGGGCGGGACCATCCACGGCGCCGGGTCTAACGGTGAGGCGCGTTGTCTGACGGTTCAGGTTGATGGCGTCGGGCCACGCGCCGTAGCCGTAGGTGAAGTCGTCCGCCGTCCAACCTCCGCGCCAGCGCCGCCCCGAGAAGAGCGACACATCCGCGACGACGCCGCCGGGCACCGAGGTGATGCCCGCCTGGGCGATGGACTCGGCCAGGGGGCTCAGGTCCGAGGCATGCGTGAAGGGATCGCCGGAGCCGACCAGGTAGAGCGGACCGGAGACGGCGCCCTGCTCCAAGGCCTCCACCTCAGCCGTGGTGCGGAACCTGTGGTCTGGCCCCAGCGTCTCCAGGGCGTAGGCGCACGAGATGGTCTTCATAGTCGAGGCTGGCAGCATCGCCTTGGCGCCGTTGTGCTCGTAGAGCATCGCCGATGTGGCCGGGTCGCACACAGCGACTCCCACGAGGCCGGCCGCCAGGCTCTCCCGCGCAACTACGGCATCGATCGCCGATCCCAGGTCGCCCAGCGCCGGCGACACGGGACCGATGAGCAGCGTGACGAGGATGGCCACGATGGTGGCGCGGACCAACCTGGACATGGAGCCCTCCTCCGCGGATGGTCTGTAGAGGCGCATTACTCGGTTCGGTGCGCCTTAGAGATCCCCTCGCCAGCGCCGCCGCAACGGCGGTTCGCACCGCGGGACCAAACGGAAGGGGCTCCACGGTCGCGGAGTCAGAGTTACGACCCGCCAGGGAGACCGGGGGTGCCCGTCGAACATTATGTGCGGTAGAGTTAGGCTCAATGGAATCCTGTGGTCCAGGGAGCACGCTACCTCGCCGTAGTGGGTTCGGAGCGCAGGATCGGGAGGAAGATGACGATGAGTAGATCGGTTTATCCCGCAGTAGCGGTCGCGCTTCTGTGTGTTTTCCTCGCCCCGGTCGCGGCAGACCTCGATCGCGCGACGGTGGAGCGCGTGAAGAACGCCACCGTGTACATCGCCGTGACCAACCGAACGGCCGATGGAGCGGAAGAGGAGTCAACGGGCTCGGGGTTCGTCTACGACGCCCGAGGGCTTGTTCTCACCAATCAGCACGTCGTTGACCCGCGGGTCGAGGTGAGCCCGAACCGCTACGTCGACGCGTCAGAGCAGACGGTTACCGTGACCTTCCACCGAGCCACCCGGCGGGAGGTCTCCTATCCCGCGACGGTCGACCGTACCCACCGAGCGGCCGACCTGGCGGTGCTCCGCCTCCCGAACGGCGTGTACCCGACCCTGGAGATCGGCGACTCCGACTCCGTGATGGAGACCCAGACCGTGTATGCGGCCGGCCATCCTCTTGGGCTCGATGAGATCTCGATCCGCACCGGCGCCATCACCGCGAAGCGTATCTTCGATGGGTTCGCCTACCTCGAGCACTCGGTCAACGTGGAGCACGGCAACTCCGGCGGACCCGTATTCGGCGCTGATGGCCGCGTCTACGGCATGGTCGGCTTCACCCTCAGCGCCGCTGAGCAGAACACCAACTTCGCCGTGCCCGCAGCGACGATGAGGCGCTTCCTGGAGGGTTCCCTCCCCGAGCCTCAAGCGCAAGTGGGTTCCGATCATGCCTTCCTTCAGGCATTGTTGGACCAGACCGACCTGGTATATGACGACGGAGGAGACGGCCTGTTCTTCGTTCCCTTCGAGGACGATGTCCACATAACCGTCAGCGCGTCCGACGATTGGGTGCTGGGACAGGTCTACCTCGGGCCGCTGAAGGGTAGCCCCGATGAGCTCCTCAACCTCTATGACACGCTCCTCCGCGCGAACTTCAGCTATTACATCGGGAAGTTCGGCCTCGACGATGACGGCGATCTCTGGGCGGAGCACCATCTCTCCCGCAAGGGTATCAGCGCTGAAGCGCTGGATGAGAGTGTCCGGCTCTTGGCGGGTCTGGTGACACTATGGCACCAGATATCGTTGTAGGGGCGCTCTCGCGCCTCCATGGCGCTTGAGTCGGGATCCGCGCGGCCGGAGGTTGCCTTGTCAGAGAAGCCCAGTGAGGAGCGCACCGGACGCGCCATAGCGGGTGCCGCTTCGGTCATCGCGCTCATGCACTTGGCAGCCCGGGTCGTGGGGTTTGCTGAGCAGATCCTGCGCGGGAAGTACTTCGGGACGAGCCACCGAGCCGATGCGTATGAGGTCGCCTCGAAGGTGCCGACGACCATCTTCTTCGGCTGCGAGAAGATCCTCAACCCGTCCTTCCTGCCGAGTTTCATCGACCTCCGGCAGAAGGAGGGTGAGCAGAAGGCTTGGCAGCTGGCGGGAACCACCCTCGCCCTGCAGGCCGCGTTCCTGGCCATCCTCGTCATCGCCGGACGCGCCTTCAGCGAGCAGCTGGTTCTTTGGGTAGCACCCGGCTTCTACACGGCTGATGGAGGGGGGCCCGAGAAGGTCGAGATGACGGTCCGGCTAATGCGGATCGTGTTCATCGCCGTCTTCTTCCTGGGCCTCTCCTCCACCACTTACTGCATCCTGAACGCCTTCAAGCGGTTCGCGACTCCCGCCCTCGGTGACGTGCTCTGGAAAGTGGGTACCGTGGCGGGCCTCATCATCCTATACGGTCGCCTGGACGTGTACGCCATCGCCCTGGGCTTCCTCGCCGGCTCGATCTTGAAGCTTGGCACTCACGTCCTCGCCCTGGGTAGGTGGCTCCTGAAGCTCCGCATCGGGGACGCAATACGCCACCCCGTGTTCAAACGCATGCTGCTCCTGATGTTGCCCATGGCCTTCGGGTTCGCGTACTCGGAGATCCGGCAGCTGCTGGACATGCGATTCGCCTCGCCCCTTTCGGAGGGCGCCGTGGCGGCCCTGAACTACCCGAGGCGCGTCACCGATCTGCCCTACCAGATCGTTGCCTACGCCCTGGGTATCGCGCTCTTCCCGTTCCTCTCAGAGTACGCGTCCGAGGGTAAGCTGGATGACCTGAAGCGGCTGCTGCTCTCATCGCTGCGGATGCTGCTGTTCATGTTCGTTCCCGTGACCGTGGCCTTGTTCATCCTGGCCGAGCCGACGCTCCGGGTCATCTACCAAGCGGGTGAGTTCACGGAGCGCTCCGTGGATCTGACAACGCCGGTCCTGGAGTACTACGCCCTCGGCATGCTTGCCCAGGCTCTGGAATGTGTGATCCTCCAGACCTTCTACTCGCTCAAGAACACCCTCACCCCTACGCTGGTGGGCTTCGGGACCACCATGCTCCACGTGGGCCTCGCGTGGTGGGTTACCCAGACCGGCAGCCACGATGACCCTCGCGGTCTCGCCATGGCCTACACGGTCGCGCGGTCGGTGAAGGTGGTGCTCGCCTTCGCGCTATTGGCGCAGATCCTCAAGGGGCCGTCCCTCAGAGGGCAGGGCAGCTTCGTCCTCAAAGTCATCGGCGCCACGGCGGCCATGGGCCTGGTAATGCACCTCATCTACCAGCAGATCGTGGCGGTACGGCCCATGACCGGCCGGGTCGATGGCTTGATCGTCTTCGCGGCCTGCTCCCTGGTCGGAGGGGTGGCCTACATCGGCTTGGCTTACCTCATGCGCCTGCCTGAGATCAGCAGTGCCGTCAGTGCGGTCAAGGGCCGGCTGAAGCGGGGTAAGTAGGCCACGGCAGGCCACGTTGATGGACGCTCACTGGATAGGGCGCAGGGACCGCCGCGCCGCACGGAGAGTCCGGGACGCCCGTCCCCTACTCGGCGTGGGGCCTCTCCACGCATGCGGTCACCTGCTCTCCGGCATCCGCCAGGTCCTCGTACTCGGTCCCGTAGACATCCCCGCGCCGCATCGTGAACAAGGCTCCGCGTAGACCCGTTTGACCCTCACCGACGCTAAGCACCCGGACTTCCGGCCACATTGTGGAGCCGTCGGACCATGCATGTCAGGAAGGTCTGCACATGGAGACTCATCGGACGCACGAGACGCGCAAGAAGTTCGTCAAGCCCCAAGTCATCTGCTTCGGCCAGATGCACGAGATTGTCATGCAGTCGTACCCGAGCCCGGGGCCTGTGCGCTTCGATGGTCGCGGACGGATCTCGCAGGGGACGGCCAAGGACTTCTTCGGGAACTAGGGTATAGGGCGATCACGCCCCGGAAGTACGGAGCATGATGCGCTCGACCATGCGGTGGCGCTTCCAGCCGGGGCTCGCGTCTAATCGCGTGTAGATGACGAGAAGGACTGGAGGTTTGTTGTGAACAGGCGTTTGTGGGTTATCGCCGCG
>DBQI01000036.1 GCA_002305165.1 Armatimonadetes bacterium UBA1398
CCCCCCTCCCTCGCATACTCTTACCGTGGGGGAGGGGGGCTGAAGCCCGGTCGTGGGGCCCTTGCCGCCCTTCCAGCCCTCCTCTTTTCCCTCCTTGCCTTCCCCGCCCCCGCCCAGAACGGCGCACCGACCTACCACCTCGGGCCCGGCGACGTGATCCAGATCACCGTCGTCGGCGAGCCCGACCTGAGCGTCTCCCAGACCATCGGGCCCGACGGCCGAATCAGCTTCTCGCCCCTCGGTATGGTCGAGGCCGGTGGCAAGACGCCCGAGGCCCTCGCCGATGAGCTGCGCCTGGGCCTCATCGACGCCAAGTGGCTACTCGACCCCATCGTCACCGTGGCCGTGGGGGCCTACAACTCGACCAAGATCAACATCGTCGGCGCCGTGGTCACGCCCGGGCAGTACCAGCATGAACCGGGCATGACCATCCGCGCGGCCATCGCCCGCGCCGGCGGCCTCACCTCCGGCGGCGATGTGGGCAAGGCGCCCACCAAGGGCACTGTCATCCACGCCGACGGCGCATCGACCGCCATCGACCTCCAACAGGCCCTCGCGGGCACAGGTCCGAGTGGGGAGATGAAGCTCCAGCCCGGCGATACCCTCGTCATCGAGGCGCCCGATACCGTCATGGTCTTCGGCCACGTCGCCAAGGAGGGCACCTTCCCCGCCTACCCCGGGATGCCCATCTCCCGGCTGATCTCCGATGTGGGCGGCGCGACCGAGGAGGGTGACCTCGAGAACGTGACCATCCGCGGGGCAAACGGCGACCTGCGGGTTGTCGATGTGCAGGCCATCATCCGCGGCGAGGCGAGCGACGAGGAGGTCACCCTCAACCCAGGTGACCTCGTCTTCGTGCCGAGGGCCTCGCGCGAGGTGAAGCTCCTCGGCTACATCGCGAAGCAGGGCGAGTTCCCTATCCGCGAGGATATGCGGGTCTCCGACCTCATCGCCCAGGCGGGCGGTCCCACTCGGGGCGGCGCCCAGCGGAGCGACATGAGCCGCATCGTCCTCACGAGCGCAGACGGCCAGAGGCGGACCCTAGACCTCGACGCCATCCTGAGCGGCAGCGTGACGAGCGATGACGACAACGACCCGCTGCTTCGATCGGGGGACACCGTCTTCGTGCCCATGCTCCGCGCCGAGATCATGGTCCTGGGCCAGGTCACCAGCCCCGGCGCCTTCGAGTACGTGGAGGGCATGACGGCCACCGACGCCCTGGCCGAGGCCGGCGGAGCCATCCTCATGGCGACGATCCGTCCCTTGGGCCGCACGACGACGACCCTGACCCGGGACACGACGAGCGCCGACCTCTCCCGCTGCCGTATCTACCGCGCCACAGGCGAGACCATCGAGGCAGACCTGAGTGGGCTCACGAGGGCCGAGATGCCCACCAACCGGGTGCCCCTCTTCCCCGGCGACACCCTCATCGTCCCCGCCACCGAGAACACGATCATCATCTCGGGCTACGTCCAGGTGCCCGGCTACTACGAGTTCGGCCTCGGGCTCACCCTGCGCGAGGCCATCGCCGCGGCGGGCGACGTGATCCGCAATGAGGGCTCCACCTCCAGCGTCGAGGTCAGGCACGCGGACGGCGCCGTCGAGATCGTGGACATCCTGGAATCCGACCTGGAGCTACGTCCCGGCGACCACATCCGCGTGCCCTATGCCCGGTACCGCGTCCTCGTGACAGGCTACGTCCGGTCCCCGGGCGTCTACGAGTGGCATGAGGGGGACCGGCTGCTCGATCTGCTCTACCGAGCGGGCGGGGCCATCATCAGCGAGGGCATCGAGGGCGACTTCTTCCACGCGGCCGTGATCCGGCGCACCGCGGAGGGCGAGGAGCAGCTGATCAAGCTCGACCTCGGGCCCCTCTACGACCACGGCGTCCAGGAGGACAACATCCCACTGGAGCCGGGCGATATCATCTTGATTCCCGAGTCCGACCATACCGACTACGATGGCTGGCTGAGCACCCTCACCCAGGGCTTCGGCCTGTTCAGGATCATCGACTCGATCTTCTAGATCTGCCCCCGCCCTGCGGGCAGGGGACGGCAGCGACGCAGAGGAGCGCAACACCTCGTGGATGCAGGCGCCTACAACCAAGAGGCTTACGGCCAGCCCGGCGGCATAGACGTTGCCGCCCTGGGCCGCATGCTCCGTCGTCGCTGGCCCTTGGGGCTTCTGGCCTTCGTCTCCATCGTCGTCGCGGTCTCCGTCTACACCTCCATGCAGGAGCGCGTCTACGAGGCCAAGGTCACCCTGATGATCGGCACCGAGCAGCGGGCTCGCGGCGCCTCCGACTTCGCCGCTCTCGAACAGTTCATGGGGAGCGGCCTCCGTAGCGTCGAGACCCAGCGCGTGATGCTCGCGAACCCCGCCCTCTACAAGAAGGCCGCTGAGGCCCTCGAGATCGACACCGCCGAGTTCCCCGATGAGTTCGGCGTCAAGGTCGAGGCGCCGGAGTTCGCCGACATGCTCATCCTTACCGTCTCCGATACGAACCCCCAGCGCGCCGCCGACTTCGCGAACAAGGTCGCCGAGATCTTCATCAAGGAGAACGAGACGGGCACCCGCAACGCCGCCCGGCGCGCCATCGAGTTCATTGACAAGCAGCTTGCCGAGACCCGAAAGCAGATCCTTAGCACCGAGGGCCAGCTCCGCGACTACCGCCAAGAGCACGGCATCGTCGACCTGCCGAGCGAGGTGAGCGCTCGGACGACGGCCGTCAATACCCTCAGATCGAGCGCAGCTTCGGCGGCCGCCGAACGCGCCGCCGCGAGCAGCCAGGCTGCCCACTACCGGAGCGAGCTAGGCAAGGTTGAGGACCGGGTCATCCAGTCCACAAGCATCGCTCGCAACCCCATCATCGGCAGCATTGAGAGCCGCATCTCGGAGCTGGAGCTGGAGCGCGCCCAGCAAGCCACCACCCGTGGCCCCGAGCACGCCGAGATCAAGAAGCTCGATGAGCAGATTGCTACGGCCCGCGCCGAACTTGCCGATGCCGTCGACACGATCGTCTCCGGTGAGCAGGAGATCATCAACCCGGTCCACAGCCAGTTCTATGAGGCCATTGCCGACGCCGAGGCGGCGGCCCTCGCCGCGGGAGCGCGCGAGAGCGCTCTCAATGCGGCTCTATCCCGCGAGAAGGAGCGGCTGGCGCAGCTCCCCGGGTTCGAGGCCGAGTTGGCCGCCCTCACCATGGACTCCATCGGACTCGATCGGATGTACACCATTCTCCTGGAGCGAAAGCAGGAGTTCTCCATTCAGGAAGAGGCGACGCCGCCTGTCGCCGAGGTCATCTCCGCCGCCGAGCGGCCCCGGGCGCCCGTGCGGCCGCGGCGGTCCCTGAATCTCGCTATCGGCGTCGTCCTTGGCCTCATCCTCGCGGCCCTCGCGATCGGGCTGGTTGAGACCCTGGATGACGCGCCGCGTACCTCCTGGCAGGCTCAGGACGCCCTGGGCCTCTCCTGCCTCGCCGATGTGCCCAAGGTTCGGCCGGGCAGCGAGTTGCTCATCGGTAAGAGCGTCCACGCGGGGGTGGTGGACGCTTACGGGGCGCTCCGCACCAATCTGCGTCTCGCGACCGCGGGCGGCATGCCGCGGTCGATCATGGTAACGGGCGCTCAGTTGGGCGCAGGGGCCACGACGACGGCCGCGAACCTCGCCGTCGCGTTGGCCCGCAGCGGCCATCGGGTCGTCGCCGTGGATGCGAACCTGCGGGACCCCCAATTGCACGAGAAGCTAGGCATCGTCCCCGGCGACGGCCTCGTCGATGTCCTTGCAGGGGCGGCGCCCGCCACCTCCGCTGTCGTCGCCACCCAGGAGCGCAACCTGTGGTTCCTGGCGGCAGGCAGCCAGGCCCCGAGCCCCGTGGACCTGCTCGACTCCGAGGCCATGAAGAACACGATGCGGTCCCTCATGGACCAGTTCGACGCGATCGTGATCGACAGCCCCTCGCCCGAGGAGTACTCGGACCCCATCGTCCTCGCGCCGACCTGCGATGCCACCCTCCTGGTCATCCTCATCGGCCGCTCACCCCTGCGCATCGCCCAAGCCGAGGTCCGCAAGCTCGAATGGGCAGGCCGCCGCCCCATCGGGTTCGTCTCCAACGCCATCCGGCGCTAGGCCGGCCCGCTCCTACGGCCTCTTACCGGGCTCATCCTTCTCCTGCGTGCGAGGCCGCAGGGGAAAGCGACCGAAGGCCAGGAGGGGCACTTCGGCTTGGCCTCGGTACCGGCCACAAGCAACAGGCCCAGCCCACCATCTCTCCCGCCCTTGCAAGTCCCACCCCCATTCCCCACCGAACTCAGCCAGACCACTCCATGAGCTGGAGGCCCCACGCCATGACCTTCCGCATCCTGTCCACCCTCGTCGGCACGATCCTGCTCATCGCCCTCCTCGGCTGCGCCAGCGGCGGCGCCCCGAACCCGCCCGAGCAGCCCCAGCGCCTCTCGGTGATCTTCGACATGGGCCAGTCCGCAGGCGCCTCCAGCCGCAGCCTCTCGCCCGAGAAGACCGTAGGCGGCTACACGGTCCAGCTCGAGAGCGCGGCCGGTGGCTTCGACCCGGTCACCAAGGAACTCACGGGCTATGTGAGGGTCCACAATAGATCGGCCGGGAGCACGGCCACGATGTATGACACCCAGGCCCGCATCGTGAGCATCTCTGCCATCGACGGCGCGACCGATGTCTTCACCTTCGAGGTAGAGGTCTCGTGGTATGCCGAGGATCCGGCGGGCGACCCTGTCTACGACGCCGGTACGGGCCAACACGGCGACTTCTCATCGAACGACGGCGACTGGAACTATGGGTCGATCAACGTGGGCAAGGAGAGCGCCTTCCTACCCTGGACCTTCACGCTTGAAGCATGGGTTGCGCCGCCACCCACTGCCTTCAGCCTCGATGCCACCTACTCCCGGACCGGCGCCGTCAGCACATGGTCCCAGCCGAGCGGTGTGGCTCTCGCGGACAACGGCCACCTCTTCGTCTCGGACACCAAGCACCACCAGTTGGTCGAGTTCGACGCGGCCGGTGTCCACATCTCCACTTACGCCGACGGCCTGGCGCAAGTGGATAGCGACTCGCTAAACAGTCCGTACGGCCTCGCCGTCATTCCCGAGACCAACCCGAGCTACGGCGGCCACATCATCGTTGCGAACACCGGTGCCAACATTGCGGTGCGCTACGCACCGGGTGCGAGCACTTGGTTCGCTACCAACAGCGTGACACTGTCCTCGCCCCTGGATGTAGCAGCGACCCGAACGGGCGACATCTTCGTAGCTGATAACGGAAACAGCCGAGCCGCCTGGGTCACTCTCGAGCCCTTCGCGACGGGTAGCTCTTCCCATGCTGACTTCAGCCAGCCCGCCGGCGTCACTGTGGGGCCGGACGGCCTGCTGTACATCTCGGACCGCACCTCCAAGAAGATCATCAAGCTCCGCATCGTCCGCAATCAGTACGGCGCGATCGATGAACTGGCCCACGTCAGCACGTGGTCTCCCGTCGGCTCTGGCGCGCTCACCACGCCACGCGGCATCTGTGTAGACTACGCGGGCTATGTGTACGTAGCCGACCAGGGAGCGTCGAAGGTCGTCGTCTTCAATGCTGCTGGTGCATTCGCGCGGTCCCTCGCGCCCGGCTACGCCCCCTACGACGTCGACATCTCGCCCGATGGCCAACACCTATATGTCGCTGGTGGCACAACGACCTCCGGCCATGTGCAGCGCTACACAATCACCCGCTAGTCCAACTCTTGGTCTTCCGTCCCCTTGCCTTCGCACCCCTGTCCTGCTACTCTGTTCTCCACGCGAAGGAGTCCCGGCGCAAGTGTTGGACTATGGATGCATCATGATCAAAACACCGAAGCATACCCGCCGCAGGCTCTTTGTCGCGCCCGAACTGACCTTCTTCGGCCAGATGGACCGCATTGTCATGCTGAGCCCGCCCGACAAGCCGGCCGGGTCTCTCACCGGACGAGGTACGGCGCGTACTCGCAACCCTGGCGACTTCTTCGGCAGCTAGTGGCGCGTTCTGCTCAGCTCTCTGCCCACTACACATCCCAATGACCACCCCTGAAGCCCAGCCCACATCCGAACCTGGCGATGCCTCCTCGGCTGCCCCGGACCCCTCCTTACCTAGCCTCGCTCCTCGCTCACGCGCATGTCACAGCGAAGCGGAACAGAGCCGGGCGATGGCCGACTCGTCAGGGGGTAGCACAGCGAAGCCCGAAGACCGGGAGGGGGGCACTCCTGATGCCTTGGACGCGAGCCTGGACCCCGCCCCCACCTTCACCCCCATCGACACCTCCCGCGGCCGGTTCAAGCGCAACGTCCTCGCCAACCTGTTCTACTTCGTCTTCAATGCCGGCATCCAGCTATGGTTCATCCGCTACCTGATCGATCACCTAGGCGTCGCGACCTATGGCCTGGTCCCCCTCGCGACCAACATCACGAACTACATGGCGATCATCACGGTCGCCCTCTCGGGGTCCGTGGGCCGCTTCCTCACCATCGACCTAGCCCGTGGCGACCTCGCGACGGCGAATCGCACCTTCAACACCTCGCTATTCGCCTCCATCGTGCTAGCTGTGGCCTTGGTGCCTGTGGCGGGTGCGCTGTCGTGGTTCGCCCCTTCGTTCCTCAACGTCCCCACAGGCGAGGAGACGGGTACCCGCTTCCTCCTCATGTGCACCTGCTTCGCATTCCTTCTGAACGCGATCGGCAGCAACTTCGCCTGCTCCACCTTCGCCAAGAACCGGTTCGATGTGCAGCGCGGCATCGATGCCCTGGGCTTCATCACCCAGATCGGTGTCGTGGTCGCCCTGTTCACCTGGGCCGACGGTGATCTGTGGTATGTGGGCGCGGGGGTTGCTGCCTCGGCGGTCGTGCGCCAACTCGGTTACCAGGTCTCGTGGCGGAGGCTGACCCCAGAACTCTCGATCTGTCGGGGGAGCTTCGACCGCACGCGCCTCCGGGAGATCCTAGGCATGGGTGGGTGGCTGATGGTCAACCGTGTGGGCTCTGATCTCTTCCTCCATGTCGACTTGCTCATTGTGAACATGGTGGTTGGCGCCCATGCCGCAGGGCTCTATGCGCCCGGGTTGCAGATTGCATTCGTACTCCGCGCCATCGCGGGCATGATCAGCGGAGTACTGGTCCCGACCTACAGCGCCAGTTTCGCGGTCGACGATATCGACCGCATGGTCCGTATTTCTAAGCGGATCGTGAAGCTTCTCGGCCTTGCTATGGCGATCCCAATCGGTATAGTGTGCGGCCTCAGTGAGCCGCTGCTTGTTCTCTGGCTCGGCGAGGAGTTCCGCCAGGTCTCTCCGCTACTCATTCTGATGGTCATCCACCTAGGTGTGAACATCGCCGTGACGCCTCTGTTTGGGATCAACCAAGCAGCGAACCGGATCAAGTGGATCGGCATCGTCACCCTGCTGCTGGGTGCTGCCAACGTGGGCCTAGCCGTGTGGCTCGCGGGCCCCGTGGGCTGGGGGGTCTACGGCGTAGCCGCTGCAGGGGCCATTGTCTTGACTGCCAAGAACGCCTTCTACACCCCAGCCTACGCGGCCTGGGTCCTCAACCAGCCACTCACTGCGTTCGCCCGCGCCATCGGCCCACCGGTACTCGCTACTCTTGTTGTTGCCGTAGCCGTCTGGGGCGCCGCCAGTTGGCTTGGCGTCACGTCGGTGATCGGCACCACCGTACTCGCTGTTGCCGCCGCGGCTTTCGGGCTTCTCGTCGTCGCAGTCTTCCTCGACGCCGATGACTGGCGGACGCTGGGCTTTCGCCACTTGAGGAGCGCTGCGTAGGCATTGAGGAGTGTGCAACACGCGCCAGCTTCCGAGCCAACACTCAGCGGCGCAGCGGCGCTGCGGGCAGTCATGGAGGGCGGCTACTGCATCGGCTGCGGCGCATGCGCGGCGCTGCCGGACAGTGGCATTGGCGTCGCTCTTGACCAGTACGGGCGCTATGTAGCCGACCTCGAGGGTTCGCCATCGAACTCCCTCCACTCAGCGACAGAGGTATGCCCGTTCACCGGGGTCGGGCCGAATGAGACCGCGCTCGCCACGGCGCTGTTCCCCGAAGCCAGCGATCCACATCTCCTCTTGGGCCCAGTCCTCTCTGCGTACGCTGGCTATGTCTCGACTGGCGCCTACCGATCGCGCGGCAGTTCGGGCGGCATGGTGAGCTGGCTGCTGTGTGAACTCTTGAGGTCCGGCGAGGTCGATGCCGTTGCCCATGTGAGGCCGGGCTCTAGCCTTCTGTATGAGTACAGCATCAGTCGCACTCCGGAGGAGATCCACGCTGGCTCCAAGTCGAAGTACTACCCCCTGACCATGGCACGCGTTCTCCCCGAGGTCAGGAGCAGCGGGCTACGTACTGCAATCGTGGGAGTACCCTGCTTCATCAAGGCAGTCCGACTGCTCTCCGCAGTAGACGAGGACTACGCTAGAACGGTTGGCCCCTGCGTCTCCCTCTTCTGTGGTCACCTGAAGAGCGCGGCCTTCGCCGATCTCCTGGCCTGGCAGTGCGGCATCCCCCCCGGACACCTCGCAGCCTTTGACTTCCGCGTGAAGCTGGCTGACAGACCGGCGAGTCAGTACGCGGTCCGGGCCGAGGGTGAGGTTGATGGCCGGCGCATTGACGCGGTTCACCCCGTCAAGCCCCTCTTCGGCTCGGACTGGGGGCTCTGCCTTATGAAGTACCAGGCCTGCGACTACTGCGATGATCTGGTCGGTGAAACAGCCGACCTCAGCGTGGGCGATGCTTGGCTGCCTGAGTACGTCCGTGACTCCGAGGGAACGAATGTCGTCATCGTCAGATCCCAGTTCCTGCAACACATCATCGAGGCTGGACGCGCGAGCGGGCAATTGCACCTCGATCCCCTCCCCGCAGACCGGGTGGCCGCTTCGCAGGCGGGCGGCTTCCGCCATCGCCGGACGGGCCTAGCTGCTCGTCTCGCCAACAAGCACGCCCAGGGCGTCTGGGCACCACCCAGACGCGTCGCACCCGACACGGGTGTCTTGCGCACTCGTGAAGGTCGCCGGGCTCTAGTCCGCGAACGGATAGCACTACGTTCCCACACAGCCTTCCAGGACGCGGTCGAGGCGAATGAGTTGCAAGTTATGCGCTTGGCTCTTGCGCAGGACATCGCCGCATACCGCCGGCTGTCGAGAACCCGCGGCATGGCAGGAAAGGCACTGGGGCCCCTTTTGCGAGTCGCGGCACGCTTCTGGAGTCCTAAGCATGGGTGAACTCCTCGAAGGTAGGGCACCGCACTTCGCCCTCGTTGGTAATGGGCCGTACCTGAACCGCGGCTGCGAAGCCATCGTCCGCGGCACCATGTGCATACTGGAGCGGCACTTCGGTCCTGATGTCAGAGCCTCTGTTGGGTCGTTCTACGGAGGCCCGGACCTACACGGCACTCAGTGTGGCTCCGAAATGGACACGCGACTCAGACATCACATGCTAGATCGATGGAGTTTGGGTCCGGTCCGACGGAGAACCCTGCGCTGGGCGCTCGCTTACGCTATCGGCCGTTGGGGTCCGCCGAACGTATCGATGCGTGCACTCGCCTCGATCGCGGAAGGGGCCACGGCTGCGCTGCAGGTCGGCGGAGACAACTACAGCCAACCACCCGCGCTGCCTAGGCGCTTCGTCGCGATGGATCGCTGCATGGCGCGCCTCGGGGTTCCAGTCGTCTTGTGGGGCGCCTCGGTGGGGCCTTTCGTAGGAGCCTCCAAGAGGGTAGCTCGCGTCCTCGACGACCTCAGGGAGCTGCCCCTCATTCTGGTGCGCGAGTCCGAGAGTCTGGAGTATCTGCGGGCGAACGGCATATCCGACAACGTGCGGCTCGTCGCTGATCCCGCTTTCGTGATGCCGCCGTCAGACCCTAAGACTGACAGCTTTGCCGTGCCCGACGGTGCGGTGGGGCTGAATCTAAGTCCACTGTTCGGACGCCACGTTCTGGGGGCCAACTACTCAGTCGCAGAGTGGACGCGGCGGTGCACGCAGACGATCGACGCCCTCTGTCGCGCTGTTGGCCGACCGATCGTGCTGGTTCCGCATGTCACGCTACCCGGCAACGACGACCACGCTCTCATGTCAGCTGCCGCTGACGCGCTCCCTGCGGATGTTGCCAACCTCGTTACGTGCGCCCCCCGCGGCCTAGACGCGCAGCAGACCAAGAGTGTTATCTCACGGTGCGCTGTGTTCGCCGGTGCTCGCACTCATTCCACCATCGCGGGCCTCTCCAGTTGCGTCCCCACACTGACCCTCGCCTACAGCACCAAGGGAACCGGGATTCCGATGGACGTCTACGGCCACACGGATTACTGCATTACCAGCGACGCCTTCAGCCCGGACCTTGTGGCAGGTCGTGTAGCAGAGCTGGTCGCGCGGCGTGACCAAGTGGCTGAGTCGCTCGGCGCGAAGCTTCCCTCTCTCCTTGCCCGTGCCTATAGCGCTGGCGAACTACTTCGAGACAGCCTAGAGCTGGATGTCCGGACTCAGTGCCAGTGCTAGACGCTACGGGGCTGGCCTATCGGAGCTCAGCCTCTCAGGAGCCACACACGAGTAGCCCTACTCCTCTTTCTGTGGCGGCAGGTATGCCTGTCGACTCCGCGCCTGTAAGTGCCGCGTGTGCACCCGCCACTGGTACCTACTGGTACGCTCAGGATTCCGGATCCCGGTGACGCGTCCAAAGGTGCTGCAGGTGTGTGGCTCCTTGGCTTATGGTGGTGTACAGGCGGTTGTCCGTGACTGCTGCGAAGCACTGTGGGAGGGCGGGTATGAGGTCGACGTCTGCCTTGCCAGTGAGGGCATCGACCGACTCGCCCAGGGGGGGCGGCTTCTCGATCTAGGCAGCAGAATCCACACATGTCACATGGGCATTCCCCCGTACGGCATTGCGAAGCGATTCGGCCCGATTCTCACGGAAGGTCGCTACTCTGTGGTGCACGCTCACCTGGGCTGTCTCTCGGGCATTGCGCTGAGTATCGCCTCAGCCCAGGGAGTGCCTGTGCGGATCGCGCATCACCACATGTCTGATCCAGGAAGCCGTGTGCCCTGGCGCCGCATATACCGCGCGTGGATGGAAACGGTTACTGCCAGGACTGCGACAGCGTATGCGGCCTGCTCCCAGGCTGCACTTGACGTCGCGCTACGTCGCGTTCGTGCTGGCACAGTAGACTCCGCTGTCATATACAATGCGGTGCGCACAGAGCACCTGCACGCACAGGCGGACAGGGCAGCTGCTCGCAACGAACTGGGGATACAGCCATATGCTCCCGTCGTCGGCTGGGTGGGCCGAATGTCAGCGGAGAAGAACCTGTCAGCATTCGTCCGAGTTGCACGGAAGGTCCTCGCAAAGGTACACGACGCTCGTTTCGTTCTGGTGGGGGACGGCAGTGAGCGCCCGCGTCTCCAGCGGCTAATCGACCAGATGGGGCTCTCCAGCGAGTTCCATCTAGTCGGTCCGTCAGTGGCTGTTGGGTACTGGCTCAGCGCCCTAGACCTGTTCCTCCTTCCCTCGCCAGATGAGGGTCTGGGGATCGCGGTCATCGAAGCTCAGGCTATGGGGTTGCCAGTCGTAGGCTACGCGGTGCCCGGGTGTCTGAGGCTACGGCGCATCGTGAGATACTGGCCCCTGTGCACGATGAGGGCGCCACGATCCTCTGCGAACTCGTCAGCGCACGGTACGAGCGCGGGAGCATCGTGCTCAGGAGTAACAAGAGCTACGGCGAGTGGGGCACGACCTTCGGCGCCCCGATCATCGCCACGGCCATACTGGACCGGCTACTCCACCACTCGTCGACGCTCAGCATCGGGGGCGACAGCTACCGGCTCAAAGGCCGCAAGGGGGCCGGCCTCCTCCCCACGCCAGGACAGGGCCCACAAGCCCACACCACGCCGGCCAACTGAGCAGTTCTCAACTGGCGCCACGGGCACTTCACCGTTGGCGTTGACGCCCGCTGCCACCGTCTCGAGTTGCAGCCGAGGTACCCAGGCCTGAGGAGGCTAGATCGTGCCTGATCCGCCGGGTGTTCTAGAGGTAACCGGTTCTCTGGGCCTCGGTGGCGTCCCAACCGTAGTCCGGGACTGTTGTGAAGCATTGCGCAACCACGGCTATGGCGTCGACGTCTGTCTAGTCCGCGCTGACCGTACGCGGGAGCAACGCGTCCACGAGATAGCGCAGCTCGGATGTGGAATCATGGCCTGCCGACTGCGTATGCCTGCGTGCGGCTTCGCCCGTGCCTTCCGTCAGATCTTACGTGCTGGCCGCTACTCTGTGGTCCATGCCCACCTCGGCTTCCTCTCTGGGCAAGTGTTACGAGTTGCCCAGGAGGAGACCGTGCCGGTAAGGTTGGCGCACTACCACAACGCCGCCTCAGGCAGCCCCAGACCATGGCGCCGCGCCTACCGTGCCCGCATGGAGCGACGCACGTTCGCAAGCGCTACTACTATCGTGGCGTGCTCAAACGCCGCATTAGGCGTCGCCTTACGTGGATCCTCCGCCCACACGCCTCGATCTGCCGTCCTCTACAACGCCATTCGCGCCGACAGGTTCACTGCCTCCGCAGATAGACACGCGGCCCGCGCCGCTCTCGGCGTGCTTGGGCACGAGATCGTTGTTGGATGGACGGGGTACATGACCCCCGGCAAGAACCTCTCAGCCTTCGTCCGCACTGCACGCCGGCTCTCTGATCACGCCCCCTCAACGCACTTCCTGCTCGTGGGTGATGGCCCCGACCGTGTCCGCATACAGCGTCTTGTGGCGCACCTGGGGTTGGCCGGTAGGTTCCACCTGGTCGGGGCGACCCTCAACGTGGGCTACTGGCTGAGCGCCATGGATGTGTTCCTGTTCCCATCCCCATGCGAAGGTCTGGGCATCTCAGCCATCGAAGCACAGTTCATGGGCATCCCGGTCGTGGGTTACGCGGTCCCTGGCGTCTCCGAGGCAACGGCGCACAGTGACCTTCTGGCCCCTCCGCATGACGAGGCAGAGCTCGCAGCCCGACTCATCGCGCTGGCAACATGCCCTTCACGACTGCGCGATCTCGGCGCGTCGGCGTCTGCCTGGGCCGAGCGGTTCTCCTTCCCTTCCTTCACGCGCAACCTCAGCCGCCTCTACAGCCAGGAGCTGACTCGCTACACCTGATCACGTTGTGCAGCTACTCCTGCGAGGTACCGCCGGTCGCGGAAGACTGGGGCGCGGCTCCGGGTCTTGTCCTCGGCCCGCACCAGGGTGCCAGTATGCCCCGACACTGTGCACGAATGTCCGTGTCTCCCGGCTGCAACGCCGCTCTTCGCCGACGGCTGACGGCGCCTTGGCCCTACGTCTCTGGGCCAAGGCGTCTTCCCATCCCGAGCCACGCAAGTCCTCCGCCCACTTCGTTCCGTGCGCACTACGCGACCTCATGGAGGGCCGGGATCCATCCACACCCAGGCCATGAACCTCTGGGCCTTGAGCTGCACGGTGCCGCTCTCTGAGGTGGCCACGCATACTGAGGTGCTCCTCCTGAGACGCACAAGGCGCGAAGGGTCGCGGTCTGGGTGGTTCCCGTGGTCCTGAGCTCCGCCCAAGGCCGAGCACGCGACGCCTGCGTTCTTGCCTGGCGTGGTAAGCTCCCCCTCAGCGCATTCGAGGCCCGCGTACTATGCCCAGGCAGGCGCGACCGGAGCCCTGTGGAATGACTGACTGTACTGACCCCTGTCCGGCGTTCCCCCCCCCGTCAGGGTCTTTTCATTGTTTTGCATATAGCAAAAAGGAAGTGCGGGGTGTTCTTTCGAAGCTGAGTGCATGGTAGAAACACAGCGCGTTGGAGAGAGTCTGCTGGAGGCGCTTAGGTCAGTTCC
>DBQI01000060.1 GCA_002305165.1 Armatimonadetes bacterium UBA1398
AGCGAGCCGCCCCTCCATGCCCGCCACCTGCCGCTGAACAACCCAACACCGACGCAACGGGCAAGCGACCGCTACACAGCCACCAAGCACACCACAAACTAGCTCTCATGAATGATGCGCGCTAGGGGAGCCCTACCTGCGCGCGACTGACCACGACGCCGTTCTGGAACATGACGTGGCAGTTCCCTCCGTCGGGGTTCTCCCACTTGACCATCGTGGTGTCGATGGGAGCGCGAACCCCGGGAACGGCCGGAGTGTGGAGCGCCGAGACCATCTCGCCATGGCCGCCCATGATGCGCCTCACTTCCGCGAGGGTCATGCCCTCACGGATGCGATCATAGCGGTCCCGAAGGTAGGGCTGGTCGTGGTATCTGGGCTCCAGCATGGGCCCTGCTGGGTAGAGGGTGCGGCGGAGCTGCTCGTACCCGCCCGTGAGCAGCCATACGGCGACGCACACAAGGCCCAGAGCCAGCAGCCCAGCGGTGCGGGCACGGCTGGGGTGGCCCGCCTCGCGGGCCGGCTGGCGAGCTGTCGTTGATCTGCGCGCCATCTCCGAGCGTGCGCCCTCCCTCGCCCCGCGCAACCCTCATGAAGGGCAGAGGGCCCGACGCCCCTGGCCACGGCCTGAGGCGACGGACCCCGTTAGCTCCGCCCGAGGGTTCTCCGGCCCTCGGGCTCACGGCTCGACCCAGTTGGGTTGAGCCCACCGGCCTGAACGCGCCGGCATCACATCACGCCACGTGGAGGGCGAGCGCTCCTCGCCCCGCCCTCCGGGCGTGCCCCTTCTCCAGGGGTGCAGACTGTTTGCTAGCCGACGGGACCGGTCCCGTCGGGACGGCGAACCATGGGGTTGTCCGGGCACGTGTGCATCCGTTTCCCCCACAGGAAGGCATTGGGGTTCAGGGTGCCATCGAGCCGGTACCACTTGGCATGTCCATCGCAGAGCACGTAGTTGGCGCCCGAGTTGTGCATCTCCGGGTTGATGTAGCAGATGTGGTGCTGGCCCATGGCCGAACTGGCGTAGGAGGCCGCGAAGGCATTCGCGCACTCCGCCGGCGTCAGGGCGATGACGGGCGTGCCCGAAGCATAGGACTCGCCATCGAAGACCGCGCCGTTCGCGCTCACCGCGTTGGTGGGGCGGTGGGACTTGATAGCGTCTCCGCCGGTGGGCGAGCTATCGAGCAGCTGCTGGATGTTGTTCGTGTACTCGGCAATGACGATGGTGGCGGCAGGCTGCTCTACGATGGAGTCGGGGATCACCCGGCAGGGGATGGCATCGAACTTCATCCGTGGCAGGACGGCCTCGTTCGCGACGTAGCTCAGGCGGCGCACTTGCTTGTCGTTGAGTGGCCGCAGCGGCGTCTGCCCAGGGGGCGGTGTGGGGATCCAATCGGGGGTGAAGCAAGTCGGGGCCCAACCGCGGACGGTGTGCTCTGGGCAGACGAAGAGCTGCTCGTTCTTCACGTACGGCTGGATCATGCCACTCCACTGGACGTAGCCGTTCGCGCTGGAACCGGTACCGCCGGGGATCTTATTGATATAGTAGTAGCTAGAGGGCCACATCTCGTCGTAATCCTGGGTGTACTGCAGGAACGCGGTCGCGATCTGCCTCGCGTTGCTCAGGCACGAGGTCTGGCGCGCCTTCGCCCGGGCCTTGGCGAAGACGGGGAACAGGATGGCGGCCAGGATCGCGATGATAGCGATAACTACGAGCAGCTCGATCAAGGTGAAGCCAACGCGCTTCCTCATCAGGTCATTCCTCCGTATGGTCATGGTCTCTGTAGACATGAGGCGATGATCACCTGGTGAGGTTATGGCACTGTTAGCGGTAGGTTAGCGGCTGATTAGGGCTTAGGCGACCTGTGGGGGGAGACCTTAATGGTCTCTTAATGGAGGGTCACTATCTTCACGGTTGCGAAGCCGAGACGATACCGCCATCGCCGGAGGGAGCAACTCGGTGCCGAATGACATCCTCATCATCGAGGACGACCCGGACATCGCCGATGCCGTGGCCTATGCCCTGCAGCAGGAGGGTCTGCGGGCAACGGTGGCGCGGGACGGGCGCGCGGGGCTCGAGCAGTTCGCTGCGATCCATCCGGACCTCGTCATCCTGGACCTCATGCTGCCCGGACTCGATGGGTTCAGCGTGTTCCGCTCGATCCGGCGCAAGGCCGAGACCCCGGTCATCATGCTGACCGCGAAGGCCGCGGAAGCCGACCGGGTGGCGGGGCTCGAGCTGGGAGCGGACGACTACGTCACCAAGCCCTTCTCGATGCGCGAACTGGTGGCGCGGGTGCGCGGCGTGCTTCGTCGCGCCTTGACGCCCGCGCTCCCTGAGGAGGAGACACTCTCGGCCGCTGATGTCGTGATTGATCGTGCCCGGAGGCGCGTGACGGTCGGCGGCCGCGAGGTGAAGCTGACGCTTCGGGAGTTCGCGCTGCTGGAGTGTCTCGTCCGCAACGCTGGGCGGGTTCTCACTCGGCAGCTGCTGCTGGAGCAGGCGTGGGATGAGAGCGAGTACATCGACCACCGCACCGTCGATGTCCACGTCCGCTGGGTGCGACAGAAGATCGAGGAAGACCCGAGCAACCCACGCCGGCTCCTCACAGTGCGTGGCGTGGGATACCGTTTCGTGGAGTAGCCGATGCGTCTATCGCTCCGAGCCCGGCTCGCCGTCGCTCAAGTCGCGCTCATCGCCGCCCTCGGGCTGGCGGTAGCGATCCTGGCGAGCGGGGCCACCGAGGCCTATCTCGAGGGTCAGGTGCGCGACCGGCTGGCGCGGGAGTGCGACCTTCTGCGGCTCGCTATCGAGGAGCTATCTGGCCAGCCCCTCGCCGAGACGGTGGAGCGGTTCGCGGACGCGGCCCAGTTGCGCGTTACCGTCGTGGCGCCCGACGGTGGCGTGCTCGCCGAGTCCGACGCGGAGGCCAGCGCCATGGAGAGTCACGTCGGCCGCCCCGAGATCGTGGCGGCCCGAGCTCACGGCATCGGCTCCGCGGCGCGGAGAAGCCCCACGACGGGCATACGGACCATGTATGTGGCGACATCGGGCGGACCAGGGGAGCCGACCATCCGACTGGCTCTCTCCCTCGCCGAGGTTCGGCGCGCGACTCGCTCGGTGCGTGGAGCCACCTTCCTCGGCGTCCTCCTCGCGACCCTCCTCGCCGCGGCGATCGCCGTATGGTCGGTCCGGGCGCTGACCGGCTCACTGGAGGACCTCGTGGAGGTGGCGAGGCGGCTGGGTAGAGGCGATCTCAGCGCCCGCGCCTGGGTGGGCAGTGCCGATGAGACACGGGAGCTGGGCGAGGCCCTGAACACCATGGCGGGTGAGCTCTCCGCGGCGATGGAGGAGCTCAGCAGCGCGGCGGCGCGACTCGAAGCCGTGCTCAGCCAGATCGCCGACGGCGTGCTCGTCGTCGACCATGACGAGAGCATCGCCTTGATCAACCCCCGAGCGGGTGAGCTACTCGGGCTCGACTCCGCCGCCGCCCAGGGACGCCTGTTGTCCGAGGCGGTGCCTCGCCACGAGCTCGTCGATCTCGCGCGGCGAGCGGCGCGCCTCGGCACGGCGTTGAGCGAGGGGCCCAGCACCGTCGGAGTGTCCCAGCGATCCGTCGCGTCGGTGGCCACCCCCCTGATGGGACCGGACGGAACCGTGGACGGCGTTGTCATCACCCTGCGTGACCTAACGGAGGTGCAGCACTTGCTCGGCGTCCGCCAGGAGTTCGTGGCGAACGCGAGCCACGAGCTGCGCACCCCCGTTACAGCCATCCAGTCGCTTGCCGAGGTGCTCGAGGGCGGCGCTATCGAGGACCCGGAGGAGGGCCGGCGCTTCGTTGGCCGCGTCCTCGAGAACACGCGCCGCCTCACCTCGGTCCTGGACGATATGCTGACCCTCTCACAGCTCGATGAGATGCCTGGCGGCGCCGCGCCTCGCGGGTCGAGGCCGGTGAAGGACCTCATGTTGGCTGCGGCGGCACGGCTGGAGCCTCTGGCCGGGCGCAAGGGGATTCGCCTTTCGTGCGAGCCATCTGAAGGGTTACACGCCCTCTGCTCGGAGCAGCAGATCCTCGCCGCCCTCGTGAACCTGGTCGACAATGCCGTGAAGTTCACGCCCGATGGCGGCAGCGTAACGCTGCAGGCCGCCCGCGAGGGGGACGGGTGGGTGCGCATCACCGTGACGGATACCGGCCCGGGCATCCCAGAGAGGGCTCGCGAGCGGATCTTCGAACGCTTCTATAGGCTCGACCGCGGACGCTCACGCGAGCTGGGCGGCACGGGCCTCGGGCTGAGCATCGTCAAGCACGCCGTTGAGCAGAGCGGGGGCCGAGTGTGGGTGGAGAGCGCGCCAGGTGGAGGCGCGCGCTTCGTGGTCCTTCTCCCCGAGGCGACGGGCTAGACGCCGTGAACGCTCCGTCCGCCGAGAGGGGACACCTACATGTCCGGCGCCATCCGCGAGCTGACCACCGAGGGACGGCATCCGCGCGCCCAGGGGCTCGATGAACTGTCGCCGCTGGCCCTGGTGACGCTCATGAACGAGGTGGATGCCGAGGTGATCCCGGCGGTCCGGGCCGCGACGCCGGCCATCGCTGCGGCCATCGAGGCCATCGCCGAGAGGCTTCGGGCCGGCGGCCGGATGATCTACTTCGGCGCAGGGACGAGCGGCAGGCTTGGGATGCTCGATGCCGCCGAGTGTCAGCCGACCTTCGACGCCGACGAGTCGATGGTCCTGGCGCGCATGGCGGGTGGCACCGAGGCATTCCGGCGCGCCGCGGAGGGAGTGGAGGACTCCCCCGCGGCGGGCGCGACCGATGCGAGCACGCTCGGCGTCCGCCGCACGGACGCGGTCATTGGGCTCGCCGCCAGTGGGCGGACCCCCTACGTGCTCGGGGCCCTCGCTCATGCGCGCGAGGCCGGCGCGCTGACGGTGAGCGTCGCCTGTGTTCAGGGGAGCGAGACGGGGCGCGCGGCGGAGATCGCCATCGAGGTGGTGACCGGCCCGGAGATCCTCTCGGGCTCCACGCGCCTCAAGGCGGGGACGGCCCAGAAGATGGTCCTCAACATGTTGAGCACCGGCGTCATGACCCAACTCGGGAGGGTGCACGACCACCTGATGGTCGAGATGCGGGCGACCAACGCGAAGCTCCGGGCTCGCGCTCTGAGCATCGTTGCGGAGATCGCGGGCGTTCCCGATATGACAGCCCGTCGGGCGATTGAGGCGTGCCGCGGGGCGCTGAAGCCCGCCTGCCTAGTCGCCGCGAAGGGCCTCACGCCCGATGAGGCCGCAGCTCTGCTCGCGGAGTGCGGGGGGCGCTTGCGTACGGCGCTGGCGCGGGCTGAAGCGGGGCCGAAGCAAGCCTAGCAGGCCACCGCGCTCACGCCGTCGACCTCGAACAGAAGGTCGCCGCGGCAGACGTCCGCCTTCACCCATATTCCTTGCGCGGCGAGCGGGTCCCAGTTCTCGACGACGGCTCGAGCCCGTGCCGGGTCGCAGCCGGGCTTCACGAAAAGGGTGGAGGGGAGGAAGCTGGAACGCGACATCCCCTTGGACATGAGGAGCGCCTCCACGTTGGCCAGGGTGAACTCCGTCTGGGCCTCCAGGTCATCCAGGTAGACGGACTGCCCAGCGAGGTCGATAGACGCCGTTCCCGAGACGTACATCGTAGCTACGCCGCCGAACTCCAGCACGGATGCCCGGGAGAAGCAGGAGCCGTAGACTTCGGGTGAGCGCTGCGCGGGACTCTGGATCGCCTCGATAGTCGTCTCAGACCTGCCGGGTCCGGTGACGGCCAGGAGGTCCATGGCGCCCCAGGCGTCGCCTTGAGGCGACACCTCGATCCCCGTGCTCGCGGGCGGCCAGGGGTGATCGGCATGGGGCGGCACGAGGCCGCGGTAGAAGCGGGTGCGGCCCTCGTTGAACTCGTCGTACCAGGACAGAATGTCCCTCAGGTAGATCCAGGTGCGGACCACATCGGCATAGCCGGCGCCCAGGGCATCGAGGGCAGTCGAAGCCTCGTGGAACATCCCGTAGGTCGCCTCGGCAAGCCCCTCGCCAGCGTCCCGGATGGTCATGCCCGCCAGGTAGAGCAGGTCCATGCCCCCGATGGTGACCCGCACCCCCTCAATGCCCTCGGCCGTCTTGACGGGCCGCGTCGCCGCGTTCGCGACCGCCGTGATCTGCACCCCGGCCAAGCCCTCGCCGATCACGGGGCCGCCCTCGAGGTAGGTCACGGGCCAACTGCCCGCGCCGGGCAGGCAGCACTCGGACCGAGCGGCGGCGATGGCGTTCGCATGGGCGAGGGTGCAGAACACCCGCTCGGCAACGATGATCGCGCCGCGCTCGGACGCCCACCGCGTCAGGGCGAGGTAGGCTTGGCGCGCCTGCTCGACGGGCGACAGATCGAGCGTACTCGACGGCGCGGCGGTCGCGTGCAGCTCCGTCAGGCCCGGACGGCCTGCCTCCAGCCAGCTAACCCCCTCGGAGGCGCAGCGGGTGACGGTGGGCTCCTCGGTAACACGGGACATGGGGTATAGCCTCCAACAGGACGGTCGCTCCCACGAGCGAAGCGACTCGGTTGTAGGTTCAGGCTATTGCGCCGGCGAGCCGGGGAAACCTCCCTTCCCGGTCGGCACGAGATGTCCTCAGGGACAAGGCTCGCGGCGGGTTTTGGCGAATGGGGTCCCTCACGGGAGGGGCGCGCCTCGTTCGTGTGGCGTTGCCCGCCCGGCCATCTCGGCGCCGAGCAGGAAGGCAGGCTTTTCGATGACCAGACGCTATGTGGTGTTCGCCGCGGCAGCGGCGGCAGCGCTATTCGTGACAACGCTCCTTCCGGGAGCAGCGCGTCCTGCTGTGGCGCGGGACCCGGGCGATGCGGGCTACGCGTCCCCCCTCTGTGTCGCGGTCTCGCCGGATGGCCAGACCCTCTACATCACCGAGAACACGGGCAATGGATTGGCGGTGGCTCGTCCGGGCCAGCCAGGCCCCGACCGCGTCATTCCGGTCAGCGGCGCTCCCGCGGGCGTCGCCGTGTCCCCCGACGGTTCGAGCCTCTATGTGGCCCAGTCCAAGGACAAGACCGTCACGGTTCTCAATGCCGCGACGTACCAGGAGAAGGCGCGCATCGACGTCGGGCTGAGGCCCTGGGGGATGACCCTCTCGTCCGACGGCTCCACCCTCTACGTCTGCAACCAGTTCAGCCACGACGTCTCCATCGTGGACACAGCCACTGCCCAGGAGATAGGCCGGGTCCCCGTGATCCGCGAGCCGAGCTTCTGCGCGCTCTCGGAGCCCACTTCCACTCTCGTGGTCGCCAATCGCTTCGTCCTTGGATCGAACCACGACCCCTCGTTGGCGGCTGAGATCAGCTTCATCGACACGGAGGCGATGCAGTTGGCGGACACCTTCCGCCTTCCGTCCGGCTGCAACGCCATCGAGGGCGTCGCTGTCTCCCCCGACGGTCGCTGGGCCTATGCGGTGCACCTGTTGAGCCGCTTCCTCGTGCCCACGACCCAACTTGAGCGCGGCTGGATGAACACGAACGCGCTGTCCGTCATCGACCTGGAGAGCCGCACCCTCCTCGCCACGGTGCTTCTCGATGACCTCGACCGAGGCGCCGCCAACCCCTACGGCTGCGTGGTGAGCCCCGATGGCGAGACGCTCTACGTCAGCCTGCGCGGCACTCATCAGATCATCGTCATCGACGTCCCCGGCCTCCATCGGATCATCGAGGAGACGCCCGAAGAGGACCGCCCCGATCTCGCGAACGATCTGACCTTCCTCTACCGCAACGGCGTCAAGGAGCGGGTGCCCTGCGGGGGAGTCGGTCCCCGGGGCATGGCCCTCTCGCCCGATGGGGACACCCTCTATGTCGCCAACTGGTTCTCGGGCGATGTCAGCGCCATCCGCACCCGCGACTGCGAGGTCCGCAACGTCACGAGCCTGGGCGACCCGGAGATGGACCAACTGCGTCGCGGCGAGCTCAACTTCTTCGATGCCACCATGTGCTTCCAGCACTGGCAGTCTTGCGCGAGCTGCCATCCCGACACGCGTGCCGACGCCCTCATGTGGGACCTGCTGAACGACGGCATCGGCAACCCCAAGAACGCCAAGTCCCTGGTGGTCTCGCACCTCACGCCGCCCTGCATGTCATCAGGCATCCGGACCGACTGGCGAGTGGCGACCGAGGCGGGCTACAAGTTCATCCTCTTCCGCCAGCCCCAGGGAACAGAATCGAAGGATGTGGAGGAGTACATCGCCTCGGTGGAACCCGAGCCGGGGCCCATCCTGTTGCTCGACGACCCCTCTATCAATGAGAGCATCGAGCGCGGGCGGCGGATCTTCGAGGACCCGAACGTGGGCTGCGCGCAATGCCACCCTGCCCCCCTCTACACCGACCTGCGGATGCACGACGTCGGCACGCGATCCCAGTATGACCGGCGCGATGACTTTGATACCCCGACCCTCCTCGAACTCTGGCGCACGGGGCCCTATCTGCACGATGGGACGGCGGTCTATCTCAGCGACGTTCTCACAGAGCGGAATGTGGATGACCAGCACGGCCGGACCTCCCATCTGAGCGACGAGGAGATCCGCGACCTGGCGACCTTCTTGGAGTCGCTGTAGGCCGAAGGGACAACTCGGCAATGGTACCCAGAGCGAGTAGCCTGGCCCTGGTTATTCTGTGCGTGTCAGCGGCTGGTGTCCTGGGCGCCCCCCGCGATCAGGTGCGACAGGACTGGCTGACCCAGAACGCCGTGCGCTGGAATGGCCCCGGGGGGTCTGTGGCGACGACGGTGGAGGACGCCCGAGGCGCTGTCGATGGCGTCATCGATGGAAGCTGGGGATTCCACACCGGCTTGCAGGAGTCTCCCTGGTGGCAGGTAGACCTCGAGGATACCCGCCGTCTCAGTCGGATCGCCGTCTACAACCGTTGTGACGGCGCCGCCGACCGCGTTGCCGGTCTGTGCTTGCTCCTGTCCGAGGATGGGGAGTCCTGGCGAGAGGTCTTCGCCAACGATGGCGCCATCTTCTACGGCCATAGCGATGGCAAGCCGCTTCAAGTCGATCTCGACACGGCGGCTCGTTATGTGCGGCTCACCGTGCCTGGCGTCGGCTTTCTGCACCTGGATGAGGTGCAGGTCTACGGCCCCGACTCCGATGAGAACCTCGCGCTCCACCGGCCGGCCGATCAGAGCAGCGTGAGCCAGTGGTCGCGGGCGAAGCCACTGCCGGGGACGGACGGCATCCCACCGCGGGACGTGCTCCGCGTCGTCGAACGGGGCCTCGGGTTGGCCCGTGAGATCGCCGATCGCGATGCCGCTGCCCGGCTGACCAGCATCCGCGAGCGGGTCGAAGCGCTCGACGAGCCCGGCGCCGACGGTCTGGCCGGCCTACTCGTCGAGGCCCATGAGGTCATCCGACCGCTGATGCTAGGCCGGGCTGAGCTGGAGTTCGATAGCCTGCTCTTCATCAAGCGCGCGCCCGGTAGCTTCAGTCATATGTCAGACCAGAACTACGGCTGGTGGTCGCGGCCGGGCGGGGGCATCTTCATCCTCGAGGACTTCAAGAGCGAGGAGCCCCGCCTGCGATGCCTCACCGAGGGGTGGCCCGAGGGCAGCTTCCTCAGCCCCGACCTCTCCTACGATGGGCAGCGGATCCTTTTCGCCTACTGCCGTCACTACCCCGACCTCGCCGGTCAGCCCGACAAGATCGCGAAGCAGAACCTCCCCGAGGACGGCTTCTACCATCTCTTCGAGATGAACGTGGACGGTTCGGGCCTCCGGCAGCTCACCCGAGGTCACTACGATGACTTCGACGGCCGCTACCTGCCCAGCGGGGAGATCGCCTTCCTTTCGACACGCCGCGGCCAGTCCGTCCAGACGCAGTTCCCCCTAAGCCTGTCGGCGATGGAGCCCTGCCTACCCGATGGCTACGTCCGCTGCGGAGGAGACGCGTGGCGGCCCGTCGCTATCTACACGCTCCATGTGATCGCCCCCAGCGGAGCGATCAGGGCCATCTCTCCCTTCGAGAACTTCGAGTGGACCCCATCGGTGGCCGCCGATGGCCGGATCATCTACGCCCGCTGGGACTACGTGGACCGGGACAACATGCCGTACATGGGCCTCTGGTCCACGCTCCCCGATGGCACGAACGCGAGAGCCGTCTACGGGAACTTCACCCACGCGCCCCACTGTGTGTTCGAGGCGCGAGCGGTGCCCGGCTCAGACAAACTGCTCTTCACCGCTTCAGGCCATCACTCCATCACCGGCGGGAGCTTGGCGCTGCTCGATCCGCTCGTGGGCGTCGATGGGACGGAGCCCCTCACGCGGGTGACCCCGGAGGTCTGCTTCCCCGAGATCGAGGGATGGCCGAAGACCTACTACGCGAGTCCCTGGCCCCTCTCCGAGACCTGCTGGCTCACCGCGTGGAGCGATGTGCCGCTCGGCGCCCAGGGGGCTTTGAACCCCACAAACGCCATGGGCATCTACGTGGGGGATATTCACGGCAATCTCGAGCTGATCTACCGCGACCCCGAGTTGACGAGCATGTATCCCATCCCCCTGCGTCCGCGCCCCGTGCCCCCGGTCCACGCCTCATCCATCCAGCAGGAGGCGGCCGAGGTCGGGAGCTTCCTGCTCCTGGATGTCTACCAGGGGCTGACGGGGGTGGAGCGCGGCTCGGTGAAAGCCCTGCGCGTGGTGGGGGTGCCGCCCAAGTCGCAGCCGTGGATGAACACGCCCCACATTGGGGTGACCGCTGACGACCCGGGCAAGTTCGTGGTCGGCACGACGCCCGTGCAGCCTGACGGCAGCGCCCACTTCACGGCGCCGGCCGGCGTCACCCTGTTCTTCCAGGCCTTGGACGACCGGGGCCGCGCGCTGCAGACGATGCGGTCCGCCACCTACCTCCAGCCCGGCCAGACCCTCTCCTGCATCGGATGCCATGAGGATCGGCGCGACGCGCCCTCCAACCTTGACGCTATCGCCGACTCCGAACCGCCGGCGCGCTTGGCGCCGCCGCCCGATGGCGCGTGGCCGCTCCGGTACGATCAACTCGTCCAGCCCGTCCTCGACGCCAAGTGCGTCAGCTGCCACTCGCCGGGATCCGAGGACCCCGGCCGCGCGCTCGACCTGACCGGCGCGTCCTCGTGGCAGGCCTTGCTGGACTACGGCTCCCCGAGCCTGTCGTCCCACGTGTTGAACGCCTACCGGGCCGGCAGCTCCCAGCCAGGCGCCGGCCCGGCCATCGAGAGCCCCGTGCTGCGCCTCCTCGAGGAAGGCCACTATAGCGTGGAGCTCTCTGCGGAGGAGTGGGAGCGGCTCGTCACGTGGATGGACACTTACGGCCAGTTCGCCGGCTCCTTCAGCCCCGAGCAGGAGGAGGAGCTCATCGCCCTCCGCGAGCGGCTGGCGGCCGACCTGCTCCGATAGCCCGCCGCCAGCCCTGCTCGCCTACCTCTGGAACCGGTCGAGGATCCCCGGCAGCTGGGGGAACGGCGCGTGCGGCGGCATCTGGTACCAGTACGCGACGGAGCTGATGTCGTCCGTCAGCGGCTGGAACTTGCCGCCCGGCCACCATCCCAGGGCCTGGATGGTCACCTTGAGGTCCTCGTCGAATCGCACCGGATCCATGATGTGCCACCGGTACAGGCCGTGCTTGGGAACTGCCCCCGGCGTGCGGTCCCACAGCGGGTAGCCACAGAAGGGCGCCGTGTAGGTGTCCCCAAAGCCCCAGGCGCCCAGGAAGTAGTCCTCCGTCCCTGTGGTGCAGACCGTGGGATACTCCGTGTCGCCGTCCATGTAGAACTTCAGCTCGCCCTCGCCCCACCATCCGTCGGAACACTGGCACCACAGGAGGTACGTTCCCACATACTGCCCCCGGCCCCGTATGCCATCGACGAGCACGTGCTCGGGGCACTCGCGGCTGGTGATGGAGCGCCGCCATTGGGCGTGGAAGTAGGCCGCTTCGGCCGGAATCGGTCCCAGGAAGTGGTTGATCTGGTAGAAGAAGCCGCCGATATCCTCCCAGCGCTGGTTCTCGACGGTGATCCTCGCCGACTGGCGGAATGGCATGGGCCAATAGGAGTTGAAGCCGCCGGACGGGTTCACGTTGATCGGCAGGGACACGACGTTCGTCCGCCGCGCGTTCCCGTTGCAGAAGAAGTCGCCCAGGGGGACCTCCACCGAGGGGTTCGGCGACCCGTCCCAGTACATCCGCAGCACGCAATCACGGTAGGCTTTGGGGTCCACGGTGATCCAGATGTGCTGGATCATCCCAGGCCCCTGGATGTCGGCGAGAGTGGTTGTGCTGCCGGCGGGAAGGGTGATGCAGGGGCGGACCTTCCAACCCTTCCCGAGGTGCCCTGCCGGCCCTATGCCCGGCTCGGGCGTCTCCTTCGCGCCTCCCGCTCGGGCTCCATCGGGGTTCTCGGCGGAGATGGAGCGTGTCACGCCTTCGCGCAGCAGGGGCGCGCTCGAGAGATCGAACATCGGCAGGCCGTCGGCCATATCAATCACTCCTCACGAGGTGTTCGTTCGCGAGGGGGTTCGGCCAGAGCCGCCCGGCACCTGCGCGGTCAGAAGGGCCGGACCGAGGGGTGGACAGTGATGGCGAGTGCGACCAGGGCCACCACCTGGGCGAGGACCGTCCAGCCGAGGAGGCCCTCCCGCTCCTTCTCCTCCGTTTCCGGCGCTCGCCGAGCGGTAACACACGCTCCGGCGGCGAGGACGGCCATGGGCGGCATGAAGAAAACCCAGATCCGGCCCACCTCGGCCCTTACCGTGCCCGACAGGTCCACCAGGAGCAGCACACCGAGCACCGCCGCGGCGTAGAGCGGCGCCAAGCCGCCCTTGCGGCGCGCCGCGGGCAGCGCGACGAGCGCCAGGATCAGCAACGCGGGCCCTAGGAACACCACGTACTCGACGAGGTTCATCCAGACCCAAGTGGAGTAGGCTCGCTCGAAGGTCTGCATCACGCCATGGTGAGCCTCGCCTCCGCGCGCGGCCATGGCCATGGGGTCGAGGCCCAGGAGGTGGCAGACCGGCGCCCAGAACAGCACGATCCCGGCAACCATGGCTGCCGGATGGATGAGCCAACCTCGCTTGACGGCCGGCAGCCCCTCAGCGTGGCGCGCGCATCCCCCGCCGATCAGGATGATCGCGCAGATGGCGGCCGCCGCGAGCATCCCAAAGCTGATGAAAGCGCTTGCACCGAGCAGGAATCCCGTTCCGATGGCGCCCAGCCATGCGCGTCTGGCGAGGATCGAGCGCGCCGCCGCCCAGATACAGGTCATCGCCGCGAGCGCCAGCACGGCATCCAGACTCTGAAAGAAGAGGCTCAGCCCGGGCGCCGTGGCGGCCAGCACGCCTGCGGCGTAGGCGCCCCTCGGCCCCCAGAGCATCCGCCCGCAGGCCGCCGCGGGGAGCACGGAGAGCATCCCCAACAGGGCGAAGGTCAGGGCGACAAGGGTCGGCAGCGCCACTTGGTCGCTGGGGATCCGCCGCACGGTGGGCAGTCGCGCCGCCTGATCCATGATCGCGCCGGCCCGCTGGCCGTGGAGCCACTCGACGAGGCCCTGGGCCGAGACGGACAACCCCGTCGCGCGGTAGAGCCGAATGAGACCGTAGTAGGTCAACACCGCGCCGGGGGGGTGGGTGGCGATGTGGTGCGCCGAGTCCCGCTGATGGCTGTCGTACTCGCGGCAATAGCGTCCGGGGTCGTGGATCCCATACGCCTCGGTGAAGTACTCGTTCGAGACGTCGGCCAAGGTAGCGCCCGTGAGCATGCGCCACCCATCTGGGATGAGGCTGTAGAGGCCGACGGTCCACGTCAGCCCACCCAGGATGAGCACCGCGCGCCAGCCCACCTCATGCCACGGCGCGGAGCCGCCGGCGGCGCTCAGGTCTCTGGCCCGCTCGGCGAGGGCGTAGGCGAGGAGGGCCGTCATCAGGATAGCCGTGACAACGGCCAGGAGCGGGAGGGGCGGGATGCCGTGGTCGAAGACCATCCACTGCCACTGGCCCTCTATGCCGATCGGCTGGCCGAGGACCAGCACCCAGAGGGCCAGTACCGCAGTGGCGATGAGCTGGACGGGGCCGATGAGCCTCAGCAGCTTGAGGCGAGGGGCCGGCCGTTCCGGCGCCGCAACAGCGGGGTCGGGATCTACTGGCTCGATGCTGTCCTCGGACACGTACACCCTCCTGTGGGGCTCACGCCGCGCCTCCCTTCGATCGCCCGCCGCCGCGACCCTCTTCCGCCGCTATCGTCCGAGGGTGACCTCGCCCCAGGCGGAGGGTCCGTCGGTCAACCCATCGCCCTTGTGCCTCGGCCAGGCCCAGACGGAGCGCTCCTGGGCGCCGACGCCCAGGCTGCCGGGAGCGGAGTTCCACTCGTAGACCTGCCAAGCGCCTGGCAGGCCGAAGTCATCGAGGGGGACGGTGCGGGGTGCGCCGTGACTGGCTGCGGCGAGGCCGAGGGACAGAACGGCGAGGGCGAGGCGTCTCGACGGCGGGGCCATGGGCGGTGTTCCTCTCGGGGCATCACGCGGCTTGGCGGATGGGATGGCCCAGCTAGCCGGTGGTTGCTCGGAGGTATCCTACCATGTGGCCCGATGGCGCGATGGTCCATTGCTGGGCGGTCCCGGAAGGCGGGACCACCCAGCAACGGGATGCGCTCAGTTCAGCCTCCGCCTCAGTAGGAAGACGCCGAGGGCGATGGCGCACAGCAGGACGATCCCGCCGTAGAGCGCCCACGGCGGGGTGGTGGTGGCGGGCTCGGCGGCCGCGACGGGCGCGGCCGAACCTTGTGCAGCAGGCGCAGCGGGGGGTGCACCGGCGGACGGCTCAACGGCGCTGAGCACCGGCGAGACCTCCAGCACTTCCCCCGACTGGGCGTCGACCATGACATGCACCCACTCATCTCGGGACGGACCGAGGCGGAAGTGCCAGCGAACCATTCCACGGAACTGCTCCAGGATCGGCTCACCCAGAAGGGGCAGATCGGGCTGGTCAAGCTCCTTGCGGGCCGCCTCGATGGCCTGCTCGCGGCTGATGCGCACCTCGAGCGCTTCGGTCGACTCGGGTAGCTGCTGGAAGTAGTCGCGGACAACGCCTCCAGGCCTCAGGAGATACACCTCGCACCAGGGGCCCAGGCCCAGCCGAGGCGGGTCACCCGAAGGGGGCGATTGGCCCATGAGCCTCACGCCGTCCGGCGCGAGTTCCTCGACCTCCCATATCAGATCGCGAGCGGCTTCGCCCAGGTGCCGTTCCGCGATCTCCTTGGCACGCTCCACGGCCTCCTCGTCGGTGATGGGGTCAGCGGTGGGGTCGAAGACCGCCTCGACGTTGGGGTGCCATGAGAACAGGCAGCCTTGGTCGAGACTCACCGTGTAGGCATCCATGATCTGCTCGTTCTCGATCACCCAGAAGGTGGCGGTCGCCGGCGCGCCCGGCCTGTCACGGACGGCAGGCTCTCGGTCGGAGAGGGGCGAGTCGGCGTGCTGGGCCGCGATGGCGCGGGCGGTGTCGAGGTCGATCCGGTCCGCCACCGATGCTCCGCACGCCAGAAGGAACACCATCAGGGCACTGCAGGCAATACAGCTATGGCTCCTCATTGCACGCACACTCCCTTCCTAGGGGACCGTAAAAGCTGGCGAAATGCGCTCTTGCGAGAGCGGGGACATGATCGTCCGTTGCTGGGCGGCCCCCGAAGACGGGACCGCCCAACAACGGGACGCGCTCAGTTCAGCCTCCGCCTCAGCAGGAAGATACCGAGGGCGATGGCGCACAGCAAGACGATCCCGCCGTAGAGCACCCACGGCGGGGTGGTGGTGGCGGGCTCGGCGGTTGGACTGGCGGACGGCCGCGTGGGAGCGACGGGGACCGGGGCGTCCAATGAGTCTGCACACCCCGTGCAACCTGCCTCGATCGCCTCGCCGGTGCGCGCGTCGACTTGCACTCCTACTTCCTTGTGCACGGGGGTTGCGACTTTCAGGTGCCACGATAGCCGCGTGGGACCATTCAGGCCGAAGGGGCCGTGCCACAGGTACGGCTCGATGATGGCGTGAGCCTCGGGCCCAAGCAGCTCCTCCGCGATCTCCCGAGCCCTCTCGTCGCTGATACGCACGCCATCGAAGGAGGGCACCTCGCACTCCCGGAGACCGTAGCGGATGATAGCCCCGTCCGCGCGTAGGACACCGACCCGACACCCTGTGAGAGGGCCCTTGAAACGGGGATCGGGGCTCGGCACCTTGCCGGTGACGGTGATAGCGTAGTCGGTGCTTGTCTCGACGTCCCACACCAGCTCGTCGAACCGTGGCGCCCCGCGCTCCTTCGCGATGGCCCGAGCGATGTCGATGGCCGTCTCATCGGTCACCGGACCCTCGACCTTCAGAGGACTGGGGGTGGACTCCGTCAGGGTGCCGAGGTACGCGCCGGTGTCGAGGCGGACGGTATGGAGCTCTCCTTGACGCTTGTGCTCGGTCGGGTGGAACCTCGCCAGGTAGGGCTGGCCGTCCGCTTCCTCGATCTCGGGCTCGGGGGCCATCTCGGTCCCCGCGTGTTCCTGGGCGATCAGCCGGGCCTCGTCGATGGTGACAGGCCCCGCCAGTAGAGCAAGGCTCAGAGCGATCAGCGATGCGAGCATTCCGGGGTCTCCTCTCGGGCTCGCGCCTCAGCAGGAAAACGCTGAGGGCGGCGGGCTCAGCGGCCGCGACGGGCGCGGCCCACCGGGCACACGACGCTGCACAGGGCCAAGCAGGTTGCCAACAAGCAGGCTCGGGGGGAAGGGGGTAACTGCGCGGGATTACGACTGACCAAGTGACATCGCCTCCTGAGGGCCCGCGGCCATGCGGGCAGTAATGAGGGCTATTCACCGGCTTAGGTATACAATTCGTGCCGTGTTCACACTCAACCTGCACAGAATCAGCAAAAAAGAATCAGATGTAGCCTTTGCGAACCCTCGACCCTAGCGACGACGCGCGACCCAGTACAGCGAACCGATCAGCGCACATACGGCGCACAACAAGGCGATCCCGCCGTAGATGAGCCACGGAGAACTGGCGGGCGCTGCGGGGACCGGGGCATCCGATGAGTCTGTACCCACCGCGTAACCTATCACGCCCGCCTCGCCGGTGCGCGCATCGACTTCCACCAATACCTCCTCGTACTCGGGGGTTCCGACCTTGAGGCGCCACGCCAGCCGCTTGGCGCCGCTGTAGTCCTGGTCGAAGGGGCCATACCAGAGGCGTG
>DBQI01000040.1 GCA_002305165.1 Armatimonadetes bacterium UBA1398
ACCTCATGAATAATACGGGCTAGCGCAGCCGGAGGCTCTCCCAATCAGCGCGTAGAGCCAACATGAGTCGGAGGTCACCACCGATGTTGCGAGCAGGAGCGGCAAGAGTCGACATCACGCCATCACCAGGAGAGGCGATTCCCGGTCAGTGGCTCGAACGGCGTGCGGTAGGGGTGCGCGATGCGCTGTTCGCCACTGCGCTCGTGCTCGAGAGTGAGGGGCGCCGCGCTGGACTGGTGTCCTGCGACGTCCTATCCCTAAGGAACCGCACCGTCCACCGGGTTCGTGCCGAGGCGGACAGCCGCCTGGGGATCCCCCCTGAGCGTCTGCTCCTCCATGGCACCCACACCCACACCGGGCCGCCACTCTCCGACGCCCTCGGGACGGCCATCGACGAGGCTTGGGTCCTCCGCGTGGATGACGCTATAGCGCAGGCCCTGCACGCGGCCGCTGCGGCTCTTCAGCCAGCATCGATCGCCTGGCACTCATTGCTGGCGCCAGGCCTTGCCTTCCCGAGGCGTTATCACTTCGTCGACGGCTCGGTGCGCATGCACCCCGCGGGCGACGACCCAGGGCTTCTGAGGCCCGAGGGAGTGCCCGACGAGGGGCTCACGGCGATGGGGGTGTTCGGCGAGAGCGGCGCCCCGATCGCCCTGGTCGCGAGCTTCGCCTGCCACCCGGTGTGCATCGGGAGTGCCGTGGAGTACTCCGCGGACTATCCAGGGGCGCTAAGGGAGGGGCTCTGGGCCCTCTGGGGCAAGGAAGCCCAGGTGCTCTACCTCAACGGCTTTTCCGCGGATGTGGGCCCCGACGATGTCGACGACTCGCGGTGTGGCTATGGCGAGGAGGGACTCCGCTACCTCGGATCGGAGCTGGCCGCCCGCGTGACGCCGGGGCTCCGCCAAGCGCGTAAGGCGCCGGAAGTCGTCATCGAAGGCAGCTTGGTGAGGACCCCGCTGGAGGTGCGCCAGCCTGCTGCGGAAGCCCTCGAGTCAGCCAGGCGCGCTCTGCCTGGCGACCTTGCCGAGATCCCCCAGGATGTAGTGCTCCTCAAAGCCCGCGAGCTGCTTTTACTGGAGCGTGAGGTGCAGGAGCAGCCCGTCATCGACGCCGAGATCACTCTCCTACGGATCGGCGACGGCCTCATCGTTGGGTGGCCGGGCGAGATCTTCAGTGCGTACGGCCGCCGGATTCGCCGACTTAGCCCGCTGAGGCACACGATGCCCGTCGCCCTGGCGAACGGCTGCCACGGTTACGTGCCAACGCCGGAGGCATTCGGAGGAGGCGGATACGAGACGTGGCTGTGCCGGTCCAGCAAGCTGGAACCGCGCGCCGGTGACAAGCTCCTGCTGGCTACTCGGGACGCGATGGCAGCCATGCGCCAGAGGCTGTAACCCGGAGACTCAGGGCGCTTGAAAGACGCGGGCGTACCCGATGCGGCACTCGCCCACCGCACCCAAGTCGGAATGGTCCACCGGCTGCCCATGGTGGGGCACCTTGCCGATAAGGAGAGCCTGGGCGGCGCCAACCAGGCTGCCCGCGTGGGCGAACTCGCGTATCAGGGTCCAGCTTTGTCCGTCGCTGCTCATCTCGACCACCCCATACTCCCGGCCCCATCGGGCCCTCAACCACACCCACTCACCCTCAGGCACCGTGGGGCCGATGACCTGGCTGCCCAGCACGTCCGTCTGCACCAAGCCATCGCTCCGCGTTCCGAGCCTGATGCCCCCTCCCTCGGACTGCACCATCGCCCCGGGGCCCCAGGACATTCCCTCGTCCGTGCCTTGGTGTATGGCGACGATGAAGCCCTGCACCTCGCCCTCCAGAGGCACGCTGGCGTAGGCGTAGCTGTGGCCGTGGGCGCGGATCCGCAGGCTCGCCCCATCGAGCTCCATGGTAGCGGGTTCGTCTCCCGCCTCGGAGAGGTAGGTCGTCGCATCGGCAGGGAGCTCCATTCGGGGCGCGTCCGGGGCATCCATCTCCGGCGGCATCGCGCGCAGCATCGCGAACTCGGCCTGCCGCTCGGCCACGCGGGCCTCCGCTCGGGCCTGCCGTCGGTCGCAGCCCTCATCCACAAGGCCCCGTAGCTCCGGCGTTAGGCGCGGGAAGTACTGCTCGCTCAGATGGGTCATCAGGTGTTCGTCCGCGAGCCACCCCGCTAGGGTGTGGTACCGGCCGTTGAGCGCCAGGAGGCGTTCCGTGAGATCGGCCGTTGGGTACCCCGCGGCGTCGTTGTTGCAGAGCACACCGATGGAGTTGTGGATGTTGTAGCCCGAAACGAAGTACCGTAGGTAGTCGTCGCCCTCGTAGAGGGCGGTTCTCCCCTCCCCCCGGAGGATGTAGTCGACATAGGCGTCGGCTTGAGGCAGTGAGCAGGTTCCCGGACCCAGGGCGAAGGTGGAGTGCCACTCCAGGATGCCCTGCTCGCCGACGATGGCGCGCGCCTCGCGGGCGAGCGCGTAGAGGGCGGCGGGGCTGTCGATGTATTGCCCGTCGAAGTAGAGGCCATCGGGCTTGTGCTGTTCCATCACTCGGCGGATCTCCGGGAGGAAGAGGCCCATGTTCTCACCCGTGCCCGTGCCCGGCGGCCATCCAGCGAAGTTCTCGAAGCTGTTCAGGGCCGCCGGTTCGAGAGCCGTCCCCCGCAGGAAGTAGTAGGGGCTGGTGTAGACGATGAACCGCATTCCCAGCCGGTGGAGCGTCTCTCTGACGCGGGAGAACTCCTCGGGACCCAGCCGTGGCTCGAAGCCGAGGTTCCAGTCCTTCCACAGCAGGACCTCGGACTGGAGGAGCACCACGTCGCCGTGTTCGGCCCAGGACTCCAGGACATCATCGGGCGGGTACGCAGACTGGTTCGACCAGTGCCAGATCACCTGTTCGGATAGGGAGCGCTCCCAGTCGTAGGGCTTTGGCGGGCAGACGCCGACCCACAGGACCTCATCGGCGCTCAGCGGATACTGGGCCACCACGTCATCGTGGGGATATGCCGGCGTCTCCGGTTCCGCCTGGGAGCAGTACACCCCGAAGGCGCCCCACTCGTCAGCGAAGACGTGGTTGTTCTGGTGCGACGCGGACCACAGAATGGGGATCCGCCGCACCACCGATGTCGCGAGGGGCTCATGGCAGTGCAACATCAGCAAGGAGTCACCATTGATCCGGATGGTGAGGGCCGGTGACTCGCACACAACGCGGGCGAACCCTGGCCCCTCATGCGTAACCTCAAGGCCCGCGAGACCGCTGCCAAGGTGAAGTTCCGCCACCGGTCGTTGGTGACCGATGCGCTGCGCTAGGGCCACGATGCCACCCTCGGCATCGATCGTCATCATGGCGCCCGTCGTCACGACGCGAACGCCTCGGGGCGTTCGCTCCACCGACTCTACGGCCATCCCACACTGGGCGTCAGGGAACATCCCAGGGGCCATGAGCTCCTGGAAAGTGGGCGCGGCCGGCCACTCGGCGACCAGCAGCGCGAGGGGTATCAAGGCAACCATGGCGTACACCTGCCCGTTCGCGAACGCTTCGGCTGTCCACACCTTCCGATATTGGGGTCGCGATACCTTGGCGGCCTGCAGGTCCGTCGCCGGTAGGCGGCGCACTACGCATTGCCTGACTGGTGGCGGCAAAGGAGGCCCCGTATGCGCATAACGCTGTGCATGGTGATGCTCGGAACCCTCATCCTCGTTCTCGGATGCCGCTTTGGGCCGCTTAGTTCCGGGCCGCCGCCGGCCGAACAGTCTGGCGCCACGGCTGAGCGCGCCGTAACCCAAGCTCCGGCGGCGTCCCAGGCCGAGCCTCCGCAAGCCGACGAGGCGCTAACGGGCCAGATCACCTACTCCCTCGATGGCAACATCCACTTCATGGACTTGGTTGAGCGTGAGCCGCGGCAGCTGACCATGGGCGGCGTCCCAGAGACGGAGGCCGGGCTCCGGTTCGGTTGTCCGAGCTTCGTGGATCAGGAGACCCTTCTGTTCCTTCGCTGGGAGAGTGACGATCAGTGGCACGTCACGAGCCGAACCATAGCCTCTGGCTCGATTGAGTCAGAGTGGGACGCCATCACGGAGGTCCCCTACCCCACCGCGCTAGGTTGGAGCACCTTCTTCGAGGAGGTCTTCGCCCTGTGGCAGATCGAGGAAGGCATGGAGCCCGGGGACGACTTTGGCGCTCTGCTGCAGCTCTGCGCCTATGATGGTGACGTGGTCACCGATCTCGAGGGCATCAGGAGCTGGTTTGGGGGCGTCAGCATCAATCAGGCACGGATCCGCGTCTCGCCTGATGGCGCGATGGTCTCCATTCCGAACTTCCCCACCGACGTCTCGGACTTCTACGTCCTCCATGATCTGGAGACGGCCGGCCAGGTCGAGCTTCTGCCGCAGGAGGTGCTCGGGAGCCTCTACATCACGGCGCTGGACTTCGGGGATGGGACGGTATACGGAGCGATCAACGACATCACCGAGGAGCAGGCGTGGGGCAATGGCCTCTACCGCTTGGACTTGGAGACGTTCGAGCACGAGAAGATCCTGGCGCTCGACGGTTCCCACGGCATCGCCGTGAGTGAGACACTGCAGTTGGCGGTCATGTCCACCGCGGAGGATGACCTCATCCTGGTCGACCTGGCCACCGGCAATAGCCAACGCATCGGGCGGGGCACCGATCCGGACATCTGGCCCCGGTGAGCGCGCGTGTGGCCTAGAGGGAGCTGCCGTTGTTCGAACTGATCATCGCGGACGTGGAGGGAGTGATCGCTCCCGCAGGTGGGTCGGAATACGCCTGGAACCTCGATCACTTCGTCCGGCTGCGGGAGCAGATCGCCCGGCTCGGTGTGCCTTGCGTACTCTGTACCGGGCGGCCGGTGCCGTATGCCGAGGCGCTGTTTCAGGCGCTCGAGATGCTCCATCCCCTTCCCTCTGGTGTGCGGCGGCGTCTGCGCGCAGCATCCGGGGGCCGCCCGTTCCGTGGTTGGCCCTCCATCGTGGAGAACGGGGCTTGCTTCTACGATCCTCTGACCAAGCTCGCGGTTCCGCATCCCGCGCTGACGCCGCCCATTCGGGAAGCCTTCTCCGAGGTGCGACGACGCATCCTCGAACCCCTCGCGTGCCGCACCGGAGCGCAGATAGAGGCCGGCAAGGACTACTCTGTGGCCATCGCGCCGCCGTTCCAGGGCGATGACGGCGTTCGGGTATCTCCCGCAGCCTTCCGATCGGTCGTGGAAGAGGCTCTGGGCGACTCGGCACAGCTCCTGGAGGTCGCCAACAGCCAGAGTGCGGTGGACCTCACCCCGAAGGGCGTGAGCAAAGCCTCAGCGCTGAGGGTGCTCCTGGACTGGAGCGGCCTGGACCCCGCGGCCGTTTTGGGGGTTGGCGACACACTGGCCGACGAGGCGTGGCTGGCGGCCGTTGGGTTCAGCGCTGCGCCGAGTAACGGCGACCCCGCTCTCACCGGCATCCACTACCGAGCCAGCCAACCTGAGACCCTGGGGCTGTGCGAGATCCTGGAGCACGTCGCAGCGCTGGACGGTATGTAGGCGCTGGAGCCGCGAGACGCTCGCACGGTCTGGCAAGCCTGGGAACCCTCGGACGCGGGCTTACGACTGCGTGGAGGATTCGGAGGGCCCGAGGCGGACACTCCTCCATGCCCCCTACCCCGCCCCGCCCGGACGAATTGGCAGGTCCTCTTCTCGCGTGGTTCGAGGAGGCCCGACGTGCAATGCCGTGGCGCGGGGTCGATGACCCGTACCGCATCTGGCTCTCCGAGATCATGCTACAGCAGACCCAAGTCGCGACCGTGATCCCCTACTACCAGCGATTCGTGGAGCGCTTCCCCACGGTGGACGAACTCGCCGCAGCGGACGAGGACGAGGTCCTCGCGCTCTGGCAGGGGCTGGGGTACTACTCGCGAGCGCGCAACCTCCAGCGCGCCGCGAAGCTCATTGCCTCTGAGCATGGCGGCGAGTTCCCGAGGGAGCCAGCCGCGGCACGCGCCCTGCCGGGCGTTGGACCCTATACCACTGGCGCCGTGCTGAGCATTGCATATGGCGTGCGCTTGCCTGCGGTGGATGGCAACACGGAGCGCGTTCTGGCCCGGGTGATGGGCATCGAGGGGGATCTCTCGCGCGGCCCTGCGAAGCGCACGGTTCATGCCATCGCGGCGGAGGCGGTGCCGGACAGCCGGCCGGGGGAGTTCAACCAGGCCGTCATGGAGCTGGGCTCAACGCTCTGCTCACCCATCTCCCCATGCTGTGAGCGCTGCCCCCTGGAGTCGCTGTGCGTAGCGGCGCGCACGGGACGCACCGGTGAACTGCCCACACCCACCGTCCGGCCGCCTGTGGAGAGACGCAAGGCCGCCGCAGCCATCGTGCGCCGGCGCGGGCGCGTGCTCGTGGTGCAGAGGCCGCCCACGGGCTTCTGGGCCAGCCTCTGGGAGTTCCCCTGGGTGGATGTGACGAACGATGGAGACCCCCAGGGCTCCCTCGTCGATCACGTGCGCGGCCACCTCGGCCTTGGTCTGACCGGCCTAGCGCCCCTCGGGTCCCTCAGCTACGGCATCATGAACCGGCGGTATGCGCTCACTGCCTACGGCGCCAGCTCGCGCGCGGGGCGAGCCCCCGCAGCGGCTCGCTGGGTCGAACCATGCGAGCTAGCGGCCCTCGCCATGCCGGCCCCCCACCGGAAGCTTGCCGAGCGCATCGTCTAACGCAGCGCGATCGTCTCCCACGGCGTGGGCGTGACCAAGAGCTGCGCCGAGCGGATCTCCGCTGGGACGCCACCGGGCACGACGGACACGCTTCCCACATCGTCCAGTGGCACCGCGCAGGTGGCCCACGCTGCGGTTGCGGCCAGATAGTGCGTTGCCGTCCCGGACGTAACCACAATGGGGCCGCCCCGGTAGGTCAAGAGCAGCGCGCCGGCGCCCCCCGTCACGCGAGGCAGAGCGATCGTCGCCGCCAAGGAGAGCCGCCCCCGAGGGGCGCCCGGGATAGGCAGGAGCCTCGCTTCGGGGTCGTCGCGCTCGACCCAGACCGTGTGTAGGTCATCGCCGATGAGGGAGAGGAGCCGGTAGCCGATGCCGCACTCGGCCGGCGCCGTGGAGAAGGACAGCGCGCCCGTCGTGAGGTGCGGGGTCCCGTCGGGGGACTCGTAGAGCCGGTTGCGGTGGAAGTGGCCGGTGAGGGTGAAGCGCAGCCGGCGCCCCTCGAAGGCCGCCAGCACCTCCTCCCAGTTCTCGATGCCGTCCGAGGGCTCGCCGAAGGGGTGGTGAGCCATGACCATGATGGGTTCCTCGGGCCCGATCTGGGCGAGTTGGCGCTCGATCCAGCGGAGTTGGACCTCGCCTACCGTGCCGTTGTGCTCCAGGCGGCGTCCATGGAAGCGCGGGGTGTCCAGAACGAGTAACCGCCAGTCACCAATCCGGTAGTGGGCCCAGGCGGGCTGCCCTGTGTACCGCCTGAAGAGACTGCGGTACAGCCGAGGGCCGGGGACGGCGTCGTGGTTGCCTGCCGCGTAGACGACTGGGTGGGGGAAACCCTCCAGGGCCGCCATGAACCCCTTCCACTGGACGTGGGTGCCGGTATCGGTGAGGTCGCCCGGCATGAGTAGGGCGTCGAGGGGCAGTCCGCTCACCTGGCTCAGCCCCCACCGGAAGTCGGCCAGGGGATCGCCGTCAGGCTTCTGAGTGTCGCCGATCACCCCCAGGAACATGGGCGCCGTGTCTGCCGCGGCGATGCACGGAAGCAGTAGCGCCAGGCTGATCATGAGGGATCGGATCAGTCGAGTCAGCATGGGATCACCCTCACCGGTACAGCGACTGTAGGCCGAGTATACCAGCCGCGCGCTACGCCACCCGAGGAAGGGGCCCGACTCATTGGCGGAGCATACCCGTCCACAGTAAGCCATCGCGGCGGGCGCCATCGCCCGCGGAAGAGGTGCAGAGCCTATGTCGATTCCCGCTTTCGGCCCTCTGGCATCCCTCGCCACGGCCAAGGACTTCCGCGCCAAGCGCATCAGCTCGTGGGACACCACGGGCGGGAACGCCGACGCGTGGCCGATCGAGCCCGGCGAGACCAAGACCCTCGCCGAGATCGATGGGCCGGGGTCTATCAGCCACATCTGGTTTACAATCGCGTCGCCAGACCCGCATTACCTCCGAAAGCTACTGCTGAGAGCCTACTGGGACGGTGAGAGCAACCCGTCCATCGACACGCCCGTGGGCGACTTTTTCGGGATGGGGCACGGCCGCGCGTTCAGCTACCAGTGCGCCCTGTTCAACACCAGCAACGACGAAGCCGGGCGGCTGGGTGGCGGCGTGGCGATGAATTGCTGGGCGCCGATGCCCTTCAGCGAGCACGCCCGCCTGGAGATCGTGAACGATCAAGAGGAGCCGGTCCACGCCTTCTACTTCTACATCGACACCCAGGCGCACAACCAGCCACTGCCTGAGGGCACGCTGCGCTTCCACGCCAAGTGGCGGCGCGAGGTGCCTGCGGATGGGTGGACGGGCAAGGGGAGCATCTGGCACACGGCAGAGTGGCATGAGCGCATGGCGGGGCCGGAGGGGAAGAACCTAAGCGACGCCGGCAACTACTGCTTCCTCGAGGCCGAGGGCCGGGGCCACTTCGTTGGCGTGAACTTCGCCATCAACCATCTCCGGCCCGACTGGTGGGGCGAGGGCGATGATATGTTCTTTGTCGACGGGGAGCCGTGGCCACCCTCGCTGCATGGCACAGGCTCCGAGGACTACCTCTGCCACGCCTGGGGGATGCAGAACAACGCCCACATGTACAACGGCACGGCCTGGGCGGAGATCGACTCAGGCAACCACCGGGGGAAGGTCTGCGTCTACCGCTACCACATCGTGGATCCCGTGCCATTCACCAAGAGCCTAAGGGCCTCCATCGAGCACGGCCACGCGAACGACCGCAGCGATGACTGGTCCAGCACCGCGTACTGGTACCAGACGGAGCCGCACAAGGTCTGGGCGCCCATGCCCGAGGCGCGCTATCGCCTAGCAACGCATTAGGCGCCCTCGTACAGCCGCTGGCCCCGCCCGCGGCAATGGCGGACGGGGCCAGCTGATTCCGTGCGTCTAGCTGTGCGAATCGCTGCTACATGCGCACCTGGACATCGAGATGGATGCCGTAGAAGAGGGCTGCGGGCACCGTGACCTCCGCGTTCCTGCCATCCCAGGTGGACTTCCACGCGAAGCCGCCAGGGTTGGGGTTGCCCGAGGGCGCATTCGCGTAGTCCTGGATCTTCAGGTTCTCCGCGACGGGCACCCAGTTGCCATCATCATCAAGCTCCTTGGCGAACCGGACGTCTTCGTCCAGTGCGATCTTGATGGTGACCTCGCCATCGATGACCGCAGAGAAGGTGGCCTTGCCCACGAGGTCCGTCTGGCCGGCGTAGATGTTGACCGTGGTCCCAGGAGCGTACTCGGTATACATAGCCCAGTTGCCCCGCGTCACGTAGCGCGCCCCGTACGCCCAAGCCGTCTCGTCTGCCCAGCACTCCTCCTCCTCGGGCGGGTCGTTGTACCCGAATGACATGTGGCTGAGGCCGTACCGCTTCCCGTTCTTGGGGTTGGTGGGCGCGTACAGCTCCGTGTCGGAGTAGGCCCCACCCTCATAGTAGAAGATGTTCGCCGCCGGCCCGCCCTTGACGACCACGAAGAGCACCGGGTAGTCGGACTCCCAGTCGAAGGAGAGGTTGTCGCCACTGATCGTGAGGGTGATGGTGGCCCCGGACTCGGGCTTGAGAACGACCTCGCCTGAGGTCCACTTGGCCGGTCCATCCCCATCGGGATCTGCCTGATCCCACTTGTCCGCATACTTGATGGCGGCGGGATCAAGCACAAGCTTGGCTAAGGCGGCATTTGCCTCAAACCATGCATTGCCGGCTTTCCAAGGGTTGACAGTGATCGGCTCGACCGAAGCCGCCGAGGCGGCCGTAGCAAACAGCAGACCGGTAAGGATTGCGCAGAGAAGGATTCCTCGTCCCATGCAATGGTACCCCCAGTTCGTACTGGGCCCGCGAAGCGGGCCTTCAGCCTAGACACCTTGCAGAAGCTCGTCCACCAAGCTACAAAGCGGCTATCCCTCCCATGCGCGCCGCCGGCCGTTGGCATGAACCGACCACGCGGCGGCACCATAGGGAGCCTGGGGAAGGTGTGGTATTGGGGGTGAGAGCCGAGGAACTGCGACTGGGGGCGGGGCCTACACGCACAACACCGCCGCCGCCCACGCGTCGGTCATGTGCGCCGGACTGTGTCCCCTAGCCGAAGCCCAATGGTCGCGACTCACACCAGTAGAAGCCGCGCCTACTACACCTGTCTTCCAGACACCAGGCGAACGATAATGAATCGCACCGAGAGTCGTCAAGACCGATTTCGATATTACCCCAAAGTGATCTAGTGGAGTCTACGTGCTGCGGAACGGGCTCGCTGGCGGGGTACGGCTACTCGCCGATGGTCTCGTCAACCGGCTCGAGGTCGCCACGCTTGATGACGCGGACGAGCAGCTTCACAAGCTCCGGGTCATAGAGGGTGCCGGCGCCCTCGAGGAAGTGAGCGATGATCTGCTTGCTGGATAGCGGCGGCCCCCCCCGCCGGCTCCGGCGGGTCAGCAGGTCGTACTCGTTGGCGATGCGGGCTAGACGCCCGTAGAGGGGGATCTCCTCGCCCTTCAGCCCCTCGGGGTACCCGGTGCCATCGTAGTTCTCGTGGTGGTAGAGGACGACGGGGACGATGGGCTGGAGGAACTTCACGGGCTCCAGGATGGAGCGCCCCATGATCGGATGGAGGGTCATCAGTTCGTCGCCCCCCTCGTCACCACCGAACATCGCGCTCCATGCGTCGCCTCCGGTGCTTCCGGTCGTGCTCAGGCCGATCTTCCCGATGTCGTGAAGCGTCGCCCCGAAGCGGAGCAGCTCCACCTCATCCTTGGAGCAGCCGACCTCCGAGGCCAGGGCATCCATAGCGAGCGTCACGTTCTCGGCGTGGCCGACCTCATCCTCATCGCGAGCCTCGAGGGCCCGGGCCAAGGCTCGCACCGTCTCGTAGTAGCTCTCCTGGAGCGACTCATAGAGCCCGGCGTTCTCGATGGCCACTCCCGCCTCCTCAGCGAAGGCATTCACGAGGCGGACCTCCTCGGCGCTTGCCCGACGCGGCTGGGACTTGTAGATCCGCATGACGCCGATGGTGCGGTCCTTGGACATGAGGGGGACGACGACCATCGAGCGGATGCCCTCCTTGGTCAGTTCGTCGGCGTACTGGAAGAGCTCCGTTCGGGCGACATCGGCCACCTGGATCGTCTGTCCGGCCAGCACATCCTGGTCGATGGGGCTCTCGTCGACGATCACGCGCCCCTTGCTCAGGTACTCGTGGGACAGCCCCTCGCTGATCGCGTGGCCGAAGTAGCGCTTCCCGTCCTCGTCCGTGTCGAGGAGGCGGATGGCTACCGCTTTGATGCCCAGCATGCGCTTTACGCACGTGACGATGAGCTGGAGGACCTGCTGCAAGCGGATGGACGAGTTCACCGCCTGAGCGATCGTGAACAGTGACTCGAACTCTTGGGCGCGCCGCCGGGCCCGTTCCGTGAGCCTCGATACGAGCACCCCGATGATGAAGTAGAACAACGCCCGAACGCTGACGACAAGCAGAGGGGGCAGGACCGTCGAGGTCTCCACCGCGGGCCTGGGCATGTAGGCCCATGTCAGGTAGGCGGCGAGAATCGCGGCGAAGATCGCGCCCAGATCCCCGAAGATGACGGCCGCCAGGATGATGGGGATGTAGTAGAAGTTCAGGGCAGCATCGGTCTCGTTGCCAGTGTAACGCACCAGGAGCGTGGTGCCGATGAAGAGACCCAACACGGACAACAGGGCGAAGCCGTGACGCGCAATATGGAATCTGTCGTGGACCGGCTTCATCTTCGCAGCACGCGCTTCCCGTTCCGATGGCGCCCTCTGAGTCATTGCTCTGACGCCTTCTAGTTATTGCCTGCCATTCCTGGCCTATCCTCCATGGTTATACCCGTCCCGCTGGCTCCCCATCCACCGGGCTAGGGCACGCGCGCCCTTGCGGCGAATAGCATAGCACCGCATCACGTAGAGGAGTGTTGCCCGTGCGCAGAGCGGCCCTGTTGATAGCGGCAGCCCTGGCCCTCGCGGTGCTTGCCGTGGCGCAGGAGCCACTTGGCCCGCCCTCCCAGCACCCAACCCACGCGCCGTCCGAGCCCCCCGCCGAGGCTCAGCAACGAGCAGACCAACCCGCCCCTGACTCTGACGAGTCGAGGACGCCCGCCGCCACCTCTCCCTCCCACGGCGAGACCGCAGACGGGAGTGACGACGATCGCCCCCACCAGCCCGCTTCGCCAGGCGAAGCACGAGCGACTGAGAGCGGCACGCCGGAGGCGGGGGCCACTGACGACGATGGGACAGGCCCGGACGAACGCGCGGCTGCCGGCGGCGACGAGGCGCCATTGGCCTCCGATGAGAAGGCCTCCGCGGAGGAAGCCGAGCGCGCAGGGGAGCCGTCCCGCATGACACGTGCCCCATCGCGCTCAGAGGAGGCGCGGGGCCTCGGAATCCAGGTCCGGACGGTCGACATCAAGCTGGATGTGGGTGAGACGGCTCCGGGCGAGGGCGCCATCACCGAGGACACCGAGGACCGCGTCGAGCAGGCGGAGGGCATCCGTGCCCAAGTCTCGGGGCTCCGGGACGCCTTCCAGACGGATGCGAACCTCGCCATTGCCGCAGTGCGTCAACTCGAGGGCGAGGTGATGGACGTGAACCAGGCCATCACGCGCGCAGCCCGAGTACCCACTCAGCTTCGACGAGGGCGCATGTCGGAGGCTCAAGCCAGGGATGAGATTGCGTCGGTCACGGACGTGACGCCTCGACTGAGGGAGATCCTCGAGGAACTGGACGCCAAGGAGCAGGATGCGGCGGATCTGCGCCTCTACTACGACAACACACTGCGCGAGCTCGAGGCGAAGCGCGACCACTTCGCCGCCTCCACGAAGACGTACCAGTCTCTCTCCGACTCCCTGCGCACGCTCGAAGCCATCCTGAGCGATGTGGATCGGCTCGCGGAGACCGTCCACCGCACGCGCGAGGAGGCCACGGACGCGATCGATCGGATCGGCCAGGTGGCCACGGACATCGACGCAGCCATCCGAGAGAGCCAGGCCCAGGCTCTGCGGGAGCGCGTGGATGAGGCGATGCGCGTCGGCCGAGGCACGCCGGCGCGCGCCTGGTCCGCACTCGCTGCCGCGCCGCGAGCCGCCTCGGAGATGGGTTACGCCGTCTCCACGGGCATAGCCCGGAGGGGCGGCCTTGGCTACGGGCTCGCCACCGCGTCGCTGGTGATACTGGTCGCCGGCCTCTGGTTCCGAAGGCCACTCGCGAGCCGCGTGCTCTCGAGGATGGGCCCGAGCTCCGAGTGGCGCGAGCACCGGCTGCGTCCGACAGGTGCTGTGGTGGGGGGCTTGGCCGTCGTGATCGGCGCAAGCCTCTTCGGCGTTGCCTCGGGGTTGGTCGAGGGCGACGGCCTGTGGGTCATTGTGTCGGCGGTGTGTTTGGGCGGAGTGATCATACTCTGCGGGCTCGGCGAGGCCGCCCTTGTGGAGAAGCCGCACCGGGAGAAGGGCCAACTCGCCCTCGCTCGGTCGCGCCTGCTCCTCGTTGTCCTCGGTCTAGGCATTCCGGCCCTGCGCCATCTGTGGGTGGCTGGAGATCTGCCCCACGACGTCGCCGTCGTAGCCGTCGTAGCCTACGCCCTACTGGCCCTGGGGATGCTCACTCACGCCCTGCTAGGGGACACCACCCCATTGCACGTGTTCGCGCCAGACTCATGGGGCCGACGGCTCCAGCGCGCCGTCAAACCACTCGCGGCCATGGTCGCGGTGGCGGGGTTGGGATGGTCGCTGGCGCTTCTGCTGGGCTATGAGAACATGGCGGAGTTCGTTGGCCGCGCCGTGCCTATCTCTCTCGGCTGGTTGGTTGCAGCAGTAGTGGCGTACCGCCTGGTGGCGGCGCTGGTGCTCCGTGTGGCCGCATGGCTCTGCAGCTCGACTGACAGCAAGGCCCTGGTGAGACACAGTTGGGCCGTACTGGTCGCTGTCGCCGTCAGCATCGCGGCAGCCCTGGTGCAGCCCGTGTTCTACGCATGGAAGCTGTTCCTGCTGGCCGACAACCTGGTCAGCCTCCTGGTAGTGATCGCGGGAGCGCTGTGGCCCTCGCTGGTAGTGGCTCGGTTCATCTGGCCTCGGGCCCTACGCACCGTCTATCCCACAGAGACCACCGACGACACGGAACGACGCATCGTTGACCTGATGGAGGAGCCGGTAGGAGTGCTGTTCTTCGCGCTCTTCACCCACCTCACGCCGCGGATGTTCGCTCTGCCGGTCGACCTGACGGCTCAGGCCTCGGTGTGGGCCGCATGGATCGCGGGTCTCGGGGTGACATTCCTCCTGATGCGATCGGTCGACCTCACCGTCTACCTCATGTCGCGCCAAAGGACGGACGAGCCATCCACCCTGCACGACCAACTGCTGCCGATGCTTCGGAAGGTCGCGAACGGGCTGATCGTTGTGTTCGCGCTGATCGTAGCGGCCCAGAAGGCGGGGTTGAATGTCACCGCACTCCTCGGCGGCCTCGGCGTCGGTGGTCTGGCCGTAGCCCTAGCCGGCCAGGAGACCATCGCGAACGTCTTCGGCGCCGCGATGATCTTCGTCGACCGTCCCTTCAAGGTGGGGGACTGGATCCTGGTGGGCGACGTGGAGGGCACCGTCGAGGAGATCGGGCTTCGGTCCACTCGGATCCGGACTTTCGGCAAGACCCTGGTGACCATGCCCAACGCCGAACTGGCGAACAAGGTCATCGACAACTTCAGCCAGATGCCCGTTCGGCGGGTGAAGATGACCATCGGTCTCTCCTACGAGACCTCGGCCGCCGATATGGATGCCGCCCTCCGGTCGTTCGAGCGGATTCTCGAGGCTCACCCCGACGTGTGGCAGGACTTCAAGCTCGTTGCCTTCACTGACCTCGGTGCGCACAGCCTCGATGTAATGGTGTACTACTTCACTCGTACCACGGTGTGGGCTGACTACCTGCGCATCCGAGGCGAGGTCAACATGATGATCATGGAGGCCATCGAGCGGCTCGGCCTGGAGATCGCCCTGCCGGCCTCGACGCTCTACGTGCGGCCAGATGAGCGCCCCTCGCCACGCTTCCGAGGTTTGAGGCCCAGGCGCTCAGAGCGCAGGGCCATCGGCGCCGACGTGGGGGACCAAGCGGCGGCCTACATCGGTTCCAGTGCGAGCGAGGGCGGCGTGACACCGTCCGAGGAGCCAGTGCTCGGCGAACTCAGCGAGGACGACGGAGGCAGGTAGCCGTGGTTCGGCTAGCCCGCATCATTCATGAGTGC
>DBQI01000041.1 GCA_002305165.1 Armatimonadetes bacterium UBA1398
GGCCATTACCCGCTGAGTCAACAGCTCCAGGGTGGAGTGCCGACACTTCGCCAATTGTCGAGGATCATCGATCACCGCCGCCAGCGATCGGAGCAGACCCACCTCCTCCTCGAGCTGAGCCACGAGCAGGAGACCCGCGTCCGACGTCACGGCCCCACCATCGAAAGCCGCACGAATCTCTACCTCGGGCAGAAAGTCAAAGCGAACTTGCAGAGAATGAGCATGATGCATGGGAGTCGGCGCCTTCCTGTCCAAGAGTCTCTCGTAAAGCCCTTGATACGAGGCGAACTACCTACTCCCATGCAATAACCTCTAAACAACCTCATGAATAATACGGGCTAGAGGCCCGCTCGTGGTCTTGCTCCTGGCTGCAGCCCACGTTCACGAAGAGCGTCAAGCCATCCGTCCCCCCCTTCTGGCCCACCGGGGGAAGAGCGCACCACAGCCAAGCGTAACGCCTCGGGCGACGTCTCCTCCCCTGCCACGGCTGTACCGCGCGGATGCCCCGTGTCTGCCTGCCAGCGCTCTGCGCTGCTACTGCCTCATGAGGATGATGGTCAGATGGTCGAGCTCAACGGGAGTGGCAGCAGTGCTCTGGGCGGCCTTGTTCTGCTCCTTCTTCAGCTGCTTCACGAACTCTATGAGATCATCGATGACACGGACATCAGCCTGGCCTGGGCGCACATCGAGCCTGGCGGTCTTCTTCGGCCTCACGGGAGCCACGAAGGTACCCCCGAGCTTCCCGTTCAGCCTCGTCCGTGCGTTGCTGGACTTGCCCTGCAGGGAGTAGTGCAGCGTTCCTGTCCAGTTCGACATGACGTATCCCTTCCCTCACATGCCCGAAGAGTGTCTGCGGGGGCCTCCTCGATCAGTTGTCCCAGCAGCAGAACGGTGGAGCGTGCCGGCTGTTCATGGCCTGCCAACCGCAGCCGCGGTCGATACCCCGCAACAGGGCTTCGCTATTCGCCTCGATCCGAACTGCACATAGCCTGAAGCACCCCGGTCGCTTCTCCAGATACAGCTAGTGACGGGTCTGAGCGAGCGTCGCCTGGTGGCGTCCCCTCCCCTGCCCCGGCTGTACCGCGTGCGTGCTCCTTCCCACTCCAGGAGCCCGAGCACTCCGCCCTGAACCTACCAGATGCCACGGGACTCGACGACACCGGCCCATTCCAGCGCGCGCTGGGAGCTCAGGCCGATGATGCTTGCCGCCGCCGGCGGCACGGGAAGCCCGGTCCCTGCGCGTGTCGAGGAGATCTTCTGCGCGGGACTCATCCTGCCGCGCTACGTCGGGGAGTTCTGGACCTCAGCCCAGCGGGCCGGCCATCCCCTGCACGAGGTGCCCTATCGCGCCTGCTTCAAGCCCGAGCTGCCCCGGTTCTTCATCACGCGCCTCACCGAGCCGGGAGACCTGGTGCACGACCCGTTCATGGGCCGGGGGACCACCCTCCTGGAGGCAGGGCTCCTTGGCAGACGTGCAGCCGGCAACGACGTGAACCCGCTCAGCCGCGTACTGCTGGAGCCGCGGCTCGATCTGCCGCTCCTGGAGGAGGTCGCACAGCGGCTCTGCACGCTCGACCTCTCCGGTGACGCTCGCGCGGAGATCGACCTGAGCATGTTCTTCAGCCCGAGGACCGAGAGCCAGGTCGTTCGGCTGCGCGAGTACCTTCAGGGGCGCAAGGCGGCCGGTCGCGATGACCGAGTTGACCGCTGGATCCGCATGGTGGCGACGACTCGCCTCACAGGGCACTCACTCGGGTTCTTCTCGGCCTACACCCTCCCGCCGAACGAGGCCGCCACGCCGGCGGGACAGAGGCGGATCAACACGGCTCGCGGGCAGACTCCTCCAGACCGAGATGTGGCTGCGCTCATCCTGAGGAAGAGCATGAGCCCGCTCCGCGCCGTGACAGAGGAGGAGCGCATGACCCTGGCGGCAGCCTACCAGCCACAGAGGCTCCTCTGCGGCGACGCCTCCCAGACCGCCGCGCTGCCCGACGACAGCGTGGCGCTGGTGGTCACTTCCCCACCCTTCCTCGATCTCGTGCAGTACGAGCAGGACAACTGGCTCCGCTCCTGGTTCAACAGCCTCGACGCGGCCGAGATCGGTCAGCGCCTCACGATGTCACGCTCGGTGGGGCCGTGGTCCGAGGTGATGCTCCGGACCCTACGGGAGCTGCGCCGCGTGCTCCGCCCCGGTGGCTGGGTGGCGTTCGAGGTCGGGGAGGTGCGCCGGGGGAGCGTTCGGCTCGACGAAGTGATCGCTCCGCTCGGGGTCCGCGCCGGCCTGGAGTGTGTCGGCATCCTCGTGCATGCTCAGCGGTTCACGAAGACTTCCCGCTGCTGGGGTGTAGCGAACAACGCCGGCAGGACCAACACGAACCGTGTCGTGCTGTTCCGAAGACGGTAGGGCGCACCTGTACAGACCGCGTCGAACGCAGGTCAGCGAGTGTGGGTGGCGAACGTAGATCAGATTGACTCTACTTGAGGTGGCCAGACATGGGTGAACGCGTTCAGCCTGCGGGCGTCAAGTGTCAGGAGTGGTCCAAGTGGCAGTTCCCGGATAACGTCATCCAGGAGCACGTGCCGAACCTGCCGGGCATCTACATGATCCGTGCGGTTGACGCGAACGGCCGCCCAGCCGGGCTCGTCTGGGATGACACGCCTGAGGCTCCTAAGTTCGCTGGGCTAGAACAGTCTGCCGATCTAGATGGTGTGCTGTACATCGGCCTTGCCGGGCGCGCCACAGGTTCGAGGCAGCGCCCGAGCAGAAACACCCTCCGCCGGTCACGCTTCTGGGGGGATCTGGTTGGGTCGTGGAAGTCATCGGCCACTCGCCCATGCAAGGGGTGGCGACATGGGTCCCGACAGCACTTCGACGACCTCGGCCTTGCCAAGCGCTACCCTGTTAAGCAGATGCAGGTTCGTCACATGGCTCTACTGCCCTCCGCTTGGCTGAGGCGTGTCGCGACGCCGATCCAGGATTGGATTGACATGTTCGACTGGGACACTGCGAACCAGTACGTGGAGTACTACGAAGCGCGCCTTATGGCTGACTTCAAACGCATCTTCGGCTCCATCCCGCTCCTGAACCGCGACGATGAGACCATGAAGCTAGGCTCCCCCCTGTCCGACCTGTCCGACGCAGAACTGAATGAGTGGCTAAAGACCATCCCTCCGGCGACTAACCCGGTGTTGCATCTGAGGGACAATGAGATCTACGTGTTCTGGCCCTCATCTGGGCAGGACAAGCTGACTAAAGCACTGCAGACCGCCGGCATCAGCTACTTTGTGCAAACGAACACGGTGGAGTGCTCAGATGTAGATGAGGACACACTCCACCAGTTCTGTGAGATCGGGCTGCTATCCAGTATCTCTTCCGAGCACGCTACATCAGCATCAGACGCAACCGTCGTTTTCCCTCTGAACGATGAGTCTCCGGAGGCGTTGATGTGCCGCCTCAACGGATGCCTGACCACCATGCTGACGGTTGAGCCCCTAGACGAGGAGCAGTAGACTGAAGCGATCTCAGGGCTTTCCCACTGGCTGTCAGTGCCAACGCAAACCGGCATGCATTGCCGGTTCGACACCCTCAGAGTGGCACCTATCGGGCGCATCCAGGTGTGTCCCCACTCCCTCGCAGGCGCTCTGAGGGCGTTCTGGCGCGTTTCGGCCATGGGGTGAGGCAGGGAACGCTTCCGAGCGCGATCGGCTCTCCCCCTCCGGTCCATCGCGTAGTAGAGATCATGCTACAATAATAGTGTGAAAGGTGCTCTTTCGCAGAGAGGGGTCTCTCGGTGCCAGGCCAGGCCCACAGTGCCGCTCCCTACTCGCTGACTGAAGGGATCCGCCTCGTGCGGCACCTCCTTGCGGCCGGTCGGTACGTCTTCACCACGGATGACGCCGCAGCGGCGGCCGGTGAACTCGGCGTGGCCGGGAGCTACCTGCCCCGCCTGCTGTCGGCCCTGGTCGAGGGAGGCTGGCTTCTTCGGCTCCGGAGGGGCCTCTACGGCTGCACCGGGGAGATCGCTGGGACGGTGAGCATCCACCCCTACGCCGTGGCGGCCAGCCTCGTGAGCCCTTCGGCCATCAGCCACTGGTCAGCGCTCAGCCATCACGGCTTCACCGAGCAGGTTCCTCACGACGTGTCCGCGACCACCCCCCGCCGGATTGTGACCCCCACGATGCGCGGTTCGGGTGACGAGATGCCTCAGCGGAAGCACGCATGGGAAGTGGCCGGCATCCGCTACGAGTACGTGTCGGTGAAGCCTGAGCGGTTCTTCGGGCACGACCTTGTCTGGGTTGACGAGCGCTTCCGTGTGCCCATCACGGACCGAGAGCGCACCATCCTCGACTGCTTCGCGTTCCCGCACCTCATCGGCGGGCTTTCGGAGGCGCTGGCTATCCTGTCGGAGCACTGGGCTGGCCTCGACCTCACGAGGCTCGTGGCCTACGCACTGCGGTTCGGCCAGGGCGCGACGATCAAGCGCCTCGGGTGGGCACTCGACGAAGCCGGCGCGCCGCCGGACCACTTGTGGCCGCTTCTCGACTACCCGATCGCGGGTCACCGCGTGCTCGACCCGTCACGCCCCCGCCGCGGTCCCTGCGATCGGCGCTGGATGATCCAGAACAACCTCCAAGGAAACGATGCCAAGTGAAGCCGCTCCGAGCACGCATTCAGGCGGCTTGCGCGAGCACCGGAGCGCCCCAGACCGTCGTCGAGAAGGACTACGCCATCAGCTACGTCCTGCTCGCGATCGCCAGGACGATGACCCTCCGGACGGCGTTCGTCCTCAAGGGGGGCACGACGCTGAAGAAGCTCTACTTCGGGGACTACCGCTTCTCCGAGGATCTCGATGTCTCAGCTGTGGACGCACCGACGGGGCCGGGGCTGGAGGCCGCGCTCCGCGAGGTGGCCACAGACACGGCCGGCCTACTCGCCGCCCATGGCCCGTTCGACGTGAGTCTGGAGCGCTACACCGAGCACTCACCGCATCCGGCCGGACAGGAGGCGTTCATCGTCCGCGTGCGCTTCCCGTGGCACCCTTCCCCGCTCTGCCGGGTGAAGCTAGAGGTCACCCATGACGAGCCGGTGCTGCTCCCTCCAGAGGAGCGCCCGATCCTCCACGCCTTCGAGGAGACCATCGAGGGCACGATCCGGTGCTACCGACTGGAGGAGGTCGTGGCCGAGAAGCTCCGCGCTTTGCTCCAGACCCAGCAGAGACTCCACGCCCGAGGCTGGACTCGGCCGCGCGCCCGAGACTACTACGACCTCTGGCGGGTCCTCACCAGGTACGGCGAGGGGCTGGAGCGCTCGATCCTCCCGGAGCTGATCGCGGCGAAGTGCCGACACCGGGGCGTCAGCTACGGCTCGCTCGACAGCTTCTTCTCCGACGACCTCGTGGCCGAAGCTCAACGCCACTGGCAGGCCAGCCTGGGCTCCTTCGTCACTCCCCTGCCGTCCTGCGACCTGGTGCTTGACGAACTCCGGCCCCTTCTTGATGGCCTCGTGTAGGAGTGGTCTGTCGCCGCAGGTCCTGACCAGCCGTCCCCACCACCGCCCCTCTGGCCCACGGGGGGAAGACCAGATGGCGACCATGCGTCGCTCTGGACCTGGCGTTTCCCCTCTGATAATATGACCAGCATCTACTGCAAGACGTTGGTATCTTTAGCGAGGAACGCGATGGCAACACTGCTACCGTCAACCAGAGCACGGCAGACCTTCGAGGCTCACGGAGGAGTTCTGCGCACCTCCGAGGCTCTGAGGCTCGGGGTGCATCCAGCGACCCTCTACGCCATGCGCGATGCCGGGGAGATCGAGTGCGTCAGCCGGGGCCTCTACCGGCTGTCCAGCCTTCCCCCCCTTTCGAACCCAGACCTCGCCACCGTTGGCCTGCGCGTCCCGCAGGGTGTGGTGTGCCTCATCTCAGCTCTCTACTACCACGAGCTGACCACCGAGATTCCCCGGCACGTTGACCTCGCGCTACGCCGCGGCGGGACGCCGCCCCGCCTGGATAGCCCACCGATCCGCGTCTACTGGTTCACAGGCAAGGCGTTCAGCGTGGGGGTGGAGACCCACGAGATCGACGAGGTACCAGTGCGCATCTACAGCCGGGAAAAGACCATCGCGGACTGCTTCAAGTACCGCAACAAGCTCGGGCTCGACACGGCTCTCGAAGCGCTGAGGCTCTACCTCCCGCGACGCGACGCCAGCACCGACGCGCTGATGGCGGCGGCGGCTGTCTGTCGAGTCGCCGGCGTGATGAGACCCTACGTGGAGGCCCTTCTGTGAACGAGCGTACTATCAGGGACCTTCCCGCATCGGTGAACCGGCGGCTCCTCAATCAAGCGCGAGAACAGGGGCTTGCGTTTCAGGATCTGTGCCAACGCTTCGCGATGGAGCGGTTCCTCTACCGCCTGTCCGTGTCGCCACACGCTGACCGTTTCGTCCTGAAGGGCGCGCTCATGCTCTTCGTGTGGAATCCCGAGCCCTCGCGGCAAACGATGGACATTGACCTCCTCGGCCGAGTGGCGAATGACCCTGCGCTGGTCCGCACGATGTTCCGGGACATCTGCACCCAGGACGTACCACCCGATGGCATGGCCTTTGACCCCGAGACCGTCGACGTGGAAGTCATCACTCGTGAGGCGACCTACGAGGGCGTGCGGGTTAGCCTTCGCGGACGGCTCGGGAACACGCGCGTGCTCATCCGCGTGGACATCGGGTTCGGCGACCGCGTGGTCCCCGAGCCCGAGATGCTCGACTACCCTACCCTCCTCGACTTCCCAGCGCCGCGGCTGCGCGCGTACGGCCGTGAGACGGCGATCGCCGAGAAGCTCCATGCGATGGTGCAGCTCGGCATCCTCAACAGCCGGATGAAGGACTTCTTCGACATCTGGTCGCTGTCTCGGAGCTTCGAGTTCGATGGGCGGATTCTTGCCGAGGCCGTCAGGGAGACGTTCGCCGGGCGCGGTCACCAGGCTCCGCCTGAACCTCTCGCCCTCACGGATGACTTCGGCCGTTCCCGCGAGAAGCACGTGCAGTGGACGAGCTTCCTCCGCAAGCGCCGCGTGAGCGCCCCGGCTGACTTCGCGGAGGTGATGGAGCAGGTCAGGGCCTTCCTTCTGCCCATCGTCGTCGCAGTCGCCTCTGACGCTTCGCCTCCGGCGCGGTGGACCCCGCCGGGGCCCTGGGCCTCCCAGTAGACCCCACCTCTGTCCTATTTGAACACTAGTCTGTATCATACAGACGCAGCGCCCCGCAGACCCGCGCCGGGACTGCTTTGAGGACAGCCGTTTCCGAGGGACTTCAATTGGGACAGCCGCGAGCCGCCATCTACTGCCGAGTCTCCACCGCGGACCAGAACTGCGACCGGCAGGAGCGCGACCTCCGTGACTTCGCCGAGCGCGCGGGGTACGAGGTCGTGGGCGTCTTCAAGGAGACCGCCTCGGGGGCCAAGACGGACCGCGTCGAGCGGAAGCGAGTCATGGGGCTCGCGCAGGCACGGCAGCTCGACGCCATCCTGGTGACCGAACTCACCCGCTGGGGCCGCTCGACCATCGACCTCGTCCACACGCTCCAGGAGCTTCAGGCCTGGGGTGTCTCTCTCATCGCGCAGACGGGACTCCAGTTCGACCTCTCGACGCCGCAGGGGAAGCTTATCGCCTCCCTCATGGCGGCGCTGGCGGAGTTCGAGCGCGACCTCACCCGAGAACGCATCCGCTCCGGCATGGCGGCCGCGAAAGCGAAGGGGCGGGTCTTCGGGAGACGCCCGGGACAGAGGCCGAAGTCGGACAAGCTGGCTCCAAAGGTGATGGAGCTGGTCGCCGAGGGCCGCTCATACCGCTGGATCGCGCGGGAGCTGGGCATCAACAAGAACACGGTGGGGGCGATCGTTAGGCGCGGGTGCTGACACCTCGCGAGCGGATCGCGGCCCCTGCTGTGCGCTTCCCGACTCGGTTAGAAACCGTACTTGGCTTGGCGCAGCTCAAACGCATCCTTCAACCCAAGACCCGGACCAAGCTGCCGCCGGCGAGCCGTCTGTTCACGTCCGCCACCTCTCGCCGAACAACCCAACACCAACGCAACGGACAAGTGACCGCTACACAGCCAGCACGGCACTGCACAAATCAGCATTCATGAATGATGTGGGATAGGCTGCATTGAGGCCACTCGCGTCACTGCCGGTCGCCCCCGCAGAGCGCTTTCACTGAGCGTTCGTCACCGGGTGCGCCGCCCTCAATAGGTCAGAGGCGTGCCGAAGGGGCGGCGGGCGACGTGATTCGTTGCGCTGGGGAGTAACGGGATGGCGATTCTCTCCCCTTGCATAGTTGTCAGCATTTAGCCAGAGAGGAGTTCCATGATGAGTTTCCAGAAGCGCGCGTCCGCAGATGGGCGTCTCACCGCGATGCTCGAGGCGCACCGGAAGGCCGAGCTGGTACGGCGCTACGAGCACGCTCTCAGATCATACGTCGACCTCCGCCACAAGTACAACTGCGACAAGGGGGAATCTCTATGCACAATTGAGGCCCTTCGGGGCGAGGTCAGCACTCTCCGCCGGAAGGCGGAATCGCTGCGCGAGGAACGGGACAAGGCGCTCGAGGAGGCCGCAGCACTCCGTGAAGAGCTCGACGAGTCGCGGGCGATGGTACAAGGTCTGCTCGACGACCCGTCGGCGGATAGCGATGGGCCGGTCTCCCTTCTGCCTCCAGAGGGCTGGGACGGGTCGGCTGCCGCTGATCCGCCGTCTGAAGCCAGCCGCTCCATCTCCGGGGTGAGCGTCAGTCCTGGGCAGGCGCCCTTGGGCCCGCCGGCCGCTTGGCCGACCTCGTAGGCGCGGAGTGTGGCCAGGATTGCGAGCGAAGGGAGCTTCACCACCGCCACGCTTCGGACAAGGGGGGCCTCCCCGAGCCTCGGGCACAGACCGGCGAAGGGGACGTGCGCGATCTCGCCGTCGGGGATGATCACGAGGCGGCTCTTATCCGCGAGGCGCTCCGCGGCGGGGCCAATGAGAAGCTCCCAGAGGCGGCCGTTCAGAAGGAATCGGGCGAACGGGCAGGACGCGGACACGTCATCCGGCGCCAGCAGGTCGTGCAGTGCTCGCTCAGCGACGCCTTCGTCGGCTTGCAGGCGATAGTACGCCGTGTCGGCATCACCTTTGCCAAGGGTGAGGAGGTGAATGGCCTCGTCGTCCACGAGGTAGGAGAAGACCATCGTGTCGGCGTCCAGCAGCGAGCGGTAGGACTCCGCGCTGGCCTGGGTGTGAGCTTCATCGCGCACCCGCCCTCCAAGGTCGGGGGATTGCGCGAGGCCCATAGTGTGGACTACGCGGGCATGGCCCCCGAAGCGACAACGGGACTGAGGATCGCATAGGGATAGAGGGATCACGGTTCGGCTGGGCGTTCCTCACTCCAGTCGGCCGGGACTCCCAGGCTGGCATCACACAGCAGCATCAGGGACAGCCACACTGATCGTCCCTGGTGCTGCCGCGTTCAGTTGCCCGAGCCGGCCGCCGCACGTGCGCGTCACATCAGTGGGTCTATGACGACGGCCCGTCCATGCATGGTGGTGATCAGGAGCAGGGGCCTAGCTCCCGTGACCCCACTCGACTGAGGATGTCGATGAGGCCCCTGGCCTCAGGCAGCGGCGAGCAGTAGTGGAGGCCGAGAAGGTGTTCCCGGCCATTGGATGGAGCTGCCCGATACCCGACCAGGTCGAGCCACCCCTGATCGGCAGTGCTATCGCCTACGCCCAGCACTTCGGCCGGCGGGGTGCCCGTCCACTCCATGAGAAGCTGGACTCCCGCCGCCTTGCTGATGCCTTTGGGGGTGAGGTCCACCGCACTCATGCTGTTTGCCACCTCTACCGAAGCGAGAAGGGGCCCCGCAGAGGCCTCGACGAGTCTGCGGTACTCGGCCGCAGACTGTCGCTGCCCTCCGCCACCGACCACAAGCGGAGGGTTGACCGACACACAGAAGTCCTTCCCGGCCTCGAACTGGGCTCCACTGCTCGCAACAAGGGGGGCAAGGGTCTCAGCGCGGAGACGAAGGAGTTCATGGGTTCGCTGCTCCGTTAGGGCCGGGTGCTTTGCGGGGCACTTGGTCACTGGATCGTAGAGGTAGCACCCATTCTCAAGGATCGATGGCCACCCCAGTAGCGCCTGGCCACTAACCTCTCGAACGCGCTCGGCGACAGAGCGAGGCATGGCGAAGTAGAGATCGAGGGCTTGGATGACGGCCTCGCCGTAAGGCACCTGGCGTCCAGTGCAGAGGACACAGGGGATGCCCAGGTCAGCCAGTGCGGTGCGCACGTCTAGCATGTCGACAAGAGACCAGGCCTGCTGGGAACCGCCCGCCCTCGTGATAACACCCTCGACGTCCAGCACGATCAGACTCACTGGCATGGCTCTACGCTCACATCCTGTCTCTTGTCCATGGAGATGTCCGGGTGCTCCTCCTCCACTTCAAGCCCAAGCCGGCGCAGTAGGTGAGGTGCAGTGCCGAAGAACGGCGGGTTCATCTTCGGGAGAGGGCAGAAGAGGCACGGCCCCAGGTTGTCCCCGCTCTTGAAGTGAGCCTCCGCTCGCGCCTTCTTGCCTGGCACGAACATCTTGGCGAGTTCGTCCGGCGTGATTAGAAAGACGTCACGATCCAGCGGTGGGTCATTCGCGCTGTGCGCCTCGCCGTCAAGAAGCGTCACCTCACTGACTGCGCAGTCGAGCGTGAGCTGGACGGCACCCATTATGTCCACCGCGCCGTATTCGCGGTCCAGGACCAGCAGCCCGGTGGCTTCGCTCTTCTTGTCCTTCCAGTGGATGGAGAGTTCGTCTCGTCCACCCAAGCTCCAGAGCTGCGCAGCAGCGACGACAGTCCCCATCGGTTTACAGCTCCATTTCCTCTCCCAGAGGCCCTGCTGGGACCTTGCCTCGACCTGAGCCAGCTCCGTGACGGCCTCAAGGTGGTTGGACGCCGCCTGTAGCTCGTCCAGCTTATACTCGGGGAGAACCCACTTATCGCCCACGCGGATGAGTATCTCCTCCGCACTCTCTCTCGCGACTATGCTAGAAGGGCTCAGCCATTCGTCGCTGGAATGCGCGAGGCCCGATGCGGCACATAGGTGCAGTCTGTGGATGGGTGCCTTTTCATCTTTCATGGCCATGGCGATGTACGGGCCATCATGGCATTGGAGCACCACTATCCCGCCGCCGGCAGAGAAGCGCACGAGGCCCTGAACTAGCGGTCGCCTGCCATCGAGGAAGTCGCCGAGCTCACGCCGATGCCTGACCAGAGCGTGCCACTCCAGCACATTTCTGAGCTTGCCATCAGTGGCCACGAGCGGATCGTCCTCGAGATCAACGCGCACTATCAGCTTCTTGGGGTCCATGCGAAGGCGGAATGCCGTCACATCCGCAGCCGCGACCGCGAAGTGCCCCTTCGGCGCCTTCGACAGTGGGGGGAAATGGGCGCGGTAGCGCTCCCATGGATCCTGAAGGCGCTCCGCGAGATCAGGGAACCAGTGCCCTCGGGACACAGTCAGCCTAGTGTCATCGGGGATGTCCGCCGGTCCGAGTATCTCTAGATCGCGGACGCCGGCCCACTGTGACCACTGGACTAGAGCGCTGATCTTGGCGGGATAGCCATCTACGGCAATGATGTGCTGGTCTTCGGTCAGTTCACCCGTAGCCGCGCAGAAGCGCGACGCAGTCTGGAGGCGGCCGAGTCTCTCGATCCCAGCTACGATCGCCAGTCCCAGTGGCAACCCCATCGATGGACCGCCCAGAGGCGTTGTAGCTGGCGTGGGTGGGCGGCATATCGCAATCGACGCCACCGGCTTCCAGCCGTTGGCACGGCTGTAATTGAGGAACGTCTGTGCAGCCCGCATCGCGCTTTCGAGCGATTTGCGCATGGCGTCGTCCAGATGGAGACCGCGGCCTCCATGGTCCAAGTGCTGTGTCATGAGCGCTAGGTCGCTGCCAGCGTCAACACTCTGTTGCAGCACATGGACAACCGCGTGCCGCATCGCGCCCGCGCCATCGGGAGCCACCTCGAGGAGGGGCACTACCACCTGCACGCCGGAGTAGCGTTCCTCGGCTTTGGAAAGCGGCATGACCTGCAGTGCTCCTCGTACGCACGTTACGAGCCGGGACCATGACTCAGAGCACCAGCCCTCAGCGGGCGAGGTGCTCGACAGAGCCTCTCCAAGATCCGCCCACTGCTGAGCGATGCCTAGTCTGGCCATCGGGCAGTAGCCATCGTGAAATGGTACTGGAAGGCAAGAGACCGCTTGCTGGTAGACGCGAAGCTGTGAAGCCAACTTGTTGACTGTCTTGTTCAGCGTCTTAGTATGCATTGCCTCCTGCCTCAGGCTCAGCTCAACCGCCCGCGTGAACCACCGTGCAGCAGCCACCATGAGCAGCTCGAAGTAGGCTGCCGGCTTGGACCAGGTATCACTGGACGTCTCGTTCCACCAAGCGACTCGGTAGCCTTCGTCAAGAGCCTGACAGGCCTCGAAGGCCGCCCCGATACCGCTGAACGCTTTGCGCGGGCTCTCGGGCAGCTCGTCAAGGAGAGTGCCGATGAGATCGCCCTTGGCGGCCCACTGCTCAAGCACGTGTAAGGTGTCTTCAGGGAATGAGTAGCAATCGCGCGCGCATCTCAGCGCGGTTACCAGTTCAGTCATTCTCTCCATAGTGAGCCTCCAGACTGTCTGCCCGCTTCTCGATAAGCAGGACGAAGGGCAGCATGAACTCGCCCGTACTGCTGAGGTCTATGAGCGTCTCGCCGCTCACTCCGAGATGATCGGTGAGATCGACCTCCACGTATGCGTGTACCTCTGTCTTCCCTCGCACCACCCTCTCGGCAAGCACTGGGGCCTGGGCCGGGTCCGGCAGAGTGAGTTCGGGACCGAGAGGACTGCCTGGTCGCGGGAGAGCTACTCGCACGGACCATCCAATGAGCGCCCGACTGGCTGCGTCATCGCGCATTCTATGCGTGACCTCAAGCACCAGACGACCGTCGCGGTTGGTGAAGCATGCCCCGACGGGCTCATCACGCCAGGTATCCACATCGGACTGGTAGGCATGCGCCATGTGCCGTCTGATGTCACGAGCGGCAGCGGCAGCGAGCTGGGCCCGCGTAATGTCACCCCAGGCCATAGCCAACTGGAGCAGTCCGGCGCCAGATGGCTCCACCAGTCTGCCGTCGAGCCATGCGGCCACTGTGTCGACTCTATCAGACAACCCTGGGATGCCGGCAACGGCCTCCAGCCGTGCGCGCACGGAGGGCTGTACGAGGGGTACGGGCCACCGGCTGGTCGTCAGCCGCCGCAGCAGACCAGTGGTCGCCTCCTCTGCGAAGCGCTGGGCCCACCGCCTCGCGCCCCCATAGGCTCCGATGAGGTTCCGGAACACCTGAGCGCGTTCGTCCTGGGGGACGCCCTGGCAGCGGTCCTCCAGGTCGCGAGCGGCGCGCCCGGCGCGTTCACATAGGGCGTCCAGCGCTGCACGCCGCCCTCGCCCCACTGACACGAGACCAAGCTCTGGCGCTTCGGCACGGCACCTCCCTCCTGGCTCCGGCCATCTGGCGACCACCCTCGTCCCTGCAGCCACGATCCACACATCTGCAACCGCAGGGCACTCATAGGGAGTCATCCGCTCTGAGTCGGGGCCTGGAGCCGGGAGATCCGTGTCATGGCCGTCGTACGTACCACCGGCCTGTTCCATGTCAGTCATATCGCTCGTCGCTTCCTTCCTTTCGGCCCTGACGGGCTTCCTGGAGCTGTTTGCGGCCGCGGAATATGCGTTGCCTGGCGGCATTGCGTGTGATATTGAATTGGCTGCAGATTACCTCGTAGACACACTCTTGCTCGTACCCCAGCCGACTCAGGGCCACCGCCTTCAGCATCGTCTCTTGAATCCGTTGGCCCTTGCAGTGCCGGCGGATGTCCGTCAGTACGCTCGCATAAGCCCTGCTGCTCTCATACTTGAGTCCGACGATCTGATCCTCGGGCCCCAGGGACGGCCCGCCAAGTACATCAGTGACGCTCTCAGACACGTCTCCTATGGTCTCCTGCATTGCGTCGAGAGAGAGAGGCTGAGCCCGAGTCCCACTCCGCGTGGCGACACCCTCGTCGTGTAGTTCGGCCCTGATACGCGCCATGGCCTTGTTCCGCAGGTACCGATCGAAGGTCGCCGCCTTGCGGTCTCGCGGATCCCACGGACAGTTCAGATCTGCCACTGTCATGTAGAGCTCGGTAACCGCATGGCTCAAGAGGGCTCTCATGGTAATGTCCCTTGGGATCTCAACCCTTTTGGCAATGTCGTAGTAGGCCCTCTTCGCTATCTCCGTGAAGATGGCGTTGAGCTCGTCCATAGCGTTATCGCCGTACTTCGGGTCGCAGGCCAGGGCGTTGAGTTGGCGGAGGCTCCGTGTCCACAGATCCGCATCTCTCTCTTCCTTAGCCTTGTTCATGCGGTCCACGATGGCCGCAACAGGATTCGGCTTATACATGGCGCGGACCTAGTCGGCGAACCGCGACTGACAGACATGGCGGCTGCCGCCATCTGGCTCCACCAGCCCGATGCCAGTCGACGGCCCTCCCAGGATCGTCCCGGGCACCAGCATACTCATCGGCGTTGCGGAACATGCTCCACCTCCGGCTGCAATACCCTGCCTCAGCATGTGTTGATTCCCCCTGGCGAGGGAGCCGACCTCTTGGCTCGGCGGCGTCGGAGGTCTGAACCGTCGGATCTGGGCCCGAAGGGCTGCTACGCGCTCTACCGGTCGCCCGGCACGGGTAAGTCATAAGCACCGCCTCCATCTCTCGACTCGACCGCAGGCGTCGCTCCGGACGACCTCGGCGACCGCTGCGGTGTTCAGCTGGCACTGGATGCGAGGGTTCCCGCCTATAGCAGATCTCGCGACCAAGGAACGGCAGACGCTTGGGGCTGACCTCTCGGGGCCTCTGGGCTACTGGATCTACATGGGATCCTCCTGTGGGGGCGCGTTGCGCGGATCTCAGGCCCGAAGGCTGGCAGGTTAGGTGGGCCGTATGGCACTTTGAGACCATGTTCGCAAGCCTCCAGTTCGCGCATCTACTGATCAAAGGGCGCTCCGGGTGCGGGCTGTTACATCGGAACTAGCGCTTTTTTTCGGCGGCCCAGGCGCGAGGTCCACTCGGGTACGGGGTAGCGAGGGTCAACGGCCTGGCCGGTTACGGGACACGAAGCTGGTCGTAGAGGCTTCTCAGCCTGGGGACCACGAACTGGGCGAACCAGAGCCGCACGCGCGCGGGCGTCGTCTGGCGCTGAGCGGGCATTGCCGGAGTGCGGAGTAGTCGGCCTCGGGCGTGCTGCAGGGCCATCGGGTTGGGGAAGGGGTCCTGAACCCTCTCCCTGGTGATCCGTTCGCACCAGGGGCACGCCGTCAGGTGATTTGGGAAGATGTGCTCTGGGTTGGAGCGACACACAGCCAAGCCATTCCTAATAACGGCGCTGAGGGTGTGGCGCCACTCGGATGCCGCGGGTCGCAGGGCGGGGTTCCGGGCACCATCGACGAAGCAGCGAACGAAGAGAGACTGCACGGTTGGGGGCAGCAGCCTGAAGGGGGGGCACTTGCTGGGCGGCAGGATTCCCTTGCCCTGGCCGAGGTGGGCTGCGGCAAACCAGTTGGATCGTATCCGCCCTGGGGACTCCGGACTGTCCAGGTCCGCTCGCTGGGGTATGCCGTCGAAGGGGTGCCGCCCCAGCATCAGTAACTGGAACGCCAGCACCCCGTAGGCGAAGGTGTCGTCGTGCCGCGTGCGTGCGTGGTCACGGAAGGTGACAGCCTGGGACTCGGGCGGCGTGTACTCGGGCTTCCCCACGGTACATGGCAGGCAGCGCCCGCCGACGACCATCTGGAACGAGTCGGTGTCGATCAAGGTCACCGTGGTGTCGGCGTGCACAAACACGTTGGATTCGTTGAGATCGCCGATCACATACCCTCGCCGGTGGAGGACGTCGATCACATCGGCCAAGTTCCTCGTTGTGTGCAGCAAATGGCGCCAGTTGAAGCAACGGGCAAGTCTCTTGCGTTCCGCGACATCGTACAGCGCCACGGCGAGCAGGGCCCCGCGCACCTCGGGCATCACGTAACCCGCCAGCGCGCTGCCTCTCGGGTCAGAGAAGAGGACGTCAACCGGCCAGGCGACAGATGGTGCGGCGCGTCGGGCGGATCGGTCTTCGGGAGGGTTCGCGATCATGTGGGCCAGTTTAGCGCGACGGGCCGCGTCCGCTTGCCCCGGCCGATATATCTTGGCGACCTGACCCGGCTGGGATGCGACGCGGTGCACGACGCCCTTACCTCCAGACTCGCTGAGAACCTCGCCGAGGGTGACCGGCCTTCCAGACGTCGAGTAGAGGCGCATGGTCAGTCCCCTTCACGCCAAAGGGCAGCGATCGAGACGTCGTCGTCGGTTCTAAATCCGATGATCTGCTCCTGTAAGTACGCGCAGAGTGCGGGCGTACGCCGCACCGGATCGATGGAACGCAGCTGCTCCATGAGAGGCAGGGCGAAGCCTCTGAACGGCTTGCCCTGGGAGAGGGCCGTGAACTGAAGACCATCGGAGAAGGCCAGGGCGAAGTCCACAGCGTGCTCTCCGTAGCTGAAATGGGCATGCCGGACCCATGCGCGCTGGGTCATGAAGTAGGTCTCATTGATGTGCTCCCCGTTCTCTGGCGCGTAGAGGGTGTGCAGACGGCCGTCAGTACCGCCGTAGAGCGCGCCACAGTCGCCAATCCCCGCCGCGTAGATGCCCGTGGCGTCGGCGTCGGCGCCGATGACGAGAAGGGTGCAGGCCAGGTCATGGAGCTCGGACGTGGACGCGGCGGCGATGCTGAGCAGGGACTGGCGCGCGGCAGTCAGCGTGGTACCGAGCAAGCTCTTCCACCCGTCAAGATCAGCTGGCGACCAGAAGCGGTAAATCTCCTCGATGTGCGCGCGGACCGCGGCCACCGCAGTTTGGCTGCCATAGTGGCTGTTCGCCGCGCTGCCTGCCCCGTCGGAGACAACGAGGAAGGCGGCGTCGTCTGTGGGGTGGAACGCGAGGGAAGTGTCCTGGCAGGGCTTCGCGGAGTCGCGGTGTCCAGATCCGGTGAGGCTGACCGCGATGGATCCCCAGTACGCCGGGGCGGCGGGCTCCGGAGCGGCATCCTCCTCACGAAGGGGCGTCTCGGGCTCGGGTGCGACGTAGACAGCGATGGCTCGCTCGGCCTCCCCGGGTTCGGGCGCTATACGCACACGGACTACCGAGTTGCCGGCCTCAGTGGGGCCTGACCCTGGGAGCGGCTGCGCCGGATCCACCAGTCTACGGCACGGCCAGTCGAGTACGGCATCGAGCAGTGCGTTCGCTCCGTCCCAACCGACAACCGCGAAGACCAGCCGGCCTCTGTCAGCCGCGTCGCTGATACGGGCCACGGTCGGGGAGGCTTCGTCCAGCGAGTTCGGATCGGTGATTACCGCTATCCCGTATCATTCATGAATG
>DBQI01000056.1 GCA_002305165.1 Armatimonadetes bacterium UBA1398
CAACCCGCCCGCCCGGTACAGGCTCGTGAGCATAGAGGTCCCTGCTGTCGCTGCCGAGGGCTGTGGCAGCTACCTCGTCGAGTGGCTGGGCATCGGGGTCTCGGAGGAGCGTATCGGGTCAGACGCCATCCCCGTCGCGATCTGGAACTCGCCCGAGGATGGAGCCGAGGAGGTTCCCCCTCTACCGCGCGGCGCATGGCTGCGCCTCTCGGTCTACCTACCCGATGAGCCACAGCGGCCCAGCGGCGCGGAGATCCTCGCCTCCGTAGCAGGCCTCCTATCCGACATGGAGATAACGGAACCGCCTCGCCTGGTGGCCGAGGAATGGATCCAGGAGGAGAACTGGGTCGACCGGTGGCGGGAGTACGCGCGTCCCATCGAGGTGGGGGAGCGCCTTCTCATCCAACCGACATGGATCGACGAGCCCCCAGCCCCGGGCCGAGTCGTCATCTACCTGGACCCCGGCCGAGCCTTCGGCGCCGGGAGCCACATCTCGACGCGACTCGCTCTGGCCATGATCGAGACGTACCTGGCACCGGGGCAGGTAGTCGCCGATGTGGGGTGCGGGTCGGGGATCCTCACCATTGCGGCGGCGAAACTGGGCGCGTCGCGCGTCATCGCTGTCGACATCGATCCCGTGGCGGTGGAGGCCACTGGGGCGAACGCCGAGGCCAACGGTGTGGCGCACCTCGTGCACCCGGTCCTCGGGGACAAGCCGCCGGAGCCTGCTGGAGGCTATGACCTCTTGGTCGCCAACATCACCCCCCCGGTGCTCGGCAGGATCATGGGGGGCGTCGAGCGGGCTCTCCGCCCGGGCGGACTGTTCCTGGCGAGCGGGATCATCGCCGAGCGCGCCGACGAGGTGCTCTCGGCGGCCTCCAACCACCCCAGCCTCAGCCTGAGAGAACGCCGCTCCTCCGAAGGGTGGTGCGGCCTGGCCTTCCAGGCCCGACCAGATGGGCAATGACGTTGGGGGAGTCTCCTTCGGACCCGTGGCGCCCTACTACGATGCCCTGATGCAGTCTGTGCCCTACGAACGCTGGGCGGACTACACGGAGGCGCTCCTTGACGTTCATCATCCCGACCCGGTCGATCTACTGGAGCTATGCTGCGGGACGGGCCGCTTCGGGCTCGCCATGGCCCGCCGGGGCTACCGGGTGACGGGGGCAGACCTGTCGCCAGGGATGGTGGCCGAGGCACGTCGCTCGGTCGCTCGGGAGGGGGCGGCAGTGGACCTCATCGTGGCCGATGCCTGCCGCCTCCCCCTCGAGGGCGGTTTCGACGCCGTCGTGTCCGTCTTCGATAGCCTCAACTACATCGTTCACGATGGAGGCCTCCGGGCGGCCTTCGAAGGGGCCTACAGGGCCCTCCGGCCAGGGGGAGTGTTCGCCTTCGACGTGAACACCGTGCTGGCCCTGGAGGAGGAGCTGTTCACCCAATCGCGACACGCCGAGGGTGAGCGGCTGTCCTATGACTGGGTCTCAAGCTGGGACCCCCGCACACGACTCAGCACCATCCGGATGCAGTTCCAGTGGCGCGACGACGCGCGGGCCGAGCGGTTCGAAGAGGTGCATGTCCAGAGGGGCTACGAGGACGAAGAGATACGGCGGGAGCTCGGAGAGGCGGGCTTCGAGGTCAAGGGAGCCTATGTCGCCTACACCCTCCACCCACTCACTCCGAGCGCCTCCCGCGCCTACTACGTTGCCGTGAAGCGAGACTGAGGGGGACGAAGAGCCATGCAGCACGCAATCCGTCTTCTGGGCTGGGCCACTCTCTGCGTTCTGGTGGGAGTCGGATGCGGGAAGAAGGCTCCCGCAGAGGCGGCGGGCCAGACGCCGGAGGAGACGGCCAAGGCTTTCGCGGCCGCCATGGCGTCAGGCGACACCAAGACCGCCGCGGCGTACTGGGCCTATGACGCTCAAGCGAGGCAGGATAACCCCGACTGGGACTCGTTCCCGCCCGGCCAGCGTAGCCAGATCAAGGCGAAGCTCCGGGAGAGCAAGGCCGAGGAACTGCGAGCCGGCGCGTCGGTCTTCGCAGGGGCCGATAAGGGCGCGGAGACCGCCGCCCAAGGGGACCAGGTCACCGTGTCGGCGAGCGGCAGAGCCCTCGCGGTCATCAGCGTTACACAGTCGGACTCCGGCTACCAAGTGACCGGGTACGCCCCGGCGAGCTGACGGACCGACCAATGGCGCGGAGGAGACTGAGGATGCGCGCTCATGGTTGCCAGCGGCTCCCGCTCCTCTGGCGCCTCGCGCTCTGCCTCATCGCGGGCATGTGTGGGGCCGCGTGGGCGGACCCAGCCTTCGAGCCCTACCAAGTGACCGAGACCCATCGCATCCGCCTGGAGAACCGCACCGGAGGCCTGGTGGAGATCTCCCCCGACGGGGGCGCCAACTGGCTGGAGATCGGCAAGGTCACTCGGCCCGCCCGACGGCTCGCCGAGGGCTACGCGGCTACGGTGTGGTCCAAGGACGGCGCCGTGTGCGGGACCGCGGTCCAAGGCATCCGCATCCGCGTGCGGCGGAGCGAGCGCGCGGACGGCCGGGGCGCCCTCATCGCCGTTGTCCCCAAGGAGTTCGCCGATCCACCCCCTGGTTTCGGGGGCTTCAGCCCCGGCGGAGGCGGCATCTACACGAACATCCCGGCGGGAACGGGCATCTTCCGCAATCTGGCCCCCTACGTGGGCAACCCCGTCTACGTCGAGTACGGGGAGCGGCTCGTACCGCTTCCGCGCGACTATGAGCCTCTGGTGAACGACCGCATCATCATCGCGGTAAGGAGACCTACCAACCCGCCACTGGCCTTCGTCTTCGAGAACCGGGAGGGGGGGCTCGTCTACGCCGAGACAACGGACGGCGAGCGCATCCCCTTGGCCCGGGTGACCCGGCCGGTTCGCGGGGTGGGCCGATTCGATGCCACCGGCTTCACCGGCGTGGGCTGCATCAACACGAACCACTCCGGCGTGATCACCATATCGACGGCGCCGGACCGCGATGGCACGGCCCTCTTCGACGATCCCTTCGGCGAGTCCCGAGGGGGCTTCATGATCCAGCCCCACCGCCATGCGGAGAACGAGGGGTGGCCCATCGATCAGGTCATGGTCATCGCCCCCCTCTCGCAGAGCCATCCCCCACTAGAGGGCAGGGCGCCCCTCTTCCTGGGCTTCCTCGGGCTCCACTTCCAGTCTCGGGACCCCGCCTCCAGTTACTACTGCAGCATGAGCGTGGACCGCGGCGACTGGGAGGCACTACCCGAATACATCGGGCGCAGCGCCAGCCTCTTCACCGCCGACGGGCTCGCCCGCTACTTCGCCCAGTCCGGCGAGCCCAGGACTGTGCGCGAGGGGGTTACGGCGATTCGGATCGGCCTCCCGGACTTCGCGTCCGAGTGAGCCGTCAGTGGTTGACCCGTCGCCGGTATTCGCTCTCATTCATGGAGGTTCTGAGGGCCGGCGGAGGAAGGGGCTTCCCTCATCACAGCGAGACGCGCGGTTGAGGATGTCTTGCACCCTCGGTCGCGGCCAGGGCATGACTATCGCCGGGCCCGACGCCCGGTTAGGGAGGTACGCGCGTGTCAGAAGTCAGGATCGGGCTGATCGGCTGCGGCGGTATGGGAACGGAACTGGGACGGAACGTGGGGAAAGTAGGCCCCCCGGCTAGCGTAGTCGCCGCATGCGACATTCTAGAGGACCGCCGCTGTGCTCTTGCGACGGAGCTCGGGGCCACCCCCATCGCGAGCGCGGACAAGCTGCTCGCCCGCGAGGATGTCGACGCCGTTATCGTCGCGGTGCCCAACTACCTGCACTCGCCCATCGCCGTGGCGGCGGCGAAGGCGGGCAAGCACGTCTACAGCGAGAAGCCCATGGCCCTCTTCGTCGAGGACTGCACGGCGATGATCGACGCATGCAAGGCAGCCGGCGTCAAGCTCATGGTCGGTCATGTGCTGCGGTACATCGGGGCGTTCCGCCTTGCCGCGGACCACGTCCGCAAGGGCGACATCGGGGAGCCGGGCGCCATCGCGATCACGCGGATCGGGACACTCAACTACGGCGGCGCCGCAGCCGAGTGGCGCAACAAGGACGAGACGAGCGGCGGGTACATCTTCGAGGTTCATGTGCATGAGCTAGACTACATGCGCAGCGTCATGGGTGAGCCCGAGGAGGTCTACTCCTCGGCAGCCAAGTTCGTGCCGCGCTCGGCTGGCGACTTCGAGGACATTCAGTCCGTTACGGCGTGGTTCGAAAAGGGTCGGATCGCCCAACTCCTCGCCGGCAACTCCTCGCCCTCGGGCATGTACAACGCCTACATCCAGGGCTCGGAGGGCGAGATCGTCTTCAACGGCTGGAGCGGCATCACCCTGCGGCGCTTCGATGAGGAGGCGCGGGAGATCTCCGCGCCCGAGAACGCGCCCAATCCCGTAGCCGAGGAGCTGGGGGACTTCGTGACGTCCATAGTCACCGATTGTGAGCCGGCGGTGCCCGGTGAGGAGGGACGTCGCTCGGTAGCCTACGCGCGAGCGGCGGTCATGAGCGGCCGAGAGCGCCGTCCCGTGCGTATCTCGGAGCTACTGCCCTAGGAGACGCGACATCGGGCGCGCCCGAACGTCCGGAATGAGGCACACGGAGCCCCGTCGTCCGGGGCCGAGCGGGGCGGCCGCGCGAGTGCCCGCCCGGAAGGAGCGACGATATGCCGGAACCTCTGGACCCTATGGCCGGCCAGGAACAACCGACGGGGCTCGCGGACAAACTGACCAACCTCGCCCGCAAGATCCCCGGTTACGGAGGCTACATCGATCGCGAGGCGCGGCGGGATGCCGACAAGCAGCTACGGCTGCGTGTCGCGGAGCACTTGGGCGAAGCTATCTCCCAGCTACAGGCGCTCTCCGAGCGGCTGTCCCGGCAGATGAAACTGGATGACATCGGGACTGTGGACCGGGCCCTCAACCGCATCCGCGCCGTGCAGGCCAAGGTCGAGCATGCCGACTACGGCTCGGCCGGCATCTTCTCCCTAGTCAAGATCGACGCCGAGCGCCTGGGCGCGATCTACGACCACGACCTCGAGCTTCTCGAACTCGCCGATGCGGTCGTCCGGCAGAGCCACACGGTGGCAATGGCTGAGAACGAGGGGATCCAGGCTCAAGCCGATACCCTCGAGGCTCGTGTCAAGGAGTTCGAGAACCACTTGGTCGCTCGCGAGCACATCATGACGAGTGCCGAGTAGCCGTCCCGCAGAGAGGAGCACGGAGATGCGCATATTCGACATGATCGAGTGGGCCGATGACTACGGGGAGGAACTCGTGCATCGGGTGCCTCAGACCGGCAGCGGGGACTTCCGCCTGGGCTCGCAGCTCGTCGTGCGCGAGAGCCAGGAGGGCGTCTTCGTCCGCGATGGGAAGGCGCTCGATGTCTTCGGCCCCGGACGGCACACGCTGGAGACGGCGAACCTGCCCCTCCTCACGGAGCTCATCGGCCGAGCCTTCGGCGGGAACTCGCCCTTCACCGCCGAGATGTACTTCGTTAGCACCCGGGTCTTCCAGAACCTGAAGTGGGGCACGAAGCAGCCCGTGATCTTCCGGGATCCCGAGCTGCGGATGGTCCGGCTCCGCGCCTACGGCACCTTCTCGGTCAAGGTGGCCAACCCCCAGCTATTCATCAGTGAGATCGTGGGCACGGTCAGCAGCTATGACAAGGACACCGTCAACGACTGGATGCGGGAGTTCATCGTTTCCCGAATGATCGACGGCCTGGGCGAGTTTGGCCGGTCCATCCTAGACCTGCCGATGTACTACGAGGAGCTGGGCGCGGCGATCAAGGCCAGAGTCCTAGTCGACTTCGCAAAGTACGGCCTGGATGTCGTGGACTTCAACATCGGAGCGATCACCCCGCCGGAGGAAGTCCAGGCCATGATCGACAAGCGGACGAGCATGTCCATTGTCGGAGACATGGGCGAGTACACCCAGTTCCAGGCCGCTAACGCCATCTCCGATGCCGCTCGCAACCCGGGTGGAATGGCGGGGGCAGGAGTCGGATTGGGCGCGGGCGTCGCCATGGGCCAGGTCATGGCCGGCGCCATGCAGGGCGCGACCGCCCAGCAGCCGCAACAGCCGGCGGCTCAGACGCCTGCCGACACAGCCTCCCAGGGAGGCGCCGCCGCGGCTGCGGCCGGCAGCAGGACCTGCCCGAAGTGCAACCATCAGAACCCGCCCGACGCCAAGTTCTGCATGGGCTGCGGCGAGAAGTTCGCCCAGGAAACGGGCGCCTTCTGCCCCGAATGTGGCCACAAGAACCCGCCGGGCTCGAAGTTCTGCATGGAGTGCGGCACGAAGATCGGCGGCTGAAGCACGGGGGCGCCACCGCAGCTCGCGGTGGCGCCCTCCCCGCGCTACCTCACCGCAGCCGCGATCAGTCGGTACGCGCGCGTGCCCAGACCGATCTCCTCGGCGTATTCCAGGTACGCCAGGTCGAAGGGCGCCTCCTCGAGATCATTCCTCCGGCTCCGCTCGCGCACGATCACATCCGTCATGGCCTGATCCATCGCGACGGGGTCGGTGCCGATAAGCAGGCAGTTGGGCGTCGGCTCGTTGGTGCTGACCCACTCCTGGGGCTCGATGTAGGGCCCGCGGTCATAGAGGGCCTGGATGCCGTCGATGATCGAGAAGCGGGTCTTCCCTCCGAGCTCGGGGGTAGCGTACATCTCGGGCACCGTCTTGCGGATCTCCGTCGCGTAGCAGTTGCCAACAGGCATACCGATGGCCTCCGCCAGCGGCCCTTCCACGGTCATCTGGGTAGCCCCGCGGCCGCCGGTGGCCAGCAGCAGGTACTGTCCCTGATACTGGAAGGGATGGGCGGAGAACCCCTGGGTCTGCTGACCGATGACCTGAGCGAGGCTCTCGTCCGTGTACTCACCCGCCGGCGCCGTTGCCACCGCGCTCTGTCCCGTGTCGTCGGTGACCTTCAGGGACGCCTCCGACTCCAGGCGCCACGGACCCAGCTTCCGGGTCATCATCCACGGTTGATGGGAGTGCAGATCCCAGGCGCGTATAACCGCCCCGAAGTAGTTCTTCATCACCCCCGTGGTGCCGGTGAGGGGGTGGTGCTTCAGAGCGCTCAGGTTGATCACATGATCGGCGTCCGCCACGACCCGCTGAATCTCGAGGGGGCTATCGTCGGGCGGATGGGGGAGCTGCAGGCCGGCCCCAGGGGCGATATCCCACTCCGAACGGCGGTAGGTGGGGAGGCACTGAGCGAGATCCTCGACCACCTCCTCGACATGGTCCACCGGCGCGTTGTCCCAGACGGTTATCTGCTCGGCTCGCACGCGATAGCCGTCCGCGGTGGGCAGGGAGCGGAGGAGTTCCACGACCGCACGCACCGTCTCGGGCCGCGTACCCACTCGCATGGGGCTGCCCGCGGCGTTCACCTTGATGACGAAGCGATCCTCGGACCCGACCCGAGGGACGAGCGCCGCGACGGCCTCTTCGGCCGTGCGCGAGCCGGTGAGGGTAGCTAGACCGGCGCGCACCATCTCACGGATGACATCGCCCTGAGGGATGAAGTCCCTTGTGGCGCTCGGGGAGTAGGCTCTCACCACACGGCCCGTCAAGGGCCCGGCCCACGTTGGTCGCGCCGTGGCCCCGATCAGGGCTGCCGCACCTGCCGCGCGCCCAAGGAACTGCCTGCGAGTCATGCCGCTCCCCGTCATCAACCCACTCCTCACGCGTCGCCGGGCCACAGGGCCTCGGGTATCTCAGCGAACACCGCCCGCATCCCACGCGCGAGCGCACCGTACTCTCCGTCGATGCCTAACGCCCGCGCGCCGCACAAGGTTGCCATCATGAGAGCGTCATCGGGGCTGAGTCCTGGGCAGCGGTCTACGGCGCAGCGCATCTCCTCCCGCATGTCCAGGCCCTCGTTCGACACGAGTCCGTCCGTGCCCAGGCAGACGTTGACGCCCCTGGACAGCATGGAGGCGGCAGGGTGAGGCGAATGGCCGAAGTGGCGGTGGCTGCGCGGACAGTACACCACCGAGGCCGAGGCCTTCAGGAGCAGCGGGAGATCCTGGGCATCCAGGTAGTTCCCGTGGAAGAGGACCGCGTGGTCGAGGACGCCCAGGTCACCGAGGTGCTGTGCGGGAGTGCGACCGTTGCCGCCGTAATCGGCCGGGTCGCCTCCGTTCGCCGCGATCAGATCCGCCAGCGGGCCCGAGGCCGCGGCGGAAAGCTCCGCCTCCGCCTCGATCTCCGCGAGGTGTATCGCGAAGAGCCGTCCGTGCCGGTCAGCCAGGTCCCGTGCCCGGCGGATCAGATCCGGGTGCACGGTGTAGGGCGTATGGGGCTCCACTGCTGACAGCCTCCCAGCCCGCTCATCGGCCTCGGCCCGCTCGACCACCTGGCTCCAGAATGGCCGCTCATCCTCGCGGCTGGTGTAGGAGATGAACTCATAGGCAGGCAACACAGCGGCCGATGACTCCGCCCGCACGCCCCAGAGGGTGCTGTCCAGGATGACAGCGGTCCCTGACTGGCGGAGGGTCTCAGCCCCGAGGTCGGCTGCTCGTTGGAAACCTGCACGACCGTCGTCGGCCATCGCTCGACTCCGGCGTGCGACCTCGGCCATCCAGTCCGGGAGACCGCCGGCGGCGGGGATGGCGCCATGGCTGGTGAGCTCGAGATGAGCATGGGCGTTGATAAGGCCAGGCGTAAGACGCACGTCGCCGTGGTCAACGACCTCATCTGCCTGTGGGGCGATCTCGCGCCATCGCCCCACGGCGAGGATCACATCACCGCGGACGAGGACCCCTCCGTCGGCCACCGCAGGCATAACAACGGGATGGACCCAGCGGGCCCGGTGGCCTATCGCCCGATCCACTCGCGCCAGTCCTCTCCGATGGTCCCACGCCTCTTGTAGCGGTCCAGCAACCGGGCGCAGTGGCAATCCCCGGGTTCGGCGGCGGCGACCTGAGCCACGATCTGGGCGAAGCCCGCGACGGCAGCGTCCACACAGGCCACCTCCGACGAGTCCAGGAGGCCCTCGAACAGCACCCCCGGCACGAAGGGCTTGTGGGCCAAGCTCTCAGCGTAGTTCGTGACATAGCACACGGCGGCGTAGCACATGGTGAGCTCCTTGGCGAGGAACACCTCCGGCGCCAGGGTCATGCCGACGAGATCAGCGCCCATGATCCGCAGCTTCCGAACCTCCGCGGGGGTCTCCAACCGCGGGCCCTCGGTGCACGCGTAGGTGCCCCCATCCCGCGTGGCGGCGCCTGTGGCGCGGCACGCCTCCAGGGCGGCCTCACGGAGGGCCGGGCAGAACACGGGGCTCTGGCGCACGAAGCCAAGGCTGCCACCGGTGAAGTAGGTATCATCCCGAGCGTGGGTCTCGTCGAGCAGGTCGTCAGGAACCACGTACTGGCCGATCTCCAGAGAAGGTTCAATAGCGCCTGGTCCGCTCCAGGCCAGCACACGGGTAACGCCGAGTTCTCGGAGGGCATAGACATTCGCGCGGTAGTTCACGAAGCGCGCCGTGCAGTGGTAGCCGGTCTCACCATGGCGGGACAGGAAGAGCGTGCGGCGGCCATTCAGTTCGAGCTCGCGAACAGGGGCGCTGGGGCCAAAGGGCGTCTCGCGGCGCCCCAGGTTCCGCGCGCCCGAGTAGTCACGCGCGAGGAGGTCGTATGCCCCGCTCCCGCCGATCACCGCTAAAGGACCCACGTCACACTCCTCCGAAGCCAAGGGCTATGAGCGCCTATCTGCACCAAATACGCTTCTCTACCTCGCATCCGGGCGACATCCGCGATGTGTCGGATGAGGTCCAAGCCACAATAGACGAGAGCGGCATCGCCGAGGGCATCGTCTGCGTCTCCGCTCTCGGGTCCACGATGGCCATCACGACTATTGAGTACGAGCCGGGACTAGTCCGCGACCTTCAGACGGCCCTGGAGCGGCTCGCCCCCTCGGACATCCCGTACGCCCATGACGCCCGTTGGCACGACGGCAATGGCCACTCCCACATTCGCGCCAGCCTGCTCGGTCCCTCGGTGAGCCTTCCCGTTGTGGAGGGCCGCCTGGCAACGGGGACCTGGCAGCAGATCATCGCGGTGGAGATGGATGTGCGTCCACGCGACCGAACGATACTCGTTCGAGTGGTCGGGAGCTGAGGGCGAGGGCCGCAGGTGTTACAACCCCCTCGCCGAAGCCACCGACGAGGGTAAGAGCAGCCACTAACCGGAGGTCGAGACGACTATGTTGCCCCTGGATGGAACCTGGAAGATAGCTGACTTTGATCCCGGCGCCGGCGTAACGGCCGGGGCCCATGCGCCCGGATTCGACGACGCGTCGTGGATAGACGCCGAGGTGCCGGGGGACGTGCACACCGCGTTGCTCGCGGCTGGTCGCATAGAGGATCCTTTTGTTGCTCAGAACATCGAGAAGTGCGCCTGGGTGGAGGATCGTGAGTGGTGGTACCGCGCCGAGTTCCAGGCTCCCCCTCTGGCCTCCGGCGAGCGGGCCGACCTAGTCTTCGAGGGGCTGGACACTTTCGCCACGGTGTACGTGAACGGTGTGGAGATCGGTTCCGCAGCGAACATGTTCGTCGCTCACCGGTTCGACGCCACAGGGGCGATCCAGGAGGGCCGCAACGTGGTAGCGGTGCGACTGGATTCGACGGTGGCCACCGTCGAGGCTAAGGACTCCAGCCCCTTCTGGGCTGCCTTCTACACACCGCGGGTATGGGTGCGGAAGGCCGCCATGAACTTCGGATGGGACTGGGGCCCTCGCGTGGTAACGGTTGGCGTGTGGCGATCGGCCCGGCTGGAGATACACCGGGCGGCCCGGATCGAGAGCACCTACGCCCGCACCCATGCCATCACGCCCGAGCACGCTGTTGTGAAGGCGGGCGCTGAGATCGAGTTACTCGAGGGAGCTCCGCAGCGCTTGGTGCTGCGAGCCACCCTCGACCACAACGGGGAGAAGATCGGCGGCTCCTCCCTGTTCAGCGCGACCTCAGGCGAGGTGCGGCTGCTGGTGCCGAACCCCGCGCTCTGGTGGCCCGCCGGACACGGCGAGCAGCCACTCCACACGCTGACTCTCGAAGTCATGACCCCCGATGGCGAGGTGCTCGACACCCAGACGATCCGGATCGGGATCCGCACGATCGAGCTACTCCAGGAGCCCGACCCGGACGGCCTGGGCCGGAGCTTCAACTTCGCGGTGAACGGCCGGAGGGTCTTCTGCAAGGGCGCGGACTGGATCCCGGCCGACAACCTCATCGCACGAATCACGCCCGAGAAGTACCGGAACCTGGTGTCCCTCGGCGTCGCCGGCAACATGAACATGTATCGCGTCTGGGGCGGGGGGATCTACGAGTCCGAGGCCTTCTACGGCGCGTGCGACGAGCTGGGCGTCATGGTGTGGCAGGACTTCATGTTCGGCTGCGCCAGCTACCCGGACTTCGATGCGGAGTTCATGGCGAACGTCCAGTACGAGGCGGAGCAGGCGGTGAAGAGGCTGCGGAACCATGCCTGCGTTGCCCTATGGTGCGGCAACAACGAAAACGACTGGCTCGACGACATGCAGGGACGTGGGGATCCGCCCCGGCCCCTCTACGGCCGGCGAATCTACCACGAGCTGCTGCCGGGCGTCTGCGCCCGACTGGATCCCACCCGAGCCTACTGGCCCACCTCGCCATACGGCGGCTCAGACGACAACTCCGAGCGAGAAGGGGACCGGCACAACTGGCAGGTCTGGGGCGGGCATATCTACCCCCACCGCTTCGGAGAGCCCTACGGGGGAGACCCCTCACCCGAGAACGTCTCCTTCCGCAACTACGCCAAGGACATGTGCCGCTTCTGCAGCGAGTACGGCCTCCATGCTAGCCCGCCGCTCAGGACCCTGCTCGACCGGACGGGGCCACTGGAGTACGACAGCGAGGACATGCTCTACCGGATCAAGGACCCCGACACGGCCCGCAAACACCGCCAGATGGACGTTCACATCGGTCAGCCGGCAAGCATCGAGCAGTACGAGATCTACTCCATGCTGGTCCAGGCCGAGGGGCTTCGGTTCGCCATCGAACACTACCGCCGCCGCATGTTCGACTGTGGCGGCTCGCTGTTCTGGCAGCTCAACGACTGCTGGCCCTGCATCAGCTGGGCCGTCGTCGACTACGACCTGAACCCCAAAGCTGGCTGGTACTATGCCCGTCGGGCCTACGCCCCAGTGGCCCTCTCCCTGAAGATGGAGGGGGATGCCGCAGCCCTCTACGTGGTCAGCGATCGGCGCGAGGATCTACCCATCAACGCGCGGATCATCACTGCCGACACCCTCAGCGGTCCCGTCAGCGACCGCAACGTGTACGGTGTGGCGAGGGCGAACGCGGCGACCAGGCTCGCCGAGTTCAGGCTCGCCGACCTGAGCATCACCGACCCAACGCGCCAGTGCATCGTGCTGAGTGAGGCGACCGGACAAGCGCCGGAGCACATGGTCTTCCTCCCGGAGCTCAAGGATGTAGCCCTGCAGCCCGTGGCGCTGAGCCTCCGGGTGGAACCGCGCGAGGGCGGCGCCGCCGTGACGGTCGGGTCGGATGGACTGACCCACTTCGTGGCGGTCGATGTGGCTTCGCGCGGGGCCGTGCTCACCGACAACTTCTTCTCGCTACTGCCCGGCCAGTCGCGGGAGCTGCTCGTCGAGGCCAGGGAGACGATCCGGCCCGAGATGGTCTCCGCCCGCTGCCTCAACAACATCCGCGGGTGAGCGTGCGCGTGGGGTCGAAGGGCCCCTCGCGGTCGGTGCAAAGTGGAGCGTGTCTTGGACGAGGCTTCCACAGGTGAGTACGGGCTCTTCGGCGGCATCTTCGATCCGGTGCATTACGGTCACCTATATGTTGCTGAAGCGGTCCGAGATGAACTTGGGCTTGCTTACGTCGTGCTCGCGCCGGCGCGAATCCCCCCTCACAAGGACTCGGCGGGCGTCGCGCCTGCGGAGGACCGGGTCGAGATGGTTCGTCTCGCTACCGCGGGCAATCCCGGCCTGGTGCTCTGCACTCTCGAGGTCGAGCGGCCGGGCCCGTCGTATACGTACGACACCATCGACCAACTCACCTCAACCTACGGCCGTCCACCGGTGTTGATACTGGGAGTCGATGCCTTCCTCATGATCGAGACGTGGTACCGCTGGGCCGAGCTCGTGAGGCGAGTGCCCTTCGCCCTGGTCGCCCGGCCGCGGTATGATACGAAGAAGGCTCGGAGGCTGGCCGAGCGTATCGGCGCCGAGGTGGCGTGCCTGATCGAGAGCGCGGGAGTGGATGTCTCCAGCACATTGATCCGGCAAAGAATCAGTGAGGGCAAGACAATCCGGTACCTCACGCCCGACCCGGTTGTCGAATACTTGGCCCGTTGTGGCGCGTACGTTCGTGATGGGACCGATGGCTGACGCCCCGTTGCCCGAGGATGGTCTGTATGGATACGACGAGTTCACATGTGCCTGAGGCCTATGAGGGCTATCTCCCGGTTGCGCGTCCACGGAGGCGGCGCCTGCGGGTGGCCGAGGTCCTCATATGGGTCGTCTGCCTTAGCCTGATGGCCGTGGTCGGCCTCGCCATACGAGACGCCCAGACGGCGCCGGAGAAGCGCATCCTCCCCGGCATCCAGGCCCTGGGGATGATCTTCGGCGCGGATCCCTTCCAGGCGAAGAGCCAGATCACCCTTCTGCTCGTTGGCACAGACCAAACGAACGACCTCTCCGACACCATCATGCTCGCCTTCATCGATCGCGAGACGAGACGGATTGGCCTTCTCTCCTTCCCGCGTGACCTTCGCGTCGCCACCGGTCCGGACAACGCCTGCGCCAAGATCAACGCCGTGATCCCAAACACGATCGCGAGCGGTGGCGACATGCGCCAAGGGGTGCATGCCCTCTCCGAGACCCTGCGCCGAACCTTCGGCGTGGTGGTCGATGGGTACGCGCAGATCGACGTGCACGCCTTCGTCGAGGTCATCGACCGTATCGGCGGAGTCGAGGTGGAGGTCCCGCCGGGCCCGCGGGGCGATGGCCTCCACTATGACGACAACTACCAGAACCTGCACATCCATCTCCAACCCGGCAAGCAGAAGCTCATGGGCTACGACGCGATGGGCTTCGTGCGATGGCGGCAAGACCGGGGCGGACGCGGCGACGGCGACCCCGGACGCATGGCTCGGCAGCGGGAGTTGCTGCAGGCCGTCGCCTCCGAGGTAGCGCTCAAGCTGCGCCAGAAGGACCTGGAGGCCGCGAGCATCGCCGCGAACCTGGCCGCGACGGCCCACAACCACGTGACGACCAACCTGGATGTCACCCAGATCGCCGCCATTGCCTCTATGGCGCGTGAGGTGGACATGGCTGGCATAGAGGCGCGGCAGGTGCCGGTCGCGGGGCAGGGTTCGGGCTCTGACGGCGCGTTCTACTTCTTCCCCGACCCCCAAGCCACCCGTTCCGTGGTCCGCGCGATGTGGGCCGAACTCCGCCAGGAGAAGCCCCTCGCGGCGATGGCGCGGGTTGAAGTCCTGAACGGCTGCGGGGTCACCGGCCTCGCCTCCAAATGCGAGGGGTTGCTGGTGAAGGAAGAGTTCCGCGTCGGCCACGTCGGTGACCTGACCGACGAGCAGGGCGAGATCAAGTACGGCGTTGAGAACACCTACCTCCGCTGCGCGCCGGGCTTCGAGGCCGCTGCGGATGAGGTCAAACGGAGCCTCGACCTGGCCATGGCCAACGTGATCGCTGATCTGCCCCCCGATGGCGAGTGTGATATCCGCGTTGTCCTAGGGGACGACTACGCAAGTAAGTTCTAGAGTGGAACGGCTCGCCCACGAACGGAGGCTTTCTTGACGGAATCGGCTTATCGGCGCGTTCTGCTCGTTGCCGAGGCAGCGGACAAGAAGAAGGCTCTGGACATCACGGTCCTACACGTGCGAGAGCACACCATCGTCTGTGACTACTTCGTGATCTGTCACGGCAGATCCCTCACTCATGTCGACTCTATCGCCGAGGGCGTCGAGGAGTATCTCGAGGAGCGGGACATGCACCCCCTGCGGCGCAGCCAACCCACCGACGCCAAATGGATCGTGCTGGACTACGGTGATGTGGTCGCGCACATCTTCACCGTCGAAGCTCGGGGGTACTACGATCTCGAGGGGCTGTGGGCCCACGCCGAGACCGTGGACCTGTCCGGTCTCCTGGCTGAAGCACCTGTCGATGACGCGGAATAAAAGATCGAGTAGGTGAGATCCACATGGCGGAGGACGAACGCGGGGCCGGAGGGCAACGCACCGACGAAGAGCGCATCGAGGCGCTGATGATCCAAGCCGCCGTGGCGAGAGGCCGAAAGGACTTCCGCAAGGCGGAGGCCCTGCTGGACGCGGCTGAGGCGCTCGCCCCGAACGAGGGCCGCATCTTCGACCTCCGTGGCGACATCAGCGTCGATCGCGACCACTTCGATAGCGCCGTCGCTCACTATCGTCGTGCCCTCGAGCTCGATCCAACGCTCGAGGACACGGAGGAGAAGCTGGGGATGGCCTCCCTGGGCCGCATGCAGGCGACCAAGCTGGCCAGCCATGGCGTCCTCCCCGATGGCCTCACCCCCGAACGCATACGCCGGCGCTCCCAGATCGCCATGCTCGCAAGCCTGGTCTTCCCAGGGCTCGGCCACCTCTGGCTGGAGCGGTATGACCGGGCCGCTTGGTTCGGCATACCCACTGCCCTCTTCCTCGCCTGCGTCGGACTGCTGCAGGACATCACCTCGGAGGACATCACTCGGATCGGGGCGCTGTGGACCAAGTACGCGCTGATTGGCGCCGTGGCCATCCTCTGGATCGTAGCCTTCGTAGACGCCTCGCGGTGCGCCACTGTCCGTGAGGATGAGGAGCTCTTCTGAGCGTCCCGCGCTCGCGCATCCCCGACTCCTGAAAGGTGAGGCCTCCCTGTGGCATGGCGACAGATACCCTACCCGCCGGATCACCCCCCGCGCACCCCCGTCAATGACCCCATCATCCTTGAGCGGTCGGGGCTTCGGCTCGAACTGGATCCCCTATCGGGTGACTTGGTTGCGCTGAGCGCACCGGGCATCGGCCTGGATCTCCTCCCCGGCGATGCCCGCATCACCTTCCGGCTGATGAGCCACGAGCACCTCTGGCTCGAGGGATCCTCGGCGCGGCCCACATTCGTACGCACGGACGATAGCGAGCGCATCGAGGTCGTCTACGAGCGGCCCGAGCGGCAAGGGGTCATCTTCCCCGTCCGGATGACCCTGCGCTATGAGATCGGCGGCGGGGGGCAGCAGCCCGCGGAACTGGTGTGCTCCTATGTGCTCGAGCACCTCGAGGTCCCGGAGGGCTCTGACGCGGGCATCGTGGAGCGCGTCCACTTCCCTGTAGTGCAGGGACTGCCCGAGATCGATGGCGAGCGCACGGAGCTGCTGCTACCCTTCATTGGCGGGGAGCGCCGGCCGGCTCCCTTGAGCGGCGAGTGGAGCCCCTTCGAGTACATCTACCCGAACGAAGCCATGTCCTGGATGCTCCTCCACTACGGCGACCGGGGCCTCTACATGGCGAGCGAGGATCCGCAGTTCCGCTGGACGGTGATGCGCGGCCGAACCATCCAGAAGCGCATTCCTGCTCAGCTCGAGCTGCTCTTCGAGACCTGCCCCAACCTCCGGCCCGGCGAGGTCTTCACCAGCCAGCGGTTCGTACTCTGGCCGTATGCTGGCACGTGGCACACCGCCGCCGACCGCTACCGAGCGTGGCTGGACACCTGGTGGGAGCCGCCCACTATGCCTGACGAGGTGCGGGAGTTCCGAGCCCTCGTCGAGCTATTCTTCGAGATGCCCTACGCCGACGGGCGCGTGGTGAGGCGCACCGCGGACGAGCTCTTCGCCTACATGAGCCGCTGCCACGAAGAGATGGGCCTAGACGTGGCCCACATCTGTGGCTACCACATCGGTGGCTTCGACGCCGAGTACCCCCTCTACGAGCCGCTGCCCGAGATCGGCGGCGCCGACGGGCTGCGGGCCTTCGCTGCGCGCTGCAACGCGCAAGAGGGTTGGACGACGGACATCTACGTCAACTGCCGCATCACCGACACCGAGACAGATTGGTGGGCCGGCAAGGGGCGCGAGTGGGCCTGTCGAGCGAGGGATGGCTCCATCCCGACCGAGTACTACAACGGCCGCTACTTCAGCGTGGCCTGCCCCGGTATCGAGGAGCGCAGACGCTACTGGCTGGAGAAGATCGAGGAGATCACGCGCGGGTACGGGGTGAAGGGGCTCCAGGTCGACCAGCCCCACACAACCGCCAGGGAGTGCTGGGCCGACGATCACGATCACCGCACCCCCTTCGACCACTGGGGGTCGGGGTTCATCGACCTCTTCCGCCGGATCCGTAAGCAGCTCACCGAGGCCGAGCCACGGATCTGGTCCTGGGGAGAGGCCGCCAGCGACGTCTTCTCCCAGTTCTTCGACTGGTCGTGCTGCTACGTGCGCTACCCCGACCAGCGGGTTGCCTTTGGCGAGACCGACCCTGCCACGCGCGACTGGGAGCACGACTGGCGAGGCTATGGCATGCCGGAGTTGTTCCGGTACTGCTGCCCCGAGGTGCCGTTGTTGCAGGCCCCGCGGATCGCCGCTGATCACCCGGAGGACCTCTTCGAGCGCCTGAACATCATGTTCCTCTACTCGCCGATGCTCTATTGGCCGAGCCTCAGCGTGGAGTATGACCTGGACAAGGTGCCGGCCGAGTTCCGTAAGTACCTCAGGCGGTTGTGGGATGCCCGCCAACTGCTCAGGGATACGATAATCCACGGTCGCTTCCGAGACGTCAGGCACCTCTCGGTCGAAGGGGATGAGGCCCTCGCCAAGCTGTACCTATCCGGACCGGACCGGCCGCCTGCCATCACTGTTGTGCTCGTCAACCGGTCGCGGAGCGGCGGGGCGGAGGTCCGCGTTCAGGTCGATCCGGACGCCGTGGGGATCGGTTCGAACGCGCCGTGGCGTTGGCGCGAGCACGCCGTGGACCAGCCGGCGCGACAGGAAGGCTCGGGAACCGTGGCACGGGTGACGATCCCACCCAACCGGGTTGCCGCCGTCGAGTTCCGGCCCAGCTAAGGACCGAAAGCTCGGCGGCCGGAACCGGTATGCTGTAGACCTCTGGAGAGGACGGAACGCGATGTCACGCGAGAGGATTGGCATTGCCATGCTATGCGCGCTAGCGATCCTGGGATGCGCCGCGCCGACGGCGTCCGCACAGGAGCCGCCCGGCTGGCTTGAGGGTTTCTTCCCCAACACGGGCGAACCGGGGACCTTCGAACCCCGGTTCCAGCGGGTCTCCGCCGATGAGGTACCTCTGCCGGATGGCAGGATGGCCGGTCAAGTCGTCGTCCGGTTCCTCTACCGCGCCTACGATGGGGCTACGGCGACGGGCACTGCCCGGTTCTACCTGCCCCCGGAGCTAGCTGACGGCGCCGTCGCAAGCGCGCCGCTCATCCACAACGCCGGCTACCCGCTCGATGAGGCGGGCGGCCTTCGGTACGCCGAGCGCGGCCAGATCGTTGTCCATCCCCACGAGGAGCCGGACAACCCCATGGTCAGAGGGCCCAACCTCGACCGCGCCCTCCTCCACGCCTGCCGGCAGCTCCCCTTCGTCGATGACAGCCGCGTCTTCATCCACGGCGGCAGCGCGGGCGGATACACCACTCTGATGCTCGTGGCCGAGACCTTCCCGGTGAACGGCGCGGCGCCCTACGTGCCGCCCGTCAACTGGGGATACAATGCGGCCTACTTCTTCCACAATAGGGAGATGGCCCGCGCCATCCCCGAGGGGTCTGAAGTTCCCGCCCAGCCCGTGCTGGCGGCCGTCGTCCCCTTGGCTGAGCAGAAGGCCCTCCACTATGGCGAGGACTTCGACAGCGATCCGTGGCTCTACTCGTCGCCCATCACCCACCTCGATGGCATCACCTGCCCGGTGCTCATGCCCATCAGCACCGCGGACATCCTGGTGCCCATCGACCAGTTCGACCGCGACCTCGCGCTGCCGCGCGACCCTGGCTTGTTCGCCGAGGGGTGGACCTCGGACATCGACTCACTGATGACCACGCCGCAGACGCGCAAGACACTGCTCGAGCTACTCGACCCCGAGACCGTGCATGTCACCCGGTTGCAGGTCCCACCCACGACCCAGCGCGTCGCGGTGCCAGGAAACGAGAACCCCGAGGGCCGACCGATCCACCGCCCGCTCCCCTATGCCACCAACCGCCAGTGGACGATCGTGGTGTTTGATGAGGGCCCTATCGAACCGGGCTGCGGCCACTCGAAGTTCGCGGTGGGCATGGACCACGAGTCCTTCCAGGGCTGGACGCTAAGCAACCCCATCCCGCCCGAGCAACTGACGCTCCGCAAGCTGGAGCTTCTCATGCTCCGCTACAAGGGCGAGGAGCGGTACGTCATGCAGGCGCAGCCCGAGGGGGCCGCAGACCCGATCACGGTGGTCACCCTCGATTTCCCCGAGGCTGAGCAGGCGGACGTGCTGCGAGGACTTCTCACCTACGCCGCCGATGACGCATGCGCCAGTCACCTCGGGTTCCTCTACGCCCAACTCCCTCACGAGTTCAAAGCGCTTGGCCCGGAACTAGGCAGCAATCCCGAGAGCGTTCGGAGCAGCCTGAAGGCCCTCCGCAGCGCCGTGCGTATCAAGGAGTCCGACGACGAGCCGCCATCCTATCTCACCGATAGGCAGCTCTCCGAGGCGGGCGAGGGAAGCCTCGCCTTCTCGGAGGGACCCGACGGCAGCTTGACCATCACCTCGCCCGACGGGGAGGCCTTGGTGCTGGTACCGGGCGAACCCAACCGCGAGCGAATGGAGGCGCTGGGGGTGCCCCAGTACCCCGGCTCCGCGTCCTACCGCCTAGACCCGGAGCGTTCGGAGATAGACTTGGGCATTCCGAGCGCTGAGGTCCTGGAGGGCGATGATCTCGCTCTGGCCCAGGAACTCAGCCAGGCGTACGGCGATGCCTTCATGGCATTCATCACCCCCGACACCCTCGAGGACGTCCGGGCTTGGTTCACCCAGGCCCTCCCCGACTGGACTGTCGGCGAGATCCTCGAGGAAGGCAACGGGCACGCCTTCGAGGTCAACTCGCCGGAGCCCGCGCCCGGCGCCGAGTTCGGGGCCGCGATGGAGGGCATAGGCGGTGGAGTGTTCCGTGAGGAGGGCCGCGACCAGAGCATCATCATGCTGATGGATGTAGCGCCCCTCATGCAGATCCTGATGGCGGAGATGGCCGCGCAGATGGGGATGGTCTTGGAAGACGGCGCCGGAAACGAGGGGCTCTGGGCCGATCCGGAGCAGACCGAAGAGCAGATCGACACACCAGACGAGGATGTGACCATGTCGACCGAAGAGATCATCACGACGGCCTCTGGCCTGCAGTATGTGGACGTCGCCGTTGGCGACGGGCCGGAGGCCAAGGCCGGGGACCACGTCCGCGCTCACTACCTGGGCACCCTAGCCTCCAACGGCGCGAAGTTCGACTCCTCCTATGACCGGCAGGAGCCGATCGGCTTCACGCTCGGCCAAGGGCAGGTGATTCGAGGCTGGGACGAGGGCATCCAGGGGATGCGCGTGGGCGGCAAGCGCAAGCTCATCATCCCCCCCGATCTGGGCTACGGCAACCGACCGGTGGGCCCCATCCCCGCCGGCTCGACGCTGGTTTTCGAGGTCGAACTCGTGGGGATCGATTAGGGATCTCCCGTGCCGGGCGGGGCTCCGCCTCGCCCGGCGCAGACTCCGCTAGCCGGTTACCCAGATGCTCCGGAACAGGACCGTCAGCGCGATAGCGAGGACCCCCGCCACCGGCAGTGTGACAATCCACGACACCACAATGGAGCGCGCCACACGCCAGTTCAGCGACTGAACCCCCCGCGCCAGGCCGATACCTAAAACCGCGCCCACCAAGCAATGAGTGGTTGAGATCGGAAGGCCGAGCCGCGACGCGAGGAGCACTGTCGCCGCGCACGCGAACTCCGCCGAGAAGCCGCGTGTCGGGGTGAGCTGGGTGATCTCCGTGCCAACCGTCTGAATGACTCGCCATCCCCAGGTCGCGATGCCCGTTGCGATGAGCGCTCCCCCCATAAGCAACACCCAGAGCGGCAGTGAATCATCAGTTCCTGTGAGTTGCTCCCGGATGGAGGCGAAGGGGCCAATCGCATTCGCCACGTCGTTAGCGCCCTGGGAAAAGGCGACACAGGTGGCCGAGATCACCTGGATGCTCGCGAACACCTTCTCGACGAGGAAGTACTTCGGCTCGTGGCGGCGGGTGTCCACGACGGGTTCGACGGCGCCGCGCAGCTCGGAGATCCTGGTCGAGATCTCCTCGATATCCTCGCGTAGCCCCGTCTCAGACGCGGCGGCGGCCTGCTCCAGCCCCGAGTACGCTACGGCAAGGCCGCGCGCGACCTGTGCTCGGTCGCGATCTCTCATCGCCCGTTGGAGGGTGCGTGCATCTACCCGCAGCGCGGGCTCGCGTCGGATCAGTACCCATCCCATGAGCCCCGCGAGGGCGGCCATGACCGCGGCGAGGATCGCCGCGGCGCCAGCGTCGAGATCCAGGTTGAGGTCGCCCAGGCCCTTATAGAGGATGACCAGGGCGAGAACTGCGAAGACACTCGCGATAATGAACGGTCCCCAGGCCCGGGTCGCTCTCACTGGATCGGGCCGCTGGATGATGCGAGCTCGTACCAGGCTGAACACGGCATATGCCAGGAGGCCGGCTAGGGTTGGAGAGATCACCCATGAGGCAGCTACCTCGGTCACCTTGCTCCAGCGTACGGTCTCAAAGCCGCCGATGAGGATGAGCACCCCAACGACGCCGCCCACAATCGCGTGGGTAGTCGACACGGGGAGCTTCAGGTAGGTGGCTACCGTTACCCAGATGGCTGCCGCGAAGAGGCTTGCGAGCATGCCGCACGCCAACTCCATGGGCTCCAGGGTGACACCTTCGGCGATGAGGCCCGACTGTATCGTCTTGGTGACGTGCCCCCCGACGAGAACGGCCCCCATGAGGTTGGCGACTGCGGCGATAATAAGCGCCTGCCGGATGGTGAGCGACCGCGAGCCAACGGATGTGCCCATGGCGTTGGCAACATCGTTGGCCCCGATAGTCCAGGCCATGTAGCCCGAGGCGATGGCGCCCAGGATGAGTACCGCGTTCAGCTCCACTAGCCCTGGCTCTGCCTATCCGCAATGAGTGGCCTAAGCACTTGCGCCTAGCTCGCGAGGATCAGCCGAACTCGCCCCGCCACATGCCGTACGGCCTTGGCTGCGTCCGCTAGCCCATCCACCACTCTCGAGGCGAGGAGAAGCTCGACGGCCATCATGCCCTCGCCCTCGGAGAAGAGCAGCTGTACAGCTCTGTCGGCCCGGTCCCGGGCATCATCGGCTGCCACCTCGGCCGCCTCAGCATATACCTTCGCGCGTTCCGCGGGCGGGCCGCCGAAGCCTGCCTCGACAAGGGCATCTACCGAGTGCAGGAGCGCCTCGGCCTGGGACACAGCCTGATCGACCTGAGCCACGAGCTGGCGCAGGGCCACGTCGACGGGCTCGGGCGCCCCGAAAGCACGCGAGGAGCATACCACGCAGAGCTTCTTGGCGGCATCCGCGATGTCATCCTGAGCGCTCAGCAGGCTGAGGAGATCGCGGCGGGAGATGGGCAGCCGCACATCGGAGGGCATCACGTCGCGGATCTCGTTCATGAGCTCGTCGGCGCGCTCCTCGGCCCTCGCGATCGCCTCGGCGAGGGCCCGCACCTCGTCATTCCTGCCCTCCAGGAAGGCCTCAACGAGTCCTCTGATTGCCCGGCCAGCCTCTAGGGATTGCTCCCGGTGCGCCCGAAACGGCTCAAAGGGGGACTTGCGGAATAGGCCGCCGATGCCGAGCATGGCCAATCACCTCCGTGTGCATGGACCACCGGCCGCTGTGTTCACGCGGCCCTGGAGGGGACCTTCCGACAGCGCCTAACCCCCGAGGCCGTAGATCCTCCACACCTCGTCCACAATGGCGCTCTGGTCCGTCGAAACACACACAAGATGCGGGCGCTCGTCGCCCGCGGGTCGGGTGAACCCCTGGTCATCCACAAGGATCGGCACCCGCTCAGTCGCGCAGGTACTCGGGTCTGCGGCCTGCAGAACAGCCACGGCGTCGAACAGCACTGGCGGATAGGGCCCGCCGGCGTCCCCGTAGGTCCTGGCGAGGGCGGCGAGAGTCCGATGCCCTAGATTCCGGCTCGACTCGAGCTCGGCCATCTGCGCGGCGCTGGGGATGGCCTGGCCGCACACATCCAGGCCGACCATGGTCGTTGGCAACGCGCTGTCGAAAACGACCTGCGCGGCCTCGATGTCCTGGGTGATATTCCACTCCGCGTGTGGCTCCGGCGCCCCACCGTAGCCGATCTTGTAGGACCCTGCCATGCACACGAAGCTCTTGAGCTTGCGGGCCGCAGTAGGATCGAGCCTGAGGGCCTCCGCGACATTTCGCTGCGGTCCGATAGCCACAAGCGTCAGTTCGCCGGGGCGCTCGTTCGCGAGCCGCACAATGGCCTCGGGGGCCGTCTCCTCGGGAGGGTACCAAGTATGGTCCTCGGCCCAGCTCCCATAGGAGTAATGCGGGGAGCCACCAGGGCTTGTTCGGCCCGTGAAGACCGGGATGTCGAGCCGATTCAGGGAGACAAGGAGCTTACGGACGAGACGGCCGCGGACGCCATCGGGATCGTGGACCGTCGTGATAGCGAGCACGTCCAGCCGTGGATCGAGCACCGCGGTCGCCACGGCGAAGCAATCATCCACATCGGAACCGATGTCCGTATCCAGAATGACAGGGATGGGTGCGGCCGGTGGACCCACCGGAGCCGCGATACATAACACGCTGAGTGCGAGCATCATGCTCTCACCGCCTCATTCCCGCGGGCCTCGACGGCCGGCGCCTCCAGGGGAGGCAAGTCCACGCCATAGGCCCGCGCCAGGATCTCCGAAATGTGCGCCACCCGAACGGGCAGCTCGTGCCGACGAGTTCCGTACGCAAGCTGGGTGATGCAAGCGGGGCAGGCGGTTGCCAGCACCGTGGCCCCCGTCTCCTCCAGCCACCCCATCTTCCTCGCGAGGATGTTGCGGCTGATCCCGACATGCTCGATCCCGTACGAACCTGCGCCGCCGCAGCACCAGCTCGCTTCCTTCATCTCCGAGAAACGCAAATCCGCCACCGAGGACAGCAGATTCCGTGGAGGAGTGGTGAGTTTCTGGTGACGAGACAGATGGCAAGGGTCATGATAGGTGACATGCACGCCCACTGGTTCCGGTGGCGGCGGGGCGATCATCTCCACGTACTCAGCCAGGTCCACCGTCAACTCCCTGACGCGATCCACCTCAGCGGAGTCGAGGCCGATGAGATCCGCCGCATGGCGCAGGTGGCTCGAGCAGGAGCCGCAGTCTGTGACGACGGCATCGAGAGGGCCCGCCTCGCGGTAGACCCGGGTCGCGTCGAGGAGGTGCTGGGCCGCGGCATCCCAGTCGCCATAGACGTAAGCGGGCAGGCCGCAACAGGCGTTGGGCAATGGAACGACCTCGCACCCCAGGGCGCTGAGGAGGCGTACCGTGGCTTCGCCGCCGTCGGGCGCGAGCATGTTCATACCGCAGGAGACGAAGTACCCGACTCGCCGCGTGGCACCGGCAGGGGATAGGCGCAGGCGCCTGAGCCGCTTCGTCAGCAGCTTTTTGGGCGGGCTTCCCAGCCACTCCAAGGCTACCCCGGCCCGGGGCTGTAGTCTAAGCAGGCCGGTGACCTCAGCCGCCTTGGCGAGGCCCCAGTCGATCCCGCGGAAAGCCAGCGATGCCGCCAGCTCTAGCTTCGAGCGGTCGCCGAGAAGCTCACGGAAGAGGATATCGGTGACGGGATTACGGCCCCACTTCATGAACCACTCATGTCGGGCGATGCCGACGATGACGTCCGTCTCCGCCTGAGGGGCGCAAGCCTCGACGCACGCCCGGCACATGAGGCACTCGAAGAGGATGGGCGCGTAGTCCTGAGTGAAGGGCAGCCGTCCCTGGGCAGCCGCCTTCACGAGTTGGATTCGCCCCCGGCCACATGAGGACTCCACTCCGGTGGCACGAAACACGGGGCAGGGAGGCTGGCAGTAGCCGCAGCGGTTGCACCGTTCGCTCTGGGATATGGCGTCAGAGAGCGCCAACAGGCCATCCGATCCTCCCAGCGCGAGCCAGGTCCGGAGCCGCGCGGGGCAGAAGTCGCCCGTCCATCAAAGGACGTCCTATTCGGGGAGGTACTCTTCGTGCCAAGCTCACTCAGTCTTTTGTCCACCCTCCTGGCCCTTACCTGCCTCTCGGCCCTGGGTCAGAGCCCATTCCAGCGCAATATCGTGCAGAATCCATCGTTCGAGGAGTCTGTGGGAGGCGCTCCGGCGGAATGGCAGGTCGAGTCCGGCCAGGCCGATGCCCAATGGACCCTTGCCCAAGGCGAGGGCCGTAGTGGGGACAACGCTCTGAGGGTTACGAACAGCACCGAGCGCTCCCCGCATGTTTTCGGGCGCGTGTTCCAGGAGGTCAGCCTCGACGCGGGCGTGACCTACACTCTGAGCGCTTACTTCCGGTCAGACGAGCCGGGCGAGGCTTGGCTCGGCGCGGGGACAGACTGGGGCCACCGTTTCCACGTGCCCGTGTGTCCGCAATGGACCCGCGTCACGGGCACCTTCGTCGCCGAGGGGGGCCGGACTCCGATCATGTTCATCTCCGAGTCCCCCACCAGTGGGATTCTGATCGACGATGTCCAGTTGGAGCGGGGACCTGAGGCGACACCCTTCGTCTACCTTCGCCCGCCCGGCGAGGGCGAACTGCGGGTGGACACTCTGGATCTGGACATCCCCGACGCCGGCGCCAACCTCCTCCCCAACTCGAGCTTCGAGATGGGGGAGGGTGTGCCCGACGGGTGGAGCTTCAACCCGCGCAACACCGACGCGACCCTCCTCCTCGACCACACCCGCGCGCGCACGGGTGTGCGATCGGTCCGGGTCACGAACAGCACGCCATTCGGCGCGCACGTCTATGGCATGATGGCCAGCACACAGTCCATCGACGTCGAGCCCGACACCACCTACACCCTCAGCGCCAGCTTCCTCACCGCGGACGACACCCTCTTCTGGATCGGCGGCGGGCCGGACTGGAACGTACGGCTCATCGCGCCGCCCACAGAGGGCCGTTGGGCGCGCGCCTCGACCACATTCCGCACAGGCAAGGATCAGCGACAGTTCGACCTCGTCAGCGTGACCGAGAGCCCAACGCGGGGCGTCTGGATCGATGACGTCAAACTCGAACCGGGCAGCGTCGCGACCCCCTACGTGCCCGAGGACTCACTCGGGGACTGCAACCTGGAAATCGACGCGCCCCCGGAGATTGCGGCCGATACGACGATCACCCTCCACATGTGGGCCTGGAACGCTCCGGGTACCGGCGCCGCACGCGTCACCGTGACCATCGGCGACGGCGGACCCACGGCGGAGACAACCGCGCCTGAGGGGCTCTCGCTCATCCGCATCCAATACGGCCTCCACGACGGGTTCACATCTCCTCTCGCCATCCGCGCGTCACTCGCCACCGCCGATGGCCGGGAACTCGCCACGACCGAGGACATACTCAGCATCGTGGCCGCACGAGAGCAGGCGGAACGGCTCGACGCTCTCAGCGACACGACGGCGGCACTGCGCGCGCGGCTCACCGAGTGCACGGCACGCGGCCTCGACGGCGCCTACCCGCTCGGCAAGATCACCATCCTGGAGCAGTTCGGGGCGTTCGTCGCCGAGGACCTCGCCCACGGCGAGATCATCCGAGCGCGGGATCAGATCGACCAGATGGAGGAACTGGCGGCGCGCGCGGCGGACGAACTCGACCGACTCGCCGAGGGCAGCCTCCCGCCGGTTCCCCGCTACCGAACCTCGGACATCACCGTTCGAGACGGCGCCTTCCGGGCGGAGGTCGAGTGGCCCGATGGCCGCGTGGAGGAGGGCTACCCCGTCATCTTCACCGGCTACGGACACTTCGGCGCCGTCAAACGCGATATCGAGGTCTTCCCCGACTACGGCGTCAACATCATCCAGATCGAGTTCGGCCCGAGCTCCGTGTTCCCGGAGCAGGGGGTAGAGGACCTCTCCGTGGTGGATGAGCACATCGCGCTGCTGGACCGGGCCGCGGCGGCTAACGTGACGGTGAATCTCCTCCTCTCGCCACACTACCTCCCCGACTGGGTATACGAGGCGTATGAGAACGCCGGCGGAGTCGATGGCGGGTTCATCCGCTTCTCGGTCGACTCGCCGGACGTGCGGGCGATCCACGAGCGCTTCCTCCGGCTGGTCATCCCGCGCCTCGCCGGCCATCCGGGGCTTCACAGCTTCTGCCTGTCCAATGAGCCGATCTACCGGAACGCGACGGCCGATCCCGAGAACCGGCGCAAGTACACGGAGTGGCTCCAGGCGCGATACTGTGACCTGGAGGCCGTTGAGGCGGCACACGGCGCCGCCTACGACTCCTTCAGCGCCGTCCCCGACTACTACAGCCAGGACCCCGGGGACATGACACCCCAGGCGGCATACGACTACATGCGCTTCAACGATGAGCGGTTCGCCGACTGGCACCGGTGGATGGCGGACATCATCCACGAATACGCCCCCGATGCCCTCCTCCACGCCAAGCCGATGGCTACGGCCTTCTCCCGCACCACTCTCGACCACGGCACGGACCACGAGCTGTTCAACGGCTTCTCCCAAGTTGCGGGGAACGATAGCTGGAAGTACATCGCCGGCATGGGGGTGGAGTACGCGAACGGGTGGCAGGGCCAGAACATGTACTTCGACCTTCTCCACTCGGTTGGCGGTATGCCGATCTTCAACTCGGAGAACCACCTCATCCCCGACCGGTTCGCGCGTCCGACGCCGCCCAACCATGTGCGCAACGTGCTATGGCAGGCGGCGATCCATGGGGAGGGCGCCTCGACCACGTGGGTGTGGGAGCGGACGTTCGACGCGCGGTCGGACTTCGCAGGCAGCATCATGCACCGGCCCGCGTGCGTGGATGCCCACAACCGGACCGGCCTCGACCTCCTTCGGCTCGGGCGCGAGGTGAACGCCCTCCAGACCGCGGTCGGTAGGGTAGCGATCATCTACAGCAGGGCGAGTCTTCACTACAACCCGGAGTGCGAGCGTGTCCTGCTCCGGGCATATGAAGCCCTGAACTTCGCCGGGGAGAAGATCGAGTTCATCACCGACCGACAGTTGGCCTCAGGGAAGGCCCCGACATACGCCGCGATCGTGGCTGCTGGCACGACACACCTGCCCGCCTCCGCCTTGGAGGGGCTTCGGGACTACCAGGCTGGCGGGGGCAGGATCATCACCGTCGGTCCCGACGCCCTGGGCCGGGATGACTACGGCCGCTCCGTGGCCGAGCCCATCGAGCCCGACTTCGCCGTTGATGAGGCGGTTCCCGTGGAGCTTCGGGATGCTCTGACGCCGATCCTGGCGGCGCTTCCTGGTGGCCGGCCCGTGCATGTCCTGGATGCGGACACGGATCAGGAGGCGTGGGGGGTGGAGTGTCTCTCGGTCGAGTTCGAGGGGAGGACCTTGGTGAACCTGACGAACTACCTCACGGAGCCCGCCCGGGTGCGGCTGTCGGAGGTCGGCGATGGCTCACTGACAGACCTCATCAACGGTGGCTCGGCCGGAGATGTCATCGAACTGGAGCCGCTGGAGGTGGCGCTGCTGGCGATCGAGTGGGCGGCCGTCACTCGATGATGACATCGATCCGCTGGATGCTCATCTCGACGAACACCACGCGTCGACCGTGGGCGCCCGCGTCAACCTCGATGAGCGTCGTGTACACGCCCGGCGGCAGGTCGCCAGGCGCCGCCGTGACAGTCACCTCGCCATCGCCGACGCCATGCGGTGGGGAAGCGATGAGCCACGGCTCCGTGGCCGCCGCGGTCCAGTCCATCATGCCCTCTGCCCCGGCCGTGATGTCGGTGATCGCCAACAAGCCCTGCCCCGCCCCTTCGAAGCGGAGTTCGAGGGGCTCTACACGGAGCCGGTCGTCCGCGGGTATCACGGTCAGCGGCGCCCTGGCGGAAAGCCCGCCCGTCCGCAGCGCCTCCGCCACCAGGACCGTGGAACCCTCCCGCAGACCGGCCACGATGCCCTTGCTGGTGACCTCAGCCACCGAGCGATCCTCACACCGGAACTCCACGGGGTAGCCCGGCAACACGCGGCCACCGGCATCGCGGACCTGCGCTAGGGCCGTGCGGGTCGAGCCCTCAGAGAGGGTCGCGGGACCATCGAGAACGATCTCCACCGTGACAGCATCCTGGAACCCCTTGGGCTCGACCAGTAGATTCACGCTGCCCTCGGCTCCCCCGGCAGTCGCCCTCACCGTGACGGGCCCCATCGCCCGCCCGGTGACCCGTCCATGGCGATCGACCGTCGCGCGGGACGTGTCCGAGACCGACCACTCGAAAGAGGAGAACCCCTCCCACCGCTCGCCTGATGGAGAGAAGGCCAGCTTGCGCAGGGGCAGGACCTCGCCCACCTCGACGAACCCGACGCCCTCGGCGCCGGACAGATCGATCCGTCCGATAGAGCCGGCGGGCGCTTCTGAGCCGCGAGTGACGGCGCCCGGCAGGGTGATGAGCACAAGGGCTGCGCCGCCATACCCGGGCGCCGCGATGGTCAGGGTCCGCAGCCCCGGCTCGACTCCGTAGAGGGTGTACTCTCCCCGCTCATCGGCAAGTGCCTGCTGGCCGGTATCTAGCGAGAGCAGGGCCCCTGGCAGCGCCATGACCGTCTGGATCGTCGGCTCGACGCTGACATAGGGCATCGGCGCATCGTAGGCGAGGCCCGCGTGCCCAGCCGCGGCGGCCCAGGAGTCGGGCGCCGCATCCACCCCGCACGCCGTCTGTCCGGGCGCGACGATGACCTCTCCCATGGCGTCCCCGCCAACGCGCAGCATGTGCGTGCCGTCACGGACCGACGGAAGCAGGTAGTACCCAACCTCGTTCGTCTCACACTCAGCGCCGCCGAGGGACACGCGGGCGCCCACCCGTGGGCGCAGGCCGAACCGGGGGCAGGGGCTGAGCAGCGTGCCCTCCGGGGATTCGTAGGCCCACCCGACAGCGGCTCCGCGGCCCCCCGAGCCCCCCTCCGACGAGCCGAGGCACGTCGTCTGACGCCAGCGCACCTCGAAGGATGTGGCTGCCGAGGGGGCCATTCCCATGTCGGGGCCCAGCCAGATCCGGGCCGTGCGTTGGCCCACGGGCACATGGCCCATGGCCAGGAGGCCTCCCTCGTTGGTGCGCGCATAGCCGCCTGTGTCGAGCAGCAGCGCCGCGCCGGGAGCCGGAGTGAGGCCGGGCTCGGTGGAAGGCCTTGGACGGAGCGTGACGCAGGCCTCGGTGTCGGTGTAGACAAACCCCACCACGCGGCCCACGGGCGCGAGTTCGTCCACGGCATCGGGCGCCACAGGCGGGTCATCGTCTGGGGGCTGGGTGTCATTGAGGATAGGCGCGCAGGCGGCCAGCAGGCATCCAAGGAGGCCCAGAGCCAGGCCGATCGCCAAGCTCCGGGAGCCGAGTGACCCTGTCGCGGCATTGCGTAGCATAGCCGCCGGGCATCCCTTCCGGCGTGCCCCCCTCCGGCGCGCTCCCTCTCGCTCCCCGGAGGAGCAGGCCGGTGGAGGCCGTGACACGAATCGACTAGACACACAAGCGGGCGCAAGGATGTGGTCAACGCGCTCGGAACGGGGATTGTAGCATGGTTCGAGCCCTGGCCGTAGCCGCCGTGGCGGTGCCGCTGTGCCTCCCGCTGTGGGCGCAGGAGCGGCAACCGGCCCCCCGCCTCTACGCGATCTATGAGCCGGTGGTGAGCGCCTCAGATCTGCCCATCCTGCAGCGCATACGGCCCGAACTCGTGTGCCGCGGGTGGTTCAAGTGGGCCGGGGCACGGGACTACCGCGCCGACGAGTGGATCCTGCGGCGTTGCCACCAGCTAGGGATCCGGGTGCAGGGCGGGGTGACGGTCGCCGCCATCTACCCCGACGAGAACGACATCACCGAAGAGCAGTTCCTCGACTACGCGACCCGTGACCCGCGAGGCGAGCTCGTGCCGGTCTCAGGTTGGTACCATGTCGCCCTGCACAACCCCGCTCTGCGGGAGTACATCAAGGGCTTCGTGCGTGCCCAGATCGACGCGGGCGTGGATGGCATCTGGTTCGACGAGATCGAGGGGATCTACGGATGGGTCCATGAGGGCTATGACGCCTATACCATCCGGGCATTCACCGACTACCTGGTGGGCAAGTACGTGAACGAGATGGGCTGGGCCGAGGATGATCCGCGGTTCCAGACCGAGCTCGGGGTGGATCTGACCCAGTTCGGACCGACGATACGGGACTTCGACTACCGCGAGTGGCTGTTGGCGAGCCGCGCGCCGGATGGCGGGCTCCTGTCGGACGACCCCTGGCAGGGCCCATGGGATGAGCCATGGCTCTCGGCCAACCCGCTATACAGGGAGTGGGGTCACGCCTGGTGTCCCGATCCGCGCAGCCAAGCGACCTTCCAGGGCCGCGCGGTGCTGGAGTTCTGGCGCGAGTTCGTTGACGATGCCCGTGAGTACGCCCGTCGGACGACGGGGCGAGACCTCGTCATCACCTGTAACGAGAACGGCACGCCGAGGCCTTGGGTGGACTTCCAGCAGCCCCATGATGGGGCGCTGCCCCAAGTGACGCCCGAGGGCGACCTGGATACCACCTACCGCTGCCTCCCGTGGGTGGAGGAGCGCGTCCGGCTGGCGGCCGAGGTCACGCCGGACGCGCCGGTTGTGCAGTTCGTGGACTGGCCTGGTGAGTCGGACCGGCTCGTCTCGCTGCCCCAGGCGCAGATCGCAACCTTTCTGCACACCTACGTCCCCGAGGCTTACGCGGGAGGGGCGCTCTTCGCGCTGCCGGTGAAGGGTTACACCTACGAGGCGGCGCGGCACGGGATGCTCCGTGACACAGCACTGCTCGCCGACCATCTGCGACGGTACGATGAACTGCTGTTCGAGGGAACCGTACCCTCGGCCATGGGTGTCCAGGTGGAGTGCGGTGACGTCGAGGTCAGAGTGCGCGAGAACGCCCACCGAAAGATGATCCACCTCATCGACCATCGGCCGATCACGGACCGCGAGGCGATCGATCTGGCGATAACAGTCGGTCCGGTCGAGGGCTACGTCTGGACCGTGTCCACGCGACAGCCCTTCGAGCTAGGGCTGACCATGAAACCGGGCGGCAGACTAGTCGTGGAAGGGTTTCGAGACAGCGCTCTGGTCGCTATCGAGGACGTCTCGCCGAGCGTGTCGGGACGCGTGCTGAACCGAGAGGGTGAGCCGATCGCGGGAGCAGTGGTGACGTGGGTGCAGGGCAGCCCCGAAGCCCAGCCACTCCCATCGGGCTCGGCGCGGCGAGTGGAGAGCCTGGGCCGGGTGCCCGTCGTCCGATCCGCGCAGACGGACTCGGAGGGCCGGTGGGCGATGGCGGGGCTGCCGGGCGGTAGCCTCTATGTGCAGGCGGAAGGCTACCAGCCGGCGGAGACGCGAGGCGGAGAGGCGCGGCTGGAGCCTGCCGAGGGGGTGAGGGCGGTTGTCTTCCTGGTGGATCATCTGGGGTGTCTGGTACCGGGTCAGGCCATCTGGGAGACCGCGCCGGGGCTGCGTGTGGCGACGGTCACGGACGCCTTCGGCGCGGCGCGCATAACGGTGCCCTCCGATCGCGACGTGGCCCTGACCGCCGTCGATCCCGTGTTCCTCACTCGGGTCACATCGAGCATTGCCGGAGAGCCCGAGGGGCCGTTCCTGACACTGCAACTGCCCCCACCGGACCAATGGATTGGCGACTTCGAGATGGGGCCCTCATGGACGCCGAACGATGCCCGCAAGGGCGCGGGCGAACCGGCGGTGACGCGGATCGGACTGGTGGAGGACGGACCGCACAGGGAGGCATCCGTGTGCGCGGAGATCTCGTTCGACGGCCTACCCGAGGGGGGCTGGGCCAACGCCTACTCCGAGCCGGTTGACTTGTCGCCCTACAACGCGATCCGCTTCTGGTACGCTGGCGAGCCGTCGGCCCGAGGAGCGGCCATCACGCTGCACTGCCTTGGGACCGGCGACGGCGAGCGGTTCCTCCGCGCGCCCGTAGGCCTTGGAGGTGAGGGCTGGCAGGAGGTTGTGGTCGATCTCGGCGAGTTCACCGACGCCGTGGGCGGACCGCGACCGGAGGATCTGCAGCGCGTGAGCGTCCAGGTGTCCGTGTCAGGTGGGGGGCCGTTGGAGCCCTGGAATGTGCGACTCTGGGGCCTCCGGGCCTATCGGCGTGGTGAGTAGGGAGCACGGGGTTTGCTGCCGTCAGACGTCAGGAAGCGGCTGAGGAGGATCGCGGCGGGTGAGGTGAGGATGAGTCCCTCCGCCCCGCCGCCCCCTGAGCCGCAACGGGTCGCGGAGCCGGATTGTTTCCTCGACACCGCCCCCATTCTATTCCCGCGCCTACCCTCCGAGCGACTGGAGGAGGCGCTGGGCGGCTATGAGGTCCTAGGTTCGGACGGCGATCCCTTCTGGTACATCGAGCTACCGCTGCGCGAGGAGTGGCCCGAGTCCGCAGACAGGCTGGAGCGACTGGCGGCGACACTGGACGGCTCTGCCGATGGACTCCCGGAGGGCCTGGAGCCCGCGTTCGCCGCTGACGTGGAATCGCTGCTCTTCCTGGACATCGAGACCGGCGGCTTCATAGGCAACCCCGTGTTCCTCATCGGCGGCCTCGATCTGCCGACCGCAGGTCCGCGGCTGCGGTTCTGGCTGGCTCGGGACTTGGATGAGGAGATCCCACTTCTCGAGCGTTTCGGTGAGGAGTGGGAGCGGTACGGCTGCCTGGTGACCTACAACGGGAAGTCCTTCGACTGGCCCTTCATCCGCGACCGGATGACCCTGTGGCGCCTGCCGGTCCCCGATCCTCGGCCGGCGCATGTGGACCTGCTCCACGTTGCGCGACGGCAGCTCCGCCACGACATGCCCAACTTCCGGCTCAAGACCCTCGAGAAGCACTTCCTCGGCCGCCAGCGGGATGGGGATCTCCCCTCAGACCAAGTGCCCCAGGCCTTCTACGATTTCGGCGCGACCGGCGACCCGGCCATCGTGGCGCCCATCCTGCAGCACAATGCCATCGATCTGGTAACATTGGCGGAGCTTCTGGCCCGATTCTTGGAGAGGCTATAGTGGATGGACCGGCCTGTCACCTATCGCGCCGCCGAGAGCACGGGCGATCCCGCCCTGGCGCCTTCCTTCGCCGCCATGTTCATAGGCTCCGGGGTGGTCGCGGCTCTGGCGGGAGCTCTCTACCGCGACGTTCTAGGTGACCTAGGGTTCGCCGTCATCATCGGCCTGGCCGTCCTCATGGGGCTCGTGGCCCTGGCCATCCTCTTCCTGTTGCGCCGCAACGTCCTGTTCGCCATCGCCTCGGCCGACACAGGTATGCTCATCCGCTGGGGATACGGCGGCCGCACCCGGGTACCCTGGGACGATGTCGCCCGAGTCCTCCGAACGCGGGAACGGCTAGACTCGCCGACAGCGACGCTCAACCTCCTCGTGAGGCCCCGGCACCGCGTCGTCTTCCCCCCGGGCGAGGGTCAAGAGGAGCTCTACAGCCTCTGCGCCCGAGTCCTGGACCGGAAGCGCCCCAAGGGGACGAAGGGCAAGAGGCCCCCCCAGCCGCCGAGGCCCGACGAGGGTGACACGAGGGACGTCTGGGCCGACATCAACGGTCCCCTCGCTCTGACCTGGTCCCTCGCGAAGCTCGCGTCCCTCATCGTCGGGGGAGTGTTCGTCGTCACCGCGGCCGACCGAGACGACCCGCTCCTGTCGGCATTGTATGTCGCCATCGCCTTTGTGATCGTCGTGCCGCTTGCGCTCTTCCCGCCTTCGGGGGCCGCGATGGTCGTTCGCGCGAATGCCTCGCCACGGGGCCTCACCTACCAGAGCGTGGTCTTCGGAACACGGACCATCCCGTGGGAGCGGCTCGCCATGGCAAGGCTCTACATTCCAGGGCAGGCGGGTAAGCTCACCATGCGCTTCGTGGAGCTTTTCGACGTCGATGGTGGACGGCTGCTCATCCCGCGCCCACGCAACCCGCAATTCTACGCCTACATTGACCGCCGACTGGGATCCGGACTGACGAGCGGCTCCCGCTGACACTGAAAGGGGTATTGCATGGAACTCATCCGACAACCCTCCCACGGCGCGCTGTATGTCGAGGGCTTCGAGAGTGAGGCGCTCCAAGGCCGCGCCTCGGTCTGGATCTACCTCCCGCCCGGCTACGAGGACGAGCCCAATCGCCGCTATCCCGTCCTCTATCTCCTCCACGGCGCTTGGGGTTGGGAGTTCGACTGGGCGACCAAGGGATCCGCATGTGAGACCGCTGGCCGCATGATCTCGGCCGGCGAGGTCGAGCCGCACATCATCGTGATGCCGAATGACGGCTTGGCCGGCGTTGGGTCCCTCTACGTGAACTGGCGCGGCGCCCGGCCACGGTATGAGGACTGGATCACCCGCGATCTGGTTGGGCTCGTCGACTCCCAGCTCCGCACCATTCCAGAGCGCGAGGGCCGGTGTATCGGGGGCCTGTCTATGGGCGGCTACGGGGCTACGAACCTGGGCCTTCGGAACCGCGCTCTCTACCGGTCTATCACGAGCCACAGTGGCTTCTTCGATGTGCGCGGTCTGTCCGAGCTCTTCCAGCCGGTATACGACCACGCCCTCGGCAGCCCCGAGCGCATCCGGGCGAACAACCCCATAGAGTACGTGGAGGACATCCCCGCCGAGGAGATGCCTGCCCTGCTCTTCGATTGCGGCACTGAGGACTTCCTGTACCAGGGCAACGTCGCATTCGCGGAGCGGCTGAAGGAGCTGGGCCTCCCTCACGCCTACCGTGAACACCCCGGAGCGCACACCTGGGAGTACTGGTCGGAGCATCTCGTCGACCAGCTTGTGTTCCACTTCGGTCGCTGAGGGGATGAGGCGGTGAGCGGGGTCCGCTGGCAACGGGTGAGCCTAGTCTTCCGCAAGGAGTTGCTGGAGGCTCTCAGGGACCGGCGGAGCCTCATGGCGATGTTCGGCGTGCCGCTGCTGGTGTACCCGCTCATGATGCTGGGCATGGGCTTCCTGGTCCAGCTCGGCGCCCGCAAGCTCGCCGAGGAGCCGAGCCAGATCGTGGTTCAGGGCGCCGAGTCTCTCCCTGGGCTCGATGAGGCGATCGCCCGCAGCCCCGAGGAGCTGGAGATCTCCGTCACACCTCCGGAGCCCGCCGAGGCCCTTCGCGAAGGCGTCATCGACGCGCTGGTTACCATCTCCCCCGACGAAGGGGGGGGCGTGACCGTCGAGATCCAGCTCGACGAGTCGAAGAGCCGAAGCGCCGTCGCGGAGACCCGGATTAGGGAGCTCCTCGCCGACCTCGAGGCTGAACGAGTGGGGGATAGCTTCGAGGAACACGGGCTTGCCAGGAACCTCGCGAACCCTATCGAGATCACCTTGGCCGACGTGGCGCGGCCGGGAGCTATGGGTGGCAAGCTGCTCGGCACAATGGTCCCCGCGATGTTGCTCATCAGCGCCGCTCTGGGGGGGTTCTACCCCGCGGTCGGCGCGATCACCCGAGAGCGCGAGGTCGGCCTTGCGGAGGTCCTCTTCGTCGCCCCCATCACGCGCACGGAGCTGCTCCTCGGCAAGGTTGGCCTCGTGACCCTCGCCGCGCTCCTCACCGCTCTCCTCAACCTGGTGAGCATGGGCCTGGTCGCGTCCAAGATCGGCTCCTCGCTCACCGAAGGCACGAGCATCACTCTCGAGCCGGCGAGGGTGGCTCTGGCGTATCTCGCCGCCATGCCCGCCGTGTTGCTCCTTGCCTCAGCCGTGCTCCTGGTCGCCACCATGGCTCGGACCTATCAGGAGGCGGGACACTACTCCACGCCGGTGATGCTACTAGGCTCCCTGCCCGCCTTCGTCGTGCTCGCCGAGCCTGACCTGACCCTACACCTCGCCGCCGTGCCCATCGTGGGAACGGCTCTCGTGATGCGCGACGTGCTGATGGGTGAGGAGGGCGTCCTCCTGCCCGCTCTCGTGTCGGCGGCTTCGACCCTGGTGCTAGCGGCGCTGGTGGTGCGTTGGGCTGCGGCCCTCTACTCGCCCGACCACCTGGAGGGTGGAGGCTGGACCGCGCTGAAGCCCGCGGCCCTTGCCTCTCGGGCTCGATCGGAGCAGTACGTCGCTCCTAGCCTTGGCGAGGCCCTCGGCCTCTTCCTGATCGTCCTCGTGCTGTTCTTCTACGTGGCTCCTACGGTGACGGACGTGGGCCTGGTGCAGTCCCTCGCGACGACCCAACTGCTCGCGATCGCCCTGCCTGCCCTGGCCTACGCAGCCCTCTACGGGCGCTGGATGCCGCGCCTGCTGGCTCTCCGGCTTCCTCGCCTGGGCGGAGCAGTCGGAGGGTTGCTCATCGGCATAGGCGCCCCAGCGATCACCATTCCCAGCCTCGTGGTCCTAGAGAAGATCCTCCCGGCGCCCATCGCCGAGGCCGCCGAGATGTACCTCCCCATGACGGAGGCCATCCTGGCACGGCCCTGGCTCATGATCCCCCTCCTGTCGCTACTGCCGGCGGTCTGTGAGGAGCTCCTGTTCCGGGGCGTCATCCTCTCCGGCCTGCGCAGCCACATGAACGTTCATAGCGCCGTCGTGTTGGGCGGCATCCTGTTCGCCGCCGCACACCTCGATCTCCAGGGGATGGTGCCGAGGACCCTCCTCGGCATCGCCCTGGGCTATCTGTTCGTGTATACGGGTTCCATCGTCCCCTCGATGTTGCTTCACGCCGCCAACAACGCCACAGCCCTGGTGCTCGCCGTCGTCGTCGAGTCCACGGGCTCAGGCTCGGAGGTCACCGATCTCCTGACCTTACCCGGTGTGTCCACCTACCTGGCCATCGGGGTGATCTGCGTTGTGGTGGGAGCCCTTCTAGCGGCTCGAAAGGGGAGGCCGGCCACCAATGAGGCTGCCGAGCACTCCCGCTAGCCTCCAGGCGGCCCGCATGGAGGCCGAGAGGCGCGCCGTAGCGGCGGGCATGGGGGAGAACGGCGCCGCGATGCTCGCCGCAGCGGTCCACGAGGCGGTCACCAATGCGATCGAGCATGGAAACCGATCGGACCCCTCCCGCTTCGTGACAGTGGAGTTCGAGTCGAGCGAGGGCCGCCTTACTGTACGCGTGCGCGACGAGGGCCAGGGCATCCCCTCGTGCACGGACGATGAAGACATCCTCGGCGAGCGGGGCCGGGGCATGCGGCTCATGCGTGCCCTCGTCGATGAGGTGCGAATAGAGGAGGGGCGGGGCGAGGTCGTGCTGATCAAGGCGATCCAAGGCCCCTGATCCCTAGACCGTTAGGAGGCGAGCGCGTTGGCTCTGCTGCTTACCGTGGACGTAGGCAACACCTCGACCCACGCAGGCGTGTTCGAGGGTGACCAACTCCGAACCAGCTTCCGGTTCGCCACTGAGGCCCGCGTATCCGCGGACACCCTCGGCCTGCTCATGCGAGGTCTGCTCGATCTGAACGGGATCGATGCGTCCGAGGTGAGAGCCGTCTCCCTCGCCACCGTGGTGCCGCCCCTGACTCGTCGGTACGCCGAGATGTGCGAGCGCTACTTCGGAGTAGACCTTCACGTCCTCCGCGCGCAGGAGTGCGGCATTCCCATCGATTACGAGCCCCCATCGTCCGTGGGAGCAGACCGTATCGCAAACGCGGTCGCCGCCAAGGCCCGGGTAGGTGCCCCGGTGATCATCGTGGACTTCGGCACAGCCACGACCCTGGACACCCTAGACCCCCGTGGCCACTACATCGGAGGAGCCATCACCCTGGGGCCCGAGTCGACCCTGGCGGGCCTTTACAGCCGAACCGCTCAACTCCCCATGGTGGATCTGAGCGCCCCGAGCCGCGGGATCGGCCGCAGCACCCAGGAGTCCATCCGCTCGGGCGTTGTCCACGGCATGGCCGGCATCGTCGATGGCCTGGTAAGGCGGTTCAGAGAGGAACTGGGCGCCCAGGCGCCCACCTTGGCCACGGGGGGCCTCGCCCCCATGCTGGTGCCCGTCTGCGAGACGGTCTCCGAGGTGGTGCTGGACCTCACCCTTCAGGGTATCCGCATGGTGTGGGAGAATGCCGCGGGGAGGGCTGAGTGAGCCGATCAGCAGGCGATTCCGAGCGCGCATGGAAGTCTTGGCATGCTGGATCCCATGAGTAGGATGAGGATGCGCCAGGCATGAACGTGGTTCTTATCCTGGCCGTAGTGGTGGTCAGTGGCGTCGTCGCGTACATCGGCGACATCATCGGCAAGCGGCTGGGCAAGAAGCGAGTGACCCTCTTCGGCCTCAGGCCTCGCCAGACGGCGGTGCTCATCGCCGTGGTCACGGGCTGCCTCATCACCATCGGCACCATATGCGCCGTTGCCCTTGCCTCCAACAGCGCCCGCGTGGCCCTCTTCCACCTCGATGAGCTCTACGCCCAGATCGCCTCCGCCGAGGAGGCCGTGCGCGAGGCTCGGGAAAGCGCCGCCACGGCCCAGAGGGATCGGCAGGCCGCCCTCGATGACCTGGAGTCGAGCGAGGCCTCGCTCGCGGAGACCCAAGAGGGACTCGCCCGCGCCAGCGAAGCGCGGGAGGAGGCCCTTGTCCGTGCGGAGCAGGCGGCGGCGACGGCCCAGGGTGCGGAGCAGGAGGCTGCTGCCGCCCGGAGCGAGCTCGGCCAAGCGACCAGCCAGGTGGGGGAGCTCCGAAGGCAACAGGAGCAGTTGCAGGGCGACATCCAAGGGCTGGAGGAGGCGAGAGCCGAGGTCGAGGGACAACGCGACGCCCTCGTGGTGGAGGCCGGACGCCAGCACTTCGAGGGGAGCCTGCCCCTCTTCGGATACCGCTCCGATCTGCCCGCCCAACTCGTCGCCCTGCAGCCTGACCGCGAGCTTGCCCGTATCACCTTGGCCCAGCGAACCGACTCCGGCTCGGCGATCCGTGCACTCTACGGGCTCCTCGAGGACACGACCCGGGTGGCCCAGGCCGCCGGCACCGCGAGCTACGACTTCCCCGGGGATGGGGTTGACGCGACCACCGGCCTCGACCTGATTCTGCTAGGGGCGGAACTCCAGCCGCGAGATGACTGGCACTTCTACGATCTGGCCGAGCGCAACCAGGCCTACGACGCCTACCTGAACCGCATCGCGACGCGAGCCGCTGATCTCTCTCAGCGCGGCGAGGTCTACATCCTCTCCCGCGTCGGCCCCTATGCGGTGCCACGCAACCGGCCCGCGATCATCACCTTTGAACTGGGGTTGGTCGAGTCGGCGCGGTTGCCGGTCGGGACGGTGTTGGCGACGGAGGTCGTGACCATCGGCACGGAGCGGGACGACGTCGCCCAGGCGTGCTACCGGCTCGTCTCGATGGCGCGGGAGAGGGCCCGGGGAGGAACGGAGCCAGGCGGAACGTATCGCGGGGTCATCAACCCCCAGCTCATTCCCGATCCAACCTACTCCATGATCGAGGGGACCGTTGCCGAGGTGCGGCGCCTGCACGGGGACCTCAGCCTCGACGCCAGACTCGCCTGCATCATCATCGCCGACCCGACATGGGATGCCAGTGAGGGCGACCGAGGGTATCTGAACACCGATGTGCCCCTCTACCGGATCGATGTCCAGCCAGCCCTCTAGCTCCATGCGTCGAGTGGTGGCCGTGGACCCGGGCCGCCAGAAGACTGGCATCGCCGTGGTGCGCGCTGACGGAGGATGCGACCACCGCCAGGTTGTGCCGACCGCCGAAGCGCCCGTGCTGGCGCGGCGACTGCTCGCCGAGCACCAGGCCGAGGCGGTGGTGGTAGGGGACCGCACCGGTTCCAGCCCGATGGTGCAAGAGCTCCTCGCCGAACCGGCGGTCGCCCTGGTGCTGGTCGACGAGCACCGCTCCACGGAGGAGGGGCGCCGGCTCTACCTGGACACCGTGCCGGCGCGCGGATGGTCACGACTGCTCCCGCGAGGGCTACGTGCGCCCTCCGGACCGATCGACGACTACGCGGCGTGGGTCCTGGGCCGCCGCTACTTCGACGGGCCCGGCCGACTGCCTTCCTAGGTTCGGCGGCCCAAGGTGCGAGGCCGCCCAATGCCGAACTCGTGAGTGACAACATCCGGTTAGGACGTGGTATCCATGGAACCTATGGAAGTCGGCGTGTTCCTGTGCTCGACCGGCATCTACGATCCGTTGAAGGCCATTGAGAAGCTCAAGGAGCTCGGTATCCGCAACTGCCAACTGCCGCCCCTCGGCGAGGAGTGGCTCAGCCCCGAGAAGGCGGAGACGGTCAAGAAGGCCCTGGCGGAGGCGGGCATCGTTCCCACCACCCAGTTCGTCGGCTTCGAGAACGAGAGCTACGCCAGCATGGCGGCCGTCGAGGAGACGGTGGGCTTCCTCTCTGAAGCGAGGCGTCCCGCGCGGATCGAACACACCAAGAAGATCATCGACTTCGCCGCCATCGTGGGAGTTCCCGCTGTGGCCGCCCACATCGGATTCGTGCCCGAGGACGTCAGTGACCCCCGCTACATGCAGCTCGTCGAGACGGTCCGGGAGCTCTGCGATGCCTGCGCCGCCAAGGGCCTCATGTTCTCGATGGAGACCGGCCAAGAGACGGCCGAGGACATGCGCGAGTTCATCAAGACCGTCAACCGCCCTAACCTCAGGGTCAACTTCGACCCCGCGAACATGATCCTGTACGGCAAGGACAAGCCGATCGAGGCTGTCGGCATCCTGGCCCCCTGGATCGTCTCCGTTCACTGCAAGGATGGCACGTGGCCGACGGCTGAGGGGATGCTCGGCTCGGAGACGCCCCTGGGTGAAGGGCAGGTGGACATCCCGGCCTTCATCGCCAAGCTCAAGGAGATCGGCTACACCGGACCCTTGACGATCGAACGCGAGGCTGGCGATGATCGCATCGGTGACATCACCCGGGGTAGGGCACTCCTGGAGTCCCTCAGATAGGGCTGGCGACCAGCCCGGATGGAGCGGTGTCTTTGTTCAGATCCCAGGTCGCGGTCCGGGTCGCGGTGTTGTGCCTGGTCCTGGCCGGCGGTTGGTGCCAAGCCCAGGATCTTCCCGGAGCCTTCGGAGAGTGGTCGGGGGGGCAGGTGCCCGAAGGCCTGCCCCTGATCGAGCCCGCCCTTGGGGCAGGGCGAGCCATCGTCCTGCACTTCACCGGGGACGCGGGGCCGGACAACGTCGCGCAGACCATCACCCTGAATGATCTGAGGGGCCGCTATGGGAACGATGTCATCTTCCTGCGCGCGGAAGACGAGACGGCGGCGGGTGACCGGCTCTTCGACGCCTTCGGGGCTGCCCGCATCCCCTCGGTGATGGTGCTCGATGCGACGGGTCACATCGTCGCCGTCTTCGAAGGTCTGACGGATGCCGCGCCCTTGGCGGCGGCCATCGACGAAGCCAAGGCCGCGAGCCCCGCGCCGTCCGGCAGCCTGAGCGTCTACGAGCTCAGCAACCCCCTCCCCAGCCCCAAGCTCCGAGTCGATCACCCGGCGCCCGCGAGCACGCCGGCGATCCACTCGGCCCTCGAGAGCGGGCGCGCCACGCTCCTCGCCTTTCTTGGCAGCTACTCCCGGTTCAACACGGAGCAGGAAGAGGTGCTTCGGCAACTCGAAGGCGCCCTCGAGGGGCTGGCTGCCCTAGTCGTCTCGGCCGATGAACCAGCGAACGCCGCCGCCTTCAGCGACTACCGCGTTACCGGCGTTCCCACGCTCTTCGTGCTCTCCGCCGACGGCGTCGTGCGCGCCCACTTCGATGGGTTGACGGAACTGACCCCTCTGGCAGCGGCTTGCGCTGACGCCCTCGCCCGGCCCGATGCGCCGCCGCGAGAGCCGGAGATCGTTGAGCCACCGGCCGCGGAACCGGAGCCTCCCGTCAACGCCCTCGCCCCCCACGTGCCGGGTGAACCGGGCGCCGATCTCGAGGTTGGACCGCCCCGCAGCCGCGATAAGGCTGATCCTCCGCTTCCGCGGGGGCCCTTCATCGATGACTCGCCACCAGCGCCCAGGGACCTCATCGCCGCCACGGACGGCGACCCGGGCAACCCACTCAGCCCCGCCGCCGGCGCGGAGTTGGCCGTGGATTCCGCGGCGAACGCGGACTACGGCCCGAGTCGCCTCGTAGATGGGCTCACCTCTGGCGATGCGGCATTCCGCCCATGGGTCTCCTCGGCGGGCCATGATCTGCCCATCGAGATCCGCATCCGGCCTAGCCGCGCCGACATCACCGCCCTGGTATTGCACCCTGCCACGGGGGCCCGGGCGCTGTTCGGCAGCCGTTGGCCGAAGACCGTCGAGGTGCTGCTCGGCACTCCCGATGGAGCGGAACCGCGCTCGCTCGGGCGATATGAGCTGCCCGCTGACGGATCGGCTTTCACGATCGACCTCCCCGATGGCGGAGTGCCGGCCATAGTGGTCCGGATCCTCGCGACTCACGGAGGGTCGGGTGCGTGTGAGATGGCGGAGATCACGGCGAGGTAGACAGGTCCGCGCCTCTCGCCAGAGAGCCATCCAGCGTGTAGCCTGTGGGGAGCCGCGGGGCACTTCCATATGTGGGCGGTCCACCTCAGCCGCACACTGAAGGAGCCACTCAACCATGGAGGGGCGACAGCCCCTAGAGCAGCCTTACCTCAGCGTCGTGGTGCCTGCTTACCAGGAGGAGCGCCGAATCGGCCCCAGCCTCGACGCCATTGTGGCCCATTTGAACGCCCAACCCTACGCGACGGAGATCGTGGTGGTCGGCGACGGTTGCACCGATAACACCGCCGCTGTGGTCCGCGCGAGGGCCGAGGCGTCGCCGGTTCCTATTGCCATGCTGGACAGGGCCGAGAATCGAGGAAAGGGGTACTCGGTCCGTGAGGGGCTGCTCGCCGCGCGCGGGCGGATGCGACTGTTCTCCGACGCGGACCTCGCGACCCCCATCGATGAACTCGACCGCATGCTGGCCGTGACCCACCGGCGTGGCGCCCAGGTTGTCATCGCCAGCCGAGCCCTGCCGGAGTCCGAACTGGTGATCCGGCAGCCCTGGTACCGGGAGACCATGGGGCGGATCTTCAACCTCCTCGTGCGCGGGGCGGGGCTCACCGCGTGTCCGGACACCCAATGCGGCTTCAAGCTCCTATCCGCCGAGGCCGTCGAGCGCGTCGTGCCGCGACTTACCATCGATGGCTTCGGGTTCGATGTGGAACTGCTGTGGGTGGCGCTGAAGCAGGGCCTGGAGGTATGGCAGATCCCCGTTCGGTGGATCGACTCGCCCGCTTCCCGCGTGTCGCCCATCACCGATTCAGCACGGATGTTCCTTGATCTGCTGCAGGTCCGGTTGAACGACTGGCGCGGGCTCTACGGCAAAGGGGCATAGGGGCCTTGCCACGGTTTGCCTAACAGGGTAGTCTTCCGTTTGGTGAGAGGCCGTTGAGGCCCCACTGCGGCATTCTTGAGTACATCGAGCCGCGACATGGAACCAGTCTGGTAGACCCTAACTCGCTCACGCGAGACAGATCCCTTCCAGCGAACCCCAGCGTTGCCACCGTCCTGCTTCAAGAGTGCTGACCCCGCGATCTCGGCACGAGCCGAGGCTCTCGCCCTGGGCGAGGTCCGTAGCCGTACCGGATCCAGCTACGCCGACGTCGCGGGAGACCTACAGACTCGTTAGCTGGCGAGTGGAAAGACGTGAGTAGTGCACTTCAGCGAACTACAGCTAGACGAACGACTGATGCGCGCGGTCAAGACCATGGGCTTCGAGGAAACGACCCCCATCCAAGAGCGGGCCATCCCCATCGCCTTGGAGGGCCGCGACGTCCTCGGCACCGCCCAGACGGGTACCGGCAAGACGGCGGCCTTCGTGCTGCCGATCCTCCAGCGGCTGCTCGAGCAGCCGCGGAAGAGAAGCCGCATCCGAGTGCTCATAGTGACGCCCACCAGGGAACTGGCGGAGCAGGTCAACGAAGCCGTGCGTAGTCTGGGCCAGTACACCCCCATCAAGTCTGCGGCCGTCTACGGCGGCGTGGGCTTCGACGAGCAGCGCCGAGCCCTGCGCAAGGGCACCGACATCATCGTGGCTTGCCCGGGTCGCCTCCTGGACCACATCGGTCGGGGCCAGGCGGACCTTGGCGGCGTTGAGGTCCTGATCCTCGATGAGGCGGACCGCATGCTGGACATGGGCTTCATGCCCGACGTGCGGCGGATCATCGAGCAGATCCCGCGGAAGCGGCAGACGATGCTGTTCTCCGCGACCTTCCCCGCTGAGTTGACCCGTCTTGCGGCGGACATTCTGACCAAGCCCGAGCGAGTCGAAGTGGGGATGGTGGCCCCGGCCTCGACGGTCGACCACTGGCTCTACCCGGTTCAGCAACAGGAGAAGACCGCTTTGCTTCTCCGGCTCCTGGAGACCCAGGAGCACGAGTCGGTCCTGATCTTCACCCGGACCAAGCACCGGGCCGATCGGGTGACCAGACAGGTCAGAGACAAGGGCTACAAGGCGGCTGTCCTACACTCGGACCGCAGCCAGGGGCAGCGCCAGCGCGCCCTCGACGGCTTCCGAGATGGCCGGTATCAGCTCCTGATCGCCACCGACATCGCGGCCCGTGGGCTCGATGTGCAGGGCATCAGCCATGTCATCAACTACGACATCCCCGGCAGCGCGGACGACTACATCCACCGCATCGGCCGCACCGGCCGCGCGGAACGCACGGGGGATGCCTTGACCCTCGTCACCAGTGATGACCGCGCGACGATCAAGGCCATCGAGCGCTGCCTTGGAGAGCCTCTCCCCGTGCGCGAGGTCGACGACTTCGCGGAGGGTGTTCGCATCCGCGCGCCGCGAAAGCTGCCCCAGCGGACCTCTCCCGAGACCCGCCGCAAGGCCGCGGAGATGAAGGAGCGAGCCGGGAACGCCAAGTCCGATGAGGTTGGCGCCCGACGCCTGCCGCGCCGGAAGCCGACCGAGGCGGAGGCTCCGAAGCCGTCGAGAGCGCGCCGCACCGCCCGCAAGGGCAAGCCGGACACAGCGACGAGCGCGCCTCCAGCCAACCGGCGCATCCAGAGGAGCCGCGCCCCCAAGGGCCGCCAAGCCCAAGCCAGGGCATCCTAACGCAGGGGAGTTCGCTCACAGGCGATGGTGACGGCGAGCCCGCTCCGCCTTAGGGTGGGGCGGGCCCGTTCACTTCACGGATGGCCTCGTTGGGGCACATGGTAAGGCATCGTCCGCAGCGGATGCACCCCTCGGGGATGATCTCGCACTTCAGCCCGCGGCGCTCGATAGTCCCCGCCGGACAGGTGAGCAGACACTGCGTACATCCCGTGCATAGCTCCGCGCGCACCGTCGGAGGATGCTCCAACAGCCCTGCCCTCACCGCTTCCCCGGCAGCCATAGACTCGATCCTCCTCACGCGCGCTCGAGCCGCTCCCACAGGCGTAGGCAGGACTCTCCGATGAGCTCCGCCGCCGTACCGTAGCCCTGGACATCATGCCCGACGAGGAAGAGACCCTCGATCCCGGGGAGGATCGCGGGAGGGCGGCTCTTGCCGTGCTGATCGATCATCTGGGCGATGTTGGCGGTGGGGTTGTGGCTATGGTAGCAGGCTGTGTTCATGATCTCAGCCCCGGACCCGAGGTGCTCCAGGAGTTCCCGACGCCCGGCCTCCAACTGCTTCTCCGGGTCCTCCGCGGGATCCATCCACTGGTACGCCAGCGCGAAATGCCACTCCGGCGGGCACAGGAACCGGCTCAAGTTGGAGACAGGCATGATGCCGTCGATATGCCGGAGATCCAGCGGGATCTCTATACTGAGGTGCTCGTGAAGGCGGTTACGTGAGCGTACGGCATGGGTGAAGCCACATGCCGGCCGCAGAGTGGCCACCTGCTCTACGACGCGGCTCGGGGCGTGTTCGCCCAACATGCCCAGCGTCCGTCGCACCCCCGCGTTGGCGATCACCCAGCCAGCATCCAGGCTCTCGCCACCCTCCACTTCAACGCCCCTCGCGTGCCCGCCCTCCACTATGATGCGGCGCACGGGAGCCGCCGTTCGGACCTCTGCGCCCGACGATTCCGCCGCGGTGCGAATCCGCCCGATCATCGAGCCACTGCCATGGATCAGGAAGCCTTCGCGGCCGAAACGCTGCGACAGAATGGACCGCAGTAGCTCGACGGCCGAAGCCTCCTCCGCAGGCACGCTGAGCGCGAACTTGGTGAGCCGGTCCAGGAGCCGCACCCCGGCCTCGGTGCCTCCGATGCGCCTCATGCCCTCGGCAGCAGGCAAGTCGCGCCCCATCAGCCCTGCGATGAGCATACGTGCCGCTGACCGAGTCACGGGGCCACGGCGGTTCACCCCCACCAGCCGGCGGAGGACGGGGCTCTGGCTGCGGGTCATGTCCAGATGCAGAGGCAGGCGTTGCCCATCCACCGCGACCATTACCGAGGGCGCCGGCTCCACGAGGGAGACGTGCACTCCTATCTTGCAGAGGCAGCGGAACAGATGGCCCCGCACGCCACCGGGGAAGGCGTGGAAGGCGCCCGTGGGGATTGCGAAGCCCTGGTAGTCGATGTGTGTGAACCGACCACCGATGATGGACTGAGCCTCTAGGAAGGTGACGGGGTGGCCCCGCCGAGCCAAGAAGGCGCCCGTCAAGAGGCCGCCCAGCCCCGTCCCGACCACGACGACGCGACGCTTGCCGCTAGCCATGCTTGCCCCCGCTACGAGTCCCGCCCCTGCGCGGGCGAGCCATCGGTGGATTCGACCCCGAGCCGCTCTGCCCTCCTTGACGGCCTGATACGTGACAGTGCTGCGTCAAACAATCTGATACAGATGCACTCATTCTTTATGATAGCGATGGTGAAGTTCTGGGGGCGTGTGTTCGGCGACTGCCTCCGCTCGCTCCGTGTACGGGAGGCCGTACAGGAGACGGGGCGGGTCCGGTGAGGACCCGCCCCGGCGGTGACTGCTTTGGATTGGAGCCACCGCTCCGAATACTCGAACTTCGGAGGTTCTTGCGAGGCTAACTCCTACAGCCACCTCGACTGTCCGCTAATGTACTAATCTGGACCACCTCCAATCTCAGTCTGTAGTCCAGCATACCCTTCCGCACCAGGCCGGTCAACATCGTTCAATCACGGTTGACGCATGACGAACACGTCCTCCAACCGTTCGGGTGGGTCGACCGTGAGCGCCGTGATGCGCCCGTCCCGCACACTCGCCTGGACGGTAGTCTGGCGCGGCGCATGAAGCTTGAAGTCAGCGTTCCAACCCTCGGGCCATGCGGGGAGGAGGTAGATGGAGTCCCCATCGACCTGCATCAGGAGCGACTGCACGGCCTTCAGCAGGACGCCACCGTGGTCTTGATCGGGGATCCAGTCGTAGTTGGGTCCCCAGAAGGCCGGGAAGCGCGAGCCCTCGTGCCACGAACGGGCCCGCTGAACCACCGTCTCACGCGCCTCCTTGGCAAGCCCGAGGTAGGCCATGAAGATGTCGTCCTGGCGCCAGCCTGAGGAGCCCCCATCCCACGCGTGGCGCAGGGCGCTGATGCCCCATTCGAGATTCGGCCTGCCGACGGCCACGAGCCGGAAGGGGTAGACGGCGTACAGTTCGGGGTTCTCGATGTTCCCCTTGTTGGCATACTCGCGACCAGGAGCGAGGGCGGGGCCGTCCGGGGTGTCTCTCAGCGGCAGGTCGGGCAGCTTGGCACGGAAGGCGCGCCAGAAGGGCCGGTCGACGTCTCGCAGCACGCTCTCGGGAAGCGCCAGGATGCGCTCGGACATGGCAATGAGCCCCGCCAGCTCGGGCATCGGATCGGTGACCTCCCACCAGGTTTCCGCCGCCTGAGCGGGGTGCATCACCAGCTTGCCTTCCGGGCCCACGGGATAGTAGTTCCCGAAGAACTCGGCGATGGCGCGGGCGACCGGCAGCGTCTTGTCCCGCGTGAACGCCTCGTCGCCCGTATAGGCGGCGTAGTCGAGCATCAAGTCCACCAGTTCGGGGCCGCACACCCACTCCCACTTGTGGTAACCGCTGGTCTGAAGCTTGTCCTCGCGCTCGCTCGCCGGCGCATCATGCCCGTAGGTATCGGGGAACACGGCGCCCCACGAGTGGATGCACTCGGGGAAGTAGGCGCCCCGGAACCCGAAGTACCGCTGCACCCGGTACTCACACAGGGGGAAGACTTCATCCACGTACATTCGGAACAGGGGCTGCATCAAGTCGAAGTCACCCGAGGCGCACATGCTGATGTAGGGCAGGCGGGTGTTCTGCCACCAGTACCCTGGGCCCCAGCGACGGTAGTCGGCATCACCCACTGCGCCCTCACTCGGCACGGTGAAGATCGATCCGTTGAACTTGATGGGATAGTCGCCCCGGCCCGCGCATGCGTTCATGTAACGCTGGAGGGTGTAGCCTCTCGTGACGACCGCGGCATCGGGCGCGCTGTCCCCTTGGCCGGCAGCCACCAGCACGCCGTTCTGGTAGAGGCGGGGACCGTCGGCAGTGACGGCGGCGACGACATGGCTCCACTCATCCGAGGGCAGGGGACGGTCAGCGCGGAGGGTCACCGGTCCCACGATCAGCCGCAGCCGGTCGCCGGGGTGGGTGTCGAGCAGCAGGCCGTCATCGACCCCCGGCGTCACCTTGTCCACGATTCGGCCCACCATCCCTGCGCCCTGCGGCCGGATCCATGCCTCCACCGTGAGCTGGGGAAGCCTGTCCCACTGGGCGGAATCCGGCAGTTCCAGCGGCTGCTGAGGAAACCCGCAGTACACCGCCCGCAGGTCGGTCGGCGGCGGAAGGGTGTGGTCCCGGCCCAGTAACGAGGTGATCTCCTCCGGCCCCAAGGCCCCCCCATAGACGGCGACTCGGCCCATCTCGCCGCGGAAAACGTTGCCGCCGTGCTGGTCTATACCGACTCGGACCAGGTGGTCGTTGTGCGGCAGAGCGGCCCGCGCGGTGGGCTCCGCCTCCTGGATGAACACCCAGCTGCGATCCCAGAACTCGCGCCACCACCCCTCATGAGCCCGGGTGCGCTCCGCCAGCGGCGCTTTCTCGGTGCTCTCGATGACGCGGCCCATCGCCCGCATCCAGTCGGCGGGATCCGACGGGTGGCGCGCGATGCAGAAGACCCGCAGGCTCTGCTGCTCCCTCGCCTCAGTGGCGAGAGTGGTGGCGTCGACGCGGTGGCCACCATCGGCGAGCACCACGGCCCCGAAGGTTCGGTCGACCAAGGGGTCCACGAAGCCCTGGTACCCATCCAGGTCCTGGAAACGCATCGTCTCCTCGGGGCCGAAGGACTCGTCATTGTGCCGGTACCAGCCGATCCGATCGTCCGGCCCCTCCAGCAGGATGTCGGGCTCAACCACCGACTGGAGTGGCGAGTAGGGGTCGCTCACGCGGGAATCCTCCGCGGGCGTGTAGGGCTCCATTCGCCAGGACTCAATGTGCGCCGTCGCCTTCAGGGGTCGCTCGCTCTGAGTGGTGACATGGATGACGGGATGGTTCGCGTCTACCCACAGTCGCAACTCAGTGGGATTGTCCCCGTCGATCCGGACCACCATCGCGCCGTGCCGCAGATCCAGCTCCTGGCGGAAAGCCGCGCCGCGAACGAGGGGCTGAGGCGAGAGAGAGATCCGCACCTTGCCCACCTTGAGCAGGTGGCCGCCCTCACTCCAGCTATCGATCCGTCCGATGTAGAAGTGAAGGTCCCCCAAGGGGTCAACCCAGGCGTTGACCCCGATCTCACCGTTGCCGAGGGGCATGGAGCCGTTGTGGTCGAAGCTCGGCGAGCTCCAGACCACATTGACGGAATCGAGCGCCGCCGGCGCATCGCCGAGCGCCGGCCCTCCGACGGCCAGGGTGGCGAGGGCGAGCACGGGAAGTGCGCGGGTGTTCGAGCGCGGGTGAAGCATCCTTGTCCTCCATCCCGCTCCCAGCAGGGCCAAAGTCGCTTCCATCTCCACCATCCTGGCCCCTGCCCCCGACCCGAGAACTCCGCCCCGTCGCAGGGGCCAGCGCACTGAGTCGGGAAGGAGGCGGAGCCGAAGGGGTCGGGACGCCGCATTGGAGAGGGATACCTCATGAAGAACGGAAGCGCACGCGCCGGCCTGTCTCTCCTCATCGCGCTGCTCGTCTCACTGGTCGCCAGCGTGGCCGTAGCGTCACCCATCGAGGACCTCGCCGCGGGCTTCGAAGCTCCGCCCGACGCCGCGCGGCCGTGGGTTTACTGGTTCTGGCTCAACGGGAACATCACCGCCGAGGGGATCACGGCGGACCTGGAGGCCATGGCCAGGCAGGGGATCGGCGGTGTCCTCATCATGGAGGTCGATCAGGGGGCGCCCCTGGGGCCCGTGGCCTTCGCCAGCCCCGAGTGGCGGAAGCTATTCGCCCACGTTGTGCGCGAGGCGCACCGCCTCGGCCTCGAAGTCAACATGAACAACGACGCGGGCTGGTGCGGCAGCGGCGGTCCGTGGGTCAGGCCCGAGCATGCCATGCAGCGCGTTGTGTGGACAGAGACGCCTGTATCCGGCGGCGCGGCCGTCGAGATGACTGTGCCACAGCCTGCCGCAGTTGCGGGGTACTACCGAGACATCGCCGTCTTCGCCGTGCCCGCCGTGGGTGAGTACCGGATCGAGGATGTCGCAGGCAAGTCCGCCGTGGTGCGGCGGGACCTGGGCCTCCCCGCCACCTACCCCGACGCTCCGCCAGACAGCGTCATCCCCCGCTCGTCCATCATCAACGTCACGGAGCAGATGGATGCTGAAGGCAATCTGACGTGGCAAGCGCCGGCGGGGGACTGGGTGATCCTGCGCATGAGCCATACTCCCACCGGCTCCATGAACGCCCCCGCCCACGATTCGGGCCGTGGCCTGGAGTGCGACAAGCTCAGCAAGGAGGCCGTCGAGGCCCACTTCCAGGCCTTCATAGGCAACCTCATTCGCGACTCCCTGCCCCTCGCGGGCCATACACTGGTGGCAACGCACATCGACAGCTGGGAGACCGGGTCCCAGAACTGGACCCCGCGCTTCCGGCAGGAGTTCCTCCGGCTGCGCGGATACGACCCCCTCCCGTATCTGCCCATATTCACAGGCCGAGTGGTCGGGAGCCTGGAGGTCTCCGAGCGCTTCCTCTGGGATGTGCGCCTTACGGTCTCCCAGCTGCTTCTCGACAACTATGCCGGCCACATGGGGGATCTCGCCCGCGAGCGAGGCTTGCGCCTGAGCATCGAGGCCTACGGCGATACGACGGTCGACAACATCTCCTACGCGGGCCGGGCCGATGAGCCTATGGCCGAGTTCTGGTCGTGGCCCGCCTATGGCGCGTCAGGCACCCTCAACGAGATGGCATCCGGCGCTCATGTCTACGGCAAGCCCATCGTGGGGGCGGAGGCCTTCACGGCGGGAGATGGGGAGAAGTGGCTCTACCATCCCGGATCGATCAAGGCGATGGGCGACTGGGCCTTCGCCCTGGGCATCAACCGGTTCGTCTTCCACCGCTACGCCCTTCAGCCATGGGCGGACCGGCGGCCGGGAATGTCCATGGGCCCGTGGGGCCTGCACTACGAGCGGCCCCAGACGTGGTGGGAGGAGTCCGGCGCGTGGCACCAGTACCTCTCCCGGTGCCAGTACCTGCTCCAGCAAGGGCTGCCTGTCGTCGACTTCCTGTACCTCGCGCCCGAGGGGGCGCCGCGCTCCTTCGCGCCACCTCCCTCAGCCCTCGCGGGCGGCTACAAGGCCGACGTCTGCTCCCCCGAGGCGCTCCTCACGCGCGCCTCGGCTCGCGATGGCCGCATCGTCTTCCCCGACGGCATGAGTTACCGCGCCCTCGTACTACCCGGGGCCGAGGCGATGAGTCCCCGACTGCTCGCGAAGATCGCCGAGCTTGCCCACGGTGGAGCTACCGTCTTCGGAGCACCCCCGAGAGCCGCCACCGGCCTCTCGGGGTGGCCCCTGAGTGACCAGCGAGTGCGCGCAAGGGCCGAGGAGTTGTGGAGCTCGGGCCAGGTGCTCGATGTCGAGTCCCCGCAGGAGTGGCTCGCCGAGTCGGGCATCCCCGAGGACCTCGCCGCCGATCGCATCCTGAACTGGACGCACCGACGCATCGGTGACAGCGAGGTCTATTTCGTGGCCAACGGCCTCCCCCACGCCGTCTTCACGACCTGCACTTTCCGAGTTGCGGGCCGGCAACCGTGGCTGTGGGATCCCGAAAGCGGCCAACGCGAGGCTGCGGCGGCCTTCATCGACGATGGCGGCGTGACGAGGCTTCCGCTCCACCTCGAGCCCTCCGAGTCCGTGTTCGTGGTCTTCCCGCCCGGCGCGCCAACGATGGACCACGTGGTGAGGGTGGCTGGGCGCGACCCTATCTGGCCCGCCCAGCGTGAGGACGCGCGGATCGCGGTGATCGAGGCTACCTGGGGGCCTGAGGGCGACGCGAGCCGGACTAAGGACGTGACCGATCAGGTCCAGCGGGTGGTCGATTCGCGAGGCCCCTCCTTCATCGTCGCCGATCTGGCCTCCGAGGGAGATCCCGCCTACATGGTCGTGAAGACGCTCAAGGTGCGCTACCGCGTGGGCGGCGTGGTCTACACCGCTTCGGCGACAGATCCTGAGCGTATCACCTTCCGACTACCGGGCGATGGCCGCCTGCCCATCGAGCTTCGTGTGGATAGCGCCGGAAGAGTCGTGGCGGATGTCCATGCGACGGGCGAGTACACGGCCGTCACCGCAGGCGGCAAGACCCTCCGGTTCTCGGGCCACGGCCCCGTCGCTCGGCCGGTGGGCGGTCCCTGGGAAGTGTGCTTCACACCCGGCTGGGGCGCCCCGGAGCGTATCGTGCTCCCGCGGCTCCAGTCCTGGAGCGAGCACAAGGACGCCGGCGTCCGGCACTTCTCCGGGACGGGCGCCTACCGTGGCGGCTTCCGACTGCCACAGAGCGCCCTGGTAGCGGGCAAGCGGCTGGAACTGGACCTAGGTCGGGTCGAGGTTATGGCTCGGGTGAGGCTCAATGGCCGCGACCTGGGCTTGCTCTGGGTTGCCCCATACCGCGTCGACATCACCGATGCGGCGCGCGTGGGGCTCAACACCCTGGAGATCGAGGTGACGAACCTCTGGCCGAACCGGATGATCGGCGACGAGGAGCTCCCCGAGGATAGCGACCGCAACGACAACGGCACTCTGCGGTCCTGGCCCGACTGGCTGCAGGGAGCCGAGGGCAGCCCCACAGGCCGATACACCTTCACGTCGTGGCGTCTCTGGCGGAGGGGCGATGCCCTGCTGGAGTCGGGCCTCCTCGGCCCGGTCCGCGTCGTCGAGCGGACGGTGAGCGAGGCGCACGGCTAGGTTCCGGCCCCGACGATGGAATCGGATATATTGTGCCGGCAGGAGGGTTCCGGTATGCTCTCAGCCTGTCGGAACCCTCTTGCCGGAAACCGATGCCGCATCCTCGGCGTCGGCTCTCCTCCTCCGCCGAACGAGAAGAGGACCGTACGCGCAGCGCCGCACGGGGGCCGACCAGTCCATCAGAGGGAGCTACCACAGGATGCCATCCCAGTTCGTGCAGGACATCATGGGCGTCGTCACCTTCCGCAACCCCGGCGAGCCGGAGTTCCACCAGGCGGTGCAGGAAGTCGTGGAATCCATCGCGCCCATCGTCGTCAAACACCCCGAGTTCATAAAGATGCGCATCGTGGAGCGGATCGTCGAGCCGGAGCGACAGCTCATGTTCCGTGTCCCCTGGGTGGACGATGCCGGTGAGGTACAGGTGACCCGAGGCTACCGGGTGCAGTTCAACAGCGCCATCGGGCCCTACAAGGGCGGCCTGCGCTTCCACCCCTCGGTCTACCTCGGGATCATCAAGTTCCTCGGCTTCGAGCAGGTCTTCAAGAACGCTCTGACTACCATGCCCATCGGTGGCGGCAAGGGCGGAAGCGACTTCGATCCCAAGGGCAAGAGCGATAACGAGGTCATGCGGTTCTGCCAGTCCTTTATGACCGAGCTCTACCGGCACGTTGGCGCCGACGTTGATGTGCCGGCGGGCGACATCGGGGTCGGTGGACGCGAGATCGGCTACCTCTTCGGCCAGTACAAACGGCTCACCACCCAGTTCACCGGCGTGCTGACCGGCAAGGGCATCGCCTGGGGTGGCTCCCTGGCGCGTACCGAGGCCACGGGCTACGGGCTCATCTACTTCGTGACTCGCATGCTGAAGTCGCGCCAAGTGGACTGGGACGGCCTCCGCGTTGTCGTGTCGGGCTCGGGGAATGTCGCCATCTACGCCGCCCAGAAGGCCACCGACATGGGTGCGAACGTGATCGCTATGTCCGATAGCTCTGGTTACATCTACGATCCCGATGGCATCAAGGTGAACACCGTTCGCGTCATCAAGGAGGGCGAGCGCGGCCGTATCCGGGAGTACATCGATAACCATCCATCGGCCGAGTACCACGATGGCTGCCAGGGCGTGTGGACGATCCCCTGCGATGTGGCTCTACCCTGCGCGACCCAGAACGAGATCGACGCGGCCGCGGCCCAGACACTGGTGCGGAACGGTTGCTTCGCCGTCGGTGAGGGCGCCAACATGCCGAGCACTAACGAAGCCATCAGCGCCTTCCGGGACGCCGGCATCGCCTTCGGTCCCGCCAAGGCCGCGAACGCGGGCGGCGTGGCGACGAGCGCCTTGGAGATGGCTCAAAACTCCATGCGCACCGCGTGGACCTTCGAGGAGGTCGACCGCAAGCTCATGGGCATCATGGATGACATCTACGATCAGTGCATCGAGGCCGCCGAGGCTTACGGCCGCCCGGGCGACCTGATCGTAGGCGCCAACGCGGCGAGCTTCATAAAGGTCGCTCGCGCCATGATCGATCAGGGGCTCGTCTAGGTATCAGCGATCGAGCCGGGTAGCCCAACCGGCTGGGCTACCCGGCCGTCCCCCGCGCGTACTCCTCGGAGACCTCCACCAGGGTCATGAAGCCACGGGCTCCTCGCTCGGTGAAGGTTCCCGATGCCGTGCCACCGAGGATGAACCCATCGGGCCCGGCCTGCCGGATGCGCTCCCGACCGATGCCCCGGATCTCCTCCTCGGTGTACTTCTCCAGCACTTCCATGTCGTCGAGGTTGCCCACGATGCACGTGCGCCCCGCGAGTATCTCCTTCGCCTTCGCCAGATCACAGTCGCCCCACGGTGGCGCCTCGAGGGGATCCAGGGCGTCGATGCCGAGGTCGCGCAGATCCGCGAGGAAGTCCATGATCGGACCGTGGCAATGGTAGTACGCCAGCCCACCATGCTCGTGGATCGCGTCGCACAGCACCGTGTCGAAGCGAGAGAGCAGGGGTTCCACGGCCCGGGGACCGAGCTGCACGGTGACGTACTCCCCACCGATGATACGCAGGCACTCCATGCCCGCCCCGACGGCTCGCCGGGTGAACTCCATGAGGCGCTCGTTGGCTACGGCGAGCAACTCACCCATCGCCACGGGGTCCATGGCCCACAGGAGGCAGAAGTCCTCGGGCGCGAAGGTGTCCGCCGCAAGGCACACCGCGTTGGGGATTCCGGGCATGACGAGCAGGTCATCGCCGAAGCGTTCGCACTCGCTGCGGTAGCCTTCGATGGTCGGGTCGTTGGGCTCGAAGGGCACGGCGAGGAGGCGGTCGATGTCCGCGGCTGTCTTGCAGGGGAACTCGATGCACGCCGAGGTGATGTCTGTTTGGCGGTGGCGCCACACGAGGTCACCCTTCGGCCCCCGCAGGGTGACCCGGGTCACGCCGTTGCCCTCGTCCTCGTGGGCCATCTCCGCCGAGGCGCCGAAGAAGCTGAACCCCGCGCCGGGCGAGTGGATCGAGTCGGTGCGGGCGATGAACTCCCTGCCGAAGTCGGAGCTCGGGTCGATGCACCCCAAGGTGAAGGAGCCTGCGGGCACCCGATCCGGCGTACCGCACCGCATCGCACAGAGCAAGCGTTCCCGTGATGTCATACAATAGTCTCCTTGTCGGCCATCTGCGTCAGGAGCAGTGCCCAACTCCTGTTCCCATTGGGCATCTGAGTTCCCTGCTGTAGGCCGGCGCTGCGCGGGACGAGAGGCTGGCATCGCTGACCGAGGTGACGAAGCTCATGCATGAGATCAAGCGCAAGTCCTTGCTCGCCGAGGGCATCGTGCGGCTCGACGTCGAGGCGCCACGGATCGCTCGGCGGCGCAAGGCCGGGCAATTCGTGATCGTACGCGCGGCCGAGGGAGCCGAGCGCATTCCACTGACCATCTGCGACGCCGACCCAGATGCGGGGACCATCGCTCTCATCATCCAGGGGGTGGGGTCCTCCAGCCAGCGGCTCTGCGCCCTGGAGGAGGGCGAGTTCATCTCCGACATCGCCGGTCCTCTGGGCCTGCCGACCCGCCTCGAGCAGATCGAAGGCCTCTGCGTCTGCGTGGGGGGCGGCCTCGGGACGGCGCCCCTGTACCCCATCGCCCAAGCCCTGCACCACAAGAGCGTCGAAGTGGTCTCGATCATCGGAGCCCGGAGCTCCGACCTGATCATCCTGCGCGAGGAGTTCCAGTCGATCTCTGACCAGGTCTTCATTGCCACCGACGACGGGTCCGAGGGTCACAAGGGCTTCGTGAGCGAGGTGCTGGCCGAGGTGATCACGGCGCGCGATGTGTCCGCATGCGTCGCCATCGGCCCGGTGCTCATGATGAAGGCCTGCGCCGAGGTGACCCGCCCGGCGGCGATCCACACCGTTGTGAGCCTGAATCCCATCATGGTCGATGGAACCGGCATGTGCGGCGGATGCCGCGTCTCGGTGGGTGGCGAGACGAAGTTCGCCTGCGTCGACGGGCCCGAGTTCGATGGGCACCTGGTGGACTTCGACGAACTGGCACAGCGGCTCCGCACCTACCAGGTGGCCGAGAAGCACACATGCCGGCTCTCCCCGGAGCAGCTCCCACACTGACCGAACTCGTGCATGCCGCTCGACTAGGAGGACCCGCGTGACAGATAACACCAACCCCGCAGGCGCGGCTGACCCCAGGCGCGAGAAGATCATCCCGCTCTCCCCCAAGGAGCGCATGGCGATCGGCCGCCACCCAATGCCCTCCCAGGCGCCGGAGGAGCGCTGCGCCAACTTCAATGAGGTGCCCTACGGCTACGATGAGGAGACAGCCCAGCTCGAGGCGAGGCGATGCCTCGAGTGCCCCTCGGCCCCGTGCGTCTCCGGCTGTCCCGTGGGCATCGACATCCCGCGGTTCGTCGCCCGCGTCGCCATCGCCGACTACGCCGAGGCGGCGCGCGTGCTCAAGGAGGCCAGCAGCCTCGCCGCGGTCTGCGGCCGGGTCTGCCCCCAGGAGGAGCAGTGCGAGGCCCTGTGCCTGCGCGGCAAGAGCGGTGAGCCCGTCGCCATCGGCCGGCTCGAGCGCTTCGTGGCCGACTGGGAGCGGGAGCATCCGGTGGAGGACCCCGCCCCCCTAGCCCCAACGGGGAAGCGGGTGGCCATCATCGGCGCGGGTCCCTCGGGACTCACCGCCGCCGGCGACCTCGCTCGGGCGGGCCATAAGGTGACCATCTACGAGGCCCTCCACGAGGCCGGCGGGGTGCTCATGTATGGCATCCCCGAGTTCCGGCTCCCCAAGGCCATCGTCCGGTCCGAGATCGACGCCGTGAAGCGCCTTGGAGTCGATATCGAGGTGAACGCCGTCGTGGGGCGCCTCTTCACCATCCCCGAGCTGCTCGGCGAGGAGGGCTACGATGCCGTCTATATCGCCACGGGAGCCGGGCTGCCCGTCTTCCTGAACCTCCCCGGCGAGAACCTCATCGGCGTCTTCGCCGCCAACGAGTACCTCACCCGGGCGAACCTCATGTCCGCCTGGAAGTACCCCTACACCGACACGCCAATCATCAAGAGCACCCGGGTGGCCGTCATCGGCGCCGGCAACACGGCCATGGACGCGGCACGCACCGCCTTGCGCCTCGGCGCGGACCACGTCGCCATAGTCTATCGGCGGAGCAGAACGGAGATGCCCGCTCGCGCCGAGGAGATCGAGCATGCCGAGGAGGAGGGCATCGAGTTCCGCCTCCTCACGAACCCCGTCGAGTACCTGGGCAACGAACAGGGCCGGCTCATCGGCCTGCGGTGTGTGCGGATGGAGCTAGGCGAGCCGGATGAGAGCGGCCGCCGCCGGCCCATCCCCGTAGCGGGCTCCGAGCACACCTACGAGTGCGACACCGCTATCGTGGCCGTCGGCACTCGCCCAAATCCCCTCATCCAGTCCACAACGCCCGATCTGCTCTTCGACAAACGAGGGCGCGTGATGATCGACCCCGAAACACGCCACGCTTCGGTGCGCGGCGTCTTCGCCGGAGGCGATATCGTCTCAGGCGCGGCCACCGTCATCGCGGCCATGGGAGATGGGAAACGAGCCGCCCAGAGCATCAACGCGTACCTGCGGGGCGAGCTCGATCCCGAGCCCATCATGGACGCCATCCGACGGCGGGCCGAGGGATAGCTGCGGCCTTAGCGGAGGCGTGAGGGGGGACCTACGTGCGTCGGACCAAGATCGTGGCGACCATGGGACCGGCAACGCTCGATGGCGCCGTGCTCGTCGAGCTGATCCGGGCGGGCATGAGCGTCGCCCGGCTCAACTTCTCCCACGGGACCCGGGAGGCCCATCAGCGGCAGTTCGAGCTGCTTCGCGCCGCCTCCGCTGAGACGGGGCAGACGGTGGCGGTGCTCGCGGACCTCCAGGGCCCCAAGATCCGCGTCGGGCAGTTCGAGGGGGGCGCGCTCACCCTCAGGGATGGTGACCGGGTCACCATACGACCCTCGAAGGAGATCGGGCACGATGGCGTCATCCCCACCACCTACGAGCGCTTCTGCGATGACGTCAAGCCCGGCGACACCGTCCTGCTCGCGGATGGGGAGATGGAGCTCCGCGCCGAGGAGACCACCGACGCCGGCACCGTCTGCGTCGTCGTCCACGGGGGCGAACTCACCAACCACAAGGGGATCAACCTGCCGGGGGTCGACGTCTCCGAGCCCGCCCTCACCGAGAAGGACCGGGAGGACCTCGCCTTCGCCCTGGACCTGGGCGTGGACTTCGTTGCCCTGAGCTTCGTCCGCCGGCCCCAGGATCTGCTGGACATCAAACGGGCGATCCACGATCTCGGCGCTGTCATGCCGGTGATCGCCAAGATCGAGAAGCCCGAGGCGATCGACTGCCTCGACTCCATCCTTCGGATCGCCGACGTGGTGATGATCGCGCGGGGTGACCTGGGGGTCGAGATGCCCCTGGAGCGGGTCCCCATCCTCCAGAAGCGCATCATCCTACAAGCCCATCGCCGATCCGTACCCGTCATTACCGCTACCCAAATGCTCCAGTCCATGGTCGAGAGTCCCCGGCCCACCCGCGCCGAGGCCTCCGACGTGGCCAACGCCATCTACGATGGCACCGATGCCGTGATGCTCTCCGCGGAGACGGCCGTGGGGGCATTCCCCGTGCAAACGGTTCGCACCATGGACCGGATCGTGCGGACGGCGGAGAGGGCCCTGTTGCTGACCACCCCCTTCCAAGATGGGCTGACCCACTCCGTCTCTGTCCACGCGAACACCATCGCTCACGCGGCCTGCCAAGCCGCTCACGACCTCAACGCGCGCGGCCTCGTCGTCTTCAGCCGCTCCGGCGCTACAGCCCGGCTCATCTCCATGTACCGGTCCCGTCAGCCTGTCATTGGCGTGACGCCCCACGACTGCGGGTGCCGCCGCATGGCCCTCTACTGGGGCGTGAACCCCCTGCTGGTGGAGGAGTTTGACAAGGGTGAGGAGATGGTCCCCCTAACGGAGCAGGCTGCCCGACTCATCCCCGGGTGTACGCCGGGAGACACGGTGGTGGTAACGAGCGGCGGGTCGATGCCCGAAGGCAGCGTGACCGACTCGCTGCGCATACAGACGGTTCAGGCGTGGGGACCCGCACCGACGGCGGACGATCCGCCGGTGGGGCCGCAGGCTACGTCGCCCATCGCCATCGATGAGATCGCCTGCATCGCCTGCGGCGGGTGCGTAATGGCCTGTCAGCGGAGGGTCCTCGAGATCGCAGGTGGCGTTGCGCGCGTCGTAGAAGGGCGCGAGCCGTGGTGTGTGCGCCTGGGCGATTGCGAGGGCGTCTGCCCAACGGGCGCCATCACCGTGCGGCGGCCCTCCTAGGGAGGCGCGTGCCGAAGGGAGCGTGCGAAGCTGGGAGATAGCCAGAGCCGCGTCATGACTTTGGAGCAAGCGTGTGCGCGCGTGGAGGAAGCGCGAGCCGAAGGCAAGGTGATCGTCACCACCAACGGCTGCTTCGACATCATCCACGCGGGCCACGTGTCGTGCATAGAGGTCGCGAAGAGCTTCGGCGATCTGCTCGTCATCGGTGTGAACACCGATGAATCCGTGCGTAAGCTGAAAGGGCCCGGACGTCCGGTGAATCCGCTTGAGGAACGGATGCTCGTCCTCGCTGGTCTACGGACTGTCGACATCGTGTGCAGCTTTGCCGATGACACCTCCGTGCCCTTCGTGCAGGCCATCAAGCCCGATGTTCACGTGAAGGGCGGGGATTACGTGATCAGCGAGATGCCCGAGGCGCAGGTCGTGGCCGAGGTAGGGGGCCGCATCGAGCTGGCCCCACTGGTCGGCGGACGGTCCACGACCCGGCTCCTCGAGAAGATCAACGACCTGTTCGAGAGTGGGCGGCTCCCCTAGCCCGCATCATTCATGGGTGCTAGTCTGTGGTGTGCTTGGTGGCTGTGCAGCGGTCGCTTGTCCGTTGCGTTG
>DBQI01000059.1 GCA_002305165.1 Armatimonadetes bacterium UBA1398
TTAGGCGCTTGACAAGCGCACCTATTCTGTCGCACCATGGCTGGTTCGCCAGCGCCCTGGGCAGACTCGAGCGACGGGGCCAGCCTGATCCGGATGGCCTCCTCACCTCGCCCCCACCCCGGAGACGGACTCCCTGGGCCCGGCTCATCCTGCGGGTCTGGCAGGTGGACCTGGTGGATACATCGCCCGAAAAGTGATCCACCCATCGCTCGAAAAGTGATCCACCCCGAGACCCAGTCCAGGTAGTCTTGAGTTGAACCGACTTCAAGCTACCGGAGGAAAGGATGCTCAGGATGGATCAGGTCACCACGATACGGGAGTTGCACTTCGCGCACAACTGGTCTGTGCGGCGGCTTGCCCGCGAGTTGAAGCTGAGCCGTAACACGATTCGCAAATACCTTGCCGAGGGGGCGCCCCGGAGGAACGCGCTCAAGCCGCGTGCGCGGCCGGTCCGGGAGAAGGTGGAGCCTAGGATCCGGGAACTCTGCGAAGAGTGGAGTGGTCGAACCACGGCCAAACAGCGGATCACGGCGGAGCGACTGCACCGAGAGTTGACCCGGGTCGAAAAGTGCGAAGTCGGCCTCACGGTGGTCCGGGGAGTGCTGGCGGACATGAAGCGGGAGGCGGCGGAGGTATACATTCCGCTGGTCCACCGGCCCGGAGAAGAGGCCCAGGTCGACTTCTTCGAGGTCGTGCTCGACGTGCGAGAGGAGCGGCAGAAAGCCTGGATGTTCATCCTGCGGCTGATGTTCTCGGGCCGGGACTTCGCCTGGCTTTACGAACGCTGCGACCAGATCTCGTTCTTGGAAGGCCACGTGAGGGCCTTTCGCCATTTCGGCGGTGTCGTGTGGCGGGCCGTGTATGACAACCTGAAGCCGGCGGTGCAGAAGGTGGTGGTGCCGCGCAGGGAATTGACGGAGCGTTTCCAGGCCTTGACCAGCCACTACCTGTTTGAACCCGACTTCGCGCGAGTGGGCGAGGGCCACGACAAGGGCGGGGTGGAGGCCCGCGGGAAGGGGATCCGGCTGGCTCACCTGACGCCCATCCCGACGGGCGAGTCCCTGGAGGAGATCTCCCAGCAGCTCGTCGCCGAATTGGACCAGCGCGCGGCGGAGAGGGTCGACGCCGGGCGCCGGACGGTTCTGGAGAAGTTCGAGGAGGAGCGGCGGCGTTTCCGACCTCTGCCCGCGACGGATTTCGAGGCTCGCCGGGTGGTTCCGGTATCGATCTCCAGCAAGGCCACCTTCCAGTGCGAGGGTGCGGTCTACTCGGTGCCAGAGCACTGGGCACGCCAGCGGGCGACCGCCCTCGTCGGCCCGTCGAACGTCCTGGTGGCCTGCCAGGGCGAGGAAGTGCTCAAACGTCGGCGCGGGAAGGGAGAGCGGGACATCGAGTACCGCCACTACCTCCGCGAGCTTTCCCGCAAGCCGCACGCGGTGAGGCAGGTGGCCCGCGAACTGGTGGAGGAACTCGGTGAGCCCTTCAAGATGCTCTGGAAGCGGCTGGAGGAGGTCCACGGGCCCCAGGAGGCGGGCCGGATTCTCGCGCGGTTTCTGGGCGCGATTGTGGCCCACGGCGAGGTCACCGTTCGGGTAGCCGTGGAGCGCGCTCTGGAGGCTGGGAGGACCGACCTCCTGGCTCTGAGCCGGACTCTCCATGAGCCTCGGTGGACCGTGGCCGTCCCGGCCAGGCTGACAGCCGTAGAAATCGAGATGGCCCGGGCCTCCGATTACGACGTCCTGCTGGCAGGAGGTGAGGCATGAACGAAGCCGCCCGCGACGCCGTCCTGCAGCAGCATTGCCGAGACCTGAACTTGCCGGGGGTCTACCGGGAGCACCAGCACCTGGCTCGCCAGGCCAACGAAGAGGGTTGGCCATACCCCGACTACCTGAGCAACCTGCTCGAGATGGAGGTGGCCTCGCGCCACGACCGCAGGGCTCAACGGCTGGTCCGGGAGGCCAGATTCCCCGACATCAAGACCCTGGACCAGGTCGACTGGCAGGCACTGAAGGGAGTCTCCCGCCCAAAAATTCTGGAACTGGCCAGCTGCGACTACCTGGATCGAGGGCAGGACGTGATCCTGGCCGGACCGATCGGGACCGGCAAGACCATGCTGGCCATCGCGCTCGGGGTCGAGGCGGCCCGGCGTCGCTACCGGGTGGCCTTCAGCCGGGCCGCCGACCTGGTTCGGGAGTTGCTCGAAGCCCGGGATGAGCGCTCCCTCGGGAACCTCCACCGTCGCTACCAGAAGGTGGCGCTCCTGGTGGTGGATGAATTGGGCTTCGTCCCCTTCGACCGGGCTGGCGGAGAACTATTGTTCAACCTGCTGGCGGAGCGGTACGAACGGCGCTCCACCATCGTGACGACCAACCTGGCCTTCAGCGAGTGGGTGCAGGTGTTCGGCTGCGAGAAGTTGACCACGGCGCTGCTCGACCGGCTGAGCCACCACTCCCACATCCTGACCACCAAGGGCCCCTCCTACCGGACCCGCCGCCGTCGCGAGGAAGAACAGTGATGGCACAGGCCTGGGCCAATCGTAACGTTACGTTATCCAAAGGCCTCAAGCTATGAGCCGACCTCGGATCCACGCATCCAACGCAGCCCGCCAGAGAGCCTATCGCCGACGGACTGCAACCATCCGTGAGGCACCGCAGGCTCCGCCGTCGCCACCTCGCCGAGCCACTTCGAGACCCGCCCGTCTGGCCGTCCTCCGAATCGAGGCGGAAGCCCTCCGACAGGAGTACGAGGGATGGCTGGATTCTTTGCCAGATTCCCTCCAGGACGGCGACCAGGGAGCCCGACTGGCGGAGACCATCGAGCAGCTCGGGTTGGTGGTGGACACCCTGTCCGAGATCAACCCGCCGAGGGGGTTCGGCCGTGACTGATATCCTGCTCCTTAGAAATCAAGGGATCCCTCGCGGCCCGCCGAGGAGTCTCCCCCTCGATGGGGAATTTCCTACCTCGCCGGGGGTGGATCACTTTCTGGCCGATGAGTGGATCACTTTCCGAGCGATGTAACCACCTGGAGAAGTGCCCTCGGTGCG
>DBQI01000015.1:0-361 GCA_002305165.1 Armatimonadetes bacterium UBA1398
TGGTCTGTTCGACATGGCGGGGAACGTGTGGGAGTGGTGCGAGGACTGGTATGACGCGGGGGCTTACGGGTACTACGCGCGCGGGGACCTGTCCGCGCCGCCCAGAGGCGAGTTTCGAGTGTTGCGCGGCGGCTCGTGGGAGGAGAGCGTTGGGGCGTACTTCCGTTGCGCCTGCCGCGACTACAACCTCAACGGGTTCGACGACGGTGGGTTTCGCGTCGCCAGGGATCTCTGATTACGGCTTGCGGCTTAGCGGCTTTACCACTTACAGCAGTTGGGGTCCAGGGGGCGAAGCCCCCTGGACGGTGCGGCTTCGCTCCGGGCTTCGCCCTGGCGGGACGCCGTGACATGCACGCGGGAG
>DBQI01000015.1:451-808 GCA_002305165.1 Armatimonadetes bacterium UBA1398
ATGGGCTGGGGACAGGGCGTCATAAACAGCGGCTTACCGAGCGTTGCCGTCTACCCGGCGCGAGGGACACCCCAGGTAGGCTAGCCGGGATCTAAGCCCGCCCGCGGGCGTGGCCCCGACGAACCCAAAACGCGGGATACACTCGTAGATGTGGCCGGGCTCTCACTTCGGACGCGGGTTCGATTCCCGCCGCCTCCACCAGGCTTCGTTCACGGCTTCGCCGTGAACTACGCCCTGGCATGCCAGTTCCTGAGGCTAAGCGATGGACTACGCCCTGGCATGCCGGGTGGTCGCGGGTTAGGCCGTGAACTACGCCCTGGCGTGCCGGGTGGGTGCGGGTTAGGCCGTGAACTGCGC
>DBQI01000015.1:867-120169 GCA_002305165.1 Armatimonadetes bacterium UBA1398
AGCGATGGACTACGCCCTGGCATGCCGGGTGGGTGCGGGTTAGGCCGTGAACTGCGCGGTGGCATGCCGGGTGGTCGCGGGCTAGGCCGTGAACTGCGCCCTGGCGTGCCGGGTGGGTCGCGGGTTAGGCCGTGAACTGCGCGGTGGTGTGCCAGTTGGTTGCGAGTTGGGCCGTGAACTACGCCCTGGCATGCCAGTTCGTAAGGTTGAGCGATGGACTACGCCCTGGCGTGCCGGGTGGTCGCGGGTTAGGCCGTGAACTACTCCCTGGCATGCCAGTGGGCGCCTAGAGCAGGGGGCGAGCGTTCCGACGATGGCTTTGGCGAGCGAGCTTCCAGTGGCCAGGTTTCACTACGTCTACATCCTCCGGAGCGAGTCCGAACCCGAACGGCACTACACAGGCATCACCAGCAATCTCCGGAGCAGGCTCCAGGCCCATAACGCGGGGCTCTGTGAGCACACCGCCAAGTACCGACCGTGGGTGGTAGAGACCTCCATCATGTTCCGGTCCAAGGAGAAGGCGATCGCTTTCGAGCGCTACCTCAAGTCCCACTCAGGGCGGGCCTTCGCGACGAAGCACTTCTAGTGGTCGCGGCCTCGCCGCGAACTGAGTCCGCCGACGGCGCGCTGAAGGACCTCGACCGCTCGCGGCGCACTTCCCCCACGGTGATCGCCGTGGACGAACTCCAACGGTTCCTCGTAGATCGCGGGGCCTCCCTGGTCGGCGTCGCGGATCTCAGCGGCATCTCTCCCGAACCACGGCAGGGCCTGCCTCGTGGGGTAGCCGTCGCCGTGGCTCTCGACCAGGAGATAGTCTCCGACATCCTGACCGGCCCGACGCTGGAGTACGCCGGCGAGTGCGAGCGGGCGAACGGCCTCCTCGATGAGCTCGCCGAGGCGGCGGCCCGGTGGCTGCGGGACCTGGGGGCGACGGCGGCGCCCCTCCCCGCGACCTCGGGGGAGCTGGCCGCGGATCTCTCCACGCCGGCGCCGCACGAGATCGTGGCGACCTTGGCGGGGCTGGGTTGGATCGGCCGCACGGGGCTGCTCGTAACGAAGCCCTTCGGCTCGGCGCTGCGGCTCGCGACGGTGCTCACGGACGCGGACCTCCCCGTGGCCGCCCCGATGGATCGCTCCCTCTGCGGCGTGTGCGGCCTCTGCGTAAGCGCCTGCCCGGCACGAGCGGCGACGGGGGCCGAATGGAGCCCCGGGATGCCGCGGGAGGAGCTTCTGGATGTGCGGAAGTGCCGCGAGGCGTGCCTCCGGGCCCGGGACCGCCTGGGGATCAGCCACGCGATCTGCGGCATCTGCATCACGGTGTGCCCCTGGACGCGGCGGTACCTGGAGGGGCGGTAGGCCCGCGGAAGGGCGCCGCGCGCCCAGGGCGAAGGAGCTCCTGGCGGTCATAGGGCCGCACCAACCGCGCAAGGAGTGAGAGGGGAGCTGACCGGTGGGTCGCATCGATCGGAGGGACGCGCTGCGCAACATGGCCGCGGGAGCCGCGGCTGCGGGGGGCCTCGGCATCGCCGCGGACGCCCTGCGCGCACAAGAGTGGGAGGACCCGTGCAACCTGGGCTGGAACGGCAGCGAGTTCGTGCTGCCCGACCTGCCCTACGCCTACGACGCGCTCGAACCCCACTACGACGCCGAGACGGTGACACTGCATCACGATAAGCATCATGCGGGCTACGTGGCGGGGGCGAACGCGGCCCTGACGGCGCTGGCGGCGATTCGCGCGGGCGATCGGCCCGCGTCGGAGATCAAGCACTGGGAGCGCGAACTCGCCTTCCATGGCTCCGGCCACGTGCTCCACACGCTCTTCTGGCTCGGCATGACGCCCGGCGGCTCGGCCCCGACAGCGGAACTCGTGCGCGCCATCGATGCGAGCTTCGGCTCGGTGGAGGCGTGCCGGCAGCAGCTCACGGCTGCGACGGTAGCGGTGGAGGCGAGCGGCTGGGGCATCCTCGGCTACTTCCCCATGACGGACACTCTGATGATCCTGCAGGCGGAGAAGCATCAGGACCTGGCGGTGCAGGGAGTCATCCCGCTCATGGTCATCGACGTCTGGGAGCACGCCTACTACCTGAAGTACAAGAACGCTCGGGCCGATTTCGTGGCGGCGTGGTGGAACATCGCGAACTGGGAGTACGCCTCCCAGCGCTACGCCTCGGTTCGCAAGGCCTAGCGTCTCCCATGGCAGGGCCTCTCCAGACAGCCGCACCTGTCGGCTGGCGCCCGGGGCGTGCTCGGCTGGCTCTGCTGTGCGTCGCATCCCTCTGGCTGGGAGGCCCCCTCGTGGCTCAGGAACCCATCACGAACAGCCTCGGCATGACGCTGATCCCCCTTCCGCCCGGCGAGTTCATCATGGGCAGCCGGGGGGACGCGTTGCCGGAGGCCGTCACGACGCGGGCGCATCTGCGCCACGGTGACGTCGATGAGCGGCCCGCCCACCGCGTGACGCTATCGCAGCCGTTCCACATCGCGGCGACGGAGGTCACGAACGCGGAGTACGAGGCCTATGACCCAGCCCATCGGGCCCTGCGGGGCAAGCAGGGGTTCTCGCGGGAGGATGACGAGGCCGCCGTGTTCGTCTCCTGGGACGATGCAGTAGGGTTCTGCGAGTGGCTCTCAGAGCGCGAGGGCAGGCCCTACCGGCTGCCGACCGAGGCGGAGTGGGAGTATGCCTGCCGGGCGGGGACGACGACGGCCTTCTGGACCGGTGACGCGTGGCCGGAGGCCTATGGCAAGAACCAGCGGCGCAGTTGGTACCCGGACCCGGAGCGGAGTTCCGCCGAGGACGTCGTGAGCCTCCGCGTGGCGCAGAGCCCTCCCAACCCGTGGGGCCTCTACGACACCCACGGAAACGTGGAGGAGTGGTGCCTGGACTGGTATGGCCCGTACCCGGTGGGCGATCGGGTGAACCCCGTGGGGCCGGCGGAGGGCGAGTTCCGGGTGACGCGAGGCGGGAGCCACTCCACGGAGGCCTATTACCTCCGATCGGCCAACCGTCAGGGCGCCCTTCCAGGCGAGCGGAGCTGGTACATCGGCTTCCGAGTCGTCATGGGGGAACTGCCAGAACTCGATGCCGCGCCGGCCCAGCCCCTGCCGCTCCATCAGCGGGATGTGTCAGCGGCGCCACGCCCCGCCGAGCCCACGCCCGCGGAACCTTGGTTCGCGCCGCCCCTGCCGACCGTGCGCATCCCCTCGGGGAGCATGGGGCCGCTGTGGTCGCAGCACAACCACGTGCCGGCGGTGGTCGAGTGCCCGAACGGCGATCTGCTCGCCGCATGGTATTCGTGCGTGGAGGAGGCCGGCCGGGAGACGAGCGTGGTCGCGAGCCGATTGCGCTTGGGGAGCGAGGCGTGGGAGCCGGCGGAGCTCATGTGGGACGCGCCGGACCGGACGGAGGAGTCGAACGCCTTCCTGAGGCTCGAGGACGGGCGGATCCTGCAGTGGATCTGCGTCTCGGCGGCGGCGACGTGGGGCAACTGCGTCATCGTCCAGCGGGTCTCGACGGACAGCGGGGCGACGTGGTCACCGGGCCGGATCGTTACCCCCGATCACGGCCTGCGGCATATGCCCATCGATAGCGCGATCCGGCACTCGTCGGGCGCTCTGCTGCTTCCCTGCGACGCGGTCACGGGCGGTGATGGAGGCACGGCGCTCCAGGTGAGCCATGACGAGGGCGCGACCTGGGCTGACGCCGGCGGGACGATCGCGGGGATCCATGCCGGGGTGGTGGAGATCGCGGGCGGGAGCCTCTTGGCGCTGGGCCGCGGCGACACCATCGACGGTCGCATGCCGCTCAGCGTCAGCCGGGACCTTGGGGCGACGTGGGAGTTCCGGGCGAGCCCGTTCCCGCCCATATCGGGTGGCCAGCGGCTGGCGCTCATCCGCCTGCGGGAGGGTCCTCTGTTCTTCGCGAGTTTCGCGGCTGGGGTGGAGGTCCCGGGGTTGGATGGGGAGCCGATCATCGGCTCGGGCCTCTTCGCCGCGCTCAGCGAGGATGACGGCGAGACCTGGCGCGTGGCGCGATTCATTACGGATGGGAGCGGCCGGGCCCTCGAGACGACGGATGGGGCGCCGTTCACGCTGAGTGAGACGGAGGCGGAGCCGCGGGGCTACCTGACGGCGATCCAGGACAGCGGTGGGACGATCCACCTCCTGAGCAGCCGCCAGCACTACCGCTTCAACCTGGCGTGGCTCACGGAGCGGCTGTCGGCCAGCGCCGCTCTCCACGGGGAGTGACGTGGCAAGCGTCGGCGCCGGAATCGCGACGGTTGCCGCGGCCCAGCCCAGCCCTTGTCAGCGGATCTCGAACTTGATCTCGGTTCGCCCGAGCACGATCACATCGCCATCCCGGAGCTTGGCGTTCTTGCCCTCGGCAAGCCGCTCGCCGTTCAAGAAGCTGCCATTTGTGGAGCCCAGGTCCTGGATCGTGAAGATGCCCATGAGGCACTGGATCTTGGCGTGCTGGGAGCTCACGTAGCGGTCGCCCGACAGAACGATGCTGCACTTGGCGGAGCGTCCGAGCAGCACCTCTCCATGCTCGACGGTGATCTGGTCGCCATCGGGGAGATGGATGACTCCAATGCCGAGTTTGGGGCGTCCGCTGGCGTGGGCGGGACCGCGAAGGACGAGGCCGCAGACTCCGCAGAAGTGGTTGCCCGCGGCGTTCTTAGACCCGCAGGCGGGACAGACCTGCTCCGCTTGTTCGTGCTGCGACTCGGCCTCTGGCGTGTGAGGCGCGGATGCGGCATGGCGCATTCGATGGCCCAGGGCCTGATCGTACTGGCGGCGAGACTGGGCGTCGGCCAGAGCCATGTACGCTTCCGTGATCCGGTCGAAGAGGGGCTTGTCATCAGCATTGCGTCGGACGAGGAGCCGATAGGCGTCGGTGATCTCCTCGGATGTGGCGTCGGGAGTGACCCCCAGGATCTCATAGTAGGTCTGGTCGCTAGTCTCGCTCATGATCTCCGTCCCTCCCCGTGAGGACGGCTCTGCGGCCGTACGCAAGCCCCGGCTCAGGGGGCTGGCCCGATCCTCACATCTAGGACGATCTCAGTCAGCCATTTGTTCGGCCCGGCGAGGGCGCCATCCCGGAACCGCGCGGCGGCCGCGTAGGCTCGATCGGCGAGATCTTGTCGGCCTCCCGCGGCGAAGGCGGCGCCGGCCCCCTCGATTCGCTCAGTCACCTGGCCCTGACTGAGGCGACGGGCGCGGATGTCTGCGATGGTGCGAGTGAGGATGCCTTCCCCACCACGGACGAGGCGAGCGGCGGTGACCTCTGCATCGGGCGGACGCTCCTCAAGAACGTGGGGCCAGAAGGCGACGAGGGCTTGGGTGTCGAGGGTGACGGTCTCCCCCGAAGTCGGATCGCTTCCGGTGACGGCCACCGTGGCGACGACGTAGTCGCCCGCGGGTCGGGGCTCATGGCTGAGGGGTACGACCGCCTCGTAGCGGGAGCCTACGCGGATGTCCGGGAGTCGGGCATCCCACATTCCGCCATCGTCTTGCAGGTTGTTCCACCGCAGACACCGGAGGCTCATGGTGGCGTCGGCGAGGGCCGCCTGATTGACGGCCTGGATGGCCTGTAGCAGTGCCTCGGCGGGGTCCTCCCGGGGCATCACGTACGCGTACCGCCCACCGGTGGACGCGGCCAAGCCTGCCAGGAGCTCCTCGTCGAACTCATCGCCCAACCCCACCGTGGAGATGCTCACATGGGCCTCGCGCAGGGCGCGCAAGTGATCGGAGAAGCCGGTAACATCTCGGGGTCCGTGGCTCGGCGCGCCGTCGGAGATGAGGATCAGGCGCCGGAGGGCGTGGTGCGCTTGGGCGGCTCGTAGTTGATCGAGGGCCGCCTCCAGTCCGGCGACGAGTCGAGTTGCCCCGCCGGCTCGCACGCGCCGCAGGGCCGTGGCGAGGGCATCACCGGCTCCGAGGGGAGCAAGGGGGCGGAGCACCCGGGCGCGGCTATCGAAGCCGATCAGGGCCACGCTGTCGGTAGGGGCGAGGTGGCTGACGGCTCGGAGGGTGCCTTCGACGGCGCACTCCAGGCGGGGCCCTTCCATGGAGCCGCTCGTATCGAGGAGTATCGCGAAGGCAAGGGGGAGGGTCCGGGGCGCGGTGGGCCCAGGCGCCTCGACGCGGAGGAGGAGGGCATTGTCGCTCGCCTCAACGGAGGGCCTGACCTCATGGAGCGGCGTGCAGGATAGAGCTAGGGCCATGTAATGGCGTCCCTTCGCCCGCGTCCTTTGACACCCGCAGTGTAGGGAGGGAGCGGAGGTGGGTCAACCGTGGCGCGCGGGCTGGGGGCCGAGTTGACGGGCCGTGGGGGCCTTCGTACACTCCCATTCGAGCGCAGCAACGCTACGGGGGACCCGATGACGAAGTCGATCCAGCTCGCCACCGATGGCGAGGTCCGCGCGCTCCTCGGCGACGGGGACGAGGTCCTCAAGACCCTCAACGCGATGGCCTCTCCTCGAGTAACGGCGCGGGGCCAGGAGGTGCGCGTCGAGGGCGAGGGGCCGGAGCTGGATACCGTCTTCAGCCTACTGGAGAGTATGGTATCGGCAGTCCGAAAGGGCCACACTCTCACGGGCCCGGACGCCGAGTATCTTCTGCGGATGGCACTGGGCGGGGAGGTCCCCGTAGTGGAGCACCTCCTGGACAAGACCGTCCTAGTCACCGAGAAGGGCCGAAGGATTCGGCCCCGCACCCTTGGTCAGCTTCGCTACGTCGAGGCGATCGAGCGTCACGGTGTGACCTTCAGCATCGGGCCGGCGGGCACCGGCAAAACGTACCTGGCGATGGGCATGGCCGTGGCGTCCCTGGCCGCGAAGCAGTACGAGCGGCTGATCCTGAGTCGGCCCGCGGTCGAGGCCGGGGAGAGCCTGGGCTTCCTCCCCGGAGACCTGAGGGAGAAGGTCGATCCCTACCTTCGGCCACTCTACGATGCCCTCTACGACATGATGCGCATGGAGCGCGCCCAGAAAATGCTGGAGCGGGGCGCCATCGAGGTGGTGCCCCTGGCCTACATGCGGGGCCGTACCCTGAATGACGCCTTCATCATCCTCGATGAGGCTCAGAACACAACCGAAGCGCAGATGAAGATGTTCCTAACCCGTATGGGATACTCGTCGAAGATCGTTGTCACGGGCGACGTGACCCAGGTAGACCTGCCCGCGGGCAAGCGTTCGGGCCTCAAGCAGGCCAGGGAACTCCTGGGCGGTATCGACGGGATCGCACACATCGCGCTGGGTGACGAGGATGTGGTGCGCCATCCACTGGTGCGCCGGATCATCCGCGCCTACGATCGCGCCGATGCGGAGCGGGGTGAGGAGTCCGATGCGGCCAGCGAATGACAAGGAGAAGCGCCACCATCGGACAGCCCAAGGCCGGCTCCGTCGCATGCGGTATGAGCGGATCGTGACGGGGTTCGACAAGCGGCCCGCCATCATGCTGGGGCTTGCGCTGGCTGTCGGTATGGCGGCCGTGTACAGCCTCTCGCCCCTCCACAGCGATCTCCAAGAAGGTGTCATCGCCCCGCGGAACGTGTACTCGCCCCGCGACGACACCTGGCAGGACGAAGAAGCGACGGAGGAAGCGCGGGAGCAGGCAGCCCAGGGCGTCACCAAGATCTACGTGGGGCAACGGTCCGAAGCCTACCAGGAGATGTCCAAGCGACTCAGCGGCATCATGGCGGCGGCGGAGATGACGGCCGAGGACCTCCGCTTATCTCGGGAGGAGCGGGTCTCGGATCGGACGACGGAGGACGAGAGCGCCGAGGACGACGGGGAAGGGCCCACCGACCCGATCATCCAGGCGGGGTGGGACACGCTCGACCCCATCGCTCGACCGCCCCTGGACGCCTTCGGCTTCGTCGTTGGTATGGCCTCTGAGGACCGCGCTGCCTTCCGCGAGGCGTGCCAGCGGGCGTTGAGCCGAGTGAACGAGGAGCGGGAGGTCCGGGACGATGAGATGGACGCGGCCCGGGTGCATGCCAGAGAGCGGATCGGCTACTGGGCCGATGTGCGGGCCCTCGGCATCCCTAACGTCGCGGGGGTAAGGAACGCGCTCGTGCAAGTGTGCGAGGCGTGCATCGTGCCGAACTCCATCTACGATCACGTGGCGACACAGGCGGAGCGGGACAGGGTATCCGCCGAAGTGAAGCCGATCATGAAGTCCGTGAAGCGCGGCGAGCTGATCGTGGCGCAAGGCACCGTGGTGGATGCCGAAGACATTCGGCAGCTTCGGGCCCTGGGCATGGTGGCCAGCGAGAGAACTGACTGGGTCGCAAGGCTGCTGGACTTCGGCATGGCGATCTTCGCCCTGATCCTCACCCTGCTTCTCATCCACCATTTCGAGCCCGAGAGTCTGGCGAAGACGCGCCGACTGGCGGCTTTGGCTCTCCTGATCGCGGTACCCACCATCGCCTTCAACGTCTTGCTCAACCAGGACAACCTGCCGTACGCGGGCTACGCGCTCACCCAGTTCGCGGTACTCGCCGCGACCCTGCTTCTGGGGCACTTCTCGGCGGCCTGTCTACAAGGGATCCTGCTCGTGTGCTTCATGCTGGTCTCGGGGCCACACAGCCTCCACGGCATGTGGGCGGTCCTAGCGGGCGGGGTCGCGGGGATGCTGGCGAAGCGGTACCTCACCTATCGGCTCACCCAGGTGACGCTGATCGGCCTCGCCAGCTCGGTGTTCGCCTTCGTGGCCATCGGGTTCGTGGACCTCTACCTGGAGCGGCGTGCGGGTCTGAGCGGCGAGACGTTCTCTGCGGCTGACTTGGCGGCCCGGGCTCGGTGGGCGCTCCTGGCGGGACTCACGGGGATCTTCTGCGGCCACCTGGCGGCCCGAATGCTGGAGTACTCCTTGGAGACGGTGACGGATATGCGCCTCCTGGAGTTGTCCGATCCCAGCCACCCCCTCCTGGAGTCGCTCCTGGCAAAGGCGCCAGGCACCTACCACGGCTCTCTCATCGTCTCCAGCATCGCGGGCAATGCAGCGAAGGACATCGGGCGGAAGTACGAAGCGCTGCTCGTCCGCGTCGGCGCTCTCTACCACGACATCGGGAAGATGCACCGCCCTCACCTCTTCGTGGAGAACCAGGCGGGTCGCGCGAACCCCCATGACACGATGTCGCCAACGCTGTCGGCCCGCTCCATCATCGAGCATGTGCAGGCAGGGGTGGATCTGGCTGAGGAACACAGGCTGCCTCGGCCGATTGTCGACTGCATCAGAGAGCATCACGGGACGACCCTGGTGGCCTACTTCTACCATCGCGCTCAGGAACTGGGGCACGACAGGGACGATGAATCAGGCTTCCGTTACCCCGGCCCCAAGCCACGCTCGGTAGCCACCGGCGTCCTCATGTTGGCCGACGCGGTGGAGGCGGCGGTGCGGAGTCTGCAGGACACGACTCGCAACGCCATCGTGTCTCAGATCCATCGAATCATCGAGGGCAAGATCGCCGACGGTCAGCTCGACGAGTGCCCCATGACGATGCGGGAGATCAAGGCGGTCGAGGCCTCACTGACCAAGTCCCTCCTTGGCATCTACCACTCACGGATCGAGTACCCAGACGCCAATGAGCCAACCAACGCTCGGACGCCCAGGCCACGGGCCGAGGCCGCGAGCGATGAAGGAACGGCTCCATCGCCGTGATAGAGCTCATCGTCATTGAGGAGGTGACGCTCCCGCCGGGCTGGATCGCGCGGCTCGAACGGGCGGTCCGCCATGTCCTGACGGCGGAGCTGGGGGCGGCCGCTCGGCGCTGCTCGGTCGGGCTCTCCATCATCGGCGCGGAGGCCATGGCGGAACTCAACGCGACGTGGAGGGCGGAGCCGTCACCGACGGATGTTCTGTCTTTCCCGACGGATGCGCCGCCAGGCGACCCCCATGGACCGCCTGTGGCGTTGGGCGATGTGATGCTCGCGCCGGAGTGCGTGGCGCCGGGGCAGGGGGGAGACGCTCTAGACGGACTGGTCCTCTGCGCGGTGCACGGCACTCTCCACCTGCTGGGGCATGACCACGCCACGGTCGAGGAGGAGCGAGCCATGTTCAGCCTACAGGAGCAATATACAGCGGAGGTGCGGGAGCTTTGAGGCCAGAGGAAGCCGCACAGCGAAGGGGCCGCCTGCGCGCGGTCGCTCGGTCCTTCGACTACGCCTGTCAGGGCGTGGTGACCGTCTTCCGGACCGAGAAGCACATGCGCGTCCACTTCGTGGTCGCGCTGCTCGTGACGATCTGGGCCATTCTAATGCGCTTGCCGATCCTGGAGCTGCTCTTCGTATGGTCCGCCATCCTCATCGTGATAGTGGCCGAGATGCTGAACACAGCCTTGGAAGACCTGGTCAACATGATCACCTCCGAGTACGACGAGCGAGCCAAACGGGTGAAGGACATCGCGGCAGGTATCGTCCTCACGACCTGCGTCTACGCCATCGGAGTGTTCGTGATCCTCTTCGTGCGATGGTTCGACGATCTGGGTAACCTCGTGCTGGCCGGTATTGCTGCCGTGTCTGGAGAGTCGGATCTCGCCCGTGAACACATGCTCCGCAGCATGTTCGTGCGGGAGATGCCGGCGGTAGGCCTGGGCGCCAGCGGCTTGGTGATGCTCGCACTGCTCATCATCATCTTCAAGGAGCGCATCGCCAAGGGGACCTTCGTGAGCGGCGGATGGGTGAGCGGCCACGCGACGGTCTCCTTCTACATCGCCACTCTTCTGACCCTGACCACCTGGAACCCCTGGGTGCTTGCGGGCTCCCTGGTCCTCGCCCTGCTCGTCGCCCAGAGCCGCGTCGAGGGTGACATCCATACCTGGGCGGAGACAGGCCGCGGCGCCGCCTTCGGCTCCGGTCTGGCACTGCTCCTCTTCGTCTGCGGAACGGCTACAATCAGTGGGTGAGGGAGGGAAGCCTTGCACACCCGAGCGACACATAGACCCCGGCGGGGACTGGCGATCCGAGACTCCGTGGTGTTGCGGCCTGGGAGCTACTCCTTCACCGTGGGGGAGGATGAGCCGGTCATCACCGTGCGTGCCGAGGATGCGGTGATCGACTGCTCCGGCGTGGTGCTGTGCGGCGCCGAGGAGGCGGCGGATGGTCGCCGGGGAGTGGGGATCCGGGTCATCGGGTCGAGCCGGGTGCGAATTGTGGGGCTCACCACCGTTGGGTTCCAGGTGGGGGTGCATGTTCTCAGCAGTACCGACGTGACTGTGGAGGGCGTCTCAGCGACGGGGACCCGAACCAAGAGCGTGAACGCCCTCGACCCGGACGACCCCGTAAACTGGATCGACCTCTTCGACAAGGCAGGGTGGCGACTATACGGCACAGGGATCTGGTTCGAGCGATGCCAGGGCGGCACCATCCGTGATTGCGTCGCTACCGACGGCCAGAACGGCATTACCCTGGACAAGACCGATGACGCAGCCGTGCTGGGGTGTGACTGTAGCCGTAACGCGGGGTGGGGTATCCACCTCGATCGCGCCAGTCACTGTCGGGTCGTGTCCAACCTCTGCGCTTCGTGTGCCCGACCAGGCGACCAGGTGCAGGCGGCGGGCATCGCCATCAACAACGGCTGCCACTCGAACGAGATCGTGTCGAACGACCTTCCCGGCTGCACCCACGGCATCCTCCTGACCGCACGCTACAACGAGCAGTCTAACGGGAACCTCATCGCGAGCAACGATGTGAGCGGCGCGGCCCACTCCGCCATCCAGGTCGCTTACTGCGACGGCACAAGGGTGCTGGCAAACCATGTGCGGGATGCGCGCAGCGGCTTCTACCTCGCCCACCTCCGTGGCGGCTGCATCCGCGGAAACTCCATCGCATGCTGCGCCCAGGGTGGCATCGTGGTCGATCATGGCTCCGGGGTCGAAGTGGTGGACAACGTCGTCGAAGGGTGCCGCACGGGCGTGGTGCAGGCGGGCTCGAATGGAGCGAGCAAGCCCCCCACAGACTGCCGCATCGCTGACAACGTGCTTCGGGGCAACGCGGTGGGTATCCACCTGGAGGCCGGCCGGCGCACCATCGTCGGGCCGAACCGCGAGTCGGGGAACGCAACCTCCCTCCGAGTGGATGAGGCCTGCATCGGCACCGAAGTACTGTGATGTGACGCGGAACCGGAGGCGCAGACGCGCGTCCAAGAGAAGGCGCCTCGAGGGGGCGCCAGGGCGCCGAGCGCCATCTTGACTCGAGCCAACGGACCGACTACTGTTACGTTTGCCTTGGGGCCTTGAGTCCCCGATCAGGCCAGCCGACGTAGCTCAATAGGCAGAGCAGCTGATTCGTAATTAGCAGGTTGTCGGTTCGAGTCCGACCGTCGGCTCCATATGGTTGTCATCGGCCCGGCCCCTCGCTCGGGCCGTTCGCGTACTTAGCGCCTAGACCGTCGCGAGGTGAGGCGATGAGAGCCATCCACCGTGCTCTCCCACTTCTGGCCGTTGCTCTTCTCTCCGTGGCGGCGCTCGGAGCAGAGACTCTCCGCTTCCAGCCGCCAGTGGGGTATTCCCAGGACTTCGAGGTCGAGGTCTCCGGCGCTGCGGTAGCACGAGGCGACTACATCCAGTTCCACGGCAACATGGCCATGAACCAGACCGTTCAGGGGGAGTCCACGGACCTCGCACAGCCCATTCCGATCGAGGTCACCATCCTCGATGGCGAGATCTACTACAACGACAAAATGAAGCCCCCGCGGTACATCGGCGATCCGCTTGCGGCGGAGCGCACGCCGTTGGGCCAGATAACGAGCGTCTCAGAGCAGCTTGATGACGATGATGAGACCGGGATCGATGTCACCGCTGCCGTTCTGTACGCCTCGAGCCTGCTCGTGTTCCCTGAGCGTGAGACTCGTCCGGGAGCCACTTGGGACGGGAGTCACGACGCCTTCGATCCGTACGGAGACTACGTTCCCGTGACGGCGGAGAACCGGTTCGCGGACATGCTCGAACTCGGCGACGAGACGCTGATACAGGTAGATTCGGAAGGCCGTTTCCCGTACCATACAGAGATAGACGAGCGTACGCTACAGGGCACCCTCCAGTACTACCTGGAGATGACCCTCGACCGGGCGACGGGTACGCTGAGGGATGCGAAACTGAAGCTGTACGGTGAGCTGTCCACCTCGGGCCCCATCGGCATGCGCATCAGTATCCAGGTGCGCGAGCTGAACGTTCATATCAAGCAGACCGAGGCCCGAATCCTGGACCCCGAAGCCCCCAGCGACTCGTCCGAGTAGGCCCGTGGCTAGGCTGCGGACCTTAGTATTGGAGCATACCCCATGCGATGTGCTGTCGCGGTCGCACTGTGCGCCTCGATGCTTGGCGTTGGAGCGGCCCAGGCCAGCTACGAGCTGCGCTATCGGCCACCCGAAGGCTACTCTCAGGACTTTGCCATTGACGTAAAGGGGAGTGGCGAGGGGCGAGGTCGCAAGATCAACTTCGAGGGCGAACTCACGATGAACCAGACGGTGGTGGCCGGTCCTCAGGGCGGCGACCCGCTGATCGAGGTCGAGCTGACGATGACGGGGGGAGAGATCCGGTATGGCGACCGGGTGAAGCCACCCCGCTACATCGGCGATCCACTCACCGCCCACCGAAGCGTGTACGGCGCCATCATGGACGTCTCGCAGCCCCTGGACGACGACGATGACGTCGGGATCGACGTTACCGCTGCGGTTCTGTACGCGACAAGCCTTCTGGTGTTCCCTGAGCGCGCCGCGAGGCCGGGCCAGAATTGGGATGGAAGCCACGAGGCATTCGACCCCTACGGCCAGTACGTGCCGGTTACCGCGGAGAACTACTTCGGCGATATGCTCGAGTTGCCTGACCGGACGCTGATCCGCGTGGATTCCGAGGGGTCCTTCCCTTACCGCGCCAAGATCGATGACGACTGGCTGTACGGCACACTGAAGTACGCCCTGGCCGTCCACATGGATCTGGAGACCGGGTCGGTAGTTGAGGCCGAGCTGCGGCTCTACGGGGGACTGAAGGCCAAAGCGTCCTTCGTTACGGTGGGCATCGACGTGGAGGAGATCTACGTTCACGTGACCGAGACGAAAAACGAGATCATCGATCCCGAAGCAGGCGAAACGGACGGCGGCGGAGACGAGGAGGAGACCTCGGCGGAAGAGTAGCGCCCAGGCGAGCGCTACGCCCCCGTCAGCCGGACTCCGTGCCGTAGCGGGACATCCACATCCAGGCCCTCGATGAAGCACCCGACAGGATGCTCCGCCTCGGGCGTACCGCGGACGTCCGCCACGTCCCGCGACCGGATGGTGACCCCCGGTGCGCCATCCACGAACTCAAAGTACCGGCACTGCATCCGGCCATCGCGAGCGTGGGATAAGGCTCCCCCGTTGATCCAGACGGTCCCGTCTCGCTCCTCGACCATCTCCCCGTGGTGCTCCTGAAGCTGGCCGTGAACGTGGCCGGAGAGGGAGACGTCAATGGGGTGGGCTTCCAAGACCTCTGCGAGTGGCTCGGGAGGATTCATGCAGTAGGGCAGGGTGTGGGTGTTCCACGCCCGCTCGAAGATCCCCTGATGACTGCAGACGATCACGTTCTCTCCCGCGCTCTCGGCGCGGGAAAGCTGACCGTCCAGCCATTCCCGTTGCTCAGCAGACACCCAGCCCCCGTAGGACACCTCCTCGGGGTTGGAGTGGCAGCGCTCCGTGGCCATCATGACGAACCGGGTATTGCCAAGGGCGAAGCTGTAGTAAGGGCCCGGCGCGTAGGCGAAGCGCTCAACGAAGTACTCCATGGAGTGGTCGTCGGTGCGTCGGCCCGTCTCGTCACCCGCGAGACGCGGGCGGAAGTCATGGTTGCCTGGCACGCCCAGGACCCGTGGCCGCAGCTCGGCCTGAAGCTCCGCCATCAGCGCGTAGCTCTCATCGGTGCCCCAGTCCATCAGGTCGCCCAAGAGGAGAACGTAGCGAGCATCGGGGAGGTTGTCGTTCACGTCCTCCACGAACCGCATGAAGGAACGTCCGGAGCGTGGTTCATCGGGCTTCAGGTGGACATCCGCGGCTACGACGATGCCGCACCGCTCAGGCTCTTGACCACGGCCAGGCGCGCCCAGCGCCAGGGCCCCGACGCCTAGGGAAAGCCGTGCCGCGAACTCCCTGCGGGTGATGCCCACCCGTCTGCCCTCCAATCCATGCCGTTCATCGGGCCTCTAGCGCGCTCCGCACGCCTGGAGGCAGGCCTGCATATGGCCGCGAGACTCAGCGGCAATAACCGCGCACTGGGCTACATTGAGGTTGCCGGACCCGATGACCTCCAGGTCCAGAGGCCCCGCGTACCCGTGCTCATGCAGCACCCGAATGTACCCTACTAGGTCGATGTCTCCGCGGCCGTTCGCCTGGTTGGCGGGTGCTCCCGGGTTCATCTGACGGCCGAGGCAGTCACGGATATGCACGTGCTTCACGCGGCTGATCACCGCGGCGATCGCCTCTACGGGGTTCTCGCCCCCACGGTGGATGTGGGAGGGATCCATGTCGATCCCGAAGGCCGGTTCATCGATCTCCGCCATGGCCTGCAGGGTGGTAGGGGTGTTGTAGATGCTTGCGCCTACGTGGGCCTTCACGCAGAGGGTCACCCCGTAGTCGCCCGCCATCTTCGAGAGGCTGCGGAGGGAGTCGACGAGCTGGGCCCACTCGTCAGGGTCGTCTGGCTTTCCCCCTGGGCCGCAGTTGACGATGGGAATGCCGATGGCCGCGGCAGCCTTGAACGCCGTCTCCATGCGTGCCGGGTCGCGGGAGGGCTGCTCCATGGCGTGCAGGGCGAGACCGAACTCCTGCGATAGGTCCCTGATCTCGCTCGCAAGGCTCTCCCAACGGTCGAGCACCAAGTGCTGGCTCATGCCGTCGATGGCTGAGAGCTCGATCCCATCGTATCCCGCCAGGGCTGTGTACTTGAAAGCCGTTCGCATGCTGTGTCCGCCGAACAATACGGAATTGGCGCCTAGTCTCATGGCATTGGCCTCCCGTGTGGTGGCTTGCTAGCTCGAAGAGGTGGAAGCGAGGAGGCGCTACACTCAATGAGCGCCAGAGCGTAGGCCCCCTCGCTGAACAGTCCTTGTCTACTCGATGACCGTCGGGTCGCCGTGGAGCGGCGGCAGCGGGTACGGATTGACCAGTGCCCCGCCGTTCTCATACGACTCGATGACGGCGAAGGTATACTCCAGCGCCGCCAAGGCGTCGCGCCCCGAGGCCCGGATGTCCTCGAAGAAGACCTGGTTCGTGATGTCCTCGAGGAAGGCGTGGATCCGGCGAGGGAAGGTGGCGCCGAAGTCCTTGATCCCCGTGTCGTGGACCACGGGGCCGCCCATCTCGCCCAGGTTGAGATCCTCGGGCTTCGCCTCAGACAGAGGCCCAGGCCAGTAGTAGAGCTTCTCGATGCAGTTCTCGATGCAGAAGGTCCCCTTGGTGCCGGCGACCTCGCAGCTCCACCAGCCGCCCAGGCCATAGGAGGCGTCGCCGCGCTGGCTGAGGAGGTACCCCACGCAGTCGTTGGCGAAGCGGACGTGGATGCTGGCTGTCGAGACCATCGTGTCATCAACCCGGCGGCGCCAGCCCGGTCGGTTGCAGAACGCTTGCACATGGGTCACGTCGCCGCAGAAGTAACGCATAACGCTGAAGGGGTGGGAGAGGAAAGCCTTGAGGTGGAAGTAGGGCCAGCCCTTGATCCGGCGGCTGCCGGGGGGCTGATAGCCCTCGGGCTCGCCACCGTTGAACCCCATCTTGTGAAGGCAGAAGACCAACTCGCCGATGTGCCCTTCATCCATGTACTGGCGCGCCCTCTCTGCGGGCGGGGTGAAGTAGTGGTTGAGGTTGCAGCCGAAGTAGACCCGCTGCTCGGCAGCCAGGGCGACCATATCGCGGGCTTCGTTGATGTCGGCCGAGAGGGGCTTCTCGCAGAGGACGTTCTTCCCAGCTTCGAGGGCCTCCATGACGGGCTCATAGTGCCAACTGGCGTTCTCGTAGCCGCCAGTGGTCACATCTACAACATCCAGGTCGGGCTCGCCGTCGAGCATGTCGGCGAGGCTATAGTAGGCCTTCACGCCATACTTCTCCGCGGCCTCATCCGCTCTGCTCTTCACTACGTCGCAGACGGCGACGAGATCGCCGAGGGGTTCGTTCGCGTACGCGTCTCCGTGGGTGTGGCCGATGCCGCGCAAGCCCACTATGCCGATCTTCAGAGCCATTGAACACGCCTCCCATGAGCGTGGCGAAGTGGCAGGGCCGCACAGTGGCATCTCCCTGCCGGCGAGCTACATCCATGGTTCAACAGCCGCGTCGATTGGCCTGCATGGATGCGGTGAAGACATGCTGTCGGCCTGAGAGGTGTGGCGTACCCAGCACGAGAAGACACCACCATTGCATTGGATGGTGATCCTCGATGGCCGTCGGAGGAATCAGAAAGCTGTTGAGGTCGCTGTTTCCCGCGCGCTTCGACGCGCCAGGACGGAACGACCCATGCTGGTGTGACAGCGGCAAGAAGTACAAGCACTGCCACCTGCGGCACGATCAGGCAAAGAAGGCAGGGGTCCATCACCACGGGCGGCGCAAGCGGGCCATGAAGACGGGGCAGGACCAGGGGTAACAAGGAGCGGCAAGGCAGGCCGCTGACCAAGGCTTTCGCGATCTGTGTCCACCGTAGCCTCTCTGGTCTGTGCACGCGGCTGACGCGAGAGCTAGCAGGTGCTGAACCCTCAGGCGCGAACGTCCGCCCTTGGAGCCCGCACTGCACGGCTCCAAGGGATGGATACTCATGTCGAAGCGAACCACGTACCTCGTCCCGGGCTTTCACTCCGATGTGGTGTGGCTCGAGGACCAGCGGGACTACGCCGTCGCCCTCCTGAGTGATGTCGATCAGAATCTCCAGATCTGCCGTATGGACCCTGGCTACGGCGTCTTCCTGCATGAGCTCACCTACCTCAAGCCCTACATCGATCTGCACCCCGAGAGCCGAGCGGAGATTCGCCGCCTCATCCGTCAGAAGCGCGTAGGGACCGGCGGCTCGCACAGCCAGCCTACCGAGGTGGTCGTCTCGGGGGAGGGGTTGCTCCGCAATATCCTCTACGGCCGACTCTACCATGAGGGACAACTCGGGGACCGGCCCCGGATCTACATGCCGTGGGACGTGTTCGGCCACTCGGCCCAGCTCGGCCAGATCCTGCGGAAGAGCCGCTTCGACGGGTGCATCTGGTCGAAGGACATCCGCGGGGCCCTGGCGGTCTTCCACCATCTCTCATTGGATGGTGAGCCCTTCCTGTTCAAGCGCATGGGCTACTGGTTCGACGCTTGGGAGCCCCAGCGATTCCTCGACTCCGTGGAGGCCTTCTACACTGAGATCGAGGGGATGGGCCTGTCGGCGGACTGCCGACTCGACGCGACGGACTTCAAGCCACCCTCGTCCTGGTTCGCGGGACGATGCCAAGAGCTCGCGGAGCGCGAGCACCGGATCATCGTCTCCGGCAAGGGGCACGAGATGTGGCTCGATGACACGCTCAACGACGTGAAATCGGGGCGGGCGCGGATTCCGACGACGGCTCGGGACTACGAGTGGCATCATCAGGGGACTGCGCTATCGCGGATCGAGTTCAAGATCTGCAACCGGCTGGCGGAGAACCTGCTCATCGAGGCCGAGAAGCTCGCCACCTTCGCTTGGCTCTTGGGGGCCGAGTACCCCGATAGAGCTCTGGACAAGGCCTGGCGACAGGTCCTCTTCAACCAGCACCATGACGGGATCACGGGTCCCTGCTGCGACCGGGCCTACCTCGACCTCATGCTCGGGTATCGGGAGGCCCTAGAGCTCGCGAGCGAGGTGTGTGACCGGGCAGCCGCCGCGCTCGCCGATGCCGTGGACACGAGCTCTCTGCGACCCGGAGGTCGCCAGGTCGTCGTCTTCAACAGCATGAACTGGGCGCGCAGGGACCCCGTCACGGTCTCCGTGGAGTTCGAGCAGGCCACTGCGGGGTTCGAGGTGTCGGGACCCGAGGGAAGGGTCCCCGCACAACTCCTCCGTGGGGAGCGCAACCCAGAGGGACTCCTCACCTCAGCGGAGATCCTCCTCATCCCCGATCAGGTGCCGGGTCTGGGATACGCCACCTATGAGATCGCGCCCAAGGGGCACGAGGCCTCGGTGGAGCGGCCCCTGCCGGGCATCACCATCGAGAACGAGTTCTTCCGAGTGACCGCTGACCCCACCCATGGCGGACTAACCAGCATCTATGACAAGATCACGGGGCGCGAGGTGCTGGACCCGGAGAAGGGCTTCGGCAACGAGCTGATCGCCCTCGAGGAGAAGCCCGATCGGGGTGAACCTGGGTGGGAGTGCTATACGACCGGGCCGCGGCGCATGGGCCGCGAGTACGCAGCCAAGGTGACCGCCTACGGCGGACCAGCATGCCAGCGCCTCGTCATCAGTGGGGAGATGAAGGACTGCGGCCGTGAGCAGATCGTCCGCCTCTACCCCGGTGTGCCGCGCATCGAGTTCGAGACTCGGCTCATCGGCTACAAGGGGGAGCATGACCTGTTCGTCGTGGCCTTCCCGACCTCGGTGGAGGGCGCTGAGCCGGTCTTCGAGGAGCGCTTCGGAGCCACGGTGAAGCGTAAGTCGCGCGGGAAGTTCGACTACCGCTTCCACCAGTGGCGCAACTACTCCGACTGCGGCGCCCGCCGCGCTCTCCAGTGGGTGGACCTTTCGGGCTCAGCTTGGCTCAGTTTCGACGACGGCCGCTCGCTTGCTATCGGGATGACCAACATCGTGACGGCCCACAATGCCGCGGCCGAGGAGGCATGCGGCGTGCTACAGCAGGCCCTCATTCGCTGTGGCGTGCCGGTTACCCCGAGCTACGATGACTGCGACTGGCCTCGACGGAGCAAGCTGCCCGCCGAGGACTCGCTGATGCCCCCGCCCGATGACTTCAACCGCGACCTCAACCTCGGGACCTCGTTCCGCGTGGCCATCATGGAGGCCGGGGACAACACCTACGCCGCATCGGTTCTCGGTCAGCTTACGCCAGCGGACCGCGAGTCCGTGGAGGAGCTGCTCAGCCAGCCCAACGGCGGGGCGATGCTCCTGTACGACCATGCGATGCCATCCGACTGGCCGGCCCTTCCCGTTCTGCTCATCGGCGCGCCCGACGGGGCCGCCCTCGTGAAGCTCTGCCGCGCACTCGCACGCGATCTCGAGGACGGGATCATGGAGTTGCCCACGGAGTCGTGCGGCGTAGAGGGGCCGCTGCAGGCATCCGACTACGGCGTGGCTCTGTTGAACTTCGGCAACCCGCTCAACTCGGTTGAGAACGACAACACGATGGTCCTGTTCCTCATGCACACCGCCGCCTGGGGCGGCACCCCATGGGGCAAGGACCGACTCGACTGGTTCCTCGTTCCTGAGCACAAGACCCACGTATTCCATTACGCCCTCTTCCCCCATGAGGGTGACTGGCGCTCGGCGGGAGTGACTCGGCAGGGGTATGCCTTCAACAACCCTCTGGTCGCCGTCCCGACCGAGGCGAGTGACGGGCCACTTCCTACGGTGGGGCAGTTCCTAGAGGTCAGCGGCGGGGGGATCGTGACAGCCGTGAAGCCGAGGGGCAACCCCACGGCGGGCTTCTCGGGGCAACCCCACCGTCGCGAGGATGGAGTTATCGTACGAGCCTACGAGCCGCACGGCCACGCGACGGGTGCCGTCTGCGCGGCCCCGTGGCCACTCCTTGGTGGCCGGCGCTGCAACCTCATCGAGGAGCCTTACGGGCCGGCCCTGCGCGCCGATGAGGGCGGTCTGCGGCTCCCGTTGGGAGGGTTCAGCATCGAGTCGGCCCTTCTGAATCTGGAGGTCCCAGAGCAGCCGTGCGCAGGCCGGCTTCTCGGCCCCGACCGGGAGGCGGCGGAGATCGTTCACTTCCGCCACTGGGAGCACAATACCGGGGCGGAGCCGATCGGTTACTCGCCCATCGCCGTCTCCATCAGTGGGGAGATCCTGACGGGCTTCCCCATTGAGCAGTCGGGCGTGACCGTGAACACGGTGCGCGTCTCCGTGAGCAACAACCTGGTCGACGAGAGTGTCAGCGGCACGGTGTCCCTGGTCACTCCACCAGGCTGGCACACCGTACCCGAGGAGATACCCTACGAACTCGCGCCCCTCAGCCACTCGACCCACGATGTGCTGCTATGCTTCGACACGGGCCAGCGCGACAAGGAGAACCGCGTGGGGCTACTCAAGGCGCGAGTGGAGCATCGTGGGACGGTCTACCAGGATGTGCGAGAGATCGGCGGCCCCATCGATCTCGAGTGGTGGGCCCGGCGCGATGGAGATCGCGTCGGGGTGATACTGACCAACCCAACCCCCGACACCATCGAGGGACAGGTCTTCCTGGCAACGCCCATGGAACTGTTCGGGCGCGCCGCCGGGCCCTTCGGCCTGGGGCATATCGGGCCACGCGAGCACAGCTTCTCGATCGCCCCTGGGGAGACCCTTGGCCTCTGGTTCCAGGGCGATGAGGGGTACGCACATGGCCGCAGGGTGAACTGGGTTGTGGCCAAGGTCGCGTACAACGGTCGAGTGTTCTACCGGCCCGTCTGAGGGAATGTCTTTCGAAGGAGTGCGATGTGGATATCAAGATCATGCGCTGCGGCGAGATGTCAGCCGCGCGGCTCGACGCGATTGTTGGCGGCTTCGGACGTGTGGATATCACGGTGATCGGTGACTACTGCCTGGACCGGTATGGCGAGGGCGAGGTGAAGGGTGTCTCACGGGAGACGGGGGACCCTATCGGGAAGCTCTGGTGGCACAGCTTCGCTCCCGGCGGATGCGGCAATGTGGCCTGCAATGTGGCAAGCCTAGGGGCTCGCGTGCGTGCGGCCAGCGTTCTGGGCAGCGATGACTTCGGGGCGGTGATCCTCCATCACCTCGTGGAAGCCGGGATCGCCGTCGACGGCGTGGTCCAGGATCCCAACCGCATCACGGGCTCCTACGAGAAGCTCCAGATCGCGGACGCCGAGGGTGGTGCCCGAGAGGTAAGGGTGGACGTCGATAACAAGCAGCCCGTCTCACAGGAGGCCGAGCGTCGGCTCCTCGATGAGATAGGGAATGCGGTTGAGTGGCGGCAGGCCATCGTCGCGGCGGACTACAACGAGGTGGCCGTCGGTGTGCTGACGGAGGCCGTGACCCGGGCCATCGCGCAGGCGGGAGCGAACAAGGATCTGCTCGTGGCTGCCATCTCCCGTACACGCGTCATTGACTTCGCGCCAGCGATGCTCGTCGTGAATGAGTACGAGGCGTGCCACGCGACGGGAGTGGCGGCTCCAGGGATCTTCGACGATGTGCCGGATGCGGTCACGGCACGGGCGGCTCAGGCTCTCGTCGAGCGCACGGGTCGCCCGAGCTTCGTCACGATGGGCTCCCGAGGCGTCCTGGTCACACGCACCGATGGCACCGCGACACGAATCGCCACCATGGAGCCCCACGGGCCTATCGACATCACGGGCGCGGGGGACTCGGCTTTGGCGGGCATCGTGCTGTCTCTTGCGGTTGGCGCCTCACCGGAGGAGGCGGCCATCATCGGCAACCTCGCGGCGTACGTGACCATCCACAAGGTGCGGGCAGCGGGCACGGCCACACCTGCTGGGCTCAGAGAGGCGCACGCCATGGCTCTCGACACGCCCTGAGCTAGGCTGGGTACACGGCGCGAGCGTTATCGGCAAGGGCCCGACGCGAGAGGTCCAGCGTCTATCACTCGGCCTCCTGGAGGGCTTCCACGGGCCAGCCGCGGTCGGCGAAGTAGCTTCGCACTGCGGGGTCACCAGACACCTCGGCCATGAGCGTGATCGCCCAGGCCGTCTTGCCCTGGTTGTCTTCGATCGCCCCTATTGCCGCGCGCCGCTCCCTGGCAGCTCGACAGAAGTCGCCCCAGAAGTCCGCACCATACCGAGCCTCGAGATCGGTGCATACCTGCACGAGGGTTCCGCGGGCGTTCTCCGCCTCTTCGGGCGGCAGCGAGCGCTTCTCATCATTCGTCCACCAAGCGTACCCGGTGTTGGGCTCAGTGTACCGAGCGAAGTAATCCGCCGCTCGGCTCGCGAAGTAGCTGCGTCGAGGCCAGTCGTCCCAGCCGATGTGGCCCATGGCTTCGTTGCCCTCGATCTCCGTGTACATCGACAGCCCATCGCGCAGCCACTCAGGCAGCTCCCCGGGCACGCCGGCGAGGAACATCCAATGGAGCTCGTGGGAGTGGATCCCCATGGCGTTCCATCGATAGCGCAGTGGGTACTCCCCGATGTGACCGGCCGCGGGCACCCAACTCTCGGCCACTTCATCCCCTCCCCACGTGGCGCCGCCGTACCCCGGGAGCTGCCTCGGGCCCGGCACAAGCACGTAGAGTTCGTGCTCAGAGGCGTACCCGCCCACGAGTCGTTCGAGTCGATCATAGAGGAGCCGCATGTCGTCGGTGAACTCGGGCAGGTACCCATCGAAGTACCGTGTCATGGGGATGTGGAGGGTCATGTTCTTGATCTGCCGATGGAGGTAACCCGTGGTCGCGGGCTCGTGCTCGAGGACGTAGCGCACGAAGCCCTGTGGACCCAACTCCCAGGTCAGAGTCTCCGTGTCGTACTCCTCGGGTTGGGCTTCAACAACCACGCCCGCTCCCTCGGGTTGGGAGAGAGTGACCCGAATGGATGCGACCTGGGTGTTCTCCTGACGTACCGAGTGGAACCAAAGCTTGTCGCCACCGCCGTCGAAGTGCCCCATGGGGTAGGGGAGGCAGCAACCGCCGTCTGGCCACAGGTAGGTGAGCCTGGCGGTCTGCCCCTCGGCTGGAATGAGCAGGCAGGGCTGCGTCGCCGTATAGGCGGCGAGGTCCGAACCGTAGGTCGCGGCGGGCTGGCAGAGCACTGCCGTTCCTCCGGTAACCTCGGGCCGCAGAGCGGTGGTCGGAAGAGCCACGACGCAGCCTGCGACCGACTCTACTGTGGCAAGGACCGATGCGTCGCCTTCAAGGTCGTAGTGAAGGTCGAGTGTGGGTTGGACGCCAGTCACGGCGGCGACGAGAACCTCCAGGTCCTCAGCGAATCGGTCCCGGGCGAAGTCATGCTCCACCCGGACCGTCAGAGCGCTGTCGATGGCATCCAGGGATACCCAAGGGTCGACCGCGGGTCCGGCGCAGGCGACCTCGGAGCCCTCCGCATCGATCAGGCTCACGCGGACCTCAAGGCCGCGACTGAGCACAACGAGCCGCTCCGCGTCATCAGGAGGCAATAGCGGCGCCTCACCAACGGCAACGGGCGGTTCGCCGCCGGGCGGCGTACGGCACAAGACCGGCGTCAGCCCGCTGATCGAGTCGAGCCGGGTTGCCCCAAGGATGCGCTTGGCGTTGGGTTGCGAGGGCGGTAGATACTGGTGGGTGTAGCACTCGTCCAGTATGCGGGACGCCCTGCGGATCTGCGCCGCGTCTGCTCCGCCTCGGTCGATGACCCGGCGAGCGGCATCCATGGCGCGGCGCATGAAGCGGCGGTCAAGCTCGAGTTCAGCCAGTGCCAGGTGCCCTTCGGCGCAGCGCGGATCCAGTTCGACGGCCTCGCGAAGGAACCGCCGCTTGGTTGCGATCGCCGCCTCGCGCTCCGTGCGGCCGTCGACCTGAGCGGGCTGAAGGCCCTCGGCCTCAGCCACGAGTGCTCGCGCACGCCGGCTCCGCTCCGCTACCTTCAGGAGGTCTCGCCACTCGATACGCCCCTCGGCCGCGAGCCCAATGCCCCGGGCGTAGCGAGTAGGTGGGTCCCCGATAGCCAGGACACGCCCATCGGCGCCGAACCCGAGGCCGACCTCGCCCCAGCCGGAGGCGGCGATCCAAGGCTCCAGTTCGTGAAGCCAGAGATCGGTCTCGCCGCCCTCGATGCGGGCATCAGCGATCACGGCAGAGTCGCCTAGGTTGCCATCACCCAGTGACGCTACGCGGACAGACACCGTACCGGAGCCTTGGATGGGGACGTCGATCTCTGCCGGTTCGTCCGCGGAAGAGAGGATCCCGGAACGGTAGCGCACTACGCCGTCCTCTGTCAGGACGATCTCCAGAGAGCCGGGCGTGCCGGAGGAGGGGGCCACGCCAAGAGTAGCACGGAACCGCAGGCCGCCCTCCGACGCAGGGCTTACGAGCAGGTCCGCGACCTCGGCCGCAGGCGCGGTGAAGTGAAACCGCGCTTCGCGACCCACTCCGTGTCCCGCGCAGTACGGCCGCCCCGCAAGGATGGGTGCGTTCTCGTCGGCGCTGCCGACCAAGGGGTTCTCGATGCGGCTGGGAGAGAGGGCGAGAAGCGGTACGCGTCCTCGGGGCGAGGTCAACATGGCGCCTGACAGGCACGATTGGCGAAGGGATGGAGCATCGTAGCGGCTCAGCGTGAGCGTCAGGGACGCTGCGTCGCCCACGGAGAGCTGGGTCGCGCTCTGGCCGCTGTGGATCTCCTCACCATCTACGGCCACCGCGACGCCGTCCGGCAGGTCGAGGGTGAGTGTCCCCCCTAGGGCCTCCAGCCCTTCGGTAGCACGACGGCGGGCATCGACGTGCCGCTCATCAAGCCAACTGTCCCAGCCCGACCACTCGTAGTCCATGAGGGCAAAGCCGCCGAGCCCTCGGCAGTACACAACGCCACACAGAGTTAGTGGGTTGCCGGTCACGGTTCGGTCGAGGTTGGCGCGGATCCACTCGCCTCGGGTCGTCCAAGGCCTGTCGCTCAGGAAGACAGTCTCACCCGTGGTGGAGTCCACGAGCCGCGCGTCGGCCCAGTCGCCACGATCGTTCCTTATAGAGTCGCCTCCGTCGGTGATGACGAGGCGGAGGCTCCGGGCGGCTCCTAGCGGTACCTCGATGGGTACAGGTTCATCCCCTGGGCGCAGGACCTGCGTTTCGAGCGCGAGTTCATCATCGAGATATACCTGGAACGCGGAACTCGCAGGGAAGTACTCTGCCTCGTCATCCATACCTACGACGGCACAGAAGGTATCCAGCGCCGCATAAGACGAGGGCGCCGCAAGGACGACAACAAGCGCGATGAGTGGGTGGAGCCGACGCATCCTGACCTCCGACGGAGCTTGAACTCTCGCACGGCTTCGTCGGCCACCACTGCGTTACCTGGTACTTGGCGGCTAAGGCCGGTAGGGCCGCGATTCATCGGGGACCTGGACTCCGCGCTCACGCAGCCACTGCCGGGCCTCATACCCACCGACATCCTGGGCCATGTTGCCAAACTCCGCTGGGGTCATCGGGGCAACTGCGGCGAGGGGAGTGCTCACGCGGTTCCGCTGGGCGATGATCTTCCAGAAGTCGGCGCCGAACCTAGTCTCCATGCCTTCCATGAGGAAGACAGTCCGTGCCAGGACATCGAGGTAGGCTTCGCGGTCCTCGGGCACCACAAGGGGGTCGAGGCTGGTCAGACGACTCTCCTCGATGGCCGCGAATCTGTCGGCGACAGCTTGCCATTCGGCAGTCGCCCGCGTATAGCCAAGAGCCCCAAGCGTCCGAAGTGCCCAATGGTGTTCCCATGCGACCTGGAACATGCCGGGGAGCTGTCGGGGAGTCACGCAGCTCGCCGCAATGGCTCGCGCCGCGGCTTGGAGCACCGGGTATAGGTCGCTGTAAGACGCGCCCTCGGCGATGTACGCACCGGGAATGAGGGAAGGCGTGCCCTCAGGCAGGACGAGGACCAGATGCTGGCCCCGGGACTGGACGCCGATGGACTTCTCCAACGCGTCCCCCACGTCTCTGAGGGCCATCTCGAAGGCGAGGAGCTGGGTCCCGGTGGTCAGTTCTGCCGGTATGGCTACACCCACTTCACGAAAACGATGGGTGACCGACGGCAGCACAAGCTGCTGCGGAGGGCTGCTATCAGGCCGAGATTCGGTGGGCTTCAGCCAAGTGAGGAGGTTTCTGAGGAGGGCATCGTTTGGTCCGCCGGGCACAAGGCCCTTCGGGTCGCTGCATGCCACCACTCGCCCCCGACCATGGCCGCGCGCCGCGATGACCAACTGGTTACCGGCGGAGGATACAATGGGGTAAGCGCTACCCGTTATGTCCGTCAGCGAGCCCGGAGCCTCCGTTAGCGTGTATGTGCCGATACCCTGAGTGATCTCTTGTTGTGCGGAGGGGGCACTTACGGCCAGTTCCCCGCGCACCTCAAGCTTGTCCGCCTCGATCTCGAAGCGGAAGTCGAAGGCGGAGGCGAGGCGGTTGGCCTGGTAGATGGGATGTTCCGCCGATTCGCTCGGACCCATGTACCAGTGCCCTCCATGAGCGATGAGCAACAGGCCGCCGCCGGTTCGCACGAAGCGTTTGACCAGCTCCGTCATGGGAGCCGACCAGACGGTGTCCTTGGTATCATAGCGGACCACCAGCACATCGAAGGCGTCCAGCGGCTGGCCGCTTACGGAAGCGAAGGACTGTGTGACCAGGAACTCCGCTGCCGGGAGCGTGTCGCCTAGGGTCATCCACTCGCTCGAGTACTCGCGGGTCTGGTCAACCAGCACACGGATAGGGCCCCGCCGCTGGGCGGTGGCCGCCCCCACTCCAAGGGTGGCTATAAGCAGGCAGATCAGGGCTAAGCGCGCTCGTCGAACTGCAGATAGCGTCAACGGGGCTTGCCGCCTCTCATCCCATTCGTGCCCGTGACCCTCATGGACGGCGAGACCTTCTGGGCATCGGCCAGTGGCGCGCCCTCCTCGACGTCCGGGTTCTTGTCAGCGCTCGCCGGCATCCACGCGATCGGCGCCGCCGACAATGCCATGATAACCCCAGAAACGAAGAACGGTCCATCGATCCAGCCCGCCTGGATGCACTCGCCCGCGATGAGCGGACCGATGACCCAGCCGAGGTTGGCGATGGTATCCGATTGACTTGCCTGGCGCCCTCGGACCTCCTGGCGGGAATACCTCTGAACCCACTCGGCGTGTATGGGCGACCAGACCGAGGCCCCAATCGCGTCATGGGAGAGCCAGATAGCGACGGCAATCCAAAGGTAGGGGGGTGGCACGAAGGTGGAGCCGGTCACCGCTACGCCCTGGAGCACGAGCGCGAGCGCTGCGGCGAGGCGCAGTCGCTTGAGCGGCAATAGGGCGGCCAGGACCAGAGGAACGCCGAAGGTGAAGCGGTGGATGGCCATGATCAGCCCCACCGTTCCCTCAGAGGCGCCGAACTTCATCACGAACCACTGCTGCATGATGAAGCAGTGGCTGGCGGCGAGGCCCATGGTGAGGACGAAATGCCGCGCGGTCACCAGCTTCAGCACAGGCGGCAGGTCCAGAGCGAGGAGGCTCCGCAGCCCGAGGGTCGTCACGGGCTTCTTGTGGGAGGCGTCCTTTGGAAGGTAGAGCAGAAGCACGGCGCCCGCGATGACGGCCACTCCCGCCATCATGAAGGGGGGCGTGTACGTGTCGAGCCGAACCAACAACCATCCGCCCAGCAGGGCGCCGGCGCCCTGCATGATCACCTCAAAACCCTGGGTGTTCGCTATCAGGCGCTTGAACCCCGAGCGCTCGGCGTCAAACAGGTAGAGACTGTGCATGGCGAGACGCACGTAATTCGCGCCATCGCGCAGCGTCTTGACCACGTTGAGGCCTAGGGAGCCCACAGCGGCCGGAGTGAAGAAGATCGAGGCCGCCAGGACACCCATCGAGCCGGCGTAGATCCCCCGCCGGCCCCAGTGGTCTGAGACGTGGCCCAGGTAGATGCGAAGCAACACCGTGGCGAGGCCTGCCACGGCGTAGATCACGCCCATCTGGCGACCCGGGATGCCGAGATCGCGAAGGTAGAGCGAGAAGGTGAGATCGTAGGTCTCTACCGCGAGGCCCGCCAGCCCCGACACGGCCAGCAGGATCGCGAATCGTCGGCTCAGGTGGGACCCCTCCAAACGAACCGAGGGGCAGGATAGCGAGGCGTGTCGGTCAACGTCAACGGCACGGGAATCCTTCCCGTGGGCACAGGACACGGGCCCCGAGCGGCGTAGTGACAGCGTGAGGTGAGTATGGACAGGGCCGCATACGGACAGCGAGTGCGGAGAGCGACGTGGGTACTGCTCACGGCAGCGGCCCTGGGCATTCTCACGGTCCTCGCCTACGCCCCGTGGAACCAGCCCCTGTGGGCGTTTGCCGGCCCCGCAGGACTGATTCTGCTACTGCATGGCTCAACGCGTGCCCGGGATTCCGTGCTCTTGTGTGTGGCCTACGGGGTCCCGTACTTCTGGTTCAGCCTGAGCTACCTGAACATCCTCGGCCCCATTGCTGTAGGCGCGCTAGCGCTGCACCAGAGCCTCTTCGTGGCGGGCTGCCTAGCCGTCTACCGTTGGAGCAGAGACTCCGCCCCGGCGTGGCTCGCCCCGCTGCTCGCGGCGTCGGCGTGGACCCTCGCGGATCTCATGCGCGCCAACATGGGCTACGTGTCCCTCACACTTTCCAACCTGGGCGTAGCCCTCAGCGAGTACCCAGAGCTCATTCAGTCCGCGGACCTGGGCGGATTGCACCTTATCACCTTCCTTGTAGCTTGGACGAGCGCGGCCCTCGCGGAGGCGTTGACAAGGGGCTGGCGCACCCCGAGGAGGTGGACGGTCATTGGATGGACCCTGGGTCCGGTGGCCGTCGCATGGGTGCTGAACCTCGGCTACGGCGCGGCCTGCCTCGCAGACGACGAGCCAGGCGCCACCATGCGCGTAGCGATCTGCCAACCGGCGGAGCGAATACCCGGGTATTACGGCCGGGTCGCCATGACGGGCGTTACCCACGAGGTCGGCGTCTACCGCGGACTCCTCGAGGAGGCGGGGATCGATGGCGCAGACCTCATCCTGTGGCCCGAGTCGGGCGTCAGTGAGGATCTGGTGGCCAGTTCCTTCGCGCGGGGGGTGGTCGGCGACCTGGCGGCATCCATGGGGGCGCATATCATCACCGGCTGCCACCGGCAGGAGGGGGACAGGTACTACAACTCAGTAGTGCTAGTATCGCCCGAGGGTGACGTTCTGGGCCAGTACCACAAGCGGCATGTGGTGGCTTTCGGCGAGTTCCTCTACTTCCGCGAGCAGCTGAAGTGGCTGTATGAGCGCTACCCCATTCGCCCCTATGATCTCACGCCAGGCGCGGCGCCCGCTGTATTCGATGTGGGCGGGCGCGAGCTCGCGCCGATCATCTGCTATGAGTCCACCTTCGGGGGCGAGGTGCGGCGAGCGCTTCGGGCTGGGGGCGAGCTCCTTGCCGTGCACACCAACGACGGTTGGTTCGACAGCGAGATGGAAGCCTATCAGCACGCCCGGACGTCGATCTTCCGTGCCATCGAGTTCCGAGTCGATGTGGTTCGAGCGGCCTCCACGGCCTACTCCGGGCACATCGACCGGCATGGTCGCTGGCGCGCCGTCCTTGCGCGCGACGAGGACCGGGCTATCATCGTGGAGCCAACGCTGAGGCCAGCATGCTCGGTCTACCTAGTGCTGGGTGACGGGCCGCTCTGGGTCATCTGCCCGGGCCTGCTAGCGGGGTGGCTGCTCCTAAGGCGAAAGATCAATCGATCTCGTTGAAGTAGTCCTGAACCAGTGGACGCTCCGAGGCGGGGATGTTCTGTCGGTCCAGGGCGCTCTCCACCTCGGCCTGAGACGGGCGCTGCACGTTGTAGTAGGGCGTGGAAGCCTCGTTGCGCGGCCCCACGCCTCGCACGTCCATGCTCGGAGTGTCATCGAGGTCGCGCGTCTGGCCTCGCACGCGAGTGTTCAGCCCCGGCGTATCGACGCCCGGCTTGCTCGAACCGCCCTCGTACTGCCGCACTTGTGCACCTTCACCCGTCTCGTCATCGCCGGCGTACGGTTGTTCGAAGGGTGTCACCCCCGCATCGGTGCTATGGCCGCTCCCGATTCGTCGGCCGCCCCCCTCCGGGCCGGGGGCCCCCCCCTGGCCCTGTTGGCCCTGCTCCCCCTGCTGGCCCTGTCCCTGCTCCGATCCGCTCGTGGACGGCCGCGCCCCCCCTTGCCCCTCCTCGCCATTGATCTGGGCCATCTCCTCCTCGGCGAACTCCATCTCCCTAGCAAGCGCCTCGAGCTGTTGCATCTCGCTGAGCCCTTGGGCTCCAGCGCTCTCCGCTAGCTCCTGCGCGGCTTGCTCGAGCTGCTGGCTCGCGCCCTGGTTGTCCCCCTCACGGAGCGCCTCGCTGGCCCGCCGCATAGACTGGCCCGTCTCACTGGCGCTGGAGTTCTCCAGGCTCTGGCCGATCTTATCCAGGTCGTTGGCGAGCTGCTGGCGCTCGGCTTCCGATAGGGTGCCGGACTCGATCTGCTGCTGAAGGTCTTGGAACTTCTGCTTGGCAGCCTGCAAGTCGCCGGCGGCGAGATCGTCCACGATCTCGCTGGCCGCCTTCGAACGCAGGTCTTTCGCCTTGGCGTCCGCCAGAGACTCGCGCAGGCTCGCCACCTCGTTGGACTCGGCCAGCTCCCGGTGCTGCGCTTTGATCTCGTCCGTCAGCGTGGCGGCTTCCTTCATCGCCTCGCGCTTACTGAGCTTACCCCGGGCCAGGTCGCCTCCCAGGGCCTCTATCCGCCCCGCGAAGCGCTCGGAGCGCTCCAGCTTGGCTTCCTTGGCCTTCTGCCGGATCTCCCGAGCGAGGTCCTCGAGCTCATCGCCCTGGATGCGCAGCGCCTCTCGCTCGCTCACCTCCTGCTCGCTGGCGAAGAGATTGTACTGGGGCATGAACCAAAGGGCCGCGAGGACGAGGCCGAACGCAGGTACCGCCAGGGACTTGCGCGGCAGCAACGGCCCCGTCACCTGTTTGGGGTCGAGCCCATCGCAGTGGCCCGCCGCATCGGCGATCAGCGCGGGAAGCAGGGCCGCGTGCTTGGGCGGCTCGGTGGAGAGGGCGACGGCGGAGCCGAGGCGCTCTCTCAGGCCGAGCGCGCGGTCCGCGGCATGGGCGGCCTGGAAGTCCGAGATTCGACTCCATAGGCCCCAGACGACGCCACCGATGACCGAGAGCAGTAGGGGCGCCAGTCCATACCAGAGGGGCAGGTAGTCGAGCCGAAGCCAGAACAGCACCCCGGTCTTCCCTGCGGCAAGCACTAGCACAGAGAGGGCTATGCCGATGGCCAGGCAGAGCGCCATACGGCGGGCTAGAATGCACAGGCGTATCCGGGCCGCGACAGCCTTCAGCGCCTTTCTCAGCGTGAGCTCGGGAGGCATCAGAACCCCCTCATCGGCAAGGCAACACGTTCATCGTGGAAGTGACACGAAGCGCACCGACATGATACACCACGCGAACTCGCGCTCACTTCAATAGAGACGTTGCCCGCGACTGTGGGTTACACTCGTGCTAACCGGAGAACTCATCGGGCGTATAGGAGTCTAGTGAGAGGCTGGCCAGCCGTATGCGCGGGCCAGCCAGATGTGGCGCGCACCAGGAGGCAGCAAGTTGAGCTCATCAAGAAACACCATCATCACCGTGGCCGTCTTCGTTCTGCTTGGTCTCGGTGTTGTCGGAGGCAGCATCTACTATTACGTGAAGAGTACGGCCAACCCCGACACCGCGACAGGTGAACGCGGCAGTTCCAGCGTCGATCTGAGCGGCGCGGGCGCTGGCCCTGCTACGGTGGCTACCTTCGCGGGAAAACCCATATCACGACAGGAATACGAGGCCGCGTGGCGTGAGTTCCTGACTCGCGGCGGGGCATCTGAGGACGACATCCCCATCGTCAGCTATCTCGGTGCCCGCTATGACGCCCTCATGCAGCTCATCTCCGATCGGATCATCGAGGAGGGCATGCGGGAGTTCAACGTCCAGATCACTGAGGATGACAAGCGCCAGGCGGTGGAGATGCTCGCGGCGCGGGAGATGGAGCGGCGGCATGGCAGCCAGGAGGCGCTCGCCTACTTCCTCGACGCGCAGGGCAAGACGGCGCAGACCTATCTGGACGAGATCGCGGACGAGATCCTCGGCCAGAATGAGCGTCAGATCGAGGAGCAGGTCAGAGCCGTGAAGGTGGGGCGGAAGGTCGCCGAGGATGTCAATATCGAGCCCGAGCGACTAGGCGATTACCTCCGGCTAGTCGACATCCTTCGCATCACCCAGCTCTTCGAGCCTGTCGAGCCGGGCGCCGCCGTAGTTCCCGAGGAGCAGGCAGAGGCGACGATTCGCGAGGCCTACCAGAAGCTCCAAGGGGGAGAGGCGTTCGAGAGCCTCGTCAGCGAGTACAGCAATGGCCCCGAGAAGGAGAACGGCGGGCGCATCGACGGCCTCCGCTATGGCAGCGAGCCCGTGTTTGACGGCGTCGCATGGTCGCTGCAGAGCGGCCAAATGTCCGAGCCTTTCAAGACTAACACCGGCTGGCACATCATCAAGATCCTGCAGTTCCACGAGCAGCCTATGCCGGAGAACGAGCAGGAGCGCGCGGAGCTCCGCGGGCGACTGGAGGCTGCCATCGCTGAGCAGCGGACCGCAAAGTGGATGGTCGAACGCTTCGAGCAGGGCAATCTGCAGATCGAGGACCCCGTCCTAGCGGGCGTGGACGCGATGCGCGAGGCGCGATTTGAGGAGGCCAAGACCCACCTGGAGTCGGCCTTGTCAAACCGCACGGGCATCGACCGTCTGCCCATACTGTCCTCTCTCGGGCAGGTTATGTTCGAGCTAGATGACCATGATCGCACGGAGAAGATCCACGAGGAGATGATGGATCTCGCGCTTGAGCGGCACCGGTTCGAGCTCTACGTGGACTGGGCCGCGTTCCGCATCGCCATTGACGATCGCGAGGGCGGCCTGGAGAAGCTCCGCCAGGCTTCTGAGGCGGCGGATTCGCCGGACGACCACATCGAGTTGGCACAGGTCCTCACCAGCATCGACGCCCGCGAGGCGGCACTGGAGGAGCTTGCGCTTGTGAGGGCGTCCATCCCTGAGCCCACGGAGGAGATGCCCCCCGAGCAACAGGGCGCATCCTATACGCAACTGGTCACCCTGGCGGTTGTCCACGGTAGGCTTGGTTTCGAGGAGCAGGGCAAGGCGCAACTCCGCGCACTCATCAAGGACACCTACAGCGATGGGTTGCTGCGGGCCGTCGCCGAAGCGGCCGCTGAGCTGGGCTGGGAGGATGTCTTCAACGAGGTCCAGGCTCGAGTGCAGCAGCTCATCGCGGAGACGGGCTCCGTGCGCGACATGGTAGAAGGGCAAGACGCCGCCCCGGCGCCGGCGCCGTCCGATGCCCCTCAGGAGGCCCCACAGTCGGAATAGGCGGCGTTCCTCTGCCTTGCACCTCGCGGGGCCCCATGCTAATGTAACAGGCCGGTTCGCCGAAGCCTTGACGGCTACGGCCTTGGGCCGCGCGGGGACCGCGCCAATGTCACAACGGGAGCATTAGGCCATATGAGTCAGAAGGTTAGTCTGAGCGAGCTGAAGGACCAGGAGCTAGAGGAGCGGGTCATCCACATTGACCGCGTCAAGAAGACGGTCAAGGGTGGGGACCTCATCAGCTTCCGCGCTCTCGTGGCCGTGGGGAACAAGGAAGGCGTTGTGGGAGTAGCCACGGGCAAGGCTCGTGCGACGCCCGACGCCATCGCCAAGGGCTTCGACAAAGCCAAGAAGAACCTCTGGCGCGTGCCGCTTGATGGCGTTACGATCCCCCACCAGATCCAGCGCCGCGTCGGAGGCGCCATCGTCCTCATGAAGCCGGCCTCCCGAGGTACCGGCGTCATCGCCGGCGGGGCCGTCCGTGCCGTTGTCGAGCTCGCGGGCATCCTCGACATCCTGAGCAAGTGTCTGGGCTCGAACACGGCCGTCAACAACGCTGCGGCCGCATTCGAGTGCCTAAAGGGGCTCGTGGACGCGCAGAGGGTAGCTGAGCTGCGTGGCCGAACCGTCGAAGAGATACTCGGCGAAGCCGAGCCGAGTCTCGATGATGATGCCTATGGCGAGACCGTGGGCGTAGGCTCCGATGAGGACGAGGACTAGGCCGATCGGTCGTTAGCACTCCGCGCGCGGCCCGACTCCTCGCTGGAGTCGGGCCGCGCTTGCTTTTCGAGGGGCTCCCGAGGGGGACCGCGGGGGCCTGCGATGCGTCCAAACACTGGGAGGGATGAGACCCAATGACCCCTAGCATCCGATATGGCCTAGCTGCGTTGGCCCTGCTCCTGCTGCTGTTGGTGGCCCCGGTAGCGGCGCAGCCAGTCGCGACGGACTACGAGACGCTATCCGCTATCTACGACTACGATCCCGAGCTTCCCCTCAACGCGGAGTGGGACGATGAACTCGAGGCGGACGGCGTGCCCGTTCGAGTCGTCTTCGACAGCGTGGGCGGGGAGCGAGTGCCGGCGCTGGTTGGGCTTCCGCCGGCTACCACCTACGGTCCGGGCCCCTATCCCGCGGTCATCTTCGGCCACGGACTCGGAGGGAGCAAGGACGATTCCGCCTACAAGGGCGCGATGATGATCCTCCTCCAGAACGGCTTTGCAACCATGCTCATCGACTTCCCGGCCCACGGCGAGCGTAGCGAGCCCGCGCTTGACGCGCTGGTGGATGACGGCGCGGCCTCTCTCAGCGAGGCGGAGATCGCGACCCACCTCGGCACCGTGTTATCGGGAATGACTCAGGCCGTGAAGGATCTGCGGCGGTCCGTGGACCTGCTACAGACCATCGATCTTGTCGATCCAGAGCGCATCGGATACACCGGGCTGTCCATGGGAGCTATCCTCGGCGCCACGTTCAGCGGCGTGGACGACCGCTTGGCCTGTTCGGCCCTCATAGTGGGCGGCGCGGACTGGGGAGAGATCCTAGCGGGGAGTCAGCTCACGGCCGACGCGCGCGCCTCGGGGGCCGTCGATCCGCGCGCCATTGGCGCGTTTCTCCGTGAGTCCGACCCGATGTACTTCGCGGACCACATCAGTGCTCCGACGCTGCTGGTGTTCGGCGGCAAGGACGACGTGGTTCCCTACGAGACGGCGGGGAAGCTCCTGGAGAGCCTTGTGCCTGAGCCGAAGACCGTGGTGGTCTACGAGGAGTCTGGGCACCTGCTGGAGCATTCAGGGGACCGATTCCAGGCGATCATGGTCCTCAACGCGTTCCTCACGGAGCATCTGCTGGCGCCCGCAGAGAGCGTGAACTAGGGGAGGGCGCTGGCGATAGAACCGATGCCACTCGAGGGGCAGCCGGCGCGCTTCGCGGAGCCGGTAGACGAGGAGCGAGTGCGCTGCAGGCTGTGCCCCCACCAGTGCGTGATCACCGAGGGACACGTCGGCCGCTGTGGCGCACGCGGGATGCGCGAGGGCCAGTTGCGAGCACTCACCTACGGCTCGTACTCGTCGATTGCCCTCGATCCCATCGAGAAGAAGCCCCTGTACCACTTCTCCCCTGGCCGAGAGATCCTGTCCATCGGTGGTTGGGGCTGTAACCTCGCCTGCCGGTACTGCCAGAACCACGGGATCTCGCAGCATGTCGAGTCTGGGCGCAGGCTACTGCCGGATGATGTGCTGCGCCTCGCGCGTGGCGAGCCCCGGAGCATCGGCGTGGCGTTCACCTATAACGAGCCGCTCGTCTGGTTCGAGTTCGTGATGGACTGTGCACGGCTCCTCAGAGAAGCGGGTCTGGCGGTGGTTCTGGTCACGAATGGGTTCATCTCCCCCGAACCGCTCGCGGAGCTCGTGCCGTGGATCGACGCCGCGAATGTCGATCTGAAGAGCTTCGACGAGTCGTTCTACGCGGATCTGTGCTCCGCGAGTCTCGCGCCGGTGATGGAGTCCATCCGGCGGTTGTGCAAAGGATGCCACCTGGAGGTGACCAAGCTCCTCGTCACTGGCCATGGCGACCCTGTTGCCGATGCGGAAAACATCGCGAGGTGGTTGGCCCAGGTGATCTCGCCCGAGACACCACTCCACCTGTCCCGCTACTTTCCAAGGTACCGCTGGCACTCCCCTGAGACTTCACCCGAGGTCCTGGACGAGGCTTTTCGAGCCGCTTCCCAGCACCTGAACTATGTTTACGTAGGCAATGCCCACCGGCCCGGGACCACCGACACCCGATGCCCCGACTGTGGGCGCGCGCTGTTGGAGCGAACGGGGCTGGGTGTCCGGGTCGCGGGTCTGACTACGGAAGCAACCTGCGACGCGTGCGGCCGTTCCATCCCGGTACGGGGGATGGCATGGTGAACGAGCGCCTCGTCTTGGCCTCGCGCTCGCCGCGCCGGCGTGAGCTGCTGGCTCGCCTCGTGCCGGACTATGTTTGTGACACGCCGGATGTGGACGAGGACGGCATCGTGGCGGGTATGGACCCGGCGGCGGCCGCCTCTCGGCTAGCCCTGGAGAAGGCGCTGGCGGTGGCGCCACGCCACCCAGGCGCGCTGATTCTGGGCTGCGACACCCTCGTGGTGCGCGATGGGGTCTGTCTCGGCAAGCCACGGGACACTCAGGAGGCAATCGACATGCTCCTGTCCCTATCTGACCGCGCCCATGACGTGATGACAGGCATAGCACTCGTGGCGGGATCGGGCGCGGGAGCGGGTGCTCTACAGGGTCCCCTAGTTGCAGTAGAGACAACAAGGGTGTTCTTTGCGAAACTAGACTATAGCCGGGCCGCTGCCTATGTGGCAAGAGGCGAGAGTCTTGACAAGGCCGGAGCCTATGGCATACAAGGGTTCGGCTCCCTGCTCGTGCGACGGATCGAGGGCTGCTACTTCAATGTAGTGGGGCTTCCGCTTCACCGCCTCGGCGCGATGCTCGAGAGGCTTGGCATGAAGCTGCTTTGAGGAAACGAGGAGTTTCATGAGCAGTCGAGGCAAGTCAGCGGTAGAGCCTTACTCCCGCAGAGGACGCCGCCCTCAACGGCCTGTGCCCACGGGCGACTGGCGCCAAGTACTCCGCTACTATGCGCGCTCCGTGTTCTCCCAGATATCCGTCGACATGGGCATAGACCTCGGGACCGCCAACACCCTGGTCTATGTAGTGGGCCAGGGGATCGTGATGAACGAGCCCTCGGTGGTCGCCATCGATCGCGAGTCTAATCGTGTCCTCGCCGTAGGCGAGGAGGCGAAGCGGATGATCGGGCGGACGCCTGGGAACGTGGTGGCCATCCGTCCGCTACGCGATGGCGTCATCGCCGATTTCGACATCACTCAGGCCATGCTCTCCTACTTCATCTCCCGAGTGCAGACGCGTCGCTTCCTCTCCTACCCGCGAGTCCTCATCGGCATCCCTTCGGGGGTCACCGAGGTTGAGAGGCGTGCCGTCAAAGAAGCCGCATACCAGGCCGGCGCGCGTGATGCCGGGGTGATCGAGGAGCCAATGGCGGCCGCCATTGGAGCGGGGCTTCCCGTCGAGGAAGCGATGGGGAACATGATCGTCGACATCGGTGGCGGCACCACCGAGGTGGCCGTTATCTCCCTAGGCGGAATCGTCTATCATCAGTCGCTTCGTGTGGGCGGGGACGAGATGGACGAGGCTATCCAGGCGTATGTGAGGCGTGAGGCCAATCTCCTTATTGGCGAGCGCACGGCCGAGGATGTCAAGCTCGCCGTGGGTTCCGCTTACCCCCTCACGGAGCAGCTCGAGATGGAGGTCAAGGGCCGCGACATCATCCGGGGGCTGCCCCGGAGCGTCATCCTGACGGCGGATCACGTTCGGGAGGCGATTCAGGAGCCGCTGCGGGCGATTCTCGATACCGTCCATACCGCTCTGGAGCACACACCTCCCGAGCTCGCGGCTGACATCATGCGTCACGGGATTGTGCTCGCCGGCGGCGGCGCGTACCTGCGAGGGACTGACGCTCTGATCAGCCTCGAGACGGGCATCCCCTGCCTGGTGGCCCAAGACGCCCTGAGCTGCGTGGTTCTGGGAACCGGTCGTTGCCTGGAGGATGGCGGTCGAGTACTCCGCAAGTCGATGGAGCGATGAACACACCCTTGTCCCAACACCCGGATCCTCCTGCGTCCACAGCCGATGCCACCGTCTCGGGTGGCCTGAACAGGCTCACCATCGTCCACCTATTAGTGGTCGGGATCGCGATAGGCGCGGTCATCGCCGCCTTCGCTTCAGTTGAGCGGCGAGACGCGATCTCCCTCTCCCAGACGGCCGAGGCTGATGCATGGACTGGTATGCGCATCGTGGAGCAGGGCGCATCGGCGGCCGAGGACTACGAGGCGCTGGCCCGGCAGCACTTCGACGCGGCGGTGGCGCGGGCTCGGCCGGGTCAGAGGATGGCCGAACGCATAGGGGTGTGGCTTGCCGAGCGCGGGCAATTCGGCTTGGCGACGCCCTATCTCCTCCAGGGGCTCCGCCAGAGTCCCGGCTATGATCTGGCGCTCACGGCGGCCAGCGCGGCCAGCGCAGTGGGCGACAGCGCAGCGACGACCGAGGCCTACACCATGGCCATACAGCTTCGCCCGGACTCGCCTCTTGCCTACAACAACCTCGCCTACCACTACGCGGTGCGGGGGGTGCGGCTCCCGGAGGCCGAGCGTCTGGTCCAGCGGGCACTCCAGTTGGTTGCGCCAGGTTCGCTTGAAGCATCCAGCTATTGGGACACCTTGGCCTGGGTGCTCTACAAGCAGGGCCGGTTCGCTGAGGCGTGGCAGGCGATGGCGAACGTGGATCCGCTGTTCTTCTCCGATCCTGTTGTCGTAGATCACCTGCGCGCCATCGAGGACGCTCTAAGGGGGCCGCCTATGATAGCTCCCGAGTTCGAGGGGTTCCGTCCTGAGGAGGACTGAGTTTGAGGGCCGTTGTCATCGTCCTGGACGGAGTGGGCTGCGGCGCTCTGCCTGACGCCCATGCCTATGGCGATGAGGGCTCGAACTCCCTCGGGAACACGGCCCGCGCCGTCGGGGGCCTGTCGCTGCCCAACCTGGGCGCGCTTGGCCTGGGCAATGTCACCGATATCCTCGGGGTCCCTCCCACGGACCAGCCTGAGGGCCTTTGGGGGCGTCTCAGTGAGCGGTCCGCGGGGAAGGACACCACCTCGGGGCACTGGGAGTTGATGGGGCTCGTGGTTGAGACACCCTTCCCCACCTACCCCGACGGATTCCCGGCAGCGCTCATAGGGGCTTTCGAGGCGGCGATAGGGCGCCGAGTTCTCGGTAACGTGGCCGCTTCGGGCACCGAGATCATCGAGCGACTCGGCGAGGAGCATCTTCGGACCGGCTGCCCTATCGTCTACACATCGGCTGACAGCGTCTTCCAGATGGCCGCGCACGGCGACGTGGCGCCGGTGGACAGGCTCTACGAGTGGTGCCGCGTCGCTCGCGGGCTCCTGGTGGGGGAGCACGCGGTGGGGCGGGTCATCGCCAGGCCTTTCGTGGGGCAGCCTGGGAGCTTCGAGCGGACCGAGCACCGGCGGGACTTCTCCGTGGAGCCCCATGGGCCAACGTTGCTGGACCGTGCGACAGAGGCTGGCCTGCGAGTCAGCGGCATCGGCAAGATCGACGATATCTTCGGTGGTAGGGGTATCACGGATTGCGTTCATACGCGGGACAACGCTCATGGCATCAAGCTGCTGCTGGAGCGACTCTGTGAGGAGTTCGACGGCCTGATCTTCGCCAACTTGGTGGAGACTGACAGCCTGTGGGGCCATCGCAACGACCCGCTCGGCTATGCTCTGGCGCTGGGGCGGTTCGATGCCGCCCTGCCCTCGATCCTGGCTGCAGCGCGACGCGATCTCGTCATCATCACGTCCGACCACGGCGTCGACCCCACTACGGAGTCAACCGACCACACCCGCGAGTATGTCCCACTTCTGGCCGTGTCACCCAATGGAGAGAGAGGAAACGTCGGTACGCGCGAGACCTTCGCCGACGTTGCCGCCACACTCGCCCAGTGGCTCGGCCTTTCTCCGGTGGGCCCGGGCACATCGATCCTCGCGAGGTGAAACGTACATGGCCGACTTCGACATGATCGCTCTGATTGAGGCGACCAAGCGCGGTAGCGCGCTGGATGACCGGGCTATCGCAGGCTTCGTCCAGTCGTACATGGCGGGGCGCGTGTCGGAGGCGCAGGCGGCGGCCTGGTTGATGGCGGTCTGCCTGAAGGGGCTGGACGACGGGGCTGCGTCGGCGCTCACGGCGGCAATGGCCGCTTGTGGAGAGACCCTGGACCTGTCCGACCTCGCTCACACTGCCGACAAGCACTCGACAGGCGGCGTTGGGGATAAGGTGACCCTGGTTGCCTGCCCCCTGGCCGTCGCGGCAGGCTGCACCGTGGCGAAGATGTCCGGCAGAGGCCTGGGGCACACGGGCGGCACTATCGACAAGCTGGAGGCGATCCCCGGCTTTCGCACGGACCTCTCCGCCAAGGAGTTCCGCCAGCAGGCGGCGCGGGTGGGCCTCGTGGTGGCCTCCCAATCCCACGAACTCTCCCCCGCGGACAGGCGGCTCTATGCGCTACGGCACGAGACGGCGACTGTGGACTCCTTGCCCCTGATCGCGGCGAGCGTCATGTCCAAGAAACTCGCGGCGGGAGCCTCATCCATCGTCCTCGACGTGAAGTGGGGTAGGGGAGCTTTCATGGGGAGCGCTGACGAAGCGGCGCGCTTGGCCTCTCTGATGTGTCACATCGGCGCATCCCAAGGGCGGGCGATGGGGGCGGCTGTGACACCTATGAACCAACCCTTAGGATTCTCCGTGGGGCACGTCCTGGAGGTGCGAGAGGCGGTCGAGACCCTGCGTGGCGACGGCCCGAGTGATCTGGAGGCCTTGTCCCTGGAGCTATCCGCGAAGATGGTCCACTTGTCCGGCGCAGCCGAGTCCTGGGAGGCCGCTCGGGACGCCGTTGGTGAGGCTCTGACGTCGGGGCGCGCGCTGGCGAAGCTCGCCGAGATGGTTCGTTCCCAGGGAGGCGACGCGCGGGTCCTCGACGACCCCTCGCGACTCCCCAGAGCGCCGCTGGTGGACGTGCTACGTTCTCCAACGGACGGGCGCATCTCGGCCGTGGATGCCCTCGGGATCGCTCAAGCGGTCGCCCGCTTGGGAGGTTCGAGGAAGGGGCGAGAAGCCATCGACCATCGCGTCGGTGTGCGACTGCTCCGGAAGTGCGGCGATCCTGTGGAACCGGGGGAGCCCATCCTGGAGATCCACGCTCCCAGCACTGAACTGCTTGAGCATGCGAAGACCATCGCCGGTCGAGCCATGCGGGTGGGCGACGCGGCCGGTCCGCCTAAGGCCGAGTTCGAGATACGCTGGGTGAGCTGAAGGGCAGGCCTAGCGGCCTAACATGCGTCTCAGTTCCGTGATCTCGTCGCGGAGGCGCGCGGCCCGCTCGAACTCCAGGGCATCCGCCGCCTCCCGCATCTCCTTCTCCAGCCCCTCGATGAGGCTCTCCAGGTCGCGGTCGGCGGAGTCTCCCAACACACTGGCAAGGATGTCGTCAGCGGCCACGTCAAGGTCTTCCTTGGCCCTGACGGTGTCCTGAATCGCCTTGGTGACCGTCTGAGGGGTGATGCCATGCTGCTCGTTATACTCCGCCTGGATCTGCCGGCGGCGGTTCGTCTCGCGGATGGCCTCCTCCATGGCGGCGGTCATCCGGTCGGCGTACATGAGAACCTGCCCCCGCACGTTCCGGGCCGCCCGTCCGATGATCTGGATGAGCGACATCGCCGATCGCAGGAACCCCTCGGCATCGGTGTCGAGGATGGCGACCAAGGACACCTCCGGCAGATCAATGCCCTCGCGTAGGAGGTTGATCCCGACGAGCACATCGAAGGCGCCCCGTCGCAGGTCCCGGATGATCTCCGTACGCTGGAGTGTGTTGACCTCGGAATGGATGTAGCGCACGCGCACCTTGAGGTCCTCGAGGTACTCAGTGAGGTCCTCAGCCATGCGCTTGGTGAGGGTTAGCACCAGGCACCGCTCCCCGACCTCGATACGAGCCCGCAGCTCCCCGAGCAGGTCGTCGATCTGGTTCCGGGTGGGCCGGACCTCGATGGCCGGATCCAGGAGCCCCGTGGGCCGGACGATCATCTGCACCACAGCCCCGTCGGCAGCCTCCAGCTCATATGGGGCCGGGGTGGCTGACACGAAGATGGTAGGCGGCATCTTCTGCTCGAACTCCTCGAAGCGCAGAGGCCGGTTGTCCAGGGCGCTGGGGAGGCGAAAGCCGTGCTCCACTAGGTTGATCTTGCGGGATCGGTCCCCATGCCACATCGCCTTGACCTGCGGAATGGTCTGGTGCGACTCATCGATGATGAGCAGCCAGTCGGTGGGGAAGAAGTCGAGCAGAGTCGCCGAGGGCTCGCCCGGAGCGCGGCCGTCCATGTGCCGGCTGTAGTTCTCAATGCCCTTGCACATCCCCACCTCGCGGAGCATCTCCAGGTCATACCGGGTGCGCTGCTCCAGCCGTTGAGCCTCCAGCAGCAACTCCTGCCGGCGCAACTCGGCCAGCCGCTCCGCCGCCTCCTCCTCGATGGCGGCACAGGCCTGGCTCAGCCGCTCCTCGGGGATGACATAGTGGGAGGCAGGCACGACATCGACCGAGGGCGGGTTAGCGAGGACCTCGCCCGTCAGTGGATCGATCACAGAGAGTCGCTCGACCTCGTCACCGAACAGCTCGACGCGCACTATGATCTCGGCATCCGAGGGGTAGATCTCGATGACGTCGCCCCTTGCCCGGAACCGCCGCCGACCCAGTATCTCTGACCGTGTGTACTGCATCGTGACGAGCTGGCGGAGCACATCATCACGATCGGCGAAGTCACCCACAGCCAGACGGAGGGACATGCCGGAGTACTCGATGGGGGCGCCTATGCCGTAGATGCAGGAGACCGAAGCGACGACGATGACGTCTCGACGGGAGATCAGGGCGTGGGTGGCCGCATGGCGCAGACGCTCGATCTCCTCGTTGATAGAGGTGTCCTTCTCGATGTAGGTGTCCGTCTGGGGGATGTACGCTTCGGGCTGGTAGTAGTCATAGTAGCTGACGAAGTACTCGACGGCGTTGTCTGGGAAGTAGGTGCGAAACTCGGCGCAGAGCTGTGCCGCGAGGGTCTTGTTGTGCGCCAGTACCAGGGTCGGTCGCTGGAGTCGCTCGATGACGCATGCCGCCGTGTAGGTCTTGCCTGAGCCCGTGACGCCTAGCAGGACCTGGCGGTCTCTGCCGGCGCGTACGTTCTCGCAGAGCGCCTCGATCGCTTCAGGCTGGTGGCCGCGAGGCCGATACTGGTGCTTGAGTTCAAAACGCCGCTGGCCGCCGAGGTACGCCGCAGCCCCGGTCTGCTTCACGCGCTCTCGACTGATGGCCTCGGTCAAGGTCAGCCTCCAGAATGCACACAGTTGTTCTATAGTACCACGCCAGCGAGGGGTCGCCAACCATCATTGCATCTAGAGACGCGAAGAGGCACTCCGTCGCCATTGGGGTAGTATAGTCTGAGACAGTATCGTCTAGGAGGAGTAGGCCGTTGAGAGACCAGTCACTGGAGTTCCTACGCGCACTGATGGAAGCCCCGAGCCCCTCTGGGTATGAGCAGCCGGCCCAGTCCGTGGTCCGCGCCTACGCGTCGGAGTTTGCCGACGAAGTGCGCACCGATGTGATGGGCAACGTGATCGCGAGCAAGAACGGCGCTGGCACTCCAAGGGTGATGCTCGCGGGCCACGTGGACGAGATCGGCCTGATCGTCAGCTACATCGACGACAACGGCTTCATCACGTTCAAGCCGATCGGTGGCTGGGATACCACCGTGCTCGTTGGGCAGACAGTCACCATCCATACAGCTGATGGCCCTGTTGCTGGGGTCGTCGGCCGCAAGCCGATACACTTGATGTCTGCCAGCGAACGCGGCAAGCCCGTCGACATGGATCAGATGTTCATCGACACCGGCGTGGAGGTTACGGAGAAGGACAACAAGCGCTCGAAGGCCAAGGCCGAGAAGCCGATTCGGATTGGCGATCCGGTGACCGTCGGCAATGGCTTCACGCCCCTGCGGGGCGACGTTGTCGCCGGGCGCTGCTTCGACGACAAGGCGGGCACCTTCGCGGTCATCGAGGCCCTGCGACTCCTCTCCCGACGCAAGCTCGCGGCTAGTGTCTTCGCCGTGTCGACGACCCAAGAGGAGATTGGGCTGCGTGGGGCCCACACCTCATGCTTCGGCGTCGACCCGGATGTGGGCATCGCTGTGGACGTGACGTTCACCTCCGACACGCCAGGTGACTCCAAGAAGAAGACGGCGGATGTGAAGCTCGGAGGCGGACCCGTGATCGTGCGCGGGGCGAACATCAACCCCAAGCTCTACAGCCTGCTCATCGAGGCCGCCGAGGCCAAGAACATCCCGTACCAGCTGGAGGCGGCGCCCGGCGGTACCGGCACGGATGCGAACGCGATGCAGCTCACCCGTGCCGGCGTGGCCACGGCGCTCATTGGCGTGCCCTTGCGCTACATGCACACGCCGGTCGAGGTCCTGACCCTGAAGGACCTGGAGAACACGGCGAAGCTGGTGGCGGAGGTCATCGCTCGCTTGGAGGCCGACACGGACTTCACGCCCTAGTGGAGAGGCCTGGGCTCTGCCGGCATTGGGCAGGCGCCGGCGGAGCCTACACGGCCAGTCCAAGGGGGTCGTGCATCGGCGTGCCCCCGATGACGGTCAGGTCGACGCGGCATGCCTCGAGAGCTTCGGGGTCGGCGACGATGTCGTGGGAAAGAGCCACGAGGTCGGCGCGGCAACCTGGGGCGATGCGTCCCTCGCCTGTCCGCACTCCCGCGGCAACGGCTGCGCCCCTGGTGTAGCCATCGATGGCCTCGAAGACGCCGATCGCCTCATGCGGGTGCCACCCATCCGGCCAGCGTCCCATGCGGTCTCGCCGAAGGACTGCGGCCCGTAAGCCCTCCAGAGGGTCGAAACTCTCCACGGGCGCATCGGATCCCATACACAGCCTGATGCCCCGTTCAGTCATCGAGGCGAATGTGAAGGCCTGATCCGCGCGGTCAGGGAGGCGGGATTGGACGATGCTCGCGTCCTCGCGGAGATGCACCGGCTGAACGGAGGCGACTACGCCCAGCCGCGCCATCCGGTGGAGGTCATCGGGGTGGACGTGCTGGGCATGCTCGATCCGGTGGGGCGTGGAAGTGACCGTCACCCCCGCTCGCTCGATGCCATCGAGCACCTCACGCACGGCGCGATCGCCGATCGCGTGGACGGCAAGCGGCAGACCGGCCTCCGCCGCCCGACGTGCCAGCCCCTCGATCGCGTCAGCGTGGCGCTCCAGAACGCCTGTGTGCGTTTCACCCGCAAAGGGCTCCAGCATCGCCGCGGTGCGTGCCCCCAGACTCCCATCGGCGTAGACCTTGAGGGAGCCGATCCGAAGCCACTGGCCACCCAGGCCACTCCCCAGGGCGATCCCACGGGCCAGATCCAGCTGCTCCTCGGGGATGTGTTGAGTCACGCGGAACCGCAGGCGATCCTCGCGTTGGAGTTCGAGCAGCGGCCCGAGGGCCTCCGGTCCCTCGCAGTTGTGACATCCCACCAGGCCCAGGCTCTGACCGAGGGCGATGGCGGCGAGCAGAGCCTCCTTGCGGCGTCCGACGCTCATCTCGGGACGCGAGCCATGCACCAATTCGATAGCGTTCTCATAGAGCATCCCGTCGGGTGAACCATCAGGGCGGCGGCCAATCACGCCTCCCGGGGGATCGGGGGTCTCCGCGGTGATGCCGAGGAGCCTCAGGACCGAATGGCTCACCCACATGCTGTGGCCACACCGAGAGGTCAGGGCCACGGGCCTGCCATCGGCGTGACCGTCGAGGTCGGACGCGCGCGGCCTGCGTCTCTCGGGCCACGTGTTCGAGTCCCAACCGCCACCGCGGACCCACTCTCCGGGCGGCAGTGTCCCCGTGTGACGGTCGATGAGTTCGAGGACCTCCGCGAGGGACCGCGTGCGCGTCAGATCGAGGCGATCCCCCAGCAGACGCAGGCCCAGGCCTAGAAGGTGTACGTGCCCATCAACGAACCCAGGCGTCAGCACTCGTCCGCCGACATCCACGGTGCGGGCACCCACGGGCATCATAGAGCGGAGACGCGCGGCATCGCCTACGTCGAGGATCCTGCCGTGGACAACGGCGACGGCGGCGGGCTCCACCGTCCTACGGACGATATCGACGATGCGGCCGTTGGTGATGAGCAGCCCTGAGGCTTCCACAGCACGCTACTCCGCCGGCATCAGGAAGAGCCGGCCCTCGCCCGCGTCCAGGGAGACCTGAAGCCCATCGGTGTCGGGGCTATCGTCGATGACGGCGCGCTCCTCCCCTGTGACCCGGTCCACCTCTGTGACCTGCTCGAGCGGGGCGACGAACTCCACGGTGGGCCAAGAAGTGTAGGCGAAGTCGTAGTTGTTGAGCAGCACCGCGCGCCTGCCATCGACGTGGGTGAACTCGCCGATGAGATACTCGCCATCGGTGATCGAGGCGATGGGCGAGCCCGTGAGTAGAGCCGCGACATCGTCGCCGCGTTGGATGCGGCGCACCCCTGTGCTCGTGAGCGCCATGAGCGTCGGCCCCATAGCCTTTAGCTCGGCGTTGATGCGGCGAGCCTGGTCATAGTGCCTCGTCCGACGGCCCTCGGCGGTGATGATGGCGCCGCCCTTAGGGAACTCCCCGCCCCGCGGGGTCCAGTAGCAGAAGTAGAGTACCCCCTTGGCGCCGTAGGCGAGCGAGGAGTAGATCTGCCAGCGCAGTTGGGACTCGGTGGGGTCGAAATAGGGGCCGAAGGGCATGGTATTGAAGAAGTTCCAGAAGGGGATTCCCGCCTCCAGTGAGACCTCCCGCATCGACGCCAGGTTGTCGATGTACCCCTGTCGTCCGTCGGCAGTCGGCGTGAACATGGGGTAGTGGTCCATCGAGAGGACATCGGGGTCCACAACATCCACGAACTGCCGCAGGTGCTCGTCGTACGTCTCAGTCCCGAGGGCTGCGGGCGGGGCGTAGTTGGGGAAGAGGTTGATGTACGCCAACCTCCCCGGACGGGCCTCTCGAAGCGCCGCGACCTGCTCCGCCAGGGCGGGGAAGGCAGCGGCTCCGGGCTCGTCGCCCAGGCCGTATCCCCAGCACGCGGGACCATCGGGCAGCTCATAGGGGTCATCGGTGACTCGGGAGACGATCGCCTTCATGCCGAGTTGTTCACAGAGCTCGACCTGCCTCTGAGCCGTCTCGACGGTTGTCGCGCCGAAGAACCCCAAGACCACGTTGAAGTTGGCATCTGCGATCTCGCGGTAACGGAGGTCCCAATCCTCCTCGGCGGGCGGGTCAACCCAGAACCCGATGCAGAACTCCGTCTGCTCGAACCGCACCTGGGCGCGGGCCGTCGGCACGGCCACCGCGAGACACGCGAGGATGAGAAGCGCGAGGATCTGAGGGTCTCTCATAGGCGTCAACATGGGTCCTCCAAGGCGCGCAAGCGGCGCAGCTAAGGAGATCATTCGTCGCATCGCGGCACGAACCTATCGCGGCTCCGCAAATGGGCCTCCGACTCAGCGCGGGTAGAGCGCCTATAGACCACGCTGGCGGATCTGCTGGCCCATGTCGGCAGCGAGTCCAGGCTCCCTGGTCACCGAGAGGAGCATCCTCCCTCCGCCCGAATCTCCTCCCCGGAGGCGCGCTGTGCGTATCGCCCTGTTCATCCCCTGTTTCGTCGAGCATCTTCAGCCCGAGGTCGGCTTGGCGACCCTTGCCGTGCTCCGCGCCCTGGGGCACGAGCCCTTCGTCCCACCCCACCAGACCTGCTGCGGCCAACCCGCGTGGAACATGGGTGCACGCGCAGGGGCTGTCACTGCGGCGCGCCACCTGCTGCGGGTCATGCGCGAGGGCGGCGCCCTGGATGCGGACGCCATCGTCTGTCCGTCGGCCTCGTGCACAGCTATGGTGCGCTGTCACTTCGGCGAACTCGGTCTGCCGCCCGCTGATGCCGCCCTGCTGGGGGAGTTGGTTCCGCGCCTGCACGAATTCAGCGAGTTCGTGGCCCGAGCACACCCGAACGCCGCGTCGCTCGCGCAGTCGACGGCGGAGCCACTCCGCGTCGCCGTTCACCGGTCCTGCCACTCGCTGAGAGTGCTCGGACTGACCGACGAGCCCGAGCGCCTCCTCGCTGGTCTGCCGGCCATTAAACTGGCGCCTCTGGAGCACCCCGAGGAGTGCTGCGGCTTCGGCGGGGTCTTCTCGGCGAAGCTACCCGAGGCCTCGACGTCCATGGCCGATGATAGGCTCGCAGATGCCGTCCGCGCTGGCGCCCAGGTGCTGACAAGCGTGGACTCAAGCTGCCTCATGGCCCTGGAGGCGCGTGCGAGGCGCACGGGCGTTGCCCTTCGGTTCGCCCATGTGGCTTCGATGATGGCGCACGCCATGGGTGTCACGGCCTTGCCCAGCGGCGGCGCGACACACGCAACGCCGGCTTGTTCGAAGCCGAGACCCGGCACACTGCGTCACCGCATGGCCGAAGCGGTTGCCGATTCCGGGCAGAGGGCGCGTCTCGATCGGTCCGTCGGCCATGCTCTGCGGATTCGCGCGGAGCGCGTCACGGAACGCCCCGATTGGGAGGACCTCCGCGAGCGCGCGGCTGCCATGCGACGCTACTCGCTGGGTCGGCTCGGAGACTTGCTGGAGGAGTTCCAGTCGGCCGCGGAGGCCCAGGGGGCGCGTGTCCACTATGCAAGGACGGCGTCGGACGCACGCAGCCTGCTGCTGAGGCTAGTCGGCGATCCGGGCCCCGCTCTCGTCAAGTCCAAGTCCATGGTCACGGAGGAGATCGGGTTTCGCGCTGCCCTCGAAGGGGCCGGAATACCCTTCCTGGAGACCGATCTGGGAGAGTACATCGTGCAGCTCTCTCACACGACTCCGAGCCATATCGTCGCGCCGGTGATCCACCTCTCTGCGGAGGACATCGCGGAGGTCTTTCGGCGCGAACTGAGCATGGATCTGCCGGCAGGAGCGGACCCCAAGACGATTAGCCTGGCCGCCAGGGAGCATCTACGTCCGTACTTCGTGAACGCCCGACTCGGCATGGTAGGGGCGAACTTCCTGGCTGCTCGAGAGGGTGCGGTCGTGACCTGCACCAACGAGGGAAACGCGGGGCTGGGCAGCACCATCCCGAAGCGGCTCATCGCCGTGTCGGGGATCGACAAGCTCAACCCGAGCCTGGCCGACCTTGCCGCCCCCCTTCAGCTGCTCGGGAGCAGTTCAACGGGTCAGCGGCTCACATGCTACACCCACGTGTTCCGCCCAGGCGGCGCGCGCGAGACGGACATCGTGCTGCTCGATGGCGGCCGCTCTGAGCTCCTGGCCGACCCCGAGCTCCGGGACGCGCTCGCCTGCATCCGGTGTGGAGCCTGCATGCATGTCTGTCCGGTCTACCGCCGCGCGGGCGGGCAGGCGTACGGGTGGATCTACCCCGGCCCGATCGGGATCATCCTGTCCGCCTTTCTAGAGTCGCCCGAGGGTACGCGGATGGCCGACGCGTGTTCCCTGTGCGGCGCATGCCCCGAGATCTGCCCCGTGAAGATCGACCTTCCGGCGGCCATCCGGCTGGTACGAGAGCGCGCTGTCGCGCGGTCCGCGCTTGCCCGTCTTGCCGGTCTGGCGGCCGCGAGGCTCTTCGGCTCGCCGCGTCTCTGGCGTTGGGGAGGCCGAGGGCTGCGTTCGTTGCTGGGAAGAGGCGTCGCGCTCGGTCCGCTCAGAGACTGGGCCGCGACCAGGGAGCTACCTCCCAGCCCATCGGCCAGCCTGTCAGACTGCATGAAGGGGGACGACGGCAATGCCTGATTCAGCTCGCGCGGGCATCCTGCGAAGCCTTCGGGCCGCGAACCGAGACGTTGCTCCGAGCTCCCTTCTAGACCCCACTGCGGCGGTCATCGCGTCCGCGATGGAGGACTTCGCGAGGAGATTCCTCGACTTCGCGACCGTAGGAGGCGAGCTTCACGGCAGCCTTAGCCACGTCGCCTCCCTTGACGAGGCGGCGGACCGCCTTCGGGGGATCGTCGGTGCTATCGAGCCGGTGGCGGTGGGGCGCACCGCCTGGGCCCAAGGGCTGGCGCGTGCGCTGGGTGTCGCTGACGCGGAAGACGTGCCCTCTGATGCCGTGCACACCGCGCTCCTGGAGTGCCGGGTCCTCGTGGGGGAACTCGGCTCCGTGCTCGTAGACCTCGCTGATCTCCGTGAGCCCTCGGCCGCTTTCCTGGCCAGCGTTCAGATCCTCATCGCCACGCCCGGCCGCTTGGCCGATTCGCTGGCAGGGGCTCTTGTGGAGGCGGCGAATCTAGGGTCGCCTCATGCCCTGCTCATATCGGGCCCGAGCCGGACGGCCGATGTGGAGAAAACGCTCGTATGCCCGGCTCACGGGCCACGAGAGACGCATCTCGTGATCGTTGATGAGATCGATCGATGCCAGTGATGACAGCAACCGGAGGGATTGACTCAATGGACTTCCCCACCACGCAGATCGGCGGCTACGAGATCAGCCGATTGATGATCGGCACGAACACCTTCTACGGGTACTCCCACTTTTCCATGGCGAAGGACCGGTGGCTTCGGGGCTACTTCACCCCGGAGCGGATCTACGAGGTGCTGGAGTTCTGCGCCCTCCAGGGGCTGAACGGAACCATTGCCATGCAGAACCCAGGCTACGCCGAGCTGGTACGCAAGTTGGAGGAGAACACAGGCCGGCGCATCCGCTACATCGCGACGCCTGGAGGGGCGAACTTGGCCGAGCTCAAGGATGGAATCCGCCAATCTCGGGACCTGGGATGCGAGTTCTGCTGGCCCCACACGAGCTGGACCGACGTCCGTGTGCTGCCGGCCGAGGGGCGGATCCACGAGGGACCCGAGGCGATTGAGTTCATCAAGGAATGCGGCATGGTGGCGGGCTGGAGCACCCATCGACCGGAGACGATCGCCGTCTCGGACAGCGCGGGCTACGACGTGGCTGGCTACGTGCAGATCCTCAACCCGATCGGGTTCCTCTGCCAAGTCGAGACCGACTGGTCGGCACGGGTGATCCGCGAGGCCAAGCATCCGGTGGTCTCCATCAAACCCCTCGGCGCCGGTAGGGTATTGCCCCCAACGGGGCTAGGCTTCGTCTATGACAATATCAAGCCGAGCGACACGGTCTGCATCGGCATGCTCTCCGTCGAGGAGGCTGCGGAGGACATCGAGATCGCCCGGGCGTGCATCGAGCGTCGTGAGGCGGCCATCGAGCTCCAGCGAACCCGAAGCAAGGACGTGCTGAACGTCAGCCGCGCCTGAGGCCGCTCGGAGACCTGGCTGGGTCCATGACGCCGGCCAGGTCTCCATGTGCCTAGAATCTCTCGCGCAGCTCCGGCCCCACCTGCACCTCGAGCGGCTGCCAGTCCGCGCGGCTCAACAACCCGTAGACGTAACTGTCCACCAGGGCCTGCCAGCTCGCCTCGATGATGTCCGCCGAGGCCCCGACGGTACCCCAGGAACGCTCCCCGTCGCCCGTCTCGATGAGGACGCGCACCTTGGCCGCCGTGCCCTCATCGCCGCTGAGCACGCGGACCTTGTAGTCCTGGAGCCGCAGGTTCGCGAGGTCTGGGTAGTAGCTCAGAAGGGCCTTGCGGAGCGCCCGGCTCAGAGCATCCACCGGGCCGTTCCCCTGGGCGGCGGTGTGCATCTCCGTGTCGCCCACGCGAACCCTGATGGTGGCATCCGCCGTGATGCCGTTCTCCTCAGTCATGTCCTTCTGGACGATGATACGCCACCCCATGAGTTTGAAGAGCTCGAACTGGGTGCCGAGCTCGCGGCGAGCGATCAACTCGAAGGAGCCCTCGGCCGCCTCATACTGGTAACCGGCGTTCTCCAGGTCCTTCACTCGCCTCAAGAGGGCGCTGACGCGCGGGTCGCCCTTGGCGATACCCGGTCGGATGCGCTCCAGCTTCTCGACCACGGTGGAGCCGCCCGACTGATCGGAGAGCAGGAGGCGGCGCTCATTGCCCACGGCCTCGGGCGGCACGTGCTCGAAGGACTCGGAGACCTTCCTCACCGCGTCGATGTGCATACCACCCTTGTGGGCGAAGGCGGTTGCGCCCACGTAGGGCGCCCTTGCCGCGTGATCCTGATTGGCGACTTCGCTCACGAACCAGGAGGCGGACCGGATGTGGGATAAGCGACCCTCCGGGAGTGCGCGCACCCCGAGCTTCAGTTCCAGGTTCGGGATGATTGCCGAGAGGTCCGCGTTGCCGCAGCGCTCACCGTAGCCGTTCATAGTGCCTTGGACGTGGCTCGCCCCCGCGCGCACGGCGACGCAGGTGTTGGCGACGGCGCAGCCAGAATCATTGTGCATGTGAGCGCCGACAGGAGCCTCCACGCGGGCGATCACGGCCCGGGTGACATCCGCGACTTCGTCAGGGAGGCAGCCGCCGTTCGTGTCGCACAGCACAAGGCAGTCCGCTCCACCCTCCTGAGCGGCCAGAAGGGTCCGCATCGCGTACTCTGCGTCGGCCTTGTACCCGTCGAAGAAGTGCTCTGCGTCATAGACAACCTCGCGGCCCTGAGACTTCAGATACCGCACCGAGCCCTCGATGATCCGCAGGTTGTCGTCAAGGGGAATACGGAGGATGTGTTCGACGTGAAGGGTCCAGCTCTTGCCGAAGATGGCGACGGCGGGCGTCTCTGCGTCGAGGATGAACCGCAGCGTGGCGTCATCCTCCGGTCGCCCCCCTGGGCGCATGGTGCTGCCGAACGCCACGATCTTCGCGTGTTTCAGGCGTAGGCGGCGAACCTCGTCGAAGAAGCCGACATCCTTCGGGTTGGTGTCGTTGGGCCACCCACCCTCGACGTAGGCGATGCCGAGGTCGTCGAGGCGCTCGGCGATGCGGAGCTTGTCCCTAATGCTGAACGCGATCCCTTCCGCCTGGTTACCATCTCTCAGGGTCGTGTCGAAGATGTCGACCTGTCTCATCGAGCGCTCTCCCTCCTTCGGCTGAGGTGAAAAAAACGGCCCCGGATGCCCGTGGGCCGCCTTATTGCCGACAGTGGCAGTGTGTGGTAAACGGTCTCTCGCAGGCTATCATCCACATCGGGGGGTGTCAACGCCGCCTCGCGCGCCCTCTCGCACATTGATACAATCTGCCCCTGATGTGGCACTTACTGTGTAGGACGTCGCATTGGTCCACGCGGAGGGCTCGATGTTAGTAGCAACGAGTAGTGAGGGCAAAATGCGGGAGATCCGCGATGCTCTAGCCCCCTTGGGCTTGGAGCTGCTCTCCCTTACCGACATAGGGTGGACTGCCGAGATCGCCGAGAGTGGGAGCACCTTCGAGGCGAACGCGCTGATAAAGGCGACGGCCGTGGCCGAGGCAACCGCCATGGCGGCACTGGCCGATGACTCTGGGCTCGAGGTGGATGTGTTGGATGGCCAACCCGGGGTGAACTCCAGCCGCTTCGCCGGGCCCGAGGCCGACGACATGGATCGGAACCGGATCCTGGTGGAGCGGCTGGTCGCCACTGGGGAGCCGCCTCCATGGGCCGCCCAGTACCGCTGTGTGCTCGCCTACGTGGAGCCTGAACGGGAGCCCGTCACGTTCGAAGGTGTCCTTCGGGGGGCGATCGTGCCGGAGGCACGCGGCTGTGGCGGTTTCGGGTATGATCCCCACTTCCTCCTCCCCGAGCGGGGAGTGACAGTGGGCGAGATACCCCTCGCGAGCAAGCAGGAGATCAGCCATCGGGGGCAGGCGTTGCGGCGCTTCCTCCTCTGGCACAAAGCGCGGGCTGCTGAGGCTGCCCGCAGTGAGTAGGATCGAAGTACGAGGAGGCTCAACCGCATGCGGGTGAAGTCGATTGCCCTTCTGGCACTTAGCGCCCTGATGGCCGCAGGCCTGGGATGCGCGCGTGATGAGGAAGGCGGAGTGGGGTTCATTCCACGCTCGCTACGCGCCAACGCTCTCGATGGCCGGTCCGTGCTCATCGTGATCCCCGGTGACGGGTACCGCGATGAGGAGGCCTACGTGACCCGGGACACCTTGGCTGCCGCGGGGGCCGCAGTGAGCTTCGCGGCGCCGACGACGCAAGAGGCGAAAGCCGCGATCATGGGATCCCTGACCCCCGATGTGGCGCTGTCGGCGGTATCGGTGGAGGATTACGACGCTGTCGTGTTCGTGGGATGGCAGGGCGAGCCCGGGCTCGCGGGCAATGAGGCCGCAACGGCCCTGGCGGAAGCGGCTGGCGCTGCGGGCAAGGTCGTCGCGGGGATCGACCAGGGTATCAGCGTTCTGGAGGCCTCGGGCCTGGTTGAGCCGCTCGAGGGCGCTGCGGAGGGTGGGAGCGCGCCCACCACTGGTGAGGCGTCCTCTCCCGGGGCCGAGGAGGGTGAGACCGCCGAGGAGAGCGCCGAGTCTGCGGTCACCGTAGAGTCCGCACCGGGGGCCGAGGGGGATGAGGGGGAAGCCGCCGCAGTGTCCGCCATCGGCTCCGCGCGCCGAGCGGTGCCGCCTACCCCGGAGGAGCTCGCCGATGAGGACCACGAGCCCGAGACTGTCGTGCGGGATGGCAGCATCATCACGGCGGTCGGGCCGAGGGATGCCGGAGGCTTCGCCCAGCATATCAGTGCGGCTCTCGCGGAGGCAGCTGCCCAGAACGCCAAATAGCGTACACGGACCATGGGAGGCAGGGTCGCCGCCTCCCATGGTCCGGTAGGACGCTAGCCAGGCAGGCTGAGCCCTATGGCGCCCTCGATCCAGTCATAGAGCAGGAACTGAATCCGCCCGATCAGCAGCGACATACGCGCCATAACCGTGTTCCCGTAGGTCGCGCCGAACCCCAACATGAGCATCCAGACGCCGAAGCGCGTGAACTTGCCGTACGATCCCGTATGCGCCTTGCTGAAGAAGAAGTAGGCGATCACCGAGAGCACGCCGACGAACAGCACTAGGTTCGAGACGGTGTTGAGCACCATGACCCCGCCCCATGTAAGGCCCTCGTAGGGGGCCTCGCCCGGCCTCACGATCTCGACCAGCGGCGTGATCATCCCGTAGATCTGCGGCAAGAGGAACGTCTGCACGATGTAGACGACGTTGAAGCCCGTGCCGTAACCAATGATGAACGCGAGCGGCCAGCGCGACATCCATCCGATACTCGGTATGAACCTGGAGAGGATCATCACGCCAAGGATGCACGGTACGATCCGGTTGATCACCTGGAGGATCGCTGAGGGCTCCTGTCCCGCTACCTGGAAGCATACGGAGAGCGGTATGATCACATCCTGATAAAACACCTGATGAACAACGTAGGCCGCGCCGTAGCCGGCGGACACTCCCACGAAGAGCGCTTCAGCGAACTTGTAGAAGGGGTTGTCCTTGTAGAGGAAGCTGAGGGCGCAGAAGGTCAACAGCGCCGCGATCCAGGTCCCGACAAGCTCAGGAGTTGACACTGCGGCTTCCCCCTTTCCGGCGTCGGCTTCCGCTGCGCCTCTGGTTCCGAAGGCTCATGTACATGGCTATGTTACCGATGGCGACGAAGGCGACGATCACGATGTGGGCCATAGACTGGGAGGCCATGCCCTGAGTGGCCGTGCCGTACGCGTTCTCGTTCACCTTGTTAGAGACCAGCAACTCCTCATACTCGGCCGCGCCGGCCATGCCCATCAGGCAGCCGACGAGCTGGCCCGTATCCAGGAAGGCATAGAAGTCAGCCGCCATGACGGCGGTCACGCCTCCCGCGCAGGGAACGCCGACCCGGGCTTTTGCGAACCCCGCCCATGCCTCGGGGTACGTGGACGCTGAGAGGCTAATGCACAGTTCGATATCGCTCAGCTTCTTGAAATGGCTCATGGCTGGGATGTCGCCCAAGGGCGTGTTGTTCTTGTCCGTGGGGAACACCTGGGAGACTCCTGCCGCCATGCCCATGATCACCGCGGCCGGCCCGCCAGGCTTATAGCCGAGGTTGACGTAGTCGACATGCTCCTCCTTGCCGTACTCCTCCGCGACTTCCCGGAGGATCTGCTCCCCGATAGCCGGACCCTCCAGATAGAAGGCCATGGCGTAGATGCGGATGTCTCGGCTGAAGCAGTGCCGAGCGAGGGCCGTTGCCATCGGGGAGAGCTCAGGCTTCGTCGAAGGGCCGTAGTCGAAGGAGATGATGACGTCACTGCCCGACGGCAGCGCCTCGATCGCCGCGAAGAGCTTCTCCGCGGGCGGCTGGGTCTCGACAGGAACGTTCATGCCCGGGATGAGGAAGGGCACGGTCAGCGCGACGAAGATGAAGACGAACACGATGCGTCGATCGATCTTCAGAAGGCTGGCCCAAATGTCGCGTTTCACATGCGGCTGCTGTGCCATCGGATCCCCCCTTCTAGTCGCCTGTGCCGGCCATGTACGGCCGCTCCAGGCCTACCAGGATCCGGATCGACTGCCCCAGGGCGGCGAGGCCTACCCCGAAGTAGACGCCGCGTTTCGCGGCCGTGTTGGGATACTCCATCAGCCATTCGGTCACGTCACCCAGGCTCGGGATGAACTTCACGTGCTGAGAGATCAGCTGGTCCCAGTAGTACGAAGTCAGCGGTGCGCGACCCAGCATGACGATGATGGCCGCGCCGAGCAGTAGACCGGCGGTCAGGTCTCGGGCGCGCATGGCCCGGTACGCCGCCGAAGCTACGTAGAATGCGAGCAGGGCGAAGATCGTGGCATCCATGGGCGTGTAGATGTAGTCGAACATCCACGCGAACACCCGGTTCTTCGTCATATCCAAGCCGGCGCCAAAGTCGTAGCTCTTCTGGGGCGGGGTGGCGGCAGGCTCCACAGCAGCCTCCGCAGGGGCCGACTCGCTCGTGACGGCCGCAGTCTCCGCAGGCTCCTCAGGCGCAATGAAGAAGCCGCCGAGGGACCCCGCGAGGAACATGGCCACGAAGCCGATGATCGTGACCGCCGCGTAGGTCCAACCCTCGCCCTTACGTTTTGCCCGGATCCAGTTGATGCGTATAAGGCTCGCAACGCCCAGCACAAGGGCGAACGCTCCTATGATGCGACCGTAGAGGAGAACGACCGACTGCATCTGGACAAGGCCATGGGTAGGAATGAAAAACTGGGCGACCATGGCTATGCCCATGACCGTCGCGATCAGAAATGGCACTTGCTTGCGCATCTAGTGCGGCTCCTTCAGCCCAGCCGGCGGCTACGAGGATGCGTACTGGAAGAGCTGCTGAGTCCATTCCGCGATGCCATCGGCACCGGCCAGCCCCGCCACCGTCGCGACGAGGATGGCCGCTGTCATGAACACGGCGATGAGCAGCTTGCTGTAGTCCTGCCCTTTCAGGCTGCCCAAGAGCTTGGGCTCCCTGGAGAGGTACGCGCTCGCGCCAAAGAACTCCTCACCCATGAGGGTGTAGTCGCACGCCACAATGAAGAACGGAAGCTGAGTGTAGGAGTCGGTGCCAACGATCTGGATCGACCCCGCCATGAACCCCGTCTCCGCCAGAATAAGCGATTCGGCGTAGTAATAGCCCATGTAGAAGTTCGCGGCCGTCTTCTCGCGGACCATGATCCCGGCCATTCCCGCCGCATATGCAAACTGGGCGCCGGTTAGGTAGAAGATGCGATCCTCCTCGTAGTCCTCCGGGCGTCCCACCGATACGTAGGCCTCACGGACCACCTCACGGAGCGCGGTCATCACGACGGGATCCAGGCATGGGACGATAATCTTCGTGCCGTGCTGCGCCGCGATGCGCGCGATTCTGCCCAGAATCACCATGGCGGCGATAGTGGAGATGTTGTCCACGCCCGCGAAGCCTGCGGAGAACAGGATGGGGCGGCCCATCTCCGTTGCCCGGCCCACGGCGTCGTCCACCGCCTGCAGCCCGGCGACGGGCCGAACATAGAGCTCCCGGCCCGAACGCGCGGAGAAGATGAAGGAAATGATGAGGATAGAGGACACGAGGCCCATGAGAAGGACGTTGGTCCACTTGCGGTTGTAGTAGTTGCCTCTGGGACCCGTATTCGCCATCACCACGGGCTCCGACATCCGCCCGTCCTCGAAATACCGGATCTCATAGTCCCACCGGGTGAGGCGCGGATCGAGCAGAGACTGCTCCTCCCGCATCTCAAGCAGCTCCTCGGGCGTGGGGGGGGATTCCCCTCTCAGTACCGAGTCCTCACCGATAGGGACCAGAAACTGGAAGTCATTGTCCTGGTATTGCCTGAATCCTGGCAGGATAATCACCGGGGAGAAGACCGGCCCAGTCTCACCGTTGGGTTCCCACAGGAACTCCGCCTGACTTGTAGGCTTCCGGCGGATCACATACCCCGACCGCTCCCGCTTGTTGGCCTCCGCCGCGGCCGCATCCCACTCCTCCCGGCGCTGTTGCTTGTGCGCGGCCGACATGAAGCGGAACTCGCCGCGCTTGAGATCGAAGAACTCACGTGGGCGCGCAGGCGCCGAGTCATCGGGGGATGGCTCCCAGTTCAGAAGAAGGCAGTTGCCCTCGTCGTCGGGGAAGTCAACGATCTCCACGTCCTGGGGGGGCCGAAGACCGGGGTCCTCGGGCATCGGGAACTGGGGGTAAGGAGCCTCCGCCTCCGCGGCCTCTTCCGACTCTGTGGCCGCTGGCGGTTCGGTCTGGCCCAGGGCAGCCGTAGCGCACCACAGGAGCGCTACCACCACTCCACCGACCACGTACGCGCCCCTACCTTTGAGGAACCTCATCCGTCCCTCCCTTTCGACGCGGAATCTCCAGACTCCGTCAGGTTCTGCCCTACGAGACGATAACCTCCACGTTCGCGCGTGGCAGGGTAAGCTCCGAGCCATCGGGGAGACGCACAGTGAGCGCGCGCACCTTCGCACCGGTGGGGATCGCGATGAGTTCCGGCGGCAGGTCCGTCACTTGAGCGAGCACGCCGAAGCTGGGCTCGCGGATGATGCGCACGGTATCGCCGATGGACATGGTTCCGGCCGCGGCCGCAACCGCTTCGGGAGCGCCCTCTAGTGGGATGGCAATCTCGGGCCGGATCACGCCGGCCCGTATCTGCGTCGCGCCGTTGCAGGAGGCCATGCGCCCCTCGTGTGACCGCAAGAGCTCGAAGGTGCGGGCTGCCATGGGGATCTCGCCGAAGCCCTCGGTGACCACCAGGGTGGTCCCTAGCTCCTCGTGACCCGTGATCGCGACACCCAAGGAGTATCCGAGGTAGCCCTCCAGGTCCACATCGTGGATGCCGCCAACGACCACGGCCGCTACCCCCAGGCTCTGGGCCTTGCGAAGGGCCTCGGCAGTGACGAGCCGTCCGCCCACGATAACCGCGCCGGCGCACGTCTCATCGACCATCTCGGGTACGAGCATGGCGTCCGGGGCGTCCACGAGCACGCGGATGGGCCCGTGCACCTCGCCCCCCACGCCGATGATGCCCTGGATGAAGGCGGCGGGGGACTCGACCACCACGCCCTCCTGTGGCCGGACCTCGACGACGGTCCCGTCGATGTAGGCGGTGACCTCGACCGGCAACGGCCGCTTACGGATGAGGACCTTGCCTGTGATCTCCGAGATCGTCTCGACCGTGCCGTCGCTCGGTGCGCAGACCTCGCGCTTGAAAAGGCCAAAGAATGAGGAGCTCTTGGCGATAACCTGACCCTCAGTGACGGTATCGCCCTCACCGACGGTCATCTTGGCCTTCATCTCTTTGGGCTCACAGCCGAGCTCATAGGCCATGTTGACGATATCAATATCGCCGGGCAGGTCAGTGCGAGCGACGATGTCGGTCCCCTTGACTTGGTCACCCTCCTTGGCGAGGACCTCGCCTTTCAGAGGGAGGATGCGCTCCTTCCGAAGGGTCGTGTGCGCGGTGACCTGCAATCCGGGTGTATAGGCATGAGCCATCGGGCGCCTCCCTGCTTACCCCTCGGGGTAGATGTCCATCGCCTTGAGCCACTTCCAGAGCAGCTCGCATCGCTCCGTGGGGTCCTCCGGCAGATCGAGGGGTCGCCCCCTGCCATCGAGGACCGTGCCGACCACCCCGTCGTCGCGGATGGTCTGGCGGACCGTCTGACCCCTGCCGGCCCCGACATCGACGCGTCGAGTCGGCTCGACGGTGACCTCGAGCCGCTCATCGCCCGTACTCGGGATGACCAGCATCTCGCCAGCGATCACCTCGTAGGTCTTGCCCGCGAGGGTCACCTTGGCGAGGGAGTCGCCGGGCTTGGCCTTTCCGCCCACGGGGGCGATGCAGTTGCCCAGGGGTATCAGGCAGTCGCGCCAGAAGACCTGCATGGCGGCCTCGGGGTGCATCTCCGCGAGCACCCCAAGCTGGGGCATCATGAAGATGGAGTCCACGGCCAGTTGGGTGATGCCCTCGGGCACGAAAGCGTCGATCATCATGAGCATCGACTGCTGACGTCGAGGAGCGTGGGAGAGCACTCCGCCTGACCCAATAATGAGGCCGAGGTCCATCAAGTCCACAAGGGTCTGCCCCGATAGCGTCTGGTCGAAGGCCTGGTCGATGGTTCTCTGCTGCTGGACGCCCTTGAGACCGGTGGCGAGCTGTTTGTGCTGCTCGAAAGCCAGTCGCAGGGCCTCGCGGGCGATCGCCTGCTCGACCATGAGGCTCTCGAGGGTCTGGGGGATGGTGGTCGGTCGGATCATCTTGTTCTTGATGCGATTGCCCAGCCCGGCCCCATCGATGTCCAGAGGGCACCAACGAAGCACGTTCGCCACGCCGGCCTCCACGAGCACGTTGCTCACGGAGTAACTCATGCCCAAGTTCGCGCTCACTGTGCGGTTGAAAACCAGCTCGCGCTCCTCGCCCTCCTCCTCCGTGTCACTACGGAAGACGGAGAAGACGTCAGTAGTTGCGCCGCCGATGTCGACGCCAACCACTTGGATGCCCTCGCGATGGGCTACCGTCTGCGTCATCGCGCCGACGGCGGCGGGCGTGGGCATGATGGGCGCGTCAGTCCACGTACTCAGCTTCCCGTAACCCGGCGCCTGCTGCATGACGTGTTCCATGAAGAGCTCGTGGACCATGTCGCGGGCGGGCCCGAGGTTCTCTTCATCCATGGTGGGCCGGATGTTGTCCACTATATGAAGCTCGGACTTCTCCCCAAGCTGCTCAGACACCGGATCGCGGGCGTCCTTGTTGCCCGCGAAGATGATGGGGAGCCGGTATCCCCCGCCGAGACGTGGCTTGGGGTCCGCGGCCGCGATGATCTCCGCCATCTCGGCGACATGTGTGACGGTTCCACCGTCCGTGCCGCCGGACATGAGGATCATATCGGGCCGAAGGGAGCGGATTCGAGCGATGCGCTCATGGGGGAGGCGGCCATCGTTGTGGGCCAAGGCGTCCATGACGATGGCCCCCGCGCCCAGAGCGGCGCGCTGGGCCGACTCCGCCGTCATCTGCTTGACCACGCCCGAGACCATCATCTGGAGGCCGCCACCGGCGCTAGAGGTGGAGACGTAGAGATCGATGCCTCGTCTGCCCTCGCCCTCGGGCTTGATGATCCGCTCTTGGTCATCCAGGATGGTCCGTCCCGAGAGCTCCTCCACCTCCTGGATGGCGTTCAGGACCCCACGCGTCACATCCTCGAAAGGCGCCTCCACCGTGGTGGGCGCCTCGCCCCTCACGGCAAGGCGGTAGCCCGTGGCATCCTTCTCGATGAGGATGGCCTTCGTCGTGGTTGAGCCACAATCCGTGGCTAGGATAGAACGAGGTTCACTCATAGTCGCCTCCTGCCAAGACCGCGAGGTCCCGGCCCCATCATCTACCCCGGACAGGCGGCGAGCCTGCCGGGCTACCGGCATCGGCATGCTAGGGGTGAGCTAGACTGCTCTTCAGGTCGTCCCGACCGAAGCCCCCCGGACCCTACGGTGTTCCGCGGGCGTCAGCGAAGACCTGCTCGCCGCCTCCGAGCGCGCTTCCACTCCCTCAGCCTCCGTCGAGCGGCCTTACGGTATGCAATCCGCTCTCTGCGCGTCTCGTCGGCCTCCTCGATACGCTGGATAAGCTTCTCGACCTGCTCCCGATCCTCCATGACCTTGCGGAAGTTGTAGTAGTCCTGGAGACCGGCTAGCCAGTAGAGGAGTGGTTCCCCGGCTGCAAGGGCCTGGGAGACGATGAAAGTGACGGGCTTCGTCGACTCAAGAGCGATGATGGCGGGCGTGGCCATCTCGAGATCGGCAAGCTTCTTGGCGATGCGGGCCTGCAGGTCCGCGAGTTGCTGCGGATCGGCCTCCTCCACCGCCCTCCACTCATCGAGGCCGCGTGGGTGATCTGGGTCGAAGTCAGGCCTAAGCTCCCGCGTGGGGTCCCCGCCGCTCACGGCCGCTCCTCTCTGGTATTGTCGGCCTCACGGGCCTTCAATCCCCTTTCGAGGAGGGCGTCCCGCACCCTCTCGCCATGAGGGCCCACGAGCACCAGCATGCCCCGGTAGTTGTCCAGGAGGTGCCGGTTGCTGCGCGTGCAGAGCCATAGCCGGTCCGCGCCCATCTCGAAGGACCGGAACGGCGCGAGTGGCCGCGCGAAGTGGTACAGGATCGTCCTGACCTCGATGTCAGCTTGCCCAAGGGTGTAGGTGGTCTTCAACAGGAACGGGAGCAGCATGAGCATCAGGGCTGCGGCCGCGAGGACCCCGAGCATCGCGGAACCGAACCACCAAGCGGCAAGGGCTCCCGTACCAATGGCGAGGACGCCGATGCTGATGGTTCGGAAAGGGTGCCCCTTGGCGGGGTGTACACTCCACTGGATAGCCGTGGGCGATGCCTGCGTCTCCTGAGCCTGGCTTCCTTCGCCCTCGGGCCGAGCCACGGGGAGGCTCCTCTCGGTCCAGCTTAGCGTGTCCGCAGGGTACCGGATAGGTGCGCTGCAGGCAATCCGCCCTGGCCACAGGACCACCGCGACGGTCCTCCTCCCCTGTGCCTCTACTCGCCCGCGCTGTTTCCAGGGCCATCCATCGGGTCCGCGTCCACAGGTGCGTCGTCGGATCGCTCCACTGGCGGCGGGGAAGCCTCCGAGCCGCCGGGGGCAGCCTCGCGGATCCACTCGTCATCGAAGGGATCCTCCGCCGGCGGCCACGCCGACGGGGCGGCGGGCGATGGCCGATGGTTGCGACTCCAGCGCGCGGGCCAGGGGCGCCCACCTCCGCCCGGGTCGGCGCCCCAACGCGTCTCTATAACCGCTCCCAGTTCGACGAGCCACAGACCGAGCATCGCGATGGAGACGAGGGTCCCGACGACGGGCAGGCTGGTTCCCACCCACTTCACGAGCCCGATGGCGAGCGCTCCCGCCGCCACTTCGCCGACCAGGGTTGCGGCTGACAGCTTGGTCTTGCGCAGCACGGCATTGCCCACCAATGCGGCTATGCCGGCGGCGCCGATGATGTGCGCGAGCCAAAGGATGGTGAACATGAGGGGAACCGCCAGCAGAGCGCCGATGAGACACGTTATCAGACTGAAGACCAGGGTGACGAGGGCAGCGACGCCCACGCCCAGCAGCCCTGTGCCGAGGCAACGACCCAGATTCCAGCGAGCGAAACTGCTGATGCTCTCCACCCGCTCCGGCCACGCCCCTGTCACCAGGAGCACGAGCCCAAAGCTGAGCAGGAGCATTACGAGGCCACTTACGAACTCCGAGATCACCCCACGGGCCCCCCCAATGGCCGGGTGACTACGCACCGTCACCTTTCCGGGGCTGAAGGGATCGACCGTGCCCTCCGTCGCCTGAACGCCGGGCACGTCGATCCGTCCACCGAAAACGACCCTTTCACCGTCGATCCGCGCACCCTCGGCGCCCTTGATCTCTCCGCCCATCACCACGGCGTCGCCACGTACGACGGCCTTGGGACCGAGGCTGGCCCTCCCTCCCATGATGACCAGGTCGCCAGCGACCTCGCCATCTATGATCGCCTCGCCACCCCAGATGACGACATCGCCTGCGCGCGCGCCTTCCTCGAGAGTCGCCCGGCCCCCGAAGACCATGACCTGCTCGACCTCTTCGCCACTAGAGATGGTGGCCGAGCTTCCCATGATCGGGGCGAGGGAGCGTTGCCGGTAGGACCCGTCGGCAGCTGGCTCGACGGCGGGCGACTCGGACTCGGAGGTTCCTTCCGTGGCTTCGGCCGTGGGCGGCAACGCTTCCGACTCAGCCCCCTTGGCGCTGGCTAACGGCGGCGCACTGCCCGCGTGTACGGGCCTCGGAAGCCGCAGCTTTGCCCCCCGGACCACCGCTCCGGGCTCGATCCGGAGCGGCTCCGCGGCCTCAGAGGTCACCTGCAGGATGCCTCCGCGCACCTCTGCCGAGTCGGTCAGTGTGACGCTGGACCCCAGGGCTAGGATGGAGCCCTCAACCACGCCCTCCACAACCACGTCTCCCCACGTGACGACGAGGTCGCCTTTCACCACGGCATCCGGCTCTACCGTGTAGTTCACGGCCTCGCGGTAGACCGACCCCGGCTCTGGGGTGACCTCTCCGTTGACGCCGTAGAACGCCTTCACCGCGCTAGCGAGCCACTCGCCCGGCAACTCCAACACGTCGCCCCGCGCACGTGCCCCGCCGTCGCGCACGAAAGCCCCTCCGACAACCGCCACAGGGCCACCAACCTCGACGCCCTCGGCGAGAGTCAGCGTGCCGCCCAGCACCGCGACACCGCCCTCGGCATCCTCGGTGAGCCGGACATCGCCATTGGCCACCGCGAGGGCCACGGGGCCCTCTTCCTGCTCGAAGACCCCGGGAGCGAGAAGAGCACTCCGGTTGCTGGACGTGATCTCCACGGCCCAGGCGCTCGCCGCAGGCAGACTCAGAGCGATCAGAGCGACCCCAGCGATGAGTGTGAGTGGACTGCGCGTGCTACGGCGATTCATGATCACCCGCTCCTCGTCGTGCGGCGATGCGGTAGGCGCAGAGCTTGCCCACGGCGGCCGTTCCCAGGAGAACGACCGTCATGACCCCGGCCCACACGAAAGCGAGCAGAACATATCCAGGGAAGCCAATTCCCACGCTGTCACGGGCGTCGAATACCAGCGAGAGGCTGGCTTCGCTTACCGCAGCGAAGAGCGTCACCGCGGCACCGCCGAGCCCCATCGACCAGCCGATTCCTATGCCCACTAGAGCGGCGAGTACCATGGCGCAGGCCGCCATGAGCGTAGCGACGCGGTGGGACCTCTCCGCCGCGGTATCGGCGGCAAGGGCTGCCATGACGCTCCTCGTGATCCGTTCGGGAACGGGAGGACTCGCCACTGAGGCGAGGTCAGCGACGGTACGACGCAGGGCTTCCCAGCGCCGGACGCAGGCCTCGCAACCTGCCATGTGGCTCTCTAGTCGCGGTGACTCGTTGAGGTCTCCGTCGAGGATCGCGTCCATGAGCCGTTCGGCCTCAGAGCACTTCACTGCAGTTCCTCCTCTCGAAGGTGGCCCAGCAGTTGGGCAAGGCGATTGCGCCCACGGTGGGCGTGTACCTTCGCCGAGTTGACCGTGCACCCCATGATCTGGGCGATCTCCGAGAAGGGCATGTCCTCGATGTGCTTCAGGATCACCGCCACCCGCTGCCTCTCGGGGAGCCGCTGAATGGCCGCCCGAACGGCCTGGCCGACGGCCGCCGCCTCCAGCGCGCGCTCCGTACGCTCCTCGCTGGCCGGATCGAAGCCTTGGTCTGCGCTCATCTGATCGAGGGACCGTTCCGGTCTGGCCCGTCGGTGGGCGTCCACGCGAAGTCGAGAGGCGATGGTGAGCAGCCAGGTTGGGAACTTCGCCCGTGAGCTGTCGTAGTTCGCCAGGTTCCGGTAGGCCTTCAGGAAGGTCTCTTGGGTCAGATCCTCGGCCATGTCCCTGTCCCCCACGGCGTGAAGCATCACGGAGTAGACTCGGCTTCGGTGCCGGTCGACGAGGTGCGCGAAGCACTCTCGGTGACCCGAGAGAACCCCGCTCACCAGCTCGGCGTCGCTCCGCGCGCTCACGGCACCCTCCGGTCATTCAGTGGGGATACGGCATCGGGGGCGGCAGGTTACAGGTATGTTGGTTGCTCTGGCTCAGGCGCCAGCGTCCGGTGCTTCGGTTGGGGGCGAATGGGCGTCGGCTCAGCCAGCCTGCGAGAGCTGCCTCACGCGCTCAATCGTGGCCTCGTCAACGGCTCGCTCGAAGCTGCGGAACCCCGCGAGCTCGAACCCATGCTTAGCCGCGAGCTCGCGGATCTCGCGGACCTTGTCCAGAGAGAGGGTCCTGCCCAAGGTGTAGTCCTCGAAGCGCCCCTCCAGGGCAAGAATCATCGTCTCGGACATGCAAGCGTAAGCGGTTTTGGGCGGGAAGCCGAAGTTCAGTCCGAAATCCACATCGCCCGGCACGCGCACGACGCCGCCCTCGATGACGAGCACGTCGGGCCGTTCCTTGGCGACCTGCGCCGAAACATCGCGAGGGCGCGCGACATCACACACGACCGCCCCGCGCTTCAAGTGGTGGGGTTGAACGATCGCGGATACGGCGCTGGTCACCGTCACTACCAGGTCGACCTCAGGCAGCGTGGCGTTCACATCGGTGCTCAGATCAATCGGCGTGCCACACTGGATCTCACCCGCCACCTGCTCGATACGCGCCGGGTCCAGATCGATGAGAGTCAGGCGCCCCACATCGGGCGCCAGGAGTTTGGCGATCGCCGCGCCGATGGAGCCGCCAGCGCCGATCACGGCAGCCGGGACGGAGGATGGCTCCTTGCCCAGTAGGCGACAGGCCTTGAGTGCGCCCTCCAATGCCGTGGCCACGGTGTAGGTGTTGCCCGTGGTGACGGCGATGTCGAGCCGGTCGGCGATGGTGACGCCGGCGTCGCCCACGACCGAGGTGAAAGCTCCGAGACCGACGATCTTCGCGCCCTCAGCCTCGGCGATGCGCCCGCACTTCACGATGGTGTCGATGTTCCGCTTCGCGTCACCGTGAATCAGCATCTCCGACGTCAGGGGGCAGGCGATGAAGAGGCCCTCCAACTCCTTGCCCGTCTTGCTGCGTATGCCCCGTATGTCGCTTGCCTTCGTTGCCCCGTAGAGCTTCAGTCCCAGCTTGGACACGAACGTCGGGAGTCGACGGAGGATCGGGAACTTCAGCGCGAGGTCCTCAAAGCCGAGGGGGTGGATGATGAATGCGAATCTGTCAACCAACAGGGTCAGCTTCCTAACCTGTAGCGTTGTGCCAGCCTAGCGTCAGTCCGGCTCTTCGTCCACGTTCTTCGGCTTCCAGTCCGGCCCAGTACCCTCGGGCCAGACCTCCGACGGCGTCCCCGCGACACCAGGATGGGGGAGGCCGGTGAGCGCCACAATACCACCCATGATGGCGTAAGCCGCATCCGCGAGAGCCGTCTTGTCGCGTCTGCCCTGGCCCAGCATCGGCAGGTCAACCGGCGGACCGAAGCGGACCTCGGCACGTCGTGGCCGTAGGAACAGCGCCCCCCGAGGAAGCACCCGAGATGTGCCGATGACGCCCACGGGGATCACCGGCGCCCCCGACAACGCCGCCAGGTAGGCGGCCCCGAGCTCCGACGGAAGGTGGGCCACGTCGCTTGGAGAGCGAGTGCCCTCAGGGAAGACTAGCACGGGGTGCCCCGCGCGCAACAGGTCCGCGGCCATCCGAATCGCTTTTCGGTCCGCCACCCCGCGCTTGACGGGAAAAGCTCCCACAGCCGAGATGATGGGCCCGAAAACCGGTATTCGGAACAGCCCTGAGTGCGCCATGTAGCAGAGCCGACGGCGACCAAGGATGGATCCGCCGATCACCGGCGGGTCGATGTAGCTTGTATGGTTCGCCGCGAGGAGGAAGGCGCCCTCAGTGGGGATTCGCTCCACCCCGGTGACCGTGAGCCGCCCAGGAAAGAAGATAGCTCGACCCAGTGAGCCGCCGATCCAGTACAGCGCGCTACGCCACCAGTTCCATCTGCCAACGGCCGGCATCTCCGGAGCCCTAGCCATCTGACGCCTCCCCCTGGCGTTGGCGCACCAAAACCACTACGGTTTCCACCACTTGCTCGATGGTCAAATCGTCGGTGTCTATGATCACCGCATCATCGGCCGCCGCCATCGGCGCGGTACCCCTGGTGGCATCCCGCTCGTCCCTCTCCGCGATGCTACGCTCAAGCTCCTCCCGAGAGGGCACATCGAGGCCACGCTCCCGGAGGTCCCTCGCGCGGCGGCGCGCGCGTTCCTCGATGGAGGCTCGCAGGTACACCTTCACCTCAGCGTCGGGGAAGACGTTCGTCTGGATGTCCCGCCCCTCCATGACGACCCCCCCGCACTGGCCCATCTCCCGCTGCCGCGCCACCATCTGCTCGCGCACCCGCGGATGTGCGCTCACCCGGCTTGCCGCGTCGCTGACCTCGTGCTCCCGTATAGCCCGGCTCACGTCGACTCCGTCCATGAGCGTGAGCTGTCCGCCGTTGTCTGCCGGCGCGAACTCAATACCGATCCCTGCGGCAATCTCGGATGCCGCCTGCTCATCCTCGATCTCAACGCCGCGGCGAATGCACCCTAGCGCCACGGCTCGGTACATGGCCCCCGTGTCAACGTAGACGTAGCCGAGGCGCTCGGATACGGCCTTGGCGACGGTCGACTTACCCGCTCCCGCCGGCCCGTCGATGGCCACTATCGGGCGCTGCTGCGCGCTCAATCGTCGGCCTCCTCCACGTCCGCTCCAAGGGAGCAGAGCCCCTCCACGAATCCTGGGAATGAGGTGGCAATACACGCCGCATCCCGGATCCGGCTCTCACCGGAGACCGCTAGTCCGGCGATGACGCCAGTCATGGCGATGCGGTGGTCTCCTCCGCTGTCCACCATCGCCGGGCCAAGGCGACCGGGATACACGACAAGCCCGTCGTCCTCGACCTCCACCCGGGCTCCGAAGCTCGCCAGGAGCCGGGCAGTCGAGGCGATCCGATCGCTCTCCTTCACTCGCAACTCGACAGCGTCCTGAATCCGCGTAGGGCCATCGGCAAAGCACGCGGCTAGCGCGGCTACGGGCAGTTCGTCGATTGCCCTCGGGACTAGATCGCCGCCAATGCGCACGCCTCTCAGCGCGCTTTCCTCGGACTGCAGGTCAGCCACCGACTCGGCGTCCTCCTGGGCGATGGGGCCCTGCCTGATGGGCGCGCCCATCTCTGCCAGGATGTCGAGGAATCCGGTGCGAGTAGGGTTCACTCCAACTGCCTGAACGGTGATCGACGACCCGGACACCACCATTCCGGCAACCAGGTAGAAGGCAGCTGACGAGATGTCCCCTGGCACGCGCACGGCTCGCCCCTGGAGCTTCCCGGGCCCGAGTACCGACACCGTCAATCCGTTCCGCTCGACCACGGCGCCGAAGCCCTCGAGCATGCGCTCGGTATGATCCCTGGAGGGTCTTGGCTCGGTTACGCTCGTCACCCCGTGGCACCGCAGTCCCGCGAAGAGCACGCAGGACTTCACCTGAGCGCTGGCCACGGGCGACGTGTAGCTGATGGGCCGCAGGTCCCCACCGCGAACCGTCACAGGAGGCAGACAGCGGTCGCCGGCGCCGGAGACCCTCGCGCCCATCGACCGCAGCGGGATCGCGATGCGATCCATGGGGCGCCGGCGGATAGAGGCGTCACCGTCGAGGGTGGCCTCCACCGGGTACCCGGCGACCAGGCCGGCGAGCAGCCGCAAGAGCGTGCCTGAGTTCCCCACGCAGAGAGGGCCCCGGGGCGTGGAAAGCCCCTCCTCGTCGATCCCATGGATGACGACCTCATGCCCGTTGTCGTCTACTGCCACGCCCAGCGCCCGCAGAGCTTCGAGGGTGGCGAGGCAGTCCTCGCCCCGCAGGAACCCGGTGATCCGCGTGACGCCCTCGGCCACGGCCCCCAATAGCGCGGCTCGGTGGGAGATCGACTTATCCCCAGGCACCGAGACACAGCCGCGAAGCGGACGGCCTCCGCGGACGATGAGCGTCTTCATGCGTCATCCTCCGCGGCCGAGTCCAGCGCTCGTCGAAGCACGGCGGCATCGCGGAGCCACTCCTCGACGCGGGCCTCATCCCTAGCGGCGAGCGCATTGCGCAGAGCGTCCAGCTCGCCCTGCACCTGTTCGAGAGCATCGAGGACCGCAACGGCGTTCGCCAGGAGTATCTGCCGCCACATCGCGGCCTCGGAAGCCGCAACCCGAGTGGTGTCACGAAGACCAGCGCCATGGACCTCGACAGCGGCAGAGTCAGTCAGTACGGCGCGGGTCAGCGCCGCGGCCACGGCGTGAGGGGCGTGACTGGCGGCCGCAACCGCTCGGTCGTGCTCCTCGGGCGGCATCACTCGCACCCGTGCCCCGAGCCCTTCCGCCAGATCCCGCACCACACCCAAGGCGTCGTCGCTCGTGCTTGAGGTGGGCGTGAGCACATAGTTCGCGCCCTCAAAGAGGTCAGCCTTAGCGTGCTCCACGCCCGTCCTCTCGGAGCCCGCCATCGGGTGGCCACCAACGAACCGCCCGGGACGACTGAGGTTCGCCTCGGCGGCGGTCACCACCGGGACCTTCACCGAGGCGGCATCGGTCACGACCGCGTCAGCTCCCACCGCTCCATCGACGAGGGGCATCATGCCCACTACAGCCTCGGGCGGCTGGCAGAGGATGACGAGATCCGCCTGTCGGCAGGCTTCGGCGACGTCTGCAGTAACCTCGTCGGCGGCTCCTCGCTGTAGCGCCGCATCGAGTGTTGCTTGTGTGCGCGCGCAGCCGATGACTCGGCTCGCCATGCCGCGCTCCCTCAGTGCCAGTCCGTAGGAGCCGCCGATGAGGCCGACGCCCACGATCGTCACGGTTCCCATAGGCCGCCCGGCGCCTTTCTGTCGCCGCTGCTGGGCAGGGGCTTGCCCACAACCTCCGCCAAGGGGCGAATCTGCTCCACGAGCTGCTCGAACGACTCGGGGGTGAGCGATTGGGCGCCATCCGACAGAGCCCGATCCGGCTGAGGATGGACCTCGATCAAGAGACCGTCGCTGCCCACGGCCACACCCGCCATGGAGAGCGGCAAGACCAGATCCCGTCGGCCTCCCGAATGGCTGGGATCTACGATGACCGGGAGATGCGTCAGTCGCTTGGCGACGGGCACGGCGGCTATGTCGAGGGTATTGCGCGTGCTCGACTCGAATGTTCGGATGCCGCGCTCGCATAGAATGATCTTCAAGTTTCCGGTGGCCGCGATGTACTCCGCTGCCTTGAGCCACTCGTCGATGGTCGCCGCTAACCCACGCTTCAGTAGCACCGGAGCGCCCGACTCGCCAGCCGCTCGGAGGAGATCGTAGTTCTGCATGTTGCGAGCGCCGATCTGGATGATGTCGGCCTTCTCGGCCACGGTCTCCACGTCCCGCACCGCGCGAGCCTCGGTGACTACCGGCAGTCCGGTCTCATCCCTCGCCGCCGCGAGCATGTCCAGCCCGGATTCGCCCAGGCCTTGGAAGTCGTAAGGCGAGGTCCGCGGCTTGAAGGCGCCGCCGCGCAACACCTGGGCGCCTGCCCGCCTTACTGCCCGAGCGCACTCCAAGGTCTGCTCGTAGCTTTCCACCGAGCAAGGGCCAGCACATACGACGAGATTCGGGCCGCCGAAGCGCGCCTCGCCGACCTCGACGACGCTGCGATCCGACCGGCTCTCGGCGGACACGAGCTTGTACGGCTTGAGAACGAAGATCACGCGCTCCACGCCGGCGAGGCTTTCGACCTGGTCGGCGAAGGTTTGCTTGCGGTCGTCGCCGGCGCCAATCACGCCGATCACGGTGCGGGCCTCGCCTTGGGAGAGATGGGCCGCATACCCCTCTTCGGCTATCCGTGCCTGCACGACCTCGATCTCGGCTGCGGTCGCCTGGGGCGCCATCACGACGATCATGCTGCAGGCACCTCCGTCAACACTGCCTCGAGTGCCTGGATGAACCCCTCGTTCTCCTGCTCTGTGCCCACCGATACGCGGATGTGCGTGTTCATCCCGAAGATGTCACCTGTGCGAACGATATACCCGCGCCGGAGCAGCGCCTCGAACACCGCTCGGCAATCACGTCGAGTGTCAACGAACACGAAGTTCGCGCACGAGGCCGGGCCGCGGAGGCCCAGGCGCTCGAACTGACCCTCGAAGTACTTGATCCCCTGGCGGTTCAGTTCCCGTCCACGCGGCACCTGATCAGGGTCGGCGAGGCTCGCTATGGCCGCGTCCTGAGCGATAGTTGACACATTGAACGGTGCGCGCACTTGCGCCATCGCCCCACTCAAGTGGTCGGGCACGATACCGTAGCCGACACGCAGGCCAGCGAGGGCGTAGATCTTGCTAAAAGTCCGGTAGACGATCACATTGCGGCCCTCATCGACCCAGCGGAGGCTGTTGGGGTAGGCATCATCGATGACGTACTCGTAGTAGGCCTCGTCAACGCATGTGACCACGTGATCAGGCAGGCTGTCGAGGAAGCGTTCCATCTGGGCTCCGGTGACGATGGTACCCGTTGGGTTGTGGGGGTTGGCGACGAAGATGAGCTTCGTCCGCTCTGTCACCGCCTTGGCCATCGCGTCCAGGTCATGGACGTACTCTACCAACGGAACCGGTACCTCGGTGGCATCCATGAGCTGTGCCGTCATGGGGTACAGCGCGAAGGGCGGGTCAGCGTAGATCACTTCCTCGCCAGGATTCAGGAAGGCCAACCCCGTCATGTGAATGACCTCATCCGAGCCGCGCCCCACGAAGATCCGGCGCGGAGGCTGGCCGAGGTGGTCCGCCAAGGCATCGGTCAGGTCTTGCGATAGGTTGTTCGGGTAAAGCCGGGTCCGCTCGATCGCGGCGCGCATGGCCTCCATCGCCTTGGGCGATGGCCCGTAGGGCGATTCATTCGAAGCCAGCTTCACAATGTGGCTCAGCCCAAGCTCCCGCTGAACCTCCTCGATCGGCTTGCCGGGCGAGTACGGAGTGACCCGCTCGATGGTCACCCTGGAGAACCCCGATCTGTTCACCGCAAAGTCCTCTTCTCGAGGCCCTAGAACTGGGCCGTGGTGGCGCGTACGCTGACCTCAACCGACCAGTCTACGATATCGAGTTCCCCTAGCTGCAGGTCGTTACTGGAGAGCGCACCCAGGAAGACGTCGCCCGCCCCCTCGGGCAGCGCGGCATCCGCATTGTGAAGCTTCCGGTTCGTGTCGATGGGGAGGGTCACGAAGGTCGTGCCGTCCGGTCCGAGCCCGTCATAGCTCTTGTCGAGCACAATCTCGGGATTCAGAGGCAGCGTGTCAGTAGCGATGATGTTGAACTGGATCTCGTCTAGCGGATCCCCGATCTGAGCCATATCGACGCTGACTGTCAGTTCGCGCCCGCCAACCTCCGGGTACTCGTAGTCGAAGGGCGGCCCGAGGTCATCGACGGTCGCCTCATACTGGGTGATGATCTCCACCGTCGCCGGGGAGCTGAGCTGGCCGGTGCGGAACGACATGCCCGGGATCACAGGCTCCGGACCTGGATGAACCGCATTGGCGTAGATGGCGCCGGTGCTCGTCGTGTCGTTCACCCCGAAGTAGGAGGAGAACCGGTCCGTCACTGTGCCCGTGGTGGGTGCGACGGTGATCGTCTGGCTCGCTGCCACTGGAGGCCCAAGCTCCAGTGTCAAGCCCAGCAATGCCAAGGAGTTGGCCCCGAGGGCGGCCCCCCCCACGTTGAGCGCATCCAGAACGGCCTGTTCCTGAGTCGTGAGTTCCCGGCCGCCGACCTCCGCCGGCGTGAAGGCCACGGAGCCGGCGACAACGGCCCCGGTCGCGTCGGTGGCGAGGGTGTACTGACCCGCGTTCTGGCTCGCGGCGTTCGTGACCCCGGTCACCATTCCCGTGCCCTCGATCGTTGCCTCGCCCAGGGCAACGGCATCGATCCGAACGAGATGGCTGCCGCTGATCGGTGGCTCCGGGTTGCCTCCCACGTCCAGGATACCGCCCGAGGGCTCGACGAGCGCCGAGAGCACGCGCGGCCGGCTTACTCGGAACTGCCCACTGTGGTACATCACGTACGCGGAGATGACGCCCGTCCCCCAACCGTTGCCCCAGAAGGGACCGGTCGGGATGGGCAGTGGGCCTGTCTCGCGATCGCCATCGGTGTCGAAACACATGAAGTAGTAGTAGCTGGGGTTGATGGGATCGGCGAACTCCACGGTGATCTTCAGTAGCCGGTTGGGGTAGTTGCTGCTGCCACCGTCCACGGGCCACTGGGCGCATCCGGCGAGCAGTGACAGCGAGAGGAGGATCGGCACGAAGCTTGCGAGTCTCGACACGATGAGGCCTCCAGGCACGATGGGTTCAGTATAGCAAACGCTCGGATGGACTCCTTCCTTCGTCATTCCGCGGTAGAGGACCCCGGGCACAAGGAGGGGAACGAGCCCACGGTTGCGGTCCACGGCCACGGCGCGGACCGGATCGCCTGAGCACCCTGAACATCCACGAGAGGCCGGGCGTAGACCCCGTGGCCGGGCGGCTCTTGCGCAACATGCTCCACTATGCGACCGAGGCCGGCCGATGACACCCGCGCTCCACGTCAGCGAGGGAAGAGATGAGGTGCGACGGCGATATGCTGCCTAGGGAACGGGTCTTGGCGGCGTTGCGCTACCAGGCCCCGGACGTCGTCCCGGTGCGCATCGCGCCGGTTGCCGCGGGCCTGCACGAGCATGGCCGTAAGCTGGTCGACCTGATACAAGCCTGCGGTCATGACTTCGGCGACCTGAGCGGTCTTCAAGTGCCCGAGCCTCCGCCACCCGAGCACTATGACGCGGACGGCCGGTACCACGCGTTCGCGACGGATGAGTGGGGGATCCGCTGGGAGTACCGCATCTTCGGCATCTGGGGCCACCCCGTGGAGTGGCCCCTCGAACACTGGAGCAGTTTGGATGCGTACCAGCTTCCACCAGCCCCGCCAGAGGCGGGACCCGACGTGGATCTGGCTCGCCAACGCGTTGCCAAGGAGCGCGAGACCTACTACACCCTCGGCGGCTTCGGGCAGCTGTTCGAGCTTCTGAGAGCCCTTCGTCCCTTCGAGAAGGTGCTCATGGACCTGGTCGACGACACTCCCGAGGTCCATCGCCTGGCTGACCTTATCACTGACCACTATCTCGCCCATGTGCGCCGCAGCCTGGCCACGGGCGTTGACGGCGTGACCTTCGCGGACGACCACGGCACACAGCAGGCGATGATCACGTCGCCCGGGCTCTTCCGTTCCTTCTTCGCCCCCCGTTACCGGCACTGGTTCGAGGCCGTGAAGGCGGCTGACAGGGCGATCTTCTTTCACGTATGCGGCCAGATCAGCCCGATTCTGGAGGACTTCAGTCGCCTAGGGGTTGACGCGATCTGGCCTCAGTTGACCGCGTTCGAACTGCCGGAACTGGCTCGGGCCTGCCGAGATCTCGGTATGGCCGTGGAGTTGCATCCCGACCGCGGCGAGCTCATGCAGCGGGGCACGCCGCAGGAGATCCGCGACTACGTCCTGCGCCTAGTGGATCTCTTCCAAACCCACCAGGGCGGCTCGTGGCTGTACCTGGAAGTCGATCCGGGCTTCCCGTGGCCGAATGTTGAGGCTCTGTTCAACGTCGCCATGGAACTCCGCGGAGTCTGAGGAGGCGAAGCATGGCACAGTCGCGACGCGAGCGCTTCAAAGAGACCATGGAGCACCGCACGCCCGAGAGGCTGGTGCTCGACCTTGGCGGCTGCCCCCTCTCGGGGATTGCCGCCAAGCCCAGGGCGGCGCTGATGGACCTCCTCGGTCTCGACCCCGATCCCGCCTACACCTCTGATGCGAACAGCACTCGCCTCGACGAGCGGCTCCTACGGGCTCTGGACATCGACACTCGCGCGGTGGGTGAGATCCTGTTCCCGCAATCAGAGCAGGCCGGCCGGGTAAGCGATGTCGAGACGATCGACCCGTGGGGTGTCCGGCGTCGGTTCACGGGGAGGCACTGGGACATCGTCTACTCCCCGCTCGCCAACGCCACCGCAGAGGACCTCGAGGCCTACCCGTGGCCAGATCCCGAGAGCATAGACACCGCCCGCATAGAGCGCTTCGGCGAGGTGGCTCGCAAGCTCTACGAGGAGACCGACTACGTCATCTGCGGTGAGCACCCGATCTTCGGTGTGCTGGAAATGGGATGCTGGGTGTGCGGCTATGAGACGTTCCTGACGCAGATGATCGCCGAGCCTGACTTCGTCCTGCGGTTCTTCGACCACGTCTTCGAGTTCCAGCGGCGAGTGATCGAGCTCTACTACCCCGTGGTCGGCCCTTACATACACTTCACCTCCAGCGGGGATGACTTCGCAACCCAGCTTGCCAGTTTCATCTCGCCGGCGATGTTCCGCCGCCTCATCAAGCCCTACATGACCGAACGCATCCAGCTGACGCGCAAGTACACCCGCGCCGCCTTCCTGCACCACTCGTGCGGCAACGTCTTTCACCTGATCCGGGACCTCATCGACTGCGGCGTCGAGATCCTGAACCCCATCCAGCCCTGCGCGCCCGAGATGGAGGCAGAGAGCCTCAAGAGCGCCTACGGCGAGCGGATCGTTTTCCACGGCGGCATAGACACCCAGGAAGTGCTTCCCCGAGCCACCCCCAACGAAGTCGAGGAGAGCACCCACGATACCATCGCGGTCCTAGCCAAGGACGGAGGATACGTCTTTGCTGCCGCCCACGAGATCCAGGACGACGTCCCGCCCGAGAACGTGATGGCTGCCTTCCGCGCGGCGCGCGAGTTCGTGCCCGCGAGGAGCTGACCCAATGGTCGGCTGTGTGCCACTCGCCGAGCCCCTAGCCGCTGCTAGAGGTACGTGATGCGGTGCCTGTTCCTCTCGAGCTCCCGGCGGTTGTGCGCATCGCCTTGGTCCAGGTTGCTGCTCACGAAGACGGGCGGCGCCTCTCCTGCCTCGACCAGAGTCTTGACCACCTGGCACACGATGGCGTTGACGACGACCACGCCGGTGAGCGTGGAGAGCGGCCCTATGGCTTGCTCGAAGCCATCCACGCTGACAGCGGCATCGCCCGCCGGGGCCGCGTTGTCAATGACCAGATCCACGACATCCTTCAGCTTGAGCCCCTGCGGATGCCGGCTCGTCACGGCGTTGGTGTAGTCGAGGGATGTGATACCGATCACCTTGGCCCCAGCCTCGCGGCACCAGAGGGCGAAGTCGATGGCCACGGCATTCCGTCCGCTTGTCGAGGCCACGAGTACGGCATCCCCCTCGCCGATCCCCGCTCCCTCCGCGAGAACGGCCCCGTACCCGTTCACCCGCTCGATTCGACTCGTCATCCATAGCGGCCGCACATCCATGGCCATTCCGTGAGGCGTCACGGGATTGATGAGCATGAGGCCCCCCGTGCGGTAGACGACCTCCTCAGTCAGGATGAACGAGTGGCTGCAGCCGAAGGAGTAGAGGGTGCGCCCATTGCGGATCGCCTCCACGAGGATCTCCGCCGCCTCGTTGATCGCTCTGCCCGAATGTGTCTCCAGGCGGTCGAGAGCCTCGCGTGCGGCCTCGAAATACGCTCCTGATGACATGACGCACCCTCCTTAGATGCCGCTCTCGTCGAAGCCGTGCTTGGCGCGATCGTTGAACTCCTGGCCCCAGTCGAGGTTGGCGGAGGCATACACGGTCGGCGTTACGCCGCGAGCAAGCAACTTCTCGATGACCTCCGCCACAAGCGCCCACGCGGTCATCGCGGCCCCGACCCCCGAGGTGGGCACCGCACGCACGGGGAGGCCCTCCACCTCGAGGCAGGCATCGCCCTCGATGGCCCCATTGTCGATGGCGATCTCCGCCGCCTCGAAGAGCCGCTTGCCCGACGGATGCTTGCTCGTCACCGAACCGGAGTAGGTGAGCGAGGTCAACGCCACCACGAGGGTACCGCGTTCACGCGCTCTCAGCGCCAGATCGACGACGTTCGCCGCTCGGCCCGACACCGAACCGATGATGAGCACATCCTCGGCTCGGACCTGGCTAGCATCCAGGGCGGCATTCGTGACGGCGAAACGCGAGTCCGTCTCGCCAATGGGGGGCCGCGCGGCGTGCTTGGCCGAGACCGGATTGTGCACGGAGAAGCTGTACTGCAGGGGCGTCATCGCCATGAGGCCGCCGGCCCGGTTGACCAGCTCCTGGTTCAGCAGGTGGCCGGTGTCATGGATGTGCAAGGCGCCTCCTGTGGCAAGGCGTTCCGCGATCCGGTCCGCCACCTCCGACAGGTGTTCCAGTTGCCCCTCCAGCTTGTCCAGCTGGCCGCGCATGACGTCCACGTAGCGCTTACCGAGCATGCTCTCACTCCTTAGCTGCCCCAGCGAGACCCCAGGCAGCCAGGTCGCTGTCTAGCGTCCCGATGAGCTCTTCCGACCACTCCACGCCTAGGTATTTCAGACCAACGAACGCGGCCCCTACCACGGGCCGGTACTTCGGCCGGCAGATGTCGACAGGGCCGGCGAACAGGGGAGCCAGGTGTCGCCGGAGCGCCTCCTGGTAGGCTGTGGCCTCGGCCGCGCCGCCGGCCAGGATGACCGTCTCCTCGCGGTAGATCCCCAGCTCTTCGAGCACGCCAGCGGCCAGGGCCGATAGCTCGTGGGCCGCCTCATCGAGGATCTGCAGGGCGACCGGATCGCCCTGCTCGGCGTGGCGCGTCACGATCGGGGCCAGCGCGGCGATCTGCAGCCTGGAAGGGGGGGTCGTGTGGTAGAGGGTAACGAGGTCCCATCTCTGTTCACACTCGAAGGCCTCCAGGACCGCGTCAGTGAGCGGGCCGCGATAGCTGCGCAGTTGGGCCGCGAGGCACGCCGCCCGTATGGCGCGTAGCCCGAGATCGAAGCCCGAGCCATGGTCGCCGATGACGGGTCCCGCTCCGCCCGCCGACATCCACCGGCCATCCCTCGCCCGGCCATAGACGAAACTCCCCGTGCCCGCGAGTACCACCATGCCCGTCGTCCGCAGCGAGGAGGCGAGGAAGCACTCCGCCTCCGATGCACGGAGGAGAGTCGAGGGGCCGATGGCTTCCTGGAGGATCTCGGAGGCACGGCCGCCGCTCGGCCCGGTCAGCACCGCGAGGCCGGGGCGGGGAGCATCGGCGGGAAGCGCGGTGGCGAGGGCATCCCGAACGGACCCCTCCACCAGGTGTCCCTGGCCGTACCACTCATGGGCCGTGCCACCCGTGCCGTGGCCGAGGATCCTCCCCTCACCGCTGAGCAGGATCACCTCGCTGTGCGTTCCGCCACCATCGAATCCCAGTACTACCGCCATCTCAAGACCCGGCTCCCGAGGGACCCGACTCTCCCACGGGCCTTCCGCTGCGAGCAGATCGGGCCGCCGCCGCCCCCGCCGCCTCACCCATAGCGAAGCAGGTAGGCGTCAGACGCGTCGAGGCATGGCCCTCATGGCTCGCCGAGATGCAGCGGCCCGCCACTAGGAGGTTCTCCATGCCCTGCGGGATCAGACAGCGGTAGGGGATGTCGTAGGGCTCCTTGGGCGACTCGGAGAGGGTCAGCCCGGCACCCGACGGACTGTGGATGTCCACCGGATAGGCGCTCCTGGTGATGGCGTCCTCGAACCTCACGCCCTGCATCACGTCCTCTACGGCGAGAGTGTAGTCCCCAACGACACGCCGCGTCTCTCGAACTCCCACCTGCGCCGGCAGCGCGTCCAATGTGCTGTCGGCGAACCCGGGGACCCTATCTCGGAGGAAACGGACGAGGCACGCGACCTGTCGTCGGCCCTCCGCCTCTGCCTCTGAGAGGTCCTGCGGATCGGTGCCGTCCCTGCCCTGGATACGCGAGGTGTTCACGTACACCTGCCCCGGCCTCGGCCCCGCGAAGAAGAGCAGCCGGTCGCGGGGGATGGGCAGCCCCGCCCGGGCCCAGATGGAGAAGAAGCCAGAGACCCCGGTGATGGGTCGGTGGCCGATCATTGTGCCAGGGTGAAACTCCGTGGGGTTCTCGACCATGTAACGCTCGATGGGGCTCCAGTCCACCCCCGCCATTCGGAAGCACATGGTCATGGGCTGGGTGTTGCGGCCGGTCACATCGCTCTGCATGGGCAAGCCGGCCAGGTAGCAGACTGTGGCGTCGCCCGTGGCGTCCACAACAGTAGAGGAGTGGAACATCCTCTCCCCGCCAGGAGTCAGTACCGCCAGACCAGTGACCCGTCGATCACGGCGCTCGACACGGAACACTTGGCCGTGATGTAGTACCGAGCAGCCCGATTCCCTCAGCATAGCGTCGGCGAGGATGCGGAGGCTGTCCGGCTCGAATGGAGTCAGCGAATGGACGAAGCCAATCGTGTCGCGGAGGTGTCCGGGCGAGGCGCCCAAAGCCATGAGGCGATCGACGACCTCCTGGGCGATACCGTGGATGACCTGCTCTCCCGTCCGGTCGTGGAAGGTCATCCACGGGTTGACCAAAGCGGCGGTCGACATGCCACCCATGAAGCCGTGGCGCTCGATCACCAGTGTGCGGGCGCCCGCGCGAGAGGCAGAGACGGCGGCGGCGAGGCCTGCGGGGCCTCCGCCGGCGACGATGACATCGAATGGAGTGGTGCTCTGGCCGTCAACCATCCTGATGCGACCTGCTCCTCCTGGCGCCATGTGCCCGAAAGAGGCGGTTTCTGCTCCTCGGGGGCGGCTCCTTCCGCCCCCAGTACCGATTGCGGAGGTGATGGCTCTTGAGTTACCGGCAGTGTGTGCTTGCGCTTGCCGCGATACTGTGCATGGCCCCCACATGCCTCGCTCAGCGGCAGAGTGAGGCGATCGAGCTTACGGTCTACAACCAGGGTATGGGCCTCGTGAAGGATCTGAGGACCCTGGATCTGCGCGAGGGCGTCCAGGAGCTGCGTTTCGAGGACGTGGCGGCGCTTATCGACCCGACTTCGGTTCACTTCCGGGCCGTTGCGAACCCCGATCAGGTTTCCGTTCTCGAGCAGAACTTCCAGTTCGATCTAGTCAGCCGGCAGGTGCTGCTTGAGAAGTACCTCGGCCGCCCCATCATCGTCGAGCGGCGCGGCCGCTCAGGCGATGTCGTCGCTTCCGACCAGGTCACCCTTCTCGCCGCCGACGGGTCGGGACCCAGTGTTGTCAGACGGGACGGCACTCTCGTACTCGGACCTCCGGGCACGACGCGTCTCCCGGCCCTCCCCGAGGGACTCCTCACCAAGCCAGCCCTCGTGTGGCAGCTCTGGAGCGAGGTCGCCGGCGCTCGACCGTGTGAGATCTCCTACATCACCGACGGGCTGACCTGGGAAGCGGACTACGTGGCGGTGCTGAACCACGATGACACAGCCCTGGACCTCGAGGGCTGGGTCACATTGACGAACACCTCGGGCGCCACCTACCCCGACGCCCGGCTGAAACTGGTGGCGGGCGACGTGGCAACGGTCGAGGAAGAGGTCCCGATGGACAAAGCCATGATGGTCAGCCGGATGGTGGAGGCTGCGCCTATGGAGGAGGGGTTCCAGGAGGAGGCCTTCTTTGAGTACCACCTCTACACCCTTGGCCAGCCCACGACCGTTGCGGATAGGGAGACCAAGCAGGTGTCGCTCCTCTCCTCCTCGGGCGTGAAGGCGCGCAAGCTCTTCATCTACGACCCCAACCAGGCGCGGCGTTGGCTGTGGAGCCACCCCAGCCCGGAAAGCGCCGTCATGGTCAAGGTCGAGTTGACCAACTCCGAAGAGGACGGCCTTGGCATGGCCCTGCCGAAGGGCACGGTCCGACTCATGAAGGCCGACCAGGAGGGCGCGCTTCAGTTCATCGGTGAGGACTCTATCGACCACACCCCCAAGGATGAGGACATCCGGCTGCATGTCGGGGTCGCCTTCGATCTGGTCGGGGAGTACATCCACGTAGACCAGCAGGTACGTGAGCGTGGATCACGGGATACGCACCGTGTGCTATTGCGCAATCACAAGGCGGAGCCCGTAACCATAACGTACGTCGCTCATCTTTCAGGCGAGTGGGAGATACTCCGCTCAACCCATGATTACGAGAAGATCGATGCGACTACGGCGGAGTTCACCGTCACGGTGCCTGCCGATGATGAGGTGCAGATCGAGTACACCTCAGACATGCGCTGGTAGGAGGGATACACCAATGAGAGCATTGCTCACGGCAGTACTGAGTCTGGCCCTCGTCACAGGCCTCGCCGCTCAGCAGCGGGAGAGCGTCGAGCTGACGGTCTACAACCAAGGCCTGGGGCTCGTGAAGGATGTCAGGGTTCTGAGCCTCGAGGAGGGCCGCCAAGCTGTGCGATTCACCGATGTCGCGGCGCAGATCGACCCCACATCGGTGCGCATCGTCGCGCTATCGGACCCAAACTCGGTTGAGGTCCTGGAGCAGAACTACCAGTTCGACCTCGTGGATCGGGCGAGGCTTCTGCAGAAGTACCTGGGGAATGAGATCACCCTGGTCCGGTACGACGAGGACGGCCAGGAGATCGCCAGGGACACCGCCACGCTGCTCGCCGCAGAGGGCGGCGCGGTCTCTGTCGTCAAGATTGGCGACGAGATCGTCCTGAACCCGGGTGGAGTCGTCGAGTTGCCTGCCCTGCCTGAGGGCCTCATCGTTGAGCCAACCCTTCTCTGGGACCTGCGCTCGACCGTCTCCGGGCCTACTCTCTGCGAGGTCTCGTACATGACCTCGGGCATCTCCTGGCAAGCTGACTATGTGCTGGTCGTCAACGCTGCGGACACAGGCGGCGATTTGAATGGTTGGGTCACGCTCACCAACGACTCCGGCGCCACCTACGAGGACGCGAAGCTCAAGCTCGTCGCCGGCGATGTGTCAGTCCAGCGACCGCCCATGGGCATGATGGGAGGCTACGGGGGCGCTGCGGCAGGCCGCGAGATGGGGGGATTCGAGCAGCAGGAGTTCTTCGAGTACTACCTCTACTCTCTGCCTCGGCCCACTACCGTGAGGGAGCGCGAGACCAAGCAGATCCTGCTCATGGCAGCGCCGGAGATCTCCCTCACGAAGCGGTTCGTGTTCGATCCCTCCGAGGCGTGGCGCTATGGCGGGCAAGACCCCGACAAGAAGGTTGCCGTCAAGCTCGAGGTCGAGAACAGCGAGGCTCAGGGCCTCGGCCGTCCCTTGCCCCAGGGCCGGGTGCGCGTCTTCAAGACTGACTCTGACGGCGCCCTGCAGTTCGTGGGCGAGGACCGGATCGGCCACACGCCCAAGGATGAGACCGTGCGCCTCTACATCGGCAACGCCTTCGACCTGGTGGGCGAGCAGATCCACACGAACCATCAGGAGATGGGCCTGCGTAACGAGCGAGACAGCTTCCGAGTCTCCCTGCGCAATCGCAAGGAGGACGAGGCCGTAGAGATCACCTATGTGGGCCACTTCTGGGCGGAGTGGGAGATCCTGGAGACCTCCCACGAGTTCAAGAAGATCGACGCGCGCACGGCCGAGTGGACGGTAACCGTGCCGGCGGGCGAAGAGGTCCAGATCGACTACACCGTGGATCGCAAGTGGTGAGTTTGACTCCGCACCCCGTCGCCCGGCTACTCGGGCGACGGGGTCGTCTTGCGTCCCCGGCCCCTCACGAGTATCCTTCCCATCGATCCCCATGGGCGAGGTGAAACACGCATTGAGCGGTGCTTCCCGCGGTGGTCAGAGGGTCGTCGGGGCCGCCGCTCTGATGATCGCCTCCATCGGAATCTCCCGCATCGTCGGCCTCGTCCGCATGAAGGTGTTCGCGAGTTGGTACGGCGCGACGCCAGAGACCGATGCCTTCGTCCTCGCCTTCGCCCTGCCTGACCTGGTGTTCCTCCTGGTGGGCGGAGGAGTCATCGCGAGCGCCTTCATCCCGTACTTCGCGGGCCGGGTGCAGCGCGGCGAGGAGGATGCGGCGTGGCGAACCTTCTCCAACCTGCTCTCCGTGGTGGGCGGCGGGCTCGCGTTGCTCCTAGTCGGCCTCTACTTCGCTGCCCCCTACGTCGTGCCCATCGTTGTCGCCAGATTGAGCCCCGACGTGCAACCACTGTGCATCGACCTGACCCGGATCATGCTTGGTGCGCAGTGGTTCATGTTCTTTGGCGGGCTCACCATGGGCGCGCTGAACGCGAAGCATAACTACTGGGTGCCCGCCCTAGCTCCCATCCTGTACAACCTATGCATCATCGCCGGAATCGTGGGATTCGGCGCTGATCAGGGGCTGTACGCGGCGGCATGGGCCGTCCTCGTAGGCGCTCTCATCAGCAACACGGTGCTGCAGATACCGGCCCTACGAGCTGTCGGAGCCCGATTGCGACCCGTCTTTGACCCACGCGAGCCGGGCCTGCGGCAGGTCCTGCTGTTCATGGTGCCGGTGATCCTCAGCCTCTGTGTCATTCACATAGACACTATCATCTCCAAGTTCCTGGCCACTGGTGACGCCTTCGACGGAGCGGCGACCTGCCTGGAGAACGCTTACCGCCTGGCAATGGTGCCGGTGGGGATGTTCGCCATGGGCGCGGGGGTGGCGAGCCTTCCGACGCTGTCCGAGAACGTGGCGGCGGGGGAACTGGACACCTACCGGCGCCACCTCTCCCTGGCCCTACGGACAGTGCTCTTCCTGACGGTGCCGACGGTTCTGCTCATGGGCGCCCTGGCCCGGCCCGTAGTGGGCGCGATCTACGAGGGCGGGGCCTTCACGGGCCAGGACGCCGACTACACCGCCCTGATCCTCGTCTACTTCTGCGCCGGGACCATAGGCCTGGCGGGGCAGCAGTTCCTGCCCCGCGCCTTCTACGCCCTCAACGACTCGGTGACGCCGTGCCTGATTGGCGCGGGCTCGGTGCTCGTGCACGTGGTAGTGGCCGTGAGTCTCTTCCCGGTGATGGCCACCCCAGGAACGGCCCTCGCGACGGCCATCGCCAGTTCCCTCGCATTCGCCGCCATGCTCATCGCGTTGCGGAGGCGGATCGGGGGCATCGATGGGCGAAAGGTGCTCGGGTCGCTCGTCCGTATCACACTCGCAGGAGGCATTGCCGCTTTGGCGGCCCGAGGCAGCTACGAGTGGCTCTTCGGCGCCGGTGAACTGAGCGCGACCAGCGCCCGGGTCTGGGCGGCGGTCGGCCCCCTCGCTGTTGGGGCTGCGGTGCTCATCGCCCTGGTGCCAGTCCTGCGCATAGAAGAGGGGCTGCTCTTCTGGGACTCTCTACGGAGACGCCTCCCCGGCCGGCGGCAGGCCGCGTCGGACCGCGCAAAGTAGCCTCGATCCCGCCGGGGTCCATTGACTCGAAGTGAGGTGCGCCCACCATGCTCAACTTCTCCAAGATCCGAACCTATCCCATCAAGCAGCGCCGGAACCTCGTGACGCGCGCCAACTTCACGCCTGTCGATAACGACGTGGACCTGTGGGTGAACCCCAAGGTGCTGGACTTGGTGGCTCGCATCAAGCGCGCGCGGGAGATGGACCGGCCGGTCATCATGCAGATGGGCGCTCATGTGGTGAAGAACGGCCTCTCGCTGCTAGTCATCGATCTGATGCGCCGTGGCATTGTCACCCATGTGGCGGGCAATGGAGCCGTGTCGATCCACGACTTCGAGATGGCGCTCATCGGCGAGACGAGCGAGGACGTGGGTGAGTCCATCACCGACGGCTCCTTCGGCATGGCGGAGGAGACGGGTGGGATGATGAACGATGCGATCAACGCGAACCCCGCCATGGGGTATGGCGCGGTTGTGGGCCAGATGATCCTCGATAAGCGGCTCAAGCACCGGGAGTACAGCATCCTGGCCCAGGGGCGCAGGCTTGGCGTCCCCGTGACCATCCACGTGGCCATCGGCACCGATATCATCCACCAGCACCCGCGCTGTAACGGCGCCAAGCTGGGCGAGGCGACCTACCGTGACTTCCAGATCTACTGCGAATCCGTGGCCCGGGCCGACGAAGGCGTCATCCTGAACTTCGGATCCGCGGTCATCCTGCCGGAGGTGTTCCTGAAGGCTCTGAGCATCACCCGGAACCTGGGACACCCCGTCCGGCCCCTAACCACGGCGAACTTCGAGATCCGCCGGGGCCTCAGCAACTGGTACTACCGGCCTACGAAGAACGTGGTGAATCGCCCCACCCAGGACGGTGGCCGGGGCTTCAACTTCCTGGTGGACCACCGTGTGAGCATCCCCTCACTGCATCGGCTGCTGACCAAAGGCTGAAACGTAAGCCCGATTCAGGGAAACGTATCTATAGACGCCTCCAAAGCGTCTAAACAGATGGCGTTCGACGTGGGGGGCGGAGAACCGGCAATATGTTGCCGGTTCGGTCGAGCGACGTGAGCAGCTACTTGGTGTAGAATGTTGTCGTCCCACCGGCTGCTGGAGTGAGCCCGTGCGGGCGTGTTTGGTTCGGGAGGAGGCTTTTCCCCTTTGCAGACCTGGGAGCGTTTTAGCGACCGTGCGCGCCGTGTTGTGCTTCACGCGTCTGATGAGGCCGTTCGGCAGGGCGTGGAGTACTTCGATACGGAGCACCTGGTGCTCGGCCTGCTAAAGGAGCGCGAGTCGGCCGGCATGCGCGTGCTCGCGCGTCTTGGCGTGAGCCCGGTCAAGCTCCGTAAGGAGATAGAAGCTCATATGACGAGCGAGCGCGAGCAGCCGAGCACAAGCCCTCGGCCGGCGCCCGCCGCGAAGGAAGTGCTCAACCTCGCCCTTCGGGAGGCGAAGCATCTCGGGCATCAGGTCGTCGGCACAGAGCATCTGCTGCTCGGACTCATCCGGGTGGGGCGCGGTGTTGCGTATAGGGTGCTAGCCAAGTTCGGAGTAGACCTGAGACGCGCTCGACTTGCGGTGATTGATCGCATCAAGGAGGAGGACGAACCGGCGCCCGCGGGCCCCGCCGCCCGCCAGGAGAAGAGCCAGACACCGGCGCTCGACCATTTCGGCCGCGACCTGACGCAGATGGCCTCCGATGGCGAGATCGATCCCATCGTGGGCCGGCATACGGAGATCGAGCGCGTGGTGCAGATCCTCTGCCGCCGCACCAAGAATAACGCCGTGCTCATCGGCGAGCCCGGGGTTGGCAAGACGGCGATCGTGGAGGGCCTCGCCCAGCGCATCGTCGCTGGCCAGGTGCCGGATAAGCTCCACGGGAAGCGCATCATCGCCCTGGACATGGCCTCCATCGTGGCCGGCACGAAGTACAGGGGCGAGTTCGAGGAACGGATGAAGAAGCTCCTGGAGGAGATCCGGGCCTGTCGGGGGAGCGTCTACATCTTCATCGACGAGTTGCATACCCTGGTGGGCGCCGGGGCCGCCGAGGGCGCCATGGATGCCTCCAACATTCTGAAGCCCGCCTTGGCTCGCGGCGAGATTCGCTGCATCGGGGCGACCACCCTGGACGAGTACCGGAAGTACATCGAGAAACAGCCCTCTCTGGAGCGACGGTTCCAGAGCGTCATGGTGCGCGAGCCCACCAGCGAGGAGACTCTCGCCATCGTCCAGGGCATCCAGGATCGGTACGAGAACCACCACGAGGTGCGCTACACCGATGACGCCATCGAGGCCTCGGTGAAGCTGTCCCATCGGTACATCACGGACCGGTTCCTGCCCGACAAGGCGATCGATGTCCTCGATGAGACGGGCTCGCGGTGCAGCCTGCGCGCGCCAAGGGTCTCCCCAGAGGTCCAGGAGTTGATGGACCAGATCGAGTCGACCGTAAGCGAGAAGCAAGCAGCCGTCGGCGACGAGAACTTCGAGCGCGCCGAGGAGCTGAAGCTGACCGAGGAGCGGCTCCGCGAGCGGCTCGCCGAGCTGAAGGAGGCCCAGAAGGAGATCATCCAGGTCGAGGAGGAGGACATCGCTCAAGTGGTCTCCTCCTGGACGGGTGTCCCCGTGACGGCCCTAACGGAGGACGAATCGGCCAAGCTGCTCCGGCTCGAGGACGAGTTGCACCGCAGCATAGTAGGCCAGGACGAGGCGATCCGCGCGGTGGCGCGGGCCGTGCGCCGCTCGCGCGCGGGGCTGAAGGACCCTCGGCGCCCCATCGGCTCCTTCATGTTCCTGGGGCCCACGGGAGTAGGCAAGACCCTGCTCGCTCGGGCGCTCGCTCACGTGATGTTCGACGATGAAGACGCCCTGATCCGGGTCGACATGTCCGAGTACATGGAGAAGTTCTCAGTCTCGCGGCTGATGGGAGCCCCTCCAGGCTACGTCGGCTACGACGAGGGAGGGCAGCTCACAGAGCAGGTGAGGCGCAAGCCTTACTCCGTTGTGTTGCTCGATGAGATCGAGAAGGCCGATCCGGAGGTCTTCAGCGTGCTCCTGCAAGTCATGGAGGACGGACGTCTGACCGATGCCCACGGTCGGGCCGTCGACTTCCGTCACTGTGTGCTCATCATGACCTCCAACGTGGGCGCCCAACGGATCGATCGCGGGCGCGAGATAGGCTTCGGAGTAGAGACGTCGGGGGCTCCGGGCGAGGAGGAGCGGCGACGGCATGGGGCCATGCGGGACAAGGTGATGGCCGAACTCAAGAAGAGCTTCCGCCCTGAGTTCCTCAACCGCCTCGACGAGATCATCGTGTTCCATGCGCTGACCGCGGACCAGATCCTGTCCATTGTGGATCTGGAGATCAGCCGGGTGAACGAGCAACTTGCCGCCCGCCGGATGACCCTCCGGCTCACGGAGCCGATGAAGCAGCTCCTGGCGAAGGAGGGCTTCGAGCCGTCCCTTGGGGCTCGGCCGCTGCGCCGGGTCATCCAGCGGCGCATCGAGGACCCACTCTCCGAGGCGCTGCTCCTGGGTGAGTTCGATGACGGGGCGGTAGTCGTCTGCGATCTCGTAGGGGACGAGGCGGTCTTTCACCTCGATGGGGGCGAGTTGGAGTCCCCCTCAGAGCTGCCGCCCGCGCAAGTCACCCGCTAGGCGTGAACGGGGTACAGCAGAGAGTGAAGGGCGCCCGAGGGCCACATCGGCCCTCGGGCGCACCCGTACGAGGGAGACGATGGCCCTTTGGCCAAGACCCGGTACGTGTGCGACGCCTGCGGCCATGACACGGCGAAGTGGTTCGGTCAATGCCCCGCATGCGGCGAGTGGAACTCCATGGGGCAGATCGCCATAGGTGACGAGAGGTCATCGTCTCCACTGCGTCGCGGGGCGGGAGCCGCTCGACCCACGCCCCTTGCTGAAGTGGACAGGCACGAGAAGCCTCGGCTCGTCTCGGGCATCGGGGAATTCGACCGGGTGCTCGGTGGCGGATTGGTGGCCGGCTCGGCGGTGCTCATCGCGGGCGACCCCGGTGTGGGCAAGTCCACGCTCATGCTCCAAGCGGCCCATGAGCTCACCGCGCCTAGCGGCGGCCGTGTGCTGTACGTCACGGGCGAGGAGTCCGCGAGGCAGATCCGTCTCCGCGCGGATCGCCTCGGGCTCGCTGGCGATGCCATCCTCGTGCTCGCCGAGACCGTGATCGATGGGCTCGATCAGATCATCGCTCAGCATAGCCCCCAGTGCGTCATGGTTGATTCTGTGCAGGCAGTGCGTTTAAGTTCGGTGGAAGGGACGCCTGGCTCCATAGCTCAGGTGCGAGCGGTATCGGACTTCCTCATCGGACTCGCGAAGACAATGGACCTGCCCTTCATCGTGGCGGGGCATGTCACGAAGGAGGGGGCGGCGGCCGGACCTCGGGCCCTCGAACACCTCGTAGACGTGGTCCTCTACTTCGAGGGGGAGAGAGCCCAGGCTCTGCGCGTCCTGCGCGCGCAGAAGAACCGATTCGGCTCCGTGGATGAGATCGGCCTCTTCGAGATGGGCGACGGAGGGCTTCGGGAGGTGGCTGACCCGACGGGAGCGCTCCTGGGCGACCGCTCGAGGCCGCAGAGCGGTTGTGCAGTAGCGGCCGCACTATCCGGTACGCGGCCTCTGCTGGTGCAGATCGAGGCCCTGGTGGCGCCCGCCAGTTACGGCACTGGCCGACGGGTGTCCGTTGGCATTGACAACGCCAGGGTGGCCCTGGTGCTCGCGGTACTGGAGCGCCGGGCGGGCGTGACTCTGGGGAACGCCGATGTGTTCGTGGGCGTGTCGGGCGGCCTGAAGCTCACGGAACCCGGTTCCGACCTTGCTCTGGCTCTCGCTGTGGCATCCTCGACCAATGACCAGCCGCTAATGCAGGATGCGGTGGCTATAGGTGAGATCGGCCTGTCGGGCGAAGTAAGAGCCGTATCGGGGATGAGACGGCGCGTCCAGGAGGCAGTACGGCTGGGTTTCGAGACAGTCATAGGTCCCCTCGGGGAGGCGGCGGGGCTCGCGCCGAGAGCGCGCGAGGCCTACACGCTTGAGGAGGCTATGGATGCGGCGCTCTAGGTACATCCACTTTGGCGAGGGGAGGCTGTAGCGGGCCATGGAGGTTCCGACTCCATCGGGGGGTAGCCTACCGAGGCGAGGCGTTCTCGCATTCCTCGTGCCATACTTCCTGGCGGCAGCCGGCGGCGGCGGGCTGTTAGGGCACCAGGCGGGGCGACTCGCCGCCAGCACCGATGTGGTCGCCCGCGCTCTGGATCCGGCCCTAGAGCCCTGGTTCATCTACGGCATGGCCGCCATTGGCGTTATGACGGGCGTGCTGGTCGCCGAGATGCTGCTGCAGGCCTTCCTCCGCACCCTAGGCCGCATCGTCTCCGCTCAGCCTCTCGACCGGGCTATTGGGGCCGCGGGGCTGATGCTAGGAGTGCTTATCGGCTCGGCCATCTGCGTGCCCTTCGCCATCGCCAGCATCGGCTCTCAGGCGAGCGTGTTCCGCCCCTTGCTCATCGTCGGCATCCTGGGAATGGCGGGCATCATCGGGATGCTCTTCGCCCTGGGACTGCGTGAGGAGCTGTCCCAGTTCCTGGCTACGGGCCGCGGGGTGGGAGCCGGCGTCATCGAGGTGGCCGCCCAGGCCGAGGGGACTCGGGCTCAGCCCCCGATTCCGCCTAAGATCCTCGACACCAGCGTCATCATCGATGGCCGTATCGCGTCAGTCCGTGAGACGGGTTTCATCGAGGGAGAGCTGATCATCCCATCCTTCGTGCTGAGTGAGTTGCAGCACATCGCCGACTCCGCCGACCCGCAGCGCCGGAAGCGCGGCCGCCGCGGCCTCATCATGCTCAACAAGATGCAGAAGGACTTCGGCGACGATGTCAGGGTGATCAACGAGACGGAACTGGATCTCAGCGATACCGATGAGGTGGACATACGGTTGGTCCATACGGCGAAGCAGATGGGGGGCGCCGTCGTCACGAATGACTTCAACCTCAGCAAGGTCGCGGAGCTGCACGGGGTACAGGTGCTCAACGTCAACGAGCTCGCGAATGCCCTCAAGCCGGTGTTGCTGCATGGTGAGGATCTCAGGATCAGTGTCGTGAAGGTCGGGCGCGAGGCGGGTCAAGGCGTGGGCTACCTGGAGGACGGCACGATGGTCGTCATTGAGGGCGCCGCCGATAGAGTGGGGGACGAGGTCTGGGCGAGCGTCACGAGCATGATCCAGACGGTAGCGGGCAAAATGGTCTTCGCGTCCCTCGCGGAGGGTGAGTAGGGTTTGCCGGAAGTCCCCGTGGCGACCGGCTTAGTAGCGGCCGCCGGACGTGGGCGCCGCATAGGAGCCGGAGTCAACAAGGTACTCTTGCCGCTGGCCGGGGCGCCGATCCTTGCATGGACCCTCTCGGCTTTGCGCGCCTCGCCGCACATCGGGGCCCTCGTGATCGTGGTCGGCGAGGGCGACGAGGAGGCGGTGAGCCGAGTCTGCCAGACGCTGGGTCTCGAGTGCACGATCGCGCGGGGAGGTGAGACCCGAGCCGATTCGGTGCGGGCGGGCCTCCGGGTGTGTCTGGACTTGGGGAGCGAGCTCGTTGCCATCCATGACGGCGCCCGCCCCTTCGTCTCGCCCGAGGTCATCGGCCGGGCGGTGCTGCTCGCGGCGGAACGGGGAGCGGCGGGAGCGGCTCTCCCCACGTCGGACACGATCAAGCGTGGCGACTCACGGGGAAGGGTACTGGATACCCCGCGCCGCCTGGGCCTCCGATCGATGCAGACGCCCCAAGCCTTCCGACTGTCCATAGTCTGGCATGCCTATGAACTCGCCGGCGAGACGGCAGCGATGATGACCGACGACTGCGAGGTCGTGGAGCGCGCGGGCTACCCCGTTCATCTGTCCAGTGGAGACCCCACGAATCTGAAGATCACGTACGACATTGATCGCGTCCTCGCGGAGGCAATCGCCGCCGATCGGGCGAAACCGGTGCCCGCGGATCCCACAATGGACTGGGGTCCTATACGAGAACCTAGCACTGGCATCGACTGAAGGAGGCCGCGGACTTCCCCGATGGATAATCCAAGGTCGGCTCACTTCAGCGAGGGTATGGGGGGCGGACGCCGCCCTGGGGCGGTGCGCGTCGGGATTGGCTACGACACGCACCGGCTCGAGCCAGGGCGCCCGCTCATCCTGGGTGGCGTCGAGATTCCCTGGGCCTCTGGCCTTCTGGGCCACTCCGATGCCGACGTGCTCACCCATGTTATCATGGATGCCCTGCTCGGGGCGGCGGGCCTCGGCGATATCGGACGGCGGTTCCCTGACACGGATCCGAGGTACAAGGACGCGTCCAGCATAGCTCTGCTTGCGGAGGTCGGGCGCGCCATCGCAGCGGAAGGCTGGGCGCTGTCGAACGTCGACGCGGTGCTCATCGCCCAGGCGCCCAAGATCGGGCCGTACGTCGAGCAGATGAGAGGCAATGTCGCCGACGCCCTCGGCGTCGATGTAGCGCGGATCGGAGTGAAGGGCACGACGACCGAAGGTCTGGGTTTCGAGGGGGAGGGCCTGGGCATGAGCGCCCAGGCCGTAGCGATGATTGAGGCGGCGGGAGGCTGATCGCGGGCCTCAAGAGCTTGCGGCGATCGCGCTCTACTACAGCGTTGAGAGGTGGTACCCATGCGAACCTTTGTCAAGGGCACCAACATCAAGGTCACGGAAGCCATGAAGAGCTACGCCGAAGAGCGTCTACAGAGACTGGCCAGATACGAGCATTTCCTCAAGGATGTCTCCCTCGTCTACTCCGTCCAGAGGGCCTGGCACATCGCCGAGGTGACAACTCACTTCAGCGACACGATTCTGCGCGCCGAAGAGCGTTCGAACGACATGTACGTCTCCGTTGACAAGGCGATAGAGAAGCTAGAGCAGCAGCTGGAACGCCTGAAGGGGCGCATGGATCGCCGGCGCCGAGCCGCCCGGGAGCGGGGAGAGATCGATACCGATGCCGAGGGGATCGTAGCCGCCCTCAGCGACGGGTCACCTGAGGACGAGGACGCCCTCTCGCAGCCCCTGGCCGACGGGCAGGTCGTCAAAGTCAAGACCTATGCCCTGAAGCCGATGAGCACCGAGGAGGCGATCCTCCAAATGGAGCTCGTGGACCACGACTTCTTCGTGTTCGTGCGGGATGACACTCAAGAGGTCGATGTGCTGTATCGCCGCCACGACGGGGACTACGGTCTTCTGGTGCCCGATACCCAGTAGCCGGTACGGCGCGAATGGGGGCGTGCCGCGATGACATGGAGCGAGTTCAGGCGGCGGGTGATCCGCACCTTTGGCCCCGGGCTGGAGCGAACCAACTACGGCAGCGTGCACTCCTTCTGCGCCGAGGTGAGAGAGGAGCTAGCCCCCACTCCCAGGATAGATGGGGCATTCCTGATCGTGGATGAGCCGGCGGCCGGCTACGACGAGGTCATGCGGAGCTTCTTCGAGTCGGCCCTGGAGCAGGATCCGGAAGGGGCGGCGATCTGCCTCTGGCTCCACGCCTTCGAGACGTGGTACTCCGAGGTGGATCAGGGTGCGGACGAGGAGCGCTTCCGCGGCCTCATGAACGACGACTGAGTGCTGCGGGACGGTAAGAGACACGACCGAACGGAGGGCGGACCCCTCGGTTGACAGTCGCTTGGTGCGTGGGTAATATCCCCTATCTGGCTGCCCCCTGGCGACCCCATTGAGGGCACACTGACGTGACCGTGCGCCGCAGGGCGTTCTGATTCGTCCCTGCGGCGTATCTGTGCACAGCGGCACGTGGAGGGAATGCGGCGTGAGAGCCCAGTACCGTAATCTCCTATGGATCCTGGCTGTGGCCTTGCTGGCCTTCCAGCTCGGCTTCAAGCCCCTCGCCATAGCGCGGGAACACACCCTCGGGGAGCTGGGGGTGGCGACCTACTCCTTCCCGACCGAGGACCTCCTCGTAGCAGTACAGGAGGCGCGCGCCAAACCGGCCGAGGAGGGGAGCGCAACCGAATCCGAGGCCGCCGTTGAGTCAGAGGCAGCGGAGTCCCAGCCCGCGGAGTCCGAGGCGGCCACGGAGTCGCAGGCTGGAGAGTCGGAGGCGGCTTCGGAGTCACAGGCTGGCGAGTCTGAGCCGGCCGCCGAGTCCGAGGAAGCGGCGCCCGAAGAGGAGGAGCTTCCTCCCATCAACTCGGTGACCGATCTCGAGAACGAGATGTGGACGACTCTCGACGAGGCCGGGGTCTGGGTTATCACCGGTGGCGTGGATGTCTCGGGTTCTGAGGCCGAGGTGACCTTCGCCTTCCCTGTCGATACCACCCCGGCGGCGGCTCGGGAGCAGCGGCGCCAAGCGCGCGACACCCTCGCGGCGAAGTACGGTGCTACGATCGGCCAGCCCGCTGAGCAGCCTCTGAGCAGGCAGGACGAGCAGGACGAGGCAGCGGTAGTGGCCCAGATCTGGAAGCTCCAGATCCGGAAGCCGACGCCCCAGGTGAAGCTTGGCCTCGACCTCCAGGGCGGAACCCGCCTTGTGATGGAAGCTGTTCCCGTCACCCGGTACGTCTTCGTGGACCAGTCTCAGGCTGTCGCCCTGGACGACATGGATCTCGAGGAGGAGGCGGAGGAGGTGGCCGCCGAGTCCGATGCCGCGCCGGCGGAGAGTGAGCCGGCGGTCGAGCCGGAGGAGGCTGTCGATGACGAGCCCGGGGCGGCCGAGTCGCGCGACGAGTGGGAGGTCATTGCCGGGAGCCTTGAGACCCAGCTGGCATCTGACAAAGTGACGGTGCGCTCGCTGACGCATACCACCACGGGCGTAGTCCTTGAGGCCATGACCGTGGACCAGGTCGAGGCGGACGCCCTCCGCGATCAGGTGCGCACATTCCTCAGCAATGCCAGGCCTGGCGGGGAGATCCGTTGCACTGAACAGGAGTCCTTCTTCATCAAGGGTGACACGATCAACCGTGTGCGCGAGATCATGCAGCGCCGCGTGGACGGCTTCGGCCTCACTGAGCCCATCATCCAGACTCAGGGCGACCGCAGGGTCATCGTGGAGATCCCCGGCACCACTCCGGAGAGCGTTGAGGAGACTCTGGACAAGCCTGCTGACCTGAAGCTCATGTGGTTCGACCCGAACCGTTTCCGGATCGAGATGGAGGAGATCCCCCTACAGGCGCGAGATCCTCGCCGACCCGAGAAGACCGAGCGAGTGGTCGTGTATGACGCGGTCTCGGGCGAGGTCGTGGACCACGAGATCGCGGTCAATGACCCATCCTCCCAGGTGGTTGTCAAGGGCTCCCAGATGAAGGACACATCCTCGGCGACCCCCGGCGCCCGTGGCGACTGGGAGGTCAGCTTCGAGTTGAAGCCCGATGCCGCGGATGCGTTCCGCGAGTTCACCGCTCGCCACATCAAAGAGCCGATGCCGATCGTTCTCAACAACGTGATCGAATCGGCGCCGGTCATCCAGTCAACCATCGGAGCCCACGGTCGTATCACCGGCTCTTACTCCCTGGAGGAGGCCAACAACCTCAAGACGCTCCTGAACGCCGGTGCGCTGCCCGTGCCGCTGGAGGTCGTGGAGAACCGTGCGGTCTCACCGACCCTCGGACAGCACAACATCGAGCGCAGCGTTATCGCGGCTCTCGCGGGGCTTCTGGCCGTATACATCTACATGCTCTTCTACTACCGACTGCCCGGGTTGGTGGCCGACATAGCCCTGACCCTATACGGTGGCATCGTGCTGGCGATCCTGGTGATGTTCGGGGCGACGCTGACCCTGACGGGTATCGCCGGTCTCATCCTGGGTATCGGTATGGCTGTAGACGCCAACATCCTCATCTTCGAACGCATGAAGGAGGAGTTGCGCACCAAGTCGCTCGGGATGGCCCTGCGAGTCGGCTTCGAACGAGCCTGGACCGCGATCTTGGACGGCAACGTAACCACGCTGCTGGCAGGGTTCGTCCTATGGCTGTTCGGTACGGGTGCACTCAAGGGGTTCGCTGTGACGCTCATCGTGAGCGTGCTTGCCTCCATGTTCACTGCCATCTTCGTGAGCCGCGTGATATTGGAGGCTGTGATCGTGACGCGCCTGGGCAACTACGCCAAGCTCTATCTGGGCGCCCGACCCGAGTCGGTGATGAAGGAGGAGCCGCGCCGTGGACGCCCGGCCCACTGAAACGAGAACACCACCATTCGACCTAGTCAGACTCCGGTATGTCTGGTACGGGCTGTCCATCATTGTCATTGGAGTCGGTCTCATTGCCCTGGCTATCAAGGGCCTGAACCTCGGGACTGATTTCACGGGCGGCGCCGAGATCCAGTACGAGACGGAGCTGCCCCTGCCGGAGACCGAAGCTGAGAGAGCTGAGCTGGTGGACGAGATCGCCTCCAGCCTCGACCTCGGCGCGGGCGCCGTCAAGGCCATCGTCGTGTCTGACGCGCCCCTTCGGCGGGAGATCCTAGTGCGGTTCCCTGTCGACACCAAGGCGGAGCTGGACGAGCGGCAGGAGGAGATCCTCGGACTGCTGCAGGAGGGGTTTGGCGAGCGCCTGGGCGAGATCACCCCCGCGAGCGACGCCACCTTTGTAGGCCCGGTGGTCGGCGGCGACCTGCGAAGCCAGGCCATCATCTGCACCGTCATGGGTCTCGCCGTCATCCTCGGCTACATCTGGATGCGATACAACGTCAAGATGGCCACTACGGGCATCATCGCCTTGATTCACGACGTGCTTGTGATGGTGGGCTTCACGGCGCTGCTCGAGATCGAGGTGGATGCTTCCTACGTTGCCGCGCTGTTGACCATCCTGGGCTTCTCGATCAATGATTCGGTCGTCATCTTCGACCGCATCCGTGAGAACCTACAAGGTCGTGCCGGTCAGAAGCTGCCCTTCGCGAAAGTCGTGAACCGTGCGCTGTGGGAGACGATGGCGCGATCGATCAACAACAGCATGACAGTGATCCTCGTGTTGTGCTCGGTGCTCCTCTTCGGAGGCTCGACCCTGCAGGCGTTCGCCACTACCCTGCTCATCGGAATGATCAGCGGGGTCTACTCGTCCGTCTTCGTAGCGAGCCAGATCGTTGTCGACTGGCACCACTGGGAGGAGCGCCGGCAGGCAGGGAAGGCCCGGGCCGCTGCCCAGGCTCGACCGACGGTCGGTGCGCGCCGGCGGCGCCAGGAGGAGCTGGAGCGTGCCCGGACGGCCGCAGAGGAGGTTGCCGCTGGACAGCCCGCGACCGCTGAGGGCCCGTCCGCGGAGACGCCCGGCCGGCCAAGCACCACCAAGGACCGTGCACAGACGTCGAAGACCACCAGGGCGCGAGACAAGGCGCGGAAGAGCAAGCGCCGGTACTGAGTCCCTCTGTGGAGTGAGACCTGGAGAGCGCGGCGTCCGATGGGCGCCGCGCTTCCGTTTCCCGGGCTGTGGGCCGCGACCGAACCGCTGAGGCGCGGATGCGTCAGTACCTTCGGTGATGCAACCCTGGCGGTTCATCCGTCCCGAGAGGGGTAGACCACGATGACAAGAGCCAAAGCGGGGGCGTGGGCTCTGGCGACCGCGACCCTCGCCGTGGGCGTTCTGGTGTGCGCTACCTCGACCGAGGCGCAACGGGGCGGTCTTCCGCACCGAGTTCAGTGCCCTGCTCGACGAAGTGAGGGCGATTCCCGACGCGGAGAGGCGGCAAGCCTGGCAGGGCGTAGCCGAGCGCGCATCGGAACTGGCGGCACGCTACGGGCTGGCCGTGGCGCCTCCCGAGGCTCCGCAACCGCCAGTGGCAGCGGGCGGCCCGCCTGAGTTCCCCGGGGGCCAGGCCCCCCGGCGCCCTGCGGACCGGCAGTTCGGACCGCCTGGCGAACCGTGGAGGGGCGCTGCGCGTGGAGTTGATTGGCTGTTGTTGGGTGATGCGTCTCGCACAGCGGCCTTGCTGCGAGAGTACGCCCAGAGCTTAGCAGAGGAGTGATCGCGTGAGAACATATCGGACGGCAGCAGTGGTCTTTGCGGCGCTATCTCTAGTGCTCGGCGGCATCGTCGTGGCGCAGCCAGGAGGGTTCGGTGGCGGGCAGGGCGGACCGGGCGGCTTCGGACGCGGTCCCTCGATGGTGTTCGGCACCATCACGTCGGTCGATATCCAGGGGGGGATCCTGCAAATGGACTCCCAGGGCAACCAAGTGACCGTCTACCCGGTGCGAGCGACCCAACTCTCGCGCGTGGTCACGATGACCGCTGAGGAACTGGCCGTGGGTGACCGGGTGCAGGCTATGGGAGTGCCCATCGGCATCTGGGCGACGCGGCTCACGGTTGATGACGTCGCGACCGCGGCGCCCCAGGGCGGACCAGGGGCGCCTGGCATGCCCGGCATGGGCATGGGCCGAGGCATGTTCGGGATGGGCCCCGGAGGCGCCATGGCGTCGGCGAGCGGCGAGATCATCTCCCTTGACCCATTGACGATCCAGTTCGCCCAGCCAAGCGACGCTGGGGAGCAACAGTTCCAGGCCAAGATCACCTTGGCGGACGACGCGAGCCTCTCGAACGTCGTGCCTAGCGACTGGAATGCCATACAGGCTGGGCAGACTGTCTTCGGTATGGCCAACCCCGACGATCAGGGACGTCTGGTGCTGACTTCGCTCACCATCATCGACAACCCCGAGGCGTTCATGGGCGGCATGGGCATGATGGGCCCCGGCATGGGTATGGGGCCCCGCGCCGGCGCTCGACGTGGGCCGCAGTAGTTCACTGACAGGCGCCTAGCGAGGTACAATACGAGTTAGGACGATGGGCGGGCCCCAGGCCCGCCCATCTCTTTGCGGCACGCGAGCTAGAGGAGGCGCCTCTTTGCGCGTTGGCATTATCGGTCTGCCTCAATCGGGCAAGACGTCCTACTTCAGCGCGGTGACAGGCATCCCGGTGGATCTGGGGGTGCGTGAGGCTCGGATCGGCATGGTGCACGTGCCGGACCCAAGGCTCGAAGCCATAGCCGATCTCGTCGGAGCCGCTAAGCGGACGCCACCGGAGCTGGAGTTCGTGGACATGATCTCCATCGACACCGACGGCAAGGGGCAGTCTGAGGACTTCGTGAAGCGCATCGGCAACTCTGACGTCTGCGCCATCGTATGCGGCGGCATGGCGCCCTCGACAGACTCCGTCGTGTCTGACCTCGACCGCGTCATCACCGAACTCACCTTGGCGGATCTGATCAGCGTCGATCGACGTCTGGAGCGGGTGGAGAAGGAGCTTGGCCGTGGCAAGAAGGAACTCGCCCACGAGCGCGACCGGCTGAGCGCCCTCAAAGCCATCCTAGAGCGGGGAGACCCCCTTCGTAACGCCGCGGACGCGAAGCCGCTCTTGCAGCACTTCCGTGGGTTCGAGCTGCTCTCCGCTCGCCCGGTACTGGCCGTCGTCAACCGCCCCCAGCGCCTGCAGAGCGAGATCGACGGCCCCGCGATAGCTCACGCGGAGCGACTCGGCACGGCCGCCCTGTGCCTCGATGCCTCACTCGAGCGGGATCTGCTCGAGATCGATCCCGAAGAGCGGCAGCTTTTCATGGAGGCTGAAGGGCTCGAGGACTTGGCCGCTCCACGCACCATTCGCGCCTGCTTCGAGCTGCTCGATGTTGTGACGTTCTACACCGCGGGTGAGAATGAGACTCGCGCCGTTACTATCCGATCAGGCACCACGGCTTGGGAGGCGGCGGGGAAGGTCCACTCGGACATCCAAAAGGGCTTCCAGAGGGCCGAAGTGGTGGACTACGATGCATTCATCTCTGGTGGCGGTTGGCCGGGCGCCAAGAGCGCCGGGCGCTTCCGGCTCGAAGGGCGTGACTACCCCGTCGCGGATGGCGACATCGTCAACATCCGTTTCACCTCATAGCGGTCCCGCGCACGGGGATCCGGGCAAACTACATAGGGTTGTGCGATCGAGATCGTAAGCTCATCGTGCGCCGGAGGGACTTCCGAAGTAGTCCCGCCTTAGGGCGGGCGAGCCGACTGAGAGGATGACGAGGCAATGGGTTTCCGCAATCATCGCATCGTACTGACAGCGTTCTGCGCCCTCGCCGCAGTGGTTGTCATGGTGGCAGTGATCGGGTGTTCTCCCCCGAAGGATCCCACCGCGCAGACCAAGGGGAAGCTCGAGGGGGATCTGCCTGCCTACCTATCCGACGAGGCCGCGCCGTATGACAAGGACCGGCTCCAGAGCATCAAGAACGCCCGCGGGACGGGCGCCAGCGATGCCGCTCGCTATGCGGTAACCCTCACCTTCGCTGACGTGAAGATCCCTGAGGGCCTGGACACCATCGACCCAGGTCAGTTCGAGACGCCCCCCAGCAATGTGGCGAATCCCGCCGTGATCCTCGATCTGGCCAGCGGCAAGCGCATCGTCTTCGAGCTCTACGCCGACAAGTGCCCGGGCACGGTCAAGCACTTCATCCCGATCGTCGAATCGGGCTTCTACTCGGGCGTCTACTTCCAGCGTTCCGATGAGATGTGCATCCAGGGTGGCGATCCCGCGGTGAACCAGAAGGAGCCTTGGCCCCGGACGGTCGAGCTTGAGATCAGCGGGGAGCCCTTCGACGCCGGATCCGTGGGCATGGCGCGCACGAGCGAGCCCAACTCGGGTTCCAGTCAGTTCTTCATCGCCAAGGCGCGCGCGACTCACCTCGACACGGGCTACGCCAACTTCGGCATGGTCCTCGAGGGCATGGATGCCGTGATGGCGGTTCCTTCTCGCGACCAGGCGAACACGAGCGCCCCACTGGATGAGGAATCCAGGATCGTGAAGGCGCGGCTAGTGCGTTTCGAGGGGTATGAGACGGCTCAGCAGGAGCTCCTGAAGCAACTCCAGGAGGCCCAGACGGAGGAATCCAGCGATGACACGGAGTCCGAGGGCGGCAACGTCGCCACTGATAGCGAATCCGGTGTCTAGCCGGCGGCCGCTTATCGGCCTCGCGGCACTGATTGTCCTAGGTTGTGCCGGTTCCTGGCCAGCACGTGGCCAGGAACCGGGGGCTTCGCAGGCCGTGATCGCCCTGGAGTCTGGCGAGCGGATCGTCATCCGTCTCCTGGCTGACGACGTTCCGAACACCGTCAGCAACTTCCTGGGCCTCGTGGAAGCCCGCTTCTATGACGGCTTGACCTTCCACCGGGTGGAGGACTGGGTCGTGCAGACGGGCTGCCCGAATGGTGATGGGACCGGAGGTCCGCCCTGGACCATCACCCTCGAGACGAACGATCACTCGAACGTGCGCGGGGCGGTCGGAATGGCGAGGGTGGGGGAAGATCCCCACTCCGCGGGGAGCCAGTTCTACATCCTGAAGAAGGATGCAACCCATCTCGATGGATCGTACGCCGTCTTTGGGCAAGTAGTGAGCGGCATGGAGGCCGTGGATGCCCTGCAGCAGGGCGCGGTTGTCACGTCGATCCGCCTGGCGGAGTCGATGGAAGCCGCCGAGTCCGCTGAGCAGGCGCCGGCTGCCGCGCCTACGGCTGAACCCACGGACGAGGAAGGAACCGACTTGGCGCCAATCGACGCAACGCTTCTGGAGAACGCCCCGTACGTAAACACCGGGGATCTGGCCCAGCCGCCGACCGATGCCACGAATCCCGGGGTGCGACTGACCCTTGCGAGCGGCGGCGTGATCATCTTCGAGCTCAGGACCGAGGTGGCGCCCGTCACTTGCGCTCACTTCGCGCGGATCACGGCTTCAGGCTACTTCAGCGGGGTCTACTTCCACCGCTCTGACGCCATGTGCATCCAGGGGGGAGACGGAGCTACATCCGGGGCCGAGCGCTGGAGTGAGTCGGTCGATCTGGAGATCAGTGGGCTCCCGTTCACTCAAGGATCGGTCGGGATGGCCCGGACCCAGGACCCCAACAGTGCCACGAGCCAGTTCTTCTTCTGTAAGGTCGACGCCCGGCATCTGGATAGCGGGTACGCGAACTTCGGCCAGGTTCTGCTGGGCATGGATCTCATCATGGCGATGCCAACGCGTGAGCTGGGCGACGCGGGCACACCGCTGGCCGAGGACTACCGTATCGAACGGGCCGAGTTGGTGCGTTTCGCACCATGATGGGCCCAAGGGACTAGCGCGTCCACTGTCACCGAGCGGACCGGAAAGGCTGTTGGGACGACCGTGGCAGGGGTTGCTCTCGAAGTTGGGTAACATAGCCGTATCTGCGATCGCCGTGGTCGACTGAGGCTGGCTGTGCCTCGGTCGACCCTAGCTTGTACGTGAGGCAAGCAGGACGTGTGGGAGGCTCTGGTTCCCGGCCATGATGCAGGAGATCTCCGAGCTCGTAAAGCGCCACCAGAACACCCTCGGGCGTATCGTGCTAGTCCTTGGGAGTGGGGTTCCTCTGCGTCCCGAGCGGCTTACCAGCGCCGAGCGGGTGGAGCAGGCCCTGTGCGAGTATGCTCGGGACATCGACCCCGGTCTTCCCGAGACGCCTACCATGGCCGAGGTCCGCGCGGTGACCGAGTCGCGCGACCCGTCACCCGCCGAGGCGGCTCGGTACGTCCAGCCACGTTTCAGGGATATCCAGCCATCGGAGGGCCATCTCAGGCTGGCGCGGCTGGTCTACGAGGGCTACTTCCCCACGATCTTCACGATGGGGCTCGATGACTTGTTGGAGCGCGCCCTAGCCCAAGCCCATCTGCACCCCGATGAGCAGTACAACCTGGTGAACGTTGGGCTGGCGACCAGGCGGGAGATAGCGGGCGCCGTGGGAGACTCGCGGCGGGTGACTCTGGTCAAGGCGCTGGGAACGGTTGGGTCGAGTGCCTTCGCCTTCACCCACCGCCAAGTCCAAAGCTACCTGCGCCGCATCGAGCGCTTCCTCTACGACTCGTCGCAGGCGACGACGTTCATCGTCGCGTACTCCGACGCGGACGCCGATCTGCTCGGCTGTCTGAAGCCCGAAGGTGGGCCGCTCTACTGGGTGAACCCCCGGTATCCCTTGGGCACGGCTGCTGAGTTCGATCAGCTCAAGCTCGAGGCGCCCGAGGCGACTGAGCACCACGTCCTTTGGCCGAACGCCCACGACCTCATCAAGTCTCGCAAGAGCGAGAAACTGATCCTGACGAGGGAGCCTGGGCGCTTCGACACCTTCTTCCGCGACCTCTACGACCGTAGGGTCAGGCGCAGCCGCGACTACGCTGTACGGGAGCTGAAGGCGCGCGACTCCCTCGCCCTCGACCCCGAGGGGCCGTATAAGCTCGTGGAGCCCATGGAGCTGCGCGACAGCAGTATCTTCCACGGGCGCGAGGAGCAGATGGAGCGCATCGAGGCGAGCCTGGAGAAGTCCCGTGTCGCCCTGCTCTTCGGGGAGCCGGGCATTGGGAAAACCTCCCTCGTCCAGGCTGGGCTCGCCCAGCGTCTCACCGACGAGGGGGCCATGGCAGTGGTCTTCCGGGTTGGGGTTGACCCCCGCCGAGAGGCCATTCTAGCTCTCCGAAGAGCATACTCCGAGGCGATCTCCGAGGAATCCGACCCGATCCCCGACGACATGACCCTCCGCGATGCCGCGCGCATCGCCTATGAGGAGACGGGGAGCCAGATCATCCTCATCCTGGACCAGGGTGAGGAGCTGCTGTCGTGCCTGGGGCCAGTGACGATGCGGGAGTTCGGCAAGCAACTGGCAGGGCTCCTGGAGGAGGAGCAAGCCAATCCCCGCTTGATCATCACCATATCGAACCGCGGCCTGCCGCTCATCTACGACCTCGTGGAGAGCCTTCCGGACCTGTACCAGAATATCCACCGCATCGGGCTGCTGTCGCCCAGCGAGGCACGCCACTGCATCGTGCGGCCGGCGGCGAAGTTCGAGCGGCGTTGGGAGGAAGACCTCGTCGAGCGGCTCATCGACGAACTCGGTCCGGACGAGATCCACCCGACGTTGCTCCAGATCGTCTGCTATACCTGCTACGCAACACTAGGGCGTGCAAGGGTTGTCACGGAGCGCGCCTATGAGGCCTTGGGTGGCCATCAGCGGATCCTGGGCCACTTCCTACGTGGACTACTGAACACCCTCGGCTGGTGGGATCGTGAGGCGGGCCGCCAGGTCCTTCGGGCCATGGTCCGGTCCTCGCAGACGAAGGCCCCGCTGTCGCTGGCGCAGATCACCGCGCGGTGCCCCAGGCTCGACCCGGGCCGGGTGGAGCGTCTGCTCTGGGCCCTCGCCGATGCCCGCTTGGTCCGGCGCTTGGGCCGCGAGAAGGAGCGGTACTATGAGATCGCGACCAACTGGCTCGTGCCGAAGATCAGTGAGGGACTGTCGCCCGAGGATCTGGTCCTCAGAGAGCTTGAGGACGAGATAGCCCGTCGACTCACCGACTGGGACCTCCACCAGGTACCGCTCGATACAGCGACCCTACGGCGAGCGACGGAGCATCGCAGCCGTCTGCGACTGACCAAGCAGGAGCTGCAGTTCACCATCCTGAGCTCCGCGCTGCGGGACTCTGGGTCCGATGAGTGGCTCGCCGAGGGGGCGCATCTGGGGACGGCCGAGGTTGGGATGCTCCAGCATGTGCTCTCCAGCGCCAAGGACCAGGTGAGGCTCAAAGCAGCGGCTCGACTGCACGCCATCGGCACTGAGCCGGCCGTCCGAGTGCTGGTCGATGCCCTGGGTGAGCTCGATGGAGATGTCCGTCGGGTCGTGGCTGAGTATCTTGAGGACAGAGGCGAGACTGTGGCTGCCGCCGTCCGGGGCACCCACGGGCGCGACAGGGCCAGGGCTCTCGCCGCCCTCACCAGTGTTGACTCGCCCGACGTGGTGGACCCGCTACTCGAGGTGGTCGAGGACTCGAGCGAGGATGCGGAAGTGCGTGAGGTGGCAGTGGCGGCGCTGACCACGGTGGCGCCACGGACGGGTAGGAAAGCGAGCGGCTCCCTCATCAGCCGACTGCAGGCGCAGGATGACTCCGAGGTTGACGAGGAGCGTGCCCGCGCTGTGGCCCGAGTAGCCGTGGCCGAGGGCGAGCAAGACGCCCTCTTCAAGGCAGCGGACGCCCATCCGCGGGCGCTCAACCTGCGCTATGCCGCGGCTCTGGCGGCTGCCGATCTGCGTGAGATCGAGGAGGCGGAGCGACAGCTCGCCGCCCTCCGGCAGCACGCGCCCAGCCATGGCGAGGAGGCGGAGATCCGAGGCCTTGGCGAACGCCTCAACGAGCTTCGTCGCAGGCTGGATGCCGGTCACTTCGAGTGGACCATGTTCCGGAAGGACCCCGTTCACTCTGCGGTAGCATGGCAGGACGGGCCGAGTGGCCCTCCCGTCCGACTGTGGAGCGCCCCTGCTCAGGGACAGGTGGTCGGTTCAGCCTGTGTCAGCAAGGGCGAGGCCTTCTTCGGCGCCAAGGACGGCACCCTGCGGGCCGTCGAGTCGAAGACAGGGCGCGAGATCTGGTCACGACGCCTGGGGCTGAGCATCGAGTCGACGCCGGCATGCACCGATGACCTCGTGATCGTCGGGTGCCTGGACCATAGGGTCTATGCCTGCGACCGCGCTACAGGCCGTGTGCTGTGGCGGTATGAGACCGACGGAGAGGTGAGGAGCGCGCCCACTCTCGTCGGTGATAACGTTCTCATCGGCAGTTGGGACGGCCATCTCTACAACCTGGATATGGGCGACGGGGGTCTACGCTGGCGGGCGCCCGCAGGCGGGCCCATATACGCGTGCCCCGCCTGCAAGGAGGGCCGTGTCTTCATCGGCTCCTGGGCTGGGCGCATCCTCTGCGTCGATCTGGCCGCGGGCAGGGAGCTGTTCTCCGTCCAGGTCGGAGAGGAAGTCCACTCATCGGCCACGATATCCGATGACGACCGCGTCATCGTAGGCAGCGACGCGAACGAGGTCCTCGTTTTCGGCATGGACTCGCCCGATGTGACACTGCGCTACCGTACCGATGGTCCGGTTCGGTCGTCCCCAGCGACAGCGAAGGGGCGAGTCTACGTCGGAGCCGCGGATGCCCGGCTGCACTGTTTCGACCTGGACAGCGGGGAGCAGGTTTTCACCTTCGAGACCAACGAGCCGCTCGTGGGGTCACCGACTCTGACACCCAACCAGGTCATCTTCGGCTCGTGGGATGGGAACCTGTACGGGGCGAACCGGGAGAGCGGCGAGGAGATCTTCCGCGTGGAGACCTCCTACTCCGTCCTATCCTCCCCCGCGGTCGTGGATGGCGTCATCTATATCGGTATGGGGTACTACGAGCTTCATGCCTTGGGGGACGCCACGGAGGGAGCCTAGCCATGCGCTCGAGTGCGTCCGGACTCGCGGCAGCGGTGGCGCTCGTGGCGATCCTCGGGGCGTTCGGCGGCGTTCCCAATGAGCCTCCCGCGTCAGAGGGAGCCGCAGGGCCGCTTGCCGCAGGGCTCCTGGGTATCCCGACAGAGCGTGTTGAGGCTCGTGACGAGGCGGCGCAGGAGCTGTTGGCCGCCGAACTCGATGCCCATATTGCGGTCCTGGAGTACGGCGCTCAAGTGCGCCTCCGCCGGCTCGCGTCGGTGATGGAGGAGCTCGCCGCGGATGGGTTCCAGTGCGTGCCTGCCCGCGTGGAAGATGTGGACTTGGCGGGGGACACCCGTCGACTGGTGGTCTCCGCCGGCTACGCCCAGGGCATCCCAGAGAACGCCGTGGCGATCAGCTTCTTCAAGAGCCTGGCCGGGCTCGTCATTGAGGTCCACTCGGAATGGTCCGAGGTGCTGCTCATCACTGACCCCGCGAGCGCCGTGCCGGCAACGGTTCGCGAGTCGGCGCCGGTTCCACGGACGGATGACGATGACGATGGCGAGGCTGGCGATACGACGGCCATTCCGCCAGGGGTTCGCGGCGCGGTCCTCGGAGGTCACGGGGGCATAGGGACGTCTCCGGAGCTGCTGCGCTTCACTTACATCGAAGGGACCGGCAACGTTCTGCCAGACCAGGTGCTAGTGACATCCGGGGATGGCGATCTGTACCCACAGGGCCTGCCCATTGGCCGGGTGATCGGCAATCCCGTGACCATGGAGAGTCTGGCGCCGCCCTATGCCGACGTGCGACCCATCGCGCGCACCGGCGCACTACGCGAGGTCATCTTGGCGTGGCGCGTGTCGGGCGGGAAGGACGGCGATTGAGGTACGAGCCGCGTCGCGACCGAAGGCGGAACGCGTGGGCGCTCATCCTTGTGACCCTCGCCGTGGTCCAGCTCACCCGGGTCAGTCCACGCATAGCAGGCAGCACCGGCCGGCCGACTGTGGTCGAGCGAACCATTGCCGCCTTGTCCGGGCCGGTGCTTCGTGCGGGGTACCGCGCTACGGACGGCGTTCGTGAGCTTGGGCTCGCGGTTCTCTTCCCTCGCAAGTTGCTTGCCGATCGCGAGTCCCATGAGGCCACCGCGAACGAGAGGAAGGCGGCGTCCAAGGCGATCTGGGGCCAGGTCGAGGGACTGAGGCTCCGTAGCCAGCTTGTCACCGACACGGACCAGCTGACCTACCAGCTCCAGGAGGGAGTTCCCACGCGAGTCATCGGCCGCGACCCCACGGGCAGGAGCGCGCTGCTGAGCTTGGACCGAGGAGCCACCTTTGGCGTGGTGCGCGGTATGTCCGTCTCCTCGGGACCGGATCTCATAGGGATCGTGGACCGGGTCAACCGCTCCACATCGGTGGCGTACGCCGTCACCGACCGCAGGTTCTCGGCTGAGGCGCGTTCACTCCGTTCCGGTGACTATGTGGGTACGGTGGTCGGGAACGGCAAGGGCGACCTGTACATCGGTGACATAGCTCCTGGGGCCGATCTCCGCGAGGGTGACGTGCTAGTGACGGCGCCAACGACGGAGGGGCCCCCTCCCAACCTGCGGCTAGGAGTGGTCGAGCGTGTTGGCCTAGAGCGGCTCTCCCTGGCTCAGGGCGCCGAGGATGAGGTAGCTCCAGGCACAACGCCTTACCGTCTCTGGGCCCTCGCCGCTCCCGCCGCGGACATCGACGCGATTCGCGAGGCCCGGATACCCGCTCGGATGCCCAGCACGGAGGATGAATGCGAAGAGGATGAGGCCGAATGGGGCTCCTGACCTTCGCCGTCGTGGCTCTCATGGCCGTGCTGGCGGCCATCTGCCAGCCCGCGATCGCCCAGACACTCAGCCACGGGGTTGTCTTCCCCGATGTGGCCACCACTTGCCTTGTGGTTGCGGGCCTGCTCCTTGGGCCTACCGAAGCGCTGGTGATCGGTTTCGTCGTAGGGCTCATCTCGGTGACACAGATGGGCCATGTGGGCCTAGGCGGCGTTCTCGTGTCGCGATGTCTTGTGGGGCTACTGGCGGGCCACGCCTCGGCTCGGGTCTACATGAACAGCGGGCTGGCTCAGGTGGGCGTCGTGCTCGCCGGCGTGCTCGCGGGTGAGACCGTGCTCTTCGCCTTCAACCCTGATCCATCCGTGTTTCCATGGCTTTGGGCTGCTCTGGGCCGCGCCCTGCTGTCAGCCCTAGTGGCCCCCGTGTTCTTCCGAATCGCGAACGGGCTGGCGGCATGGGAGCTTGGGGATGCCCATCGACCGAGTCTGGGCGGGTGATACGGCCGCTGGAGGTGTGCTATCCTTCAGAAGGCTCGGAGGCATACGGAGGTGCGCCATGAGTGACAAAGAGCAGGACCCGGACGAGGGCTTCGAGATAGTGGATCGACGAACGCGCGGTTCCGAGGAGACCGAGAGCGAGGCGCCCGTGGAGGAACCCAGCGATGAGGCATCCGGCGAGGCCGACGAACCGGACGACCTCGAGACGGCGTTGCCGCCAGAGGTCCTCGAGGTGCTGGTCCCCAGCAGCGTCGAGTCGGTCCTACACGGGGCCTTCACCCATCTGGCCCGACTCGCCTGGGAGCACATCGGGCTCGTTCCCAGCGCGCGCACGGGCAAGATCCATGCGGACTTCGCGGTGGCGCGTAGGGCCATCGACGCGGCTCAGGTCATCGCCGACCAGCTGCGGTCCACGGCGCCTGCCGAGGTCTCGCGAGACATGGAGTCGACCCTCACTGACCTGAAAGTGAACCTCGTGAAGCAGGAGCGGCGCCAGACGACGGACTCCTGACGGCGCGCATCCCATCAGAAGGCGTCGTCGGCGCTGCGCAGTGGCTCGACCATGAGGGTCTTCTCACGCTCGAAGATGTGCAGGCCCGGCGAACCCTTGCGGGCCTTCCTTACGTACTTGCGGAGGGTGTAATCCACCGGCACGAGGGATGAGTGCCGTGCCTTGGAGAGGAACGCCGCCAGCCTGGCAGCCTCCGCGATAGTACGCTTGGGGACGCGGTCCGGCTGCTTGCGGGTGCGGATGATCACGTGGCCGCCGCGGTGGTCACGAGCGTGGAACCACCAGTCGTCCGATGCCGCAACCTCGCGAAGGAGACGGTCGCTCTCCTCCGAGTTCCGCCCGAACAGTATCTCGTAACCATCGCTGGACTTCCGTGAAGGAAACGAGTCCCTCTCCCCATCCTCCGTTCTGGTGCGCCCCCGCCGGGCTCCGTGTCGTTCCGCGCGGCGCAGGAGGCGATCGAGTTCGACGGGGTCGTCCGCGCGTTCAGCGGCGGACAAGCACTCCTCCAGAGCACCCCGGTCGGCCTCGGCGGTCTGCTGCCGCTCGGGAGCCCGGCGGGCTGCCTCCTGAAGCCGGCGGGCGCGATCGAAGAGCCGTCTCAGGTTCTCCCCCGGGGCGCGTCGCGAGTCGAGAGTGATGACGATCTCATCGCCCGTGGCGGAATAGGGGTCGGGTACCCGCGCCTCATCCATGCCCAGACGAACTGTGTGGAGGGCCGCGGCCAGGGCTTCAGCGCGGCGGCGGGCCTCATCGGCTGGTCGCGGGTCAGCCTGCTCACGAAGCTCGGCGAGCCGACTGCCGACGTGATCGAGCGCAGACCGAATGGCACTGGTCACCTCGGCCCGCCTTGACGCCGCTTCTCCTCGCTCCCGTTCGCTCTCGGCGTGGCGCGCGATCGACTCGCAGAGCGAGGGCACAGGCCGCATCTCACTCTCGCGGCTTAGGTGAGCAAGTGGGAAGGCGTAGTGTGAGGGGCCTTTGCGACCCTCGAAGATGACCGGCGACCAGCGGCTATGGCGGATGGCATCCATCACCTCAGCCACGGCCTCCCCCACCTGCTGCAGCTCGAGGGGGTCCAGCGCGGAGACCGTGCGCTCTACGTCGACGCCGGCCCGGTAGCCGATCTCGTCGGCGAGGATCCGGCTGACGCCATCATAGGCTCGGCTGAGGGCTCGACCGAGAGGCAGAGCATCGTGGCGGAGCAGGGCCTCCGTCACCTCGGTCGGCGTAGCGCCTCGGGGATCCATGCCAACTCCCGTAGGGGGGAGCTCGTAGTCACGATGGGGGAGGACCGTCCGCAGCCGCGAGAGCTCCGGCGTGATGTGCTTCATGGCCTCGAGGATGGTGCCCACGTTGTTCAGGAGCAGGACATTGCTGTGCTTGCCCATCAGTTCCACGACGATCGAGGTGACGGGGTCGATGAGGCGAGGGTTGCGGACCTCCAGATCGATACGACCGACGCGGTCGAAACCCAACTGCCGAATGCGGCTGATGCGGCTTCCACGGAGGTGCTTCCGTCCAAAGGCTTCGAGGGGGTAGGCATCGCCCGTGGCCTTCGGTGCGGTGGCCGCTAAGTGGATGCGTGACCTTTCGGCTTCTGCGGAGAGGGTCAGCAATCGCGAGGGTTGTGGTAGGTCGAGTTCCATCACCACCGCGAGGCGTCGTGGCTGCCGGAAGTCGCGGATGGTGGCCCCAACGGCGGCTTGGGCGATCTCATCCAAGCAGCAGGCCATGATGGTCGAGTCAAAGAGCATGTTGCTCCCTCCATGCAGGCTCCGCGAGAGCGTCGGGCGAAACCGGTGAGCATGGGTCAGAATGGGAATCCAGCCCCACAGGTAGAGGCAACCGAGGCCGCCGCGCCTCGTGCGGTGCCCTGGACGACGGTGATCGTGGGCGCCGTGAGCGCGCTGGGGTGCAACTACTGGCTCATCCACATGAACTCAGTGAGTTTCAACGCCCTACCGACCACTATATCGGTCTTCTTCCACGTCGTCTTCATCCTGTTCCTCCTGGCCCTCATCAACGCCGCCCTGCGGCGCTGGGCGCCGCGCCTGGCCCTATCGGCTCGAAGCCTCTCCCTGTTCTACTCGATGCTGTGCATCGCGAGCGTGCCCGCAGGGCTCGACGGGACCCTGATCCTGTCCGCGATCGTGGGGACCCCCTCTCGCCTCGCGACGCCCGAGAACCGCTGGGGCGAGCTCTTCGTGGACCAGATCCCGTCCTGGCTCATCGTCCGCGACTCGAGCGCCGTGAGGGGCTTCTTCGAGGGATCCTCCTCCCTCTGGGTGCTCGAGCACTTGGCTGCCTGGTTGGGGACGGGCTTCTGGTGGCCCAAGGAGATGGGGCCCACCATCGGGCCCTTCATCGCCTGGGGGGCGTTTCTGTTCGTCCTCTGGCTCGGCACCCAGAGCCTCGCTTGTCTGTTCCGACGGCGGTGGGACGAGTCCGAGAGGCTCTCCTTCCCGGTCGTGCAACTGCCTCTGGAACTCAGTCAGAACCCCGGCAAGCTACTCAGCCAGCGTGTGCTCTGGGTAGGCTTCGCCATCGCCCTGGCGATCGACCTGAGCAATGGGCTGAAAAGCATCAACCCGCTCTTCCCTGCTATCCCCGTCTCCGGCACGCACCCGGCCTACAACCTGAGCACACGGATCGTTGATGCACCCTACAACGCCGTATCGTTCCTGCCGATCAGCTTCTATCCACTCGTCATCGGCCTCTCTCTGCTGCTGCCGACCGAGTTGGTATTCTCGTGCGTGTTCTTCCTGTTCTTCTGGAAAGCCATCGTCGTCCTCTCGGCCGCGACCGGCACATCGGCGATACCCCGGGCGCCGTGGATCGAGGAGCAGAACTTCGGCGGCTACATTGGTCTCGCGCTCTTCTCGCTGTGGGCCAGCCGTACCTACCTGGCCCGGGCCTTCCGGGCTGTGGTACACCCCCAACCAGATGAAGGCCGGGAGCCCCTGCGCTACCGGACGGCCCTTCTGGTCTTCGTCGCCTGCTTCCTGGGGGTGGTTACCTTCACGCGATTGGCGGGCATGTCAACGGGACTGGCCGTCCTGTTCTTCCTAGCGTACTACCTCATCTCCCTAGCCATCGGGCGGATCCGAGCGGAGCTGGGTCTCCCCGTCCATGACCTCCACTTCTCCGGTCCGGGCAACATGCTCATCAACGTCGTGGGCTCTCGCGCGTTGGGGCCGACCAATACCATCGTGGCGGCCATGTACTGGGGGTTCAATCGCGCGTACCGCAACCACCCTATGCCCCACCAATCGGAGGCCCTGCACCTCGCGGGCCGGACCGGCTCCGATCAGAGGAGGGTGCTCATCGGTCTTGTCGTGGCCCTTGCGGTGGGCTGCGCGAGCGCCATGCCCCTCTACGCCCGTGCCTGCTACATCTACGGCGGCATGGCGAAGATGCCACCCCACGTCATCTGGCGCGGCGACGAGATCTACTCCAAGCTCGCGGGATGGGTGGACCGTCCGACGCCCTTCGATGCCAGGAGTCTGCTGGGCATCGTGGTGGGAACGGTCTTCATCATCGTAGGCATGGCTTTGAAGACGCGGTTCCTGTGGTGGCCCCTGCACCCCATCGGCTACGCCGTGTCAGGGACATGGTCGATGCAGCTTCTCTGGTGCCCGATGCTCATCGCCTGGGCGATCAAGACCGTGGTGACCCGCTATGGCGGGCACACGTCCATGAAACGTCTCGTACCCATCGCCCTAGGCCTGATGCTGGGCGACATCACGGGCGGCTGCTTCTGGGCCCTCCTCGGCATGGTGAACAACAAAACCTACTACATGATCTGGGAGTGAGGTCCGCTCACTCTGCCTCCAACCGCACCGTCCGAACACCCCATGCGGGCATCCTCAGTGGAAGCTCTACTCGCTCCTTGCCGTAGCCGTCGGGATCGGTCAGGGTCACTCTGGCAGGCGCCCGACCGTTGAGTTGCAGACTGACCGTCTCGGGCTTACCCGAGGCCGCAAAGAGCCGGACCAGCAGCCCCTCACCCTCCGGCGCGGGTCTCACCGAGGTCGCCAGCACACCCGCCGCGTCAACAGTGACCGCAGAGGCTAGTCCAGTCTGTTCCGTGCCTGCGGGCGCTGCTAGGAGTGGGCGCGTCTCCTCCATGCCGCGGCGCGCGGCTGCGAGGGCATTGAAGGTCCCATGGTAGGGTGTCAGGGCGTACCGGAACTCCGCCAGCCCCTCCTGATCGGCCTTGTAGTTCGTCTCCCAGTAGTTGTTCATCACGTATGAGAAGATGGTGCCCGAGGGGGCCAGGCTCCGCTCCCACTCCGGCGCGGCCCCCCACATGAAGGGCACGTCGGTCCTGATGTCGCCCACCTGGATCAGTGGGGCGTCGACGGTTACGAGGGTCGCCCCTCCGCCATCCCCGCAGACGTCCACCCACCGCTGAACGGTGAGGTAGTTGCGGCAGCCCCCACGCAGCTGATCCGACTCGACCTCGACCACCGACCAAGGCGTATCGTGCCGCGTCTCGGGGTTCTGCATCCCCATAGGAAAAGCGAAAAACACCGCTTCCTTCTCGCGGATTGGGAGCTTGTCGATGGTGTTGGCAATCTGAAGCTCGGGCGAGCCGGCTACCAGTCGCAACTCGCGGCGCAGCGATCGCGCCCCCGGCGCGGAGGAGTCGATGATGAGGCTAGCCACCAAGGGGCCCGCTTCGCCAACGGTAATCTGGGATTCCTCGACGTACTGCCGCACCGTGCGGTCGCGTCCAGGCACGTAGACGTACTCGTTGAGACCGATGCCAGCCTCCGAGTCGACCAGATTCGCCTCAGACCCGGCATGGGAGAGCCGCTGAATGGCTCCCGTCAGGGGGTTGACTTCGACGTCGAGGAGATCATTGCTCAGAAGCAGGCCGCTTGCCGCCGCGGAGCCGCCGGCTGCGGGCTCCCCGGCCTCGATCCGGTATACAGCGGAGCCTACGGGGGCCACCTCGCTCGCGAGGAAGGCGAGCGCGCCCGAGCGCAGGCGCTGGGAGGGCACCGGCGCCCCGTCGGGGCCGATGACCCGATCCCCGGGCAGGTCCCACTCGGCCGGTAGCTCCACGACCTCGGTCCGAGGCCACGTGAGGGTGTTGTACACCTCCACGGCAACGACAGGACCGGCTACCGGAGGCAGCACCCGGTCCAGCAGCTCCCGTGAGAGCCGATCTGCTTCGAGGGCGAAGCCCTGTTTGTGTCTGGCCTGCGCGATGGCGAACTCCGAGTCGGGCTCACTGATGCTGTTATGGGCGCCCCAGGTATGCTCATCATAGAGCACGGCCTCCCGCCAGACGTCCCAGACGTCTTCCGCCGCGAGCGCCTCGGTCCCTCTGATCACCGGCAGGGCCTCAGCCTGCACAAGCCGCTCGACCGCTCGGCGCACCACGGCGGTGTCCGCGGCCGTCGACGCCGCGCCATCCTCCCAGTACGGCGTGAGATCGCCGGCTACCGAGGGCAGTACGTCGCCATAGCGATCCTCGAACGCGCGGAAGGCCTCGGACGTCGTCGCGACGATGATCCTGGGCCATGTGTAGCGCTCGTTCCACTCAGCTACGGCCCGGCTGAGCCCTGGATCGGGAGGACCGTTGTCGCCGCCGATGTTGTAGCGGAGGTGGACGATGTCGTACGGGTACGCCTCCGTGTCAAGGCGCTCGAGGTACTCGAAGAAGCGTTGTTTGTGCCGATCCGTAATGTGCCCATCGTCGAAGCTCCAGCCGCCATGGAACCAGCTGTAGCCGGTGCCAGCCATCCAGCAGAGCACTCGCTCCTCTCCGGAGGGCGACACCCACCAGAAGGGCTTGTCATCCCACAGCCGTGTCCAGCCGACTCGGTGACCGACGTTGGGGCCCATGGAGATGTAGCGGATGCCGGAGTGGGCGAGGGCGGGTACCAGCCCCCAGGTGGCGCCGGGCACGTCGCTGAGCATGGCGGAGTCGATAGGCAGGCCCTCGTCCCGGCGCAGGCGCCGCGCGTACTCCAGCAACGCGAGGATCTCCTCCTCCGAGTACAGGGCTGTCAGGGCATTGCCGTAGAGCCCGTCCAGCCCGAGCGAGCCCGCGCGGACCTGGTCCAGCAGGGTCGCTCGCTCCGCGTCGGTGGCGGCGGCGAGGTAGGATTCCACCGGCCACAGCCCCTCGGGGAGCCACGTGAAATGCGCCTCCTCAGGTTGGGTAGCGGAGGCCTCAATGTGTTCGCCGACCTCACGCAGGTACCGCATCTGAAGCTGCTCGACCTCGTCCTGCGTGTGGGTGTACCCGATGTCGAGATGCGTGTGGTGTAGCAGGTACAGCGTCCACTCGCGAACGGGTCGGAGCCTAATCGTCGCCTCGGCAGCGCCGCCGGAGCCCGTCTCAATGCGGATCGCCACGTCCTGAGGCGCTTGGACCCGTGGCACACCGATCTCACAGAGGTGGGTCCCCGACGACAGGAGGATGTCGCGGATCTCAGCGCCATTGCACAGGATCCGGCCCTGGGTCTCCTCGCCGATGTGGCTCAGGAGGAGACGCACGACCTGAGCGAGGCCGTTCGGCGACTCCACCAAGGCTTGCACGCCGCGAGCGGAGTCGATGCGTGTGACAGGCGCCACTGGCGCGAGTTCCGCCGTCGCCGGTCCAAACACCCTCACCGCGTCGTATAGGATCCAGCACCCCGACACCGTGGTGATCGTGATGTGGTTCGTCCCCCTGACCAGGGCATCTGCGGGCAGGCTTACGCTCATGAGGTGGGGCCGCACCTTGCTGTAATCCCCCCGCGTGATCGAGTCGTCGCCGCCCCCCTGTTCCGCGCGCTGACGCAGGATCTCCCGTCCGTTGAGGCCGATGGCGACCTCCGGCGGGTTGATACCGTGGGCATCGAGGATATGGACGTCTAGCTGCCAAGGGCCCGCGGCGGGATCGTCTTTCAGTCCGAAGTACAGCGAGAAAGTGTGCGGTGTGGTCCCACCCCACTGATCGTTGGGGCCTGGTTGGCAGAACGGCCAGTCTTCCTCCGGGCTCGACTGTCCAGCGACGAAGAAGGCATCGGTGGAGAAAGCCTGGTACCCATCGTCGGCAAGCGCCAGCTCAGAGGGCGTGCCGTCGGGCGCACCGATCTCGACCAGCGGAACGGCGTCCTGTGCATAGGTATAGCCCGTCGCCACCAGGAGAAGCAGACAACAGCCGAGGGTGTAGCCATTCATGGGTCGTGGACCTCCCGCATGATCTTGTAGCCCCCACACGGGAGTTCGCTCCTCCCGCGCCGCGGCCTCCGATAGCCCAGGGCAGCTCAGCGGGTCGCGTGAGCCGCGCGCAGCCGCAACAGGAGTTCATCCGAGCGAACCACGCGCACATGCTCCTCTAGCCGTTCCGCCGCCCAGAGGGCGGGGACGTAACCGCGCTCGGCGCCGTTGCCCGGTCCGTCGGCTCCGGTCTCTGCGTCCGTGAACCACGACCAGGCGTGCACGAGCACCCAGGAGAAGACGGGACCGGTGCCCGCCGGCATACCGTTGAGAGCACCAGCCACCTGGGCTGGCGGCGCATCGTTCGGCCGCGGAGTGTTTGCCCAGAGGGTTTTGCGGCACGACACTACGGGCACCTGATCGCCATCGGCCCCGTCGACCCAGTACACCTCGCCCTCGCCTGCGGAGTAGGGATAGTACTGGAACGCGAAGATGCCCAGCAAGCCAGGTATGGCTTGCGCGAAGATACGGCACGCCTCGCGAGCCTCGGGCCCATCCCAGTCCTGGAAGTTGAACGCGAGCACGCGGATGTCCGTGAGGTCACAGTAGGCGCGCAGGCGCTCCGCGTGTAGCTGGATGGCGCGAGTGGAGCCTCTGTCGGCCCCGTAGAGATCGGGGTAGAAGTAACCGCCGCCGTTGTAGAGGACAAAGTCGTCGTTGGGTGTGGCTGCGGCCAGGACGTCCTGCAGGGTGCGCGGCGAGAGTTGGGCCAGCCCTGCGGCGGGCAGGCCCCAGGTGAAGGGGACCTGGCCGCGCCTCGGGTTGCCGTAATAGCTCGGGCCCTCGGCGCCCTCCTGGAAGTTCCCCATCACCCACTGGATGTTGTCACCATCGGTGATCGTGAAGTTCACGTAGTGTCGCGCCCCTGTGGGGGACGCTGATCTGGCTGCCCCTTCCCAGTGGAGGTCGAGACCGTCCGCCCACAGCCCCTCGGTGGAGAGCACCGTCAGGTTGTGGCACCAGTTCGTCGCCGTCTGGAAGAGCCCAGCGCGCGAGGAGGGGGCGGTCATCTCGTCTTCCATGCCAGCCCCCCATCCCAGTACTGGGCTGTCGGGCTCGCAGCGCATGAGGGCTCGCGTGTAGTCCTCACCGGACATCGCCACGACCATGGCGCGACAAGCGATCGCCATAGAGCGCACGTTTCTCACGCGTGGATCGAGGGCGCACATGACGCTCCGCGAGAGAGCCGGCTCGTAGCGGTCGAGGCAGGCCCTCGGCGTAACGGCGCGGGCATCGGCGAGACGCTTGAGGCCCAAGGCGCGATAATGCCCCTCGAGGGCCTCCTCCACCAGGATCCCACCTCTCAGCCCGGCGATGACCGTTCCGGAGTTCGCGCTCTCGTCCATGGGTCCGCGGTCATGAAGTGAGCGCTCGGAGCGGTCGTGTCGGTAGACCACCAGGCCCTTGACGATCCCTCGATCGGCTAGGTCCACGACGGCCTCGTCGAGGTTCAGGCGCCGGATCCGGATCCGGTGGGCCTCTGCCAGTTCGCTGAGCCACCGAGGATAGGCGCCGTACTGGAGGTCCTCCCAGACGAGCACCGATGCCCGTCCTTCCATCGTCGCCCGGGCCGCGGCGCCGGCGAGGCTCTCCAGCACCATCCCCTCCTCGACCACGTGGGCCTGTGGCACCGCGATGACCTCGCGCGGCACGGGGATCTCGGGGTAGTACCGGTGCGGCACTGCCTCCCCATACAGCCACAAGGGGATCATCAGCATCACCAGCGGCCATGTCATACGCTTGCCTCCGCGTCAGTGGTACCGTGCACGGCTGCGCTTCCCCTTCCGTGCTCCTCTCGCCTGCGAGGACCGGAAGGTGTTCACCAGCCAGTTCCAGAAGCGAACGACGCCGATGGAGATCAGGACATCGGCCTCATAAACGCCGACGGCACGGGGCTCACCATGATCATCGACACGCCGAGCAACGAGTGGGCTCCTGAGTGGTCGCCAGAAGGGCCTAGCCCGTATTATTCATGAGG
>DBQI01000020.1 GCA_002305165.1 Armatimonadetes bacterium UBA1398
ATACAAAACAATGAAAAGACCCTGAGCCGCACACCGCGTTGCTTGCCGCCACCGGATGTGCTAATGTGTAGCCGACAACTGAATGCAAGCTAGGGGTGCCTAGACACGGCTGAGAGGGTCCGACCAGGACCCAACCCTTGAACCTGATGCGGATAATGCCGACGTAGGGAAGCGATCGAGTCAAGCTCCTCCAGGGCGTCGCGGGCACCTCCGCGGCGCCCTGTTGCTTTTTGGTCCTCGATCCACCGTCCCGCGGCCTCCGCGAGAGGACGTTGATGGGAATGAAGTACCGAAGAGGCTTTACCTTGATCGAGTTGCTGGTCGTGATCGCAATCATCGCGATCCTGGCGGCGATCCTGTTTCCGGTCTTCGCCAAGGCCCGTGAGAAGGCACGCCAGACGAGCTGTCTCAGCAACCTCCGCCAGATCGGAACCAGCGTGATGCTCTATGCCAACGACTACGACGAGACCTACCCCGTCAACTTCCAGGACGCCTCGTCGGGGCCGGGGACCGTGGCGCAGATACCCCTCACTTGGCCCAACCGTCTGGCGCCCTACACCAAGAGCCGCCAGATCTTCGCCTGCCCCTCCGACGGTCGCCCGCCCCACGAGGACTTCCCCGGCTGCCGCCCGATCCTCCTCAGCTACTGCTGGAACGGTAACATGGGGATCGACATCCCCGCCTACTACAGCTGGCTGCCACTGAGGATCACCACCCTCAGCCAGGTCCGAGCCCCCGCTCAGTGCGTGCTGCTAACCGATGACGACTCCGACTGGCTTGCCGCAGGCTGGGGCGGCCGGTTCAACACCCTCGACAGCCCAGACTGGGCCGACCTCTTCTACGTCAAGATCCTCCGCTCCAGGCACAACCAAGGGGACAACTTCATGCTCGCCGACGGCCACTCGAAGTGGTATGCGACCTCCACCGTTGAGGATGACGCGATCACCTGGAACGGCCTGACCATGTACCCGTCGGTGCAGCCATGACGGACGGGGCGGCACAGGCCGTGTTCCGAGGGCTCATCGTCTGCGGGGGCGATCCGCCGCCCCCGTGGCTGCTCGCCGAGGAGGAGGCGCGCGCCGACCTGGTCGTCTACACCGACGGCGCCGCCTGTGGCGAGGCCATCCAGGGGCGGCGAATCGATGTGGTCATCGGCGACATGGACTCCATCGCCACCCCGGTCCCTGGCGTCCGGATCGTCGATTGCGGGCCCCACAGTGTCCAGGAGAACTCGGACAGCGAGAAGGCCGTTCTCCACGTCATCTCCGCCGCGGCTGAGAGCGGGCTCGAGGGGCCCAACCACGTCATCGTTCGCATGCTCGGGGCCGACGGCGGGCGCATTGACCACACCCTAGCGAACGTGCTCCTCTCCGCGCGCTATGCGGCGTCGGCCGATGTGCGGCTCGTGGGCGGAGGCTGGGAGCTCTGGGCCGTCGAGGGCCGCCGCGAACTGGGCCTGGGGGTGGGGACCGCCGTGTCTCTGCTTCCCCTCGCAGTGGGAGTCCACATCACCACCTACGGCCTTCGCTGGCCCCTCGACGAGGTGGTCGAACCCGGCTCGCGCGGCCTGAGCAACGAGGTGGTCGTGAGCAATGCCTCCATCGACGTAGCCGGCGGGCCGGTCATCGTCGTCGCCCTGACCACTGGGCAGGCGTCCTAGAGGGGAGTAATGCCGTGCCGCGGATCGAGTTCGAGGCCCTCGACTATGGGCTCATCATCGCCTACTTCGCCGTCTTGATGGTGGCCGGCCTGGGCTGGCTCCGTCGCGGGCGCACCTCCGACGACTACTTCCTCGCTGGCCGGACCCTCACCACACCGGCCTTCGTGGCCACCCTGGTCGCAACGTGGTACGGCGGCATTCTTGGGGTGGGGGAGTGGACCTACCAGAGCGGCCTCTCCGTCTGGCTGGTCTTCGGGGTCCCCTACTATGTCTTCGCCGCGGTCTTCGCCGTCGTCCTCGCGCCGCGCATCCGGCAGGCCTCCCTTTACACCATCCCGGACAAGATCGACGAGGCCTACGGGAAGCCCGCCGCCCTCGTCGCGGCGGGCTTCATTTACCTCCTGTCCACCCCGGCTCCCTATGTGCTGATGCTCGGCGTCTTACTCCAGCTCATCTTCGGCTGGCCCATCCTGCCCGCGATGGTCGTGGGCGTCGTTCTCTCCACCGTATACGTCTACGCGGGCGGCTTCCAGTCCGATGTCCGCGTGAACATCGTCCAGTTCGTCCTGATGTTCGCCGGCTTCATCACCATGCTCCCCTTCTGCGTCAGCGCCTACGGGGGCGTCGGGGCCCTCCGTCAGGCCCTCCCCGCCCAGCACCTCACTTGGCACGGCGGCAACTCGGCACAGTACATGATCGCCTGGTTCTTCATCGCCCTCTGGACCCTCGTGGACCCCTCCTTCCACCAGAGATGCTATGCGGCGAGGACGCCCGAGACGGCCCAGCGCGGGGTCTTCGTGAGCATCGGCTTCTGGATGTTCTTCGACTTCCTGACCTGTTCCGTCGGGCTCTACGCCCGAGCCGGACTCCCCGACCTCGCCGAGCCCGTAATGGCCTACCCCCTGCTGGCCGACGAGATCCTCCCCGCGGGAGTCAAGGGGCTCTTCTTCGTCGGCCTGCTCGCAACGGTCATGTCCACTCTCGTCAGCACCATGTTCCTGTCGGGCGTCACCTTCACCCGCGACTTCGTCTACCGTCTGCTCGGCGGAGACCCCGATGAGAGGCTGAACCTGCGCACCGTGGTCGGCCTGCTCCTCACAACCGCCATCGCCCTGACTCTCGCCGTGACCGTCCCCTCGGTCGTTGACCTCTGGTACAACGTCGGCGCCGCGTTCATCCCAGGACTCCTGCTACCCCTGCTGACCGCGTACTGGCCGCGATATCGCATCGGGCGCGCGAGCGCCGTCGTCTGCATGCTCCTCGCCACCGGCGTCTCACTGACCTGGATGATCCTCGGCAACCTGAACCCGGGCGAGTTCGGCCCTCAGTACCCCCTCGGGTTGGAGCCCATGTATCCAGGGCTGGCGGTCTCGCTAATAGGCTTCGCGCTGTGCCGAGTGCTGCGTCAGCGCCCGCACAGCAGGTGTACTACCTGATCGGCCTCGAAGGGCAGTGGCGCCAGGAGCTGTTGGCCTTGCCGGGTGGCAGTGACGCGCCGCACCTCCCCCGTCGCCGGTTCCAGCACCTGAACGGCGGCCGGCTCGCTCCCCTCTGCCACGGCTAGGACCAGTTGCTGGTCGCCGGTTGCCGGCACATAAACGAGGTACTCCCGCCCCGGCGCCGCGAGGCAATACCCGCCATCGGGCGCCAGCTCATTGTGGGGCGCCATACGGTCCAGGTTGACCACCTCGTCGTTGAGGAAGCGGCAGGCATGTCCCAGCCACCGTCGACGTTCCGTACCGACGTAGCCACCCACCACGTGTGGGCCATACCCCATGACCCCGGTCTGAGGAGTCTCCTGGTCGGCGTCGTTGTGGAAGAAGAAGTGGCCCCCGCCAAGGAGCACGCTCCACAGGTCCTCGCGCACCTCCTCGCCTCGGTACGGCGGCCCCTCGAGGAACACGTACGGGCGCGGCGGCTCACCCGCGAAGCCTCGGACGATGTCCGGGTTCTTGTCCCGCGTGTTGAGAGTCGGGCTCATGACCAGGTCGACCTGCTCCCGCCGCGGCTCCCAATCGCACCATAGCGCTCCACGGCCGCGGAAGAACTCCGCGAAGTGGTCACCGCAGTTCCCCTCCGAATACGAGTGCTCATCCATGAACACGAAGAACACGTTGCCATAGCGCCGCGTGTCGCGGATGAGCTTGTCCGCGAAGCGCTCCCAGATCCACTGCGTCTTGAGCGCGGCCGGCCACTCCTCCGACCATGGCCGGTCCAGCACCTCGGTACCCGGGCTCTCGAGGATCTGAACCTGAGTGATCGGATTCCCCGTGTCCTCCACCGGCCCGCCGTTCCGCGCATTGAGAGGGTGGTACTGCCAGTCCGATTGATGCTTGGGCCAGCCGAAGAACACCGTGATTCCCACCACGAGCCCGCGGCGGCCCGCATAGCGGCAGAGATCCCGCAGGCGTGGCCAGTAATGGTTCGGTCCTATCCCCTCATCGAACCGCGTGAGCTCCCACTGGGGACGGCCATCGGCGGCAAGGGGTCCGCCATCCCGACGCGGCCACGGTGTCAGGTCGGGATAGACATAGCCGTACCTCTCCTCGACAACCGAGCCGTCGGCTCTCTGCCTCGCGGGCACGAAGGCCCAGATGTGCACGGCATTGAGCCCAGCGGCGGCGCAGTCATCGATCCATCGGCGGTAGTCGAGGTTCGCGTTCTGCATGACGCACTGCGCGCCGCTGTCACCGACCAGCACACAGGTCGCGCCGTTGACCGTGACATAGTGCCCACCGGGGCTCACCCCGAGATCCATGGGACCGAACTGCCCCAGCACGGGGGCAAGCGGCGCCACCAGCGCGGCGCACGCCAGCACGGAGGTTGCCGCCGTGCGAGCCCTTGCCATGCTCAATCCCCTCCCGATGCTTCCCTGTCATTCTGGACCAACGATGCCCTCCATGGCATCACAGGTCGGCAAGACCCTTCCCAGGCGGTAGACTGAAGACCTACCATCGCTAAGGAGACTGCCCCATCTTGGCCTTATCGCCCCACGAACTGCTCCGCGTGCTCAAGCCCGCTCGGTATGTGGGCGGTGAGTTAGGTTCGGTGAAGAAGGACCACCGCGAGGTGTCGCTCACCTTCGCCCTGGCCTTCCCTGATGTGTACGAGATAGCCATGAGCCACCTGGGTTGCCAGATCCTCTACGCGGTCCTCAACAGCAGGGACGACATCGCGTGTGAGCGTGTTCACGCCCCGTGGCCCGACTATGCGGCGCTGCTCGAGGAGAAGGGTCTGCCACTCCACTCCCTGGAGTCGGGCACGCCTGTCGGCGACTTCGATGTGCTCGGGTTCAGCCTGCAGGTCGAGGCGTCCTATACCACGGTGCTCTGGATGCTGCGCCTGGCCGGGCTGCCCCTGCGCTCCTCCGAACGAGTCTCGGGTCCCATCGTCATCGCGGGCGGACCGTGCTGCGTCAACCCCGAGCCTATGGCGCCCTTCATCGATGCCTTCGTCATTGGCGATGGCGAGGAGGTCGTGCTCGAACTGGCCGATCGCCTTATCGCCAGCCGAGGTGAGGCTTCATGCGACAGGATCCGTTCACTCGCGGCAATACAAGGCGTGTACGTGCCCGCCCTCTATGATGTGGCCGCCGCGCCTGGCGGGTGGTCGTACGTGACTGGGGCACGCGAGGCGGCTCCGTGGCCCGTGAGGCGCCGCCTGGTGCGCGATCTCGACGCGGCGCCATACCCGCTCGAACCGATAGTGCCCCACATCGAGGCTATCCACGACCGCGCGACCCTCGAGATCGCCCGCGGGTGCACTCGCGGCTGCCGTTTCTGTCAGGCGGGGATGATCGACCGGCCGGTGCGGAACCGGTCGGTCGGGGCTCTACAGGGCCAGGCCAGCGCGATTCTGAGCTTCACGGGTCACGAGGAGCTGGGGTTGCTGTCCCTTAGCGCGGCCGACCACCCCGAGATCGGGCCGCTGTGCGACCTCCTCGTCGAGGCCCACGCCGCCCGGGGCATAGACCTCTCCCTGCCCTCGACGCGTGTCGACTCTCTGTCCGTGGGCCTCGCCGATCGGGTCGCTCAGGTCCGGAAGTCAGGGATCACTCTGGCGCCGGAGGCGGGCACCCAGCGGCTTCGGGACGTCATCAACAAGCAGGTCACGGATGAGGACATCATGGCTGCCGCCAGCGCGGCCTTCGACGCTGGCTTCAGCCTCATCAAGCTCTACTTCATGATCGGTCTTCCCTCCGAGACCGATGAGGACGCGGAGGGCGTCGTCCGGATCATCCGGCGGATCGTCGGCCTGGCCACGAGCCGCGGGATCAAGCGAGGCACCGTCGTGACGGCGTCCCTGGCGGCCTTCATCCCCAAACCCCACACGCCCTTCCAATGGTCGGCCCAGGCCGATGGAGAGACCCTCGAACGCCGCCGCCGCATCGTCACCGATGCCCTTCGGAAGGAGCGGCGCGCCGATGTGAGCTGGTCTGACCCCGCCACGGCCCAGCTTGAGTGTCTGCTTGCCCGCGGGGGGCGCGAGCTGGCGCCGGCGATCGAGGCAGCCTTTCGTGCCGGCGCGAAGCTCGATGGATGGGATGAGTTCGCCGATACCGATCGGTGGATACACGCACTAGCCTCCGCCGGAGTACCGCCGGTGGAACGGACCGGCGGTCTCCCCGAGAACGGACCCCTCCCGTGGGATCACATCCACGCCGGTGTGGACCGAGCCTTCCTCCTCCGGGAGGCCGAGCGCGCTCGATCCGGCGAGCTCACGCCGGACTGCGGGGGGGTGAGGTGCTATGGGTGCGGAGCCGGATGCCAGGTGGCTGGTTGAGATCGTCTACCGGAAACACGGTCCAGCCATGTTTCTGGGCCACCTGGACGTGATGCGGGCCTTTGAGCGCGGAGTTCGGCGCGCGGGGCTGCCCATAGTCCATACCGAGGGCTTCAACCCACGCCCAAGGATAGTCTTCGCGTCGCCGATCGGTGTCGGCGCGTCCGGTGATGCCGAGCTGGTCTGCCTTTGCCTCGACCGCTTTGCCGCTCCCGTGGACGTGCTGAGGTCCCTGCTGCCGCGGATGCAGCCGGGGATCGATCTTCGCGAGGCCCATGCCCTCGAAGGCCGAAAGCCCCCACCGTACCATCTGATTCCGTGGGCGGATTGGGAGGTGTCCCTGCCACCAGGCACGGCCAGCCGCAGCGAGCTGACCGAGCGCTGCGTGACGTTGCTCGCCCAGCCCGAGGTCCTCGTAGAGCGCGAACGCAAGGGCAAGCAAAGGCAGCTCGACGCTCGGCCGTCCATTCTGACACTCGAGGCCACCGGGGACGATGCTCTCGCCATGCGCCTCGATATGGGCGCCGGGCCCTCGGTGAAGCCGGTCGAGGTGGTTGGCGCACTAGGGCTGCCCACAGGCAGCCCCACGCAGCCGTACCCCCTCAGCCATCGCCTTCGATTGGGGCCACTGCCGGAGTTGGTCTGAGCCGAGCTGGCGACTAGCCCGCCTCATTCATGAGAGTGTTTAGAGGTTG
>DBQI01000058.1 GCA_002305165.1 Armatimonadetes bacterium UBA1398
CATCACCGTCCTCCCGGACGACTATAACACGACCTTCCTGCGGGCATGGATGTGGGATGGCGCGACACTCTGGCGCTGGCCTCAGGAGCAGGCGCCGATCTTTCTGGTCTATCAGTACCTTTTCCGAGAGACGATGGACGTTGAGGTGCCTGGCGCGGACATGAACGCGGCGGCCCAGGTGCTGCTGAATGATCTGCCGGCCCTGTCTGAAGGCTTCTTCAACACCGCGTATGCCTGGCCGTACCGTCCCGAGACGGGGGGCCTGTGGACAGCAGGCGACGAGGACTGGGGCTACCACTACACAGACCCGCCCAGCGTGGGGGTGGCGGTCTGCAACAGCTTCAGTGACCCCAATGTGCTTGGCCTCGGAGGCGTCTTCCGCTCCGGGGCAACCGTGTTGGGAGGCGGAGTCGTGGTCAAGCGTGGCTATGAGCAGGAGTTCATGGAGTACCTCTTCCGGCATGAGATCCTGCATTCGGTCGGCGTGGGGCACCCGTTCGAGCGCATGTCGACGAGCGACCCACTGATGCGTCCGACCGTCATGAACTATGACTGGCTGGGTAACTACTCGTACGAGTACTCGCAGGCGGACCTCGAGTGCATGCGCTTCATGCTCCACCGCCCCCAGGGCAACACGGCACCTGACAATGACCCCAACGGGTACGTCGGCTACCGTGGCAACGGTCCCCGCACGGTCAGCTACTCTATTGATCGCACGAAAGGCCATGCAAGCGAAGAAGTCGAGCTCACCGTTGGCGCGCCGAGGCCGATCGCGATCAAACTCGCCGACCTGAAGCCTCTGCCAACTCGGTAGGCGAGGCGCGCACACTCTAGTAAGTGCGAGCGTCCTCTCGCCAGCAGATCGACCCAGCGGCCCCGCCTCAGCGGCGGGGCCGCGCCCATCTTGGCCCGACCTACCGCCCGAGTCCCAGCCCGCTGAAGGCCAGGTAGCAGGCGGCGATGCACGCCACGAAGGCGAGCCACCAGAAGAGCACGTTCCGGTACCAGGGCTTGCCGAGCCCTCGGAAGATGCCGATCTGGCGCCAGTTCATCGTGAGGTCATCCGTGACGCACTCCGGCGGCGGGGGCGCGTCGAACAAGCTGATGACCACCATGAGCACGACGCAGAAGGCCCATATCAGGATGGGCCGCACGGTGAGAGCCATCTCGGGGAAGACCACCCCAACGGCTATCGACGCGCCCAACCCAATGGGTATGGTCCACGCGGCCGCCCTTCCCGTCGCCCGCCGCCAGAGGATCCCGAGGATGAAGATGGCTGAGAACGCCGGGGCGAAGTGCGCGTAGAGGTTCTGGATGTAGACGAACACGCCACTGCCGATGCGCTCGATCATGGGCGCCAGAACCATCGCTAGGACGAGCGTCACCGCCGTCACGAGCCGCCCCACGGTGACGGAACGGCGCTCCGGCATGTTGGGCTCGAAGTAGCGCTTCCAGATGTCGAGGGTCACGATGGTCGAGGTGGAGTTCAGGACGGAGTTCACCGTGGACTGGATGGCGCCGAACAGCGCGGCCAGCAGGACGCCCCTCACCCCCAAGGACACGAGCTGCATGACGAGGGCGGCGTAGCCCTTGTCCGCCGCCGCCCGGTCGAGCGAGGGATCCATGGCGAAGTAGACGAGTCCGGGGATGACGATGACGGCCGGCAGGATGACCTTCAGGAAGCCAGCCAGCACGATTCCCATCCGTGCATGCCATCCGTCGCGCGCCGCGAGCACACGCTGGATCATGAACTGGTTGATGCAGTTGTACCAGATGCTCGTGGCAACCCAGCCAAAGAGGAGGGTCCACCAGGGGATGAGCGTGTGGTTGGGCGGTTGGAAGAGGTTTAGCCGCTCGTAGCTCGTTGCCCCCTCGCCCAGGACCGTGGGCGCCAGCCGCCGGATCCCCTCCGCCCATGCGGCTTCCTCGCCCAGGTTCCGGCTGATCATCGTGGACCAGCCGTCGCTCAGGCTCCCCTCTCCCAGTGCGCGCAGCCCCAGGAAGGTCAGCAGGAATCCGCCCGCGAGGATCAGGACGGTCTGGAGCACCTCCGTCCATGCGATGGACCGCATCCCGCCCACGATCGCGTAGCTCCCCGCTGTCACGCCGAGGAGCACGGTGCAGAGCACGATGTCCCAACCAAAGAGGGCGTTCAGGCCCACGGCCCCCGCGTAGAGCACCGCGGCGAGGAAGGCGGTGACGTTCGCCACCACGGTCATTACAGCGAAGAGCAGCCGGCAAGTGGAGTTGAAGCGGCGTTCGAGGAACTCGGGCCCCGTGAAGACGCGGCTCGCCAGGAGAAAGGGGATGAAGATCCAGATGAGGATGGAGAACGCGATGACGTTGTGCCACTCCCACAGCGCCACGCAGATGCCGTAGATGTAGGCCGCGCCAATCATGCCGATCAGGTGCTCGGTCGAGATGTTGCTGGCGATGTACGAGGTGCCGACAACGTACCAGGGCAGGTCTCGGTCGGCGAGGAAGTAGGCGTCAGCGGTCTGGGCCTTCCGACGGGCTACCCAGAACCCTACCCCGATGATCGCCACGAAGTAGAGCGCGAAGACAACGGCATCAACCGCGTTGAGCGACTGCACCCGGCTTCCCTCTCCGCTTCCGCCATCCCAGCCCCCGAGTCGCAGGTTTCCGAGGCTAGGCATCAGCACCTGCCTGTTCCTAGCGCCGCGAAGGAAGAGGTTGACACCGGGGGACTGGACGGGCAGTATTTGCGGGCGCAACTATTGCGAGCGCAATGAAACTGACGAGTGAGACAAGACCATGCCTGAGACCCGCGTGTTGGGGCGGATGCTGGGCACGATACACCGATATGCCCGCATGAACTTCCAGGAAGCCCTCGGGCGGATCGGCTTCCCGGAGCCCGCCTTGCCCTACTACATGGCTCTTCTGGAGCACGATGGCATCCGTCAGGATGAGCTGACGCGACTCTGCCACCGCGACCCGGCCACGACAACCCGCGCCGTGACGCGGATGGAGCACCTCGGGCTGGTGGTGCGCGAGGTCCCCGAGGATGACCGCCGCGCCAAGACGGTGACCCTTACTCCCCGAGGGCGAGAGCTGGCGCCCGCCGTGCGCGCGGTGCTCGACGAGTGGACACGCATTCTGGCCGAGGGCCTTACGGCGGAGGATGTGGCGACGGCGCTCCGTCTGCTTGAGCGAATGGCGACGAATGCCGGCAACGCCGTGGACGGGAAGCTCCGCAATGGCGATGCCTAAGCCACCCCACGAGGACGATGCGCGCTCCGAGAGGCTGGGATCGGCGCCCCTCGGCCCTCTGATGATCAAGCTCAGCATCCCGGGCATGTTCGGGATGATCGTCATGTCCATCCACAACATCGTGAACACCCTCTGGGTGACCGGGCTGCCCGATGGCACGGAGGCCATCGCGGCCCTGACGGTCATGTTCCCGGTCCAGATGGTGGTCAGCTCTGTCGGCATGGGCATTGCCATGGGCCTCACGTCCCTGGTGTCGCGGCGCTTGGGCGAGGGGCGGCGCGACGCCGTGCTGCGGGGCGCTGGCAACGCCATCGTGCTCGGCGCAGGCTTCGGCGTGCTGTTCATGATCCTGTCCCTGTCGGCGGCCCACCCGCTGGTGCGAGCGTTCGGCGCTACGCCGGAGCTTATCGAGCTCTCCGCTGAGTACCTCGCGCGGGTGAGTCTCGCCTTCCCGCTGTTCATGGTCGGGCTGTCCCTGGATGGGCTCTACCGCGGCGGCGGGAACGTCACCGTGCCCATGTATCTCACGGGCCTGTCGGCGGTGACAAACGCGACCCTGGCCCCGCTGCTCATCTATGGCGTGGGCCCCTTCCCTCGCTGGGAACTCAATGGCGCCGGCGTCGCTACGGCGGTCGCCCAGGTCCTGACGGCGACCACCTCCCTGTGGTATCTCCGCAGCGGCCGCAGCGGCTTCCACCTCCGCCGAAGCGATCTCAAGCTGGACGTGGAGGTTATCCGGGACATCGCCGTCGTAGGCGTGCCAGCCATGGCGATGAACGCGCTCCGGAGCATCACGGCCCTCGTCTTCAACTGGGTGCTGGGGGGCTTCGGCGCGGCGGCGATCGCCGGCCACGGCCTGGCTTTGCGGGTGATGATGCTCGCCGTGTCATGCCTGGGCGGGGGCGTCCATCAGGCCCTCATGCCCATCGTCGGCTACACCTTCGGATCGAGGGACTACCGGCGGATGTGGTCGGCGTACCGGCTCGCGGCCATCTGGACCTCGGCCGGAGGCCTCATCATCGGCGGCATCATCTGCGTCTTCGCGCGGCAGATTCTGGCGCCCCTCGCGCGCGAGGCCGAGCTTCTCGACCTGGCTACCCTCGCTCTGCAGCTCAAACTGTGCACATTCTTCCTGGTAGAGCCCCAGATGATGGCCATGTTCGCTCTCGAGGGCATGGGCTTTGGGGGGCGTGCCATGATGCTCAACATGTCGCGCGACGTCATCCTGGTGCTTCCGGCCCTGCTCGTACTACCCAGGATCTTCGGTATCCTCGGGGCGTATGGAGCCCAGGCCGTCGCCGATGTGCTCTCTATGTTCGTTACCTTCTGGATCATGTCGAGGGTGTACCGGCAGTACCCACCATCGGCAAGCGTGCCGCGCGGGAGGGCCCCGTTAGGTCCCCCTGTGGAGCAGAGCGTCGGCGCGGAGTGAGGCGATGGGGTTAGCGGCGGGGCGCCAGGGGGTATGTTGAGGATAGTCGAGCCCCGCCTGCTCCAGACCCCCTCGTGCCTCCCTAAGACCGTGCGGAGCGGAGTCGGGGCTCGCCCTTCCTCTCCCCTCCCCTGCTCCGAAGCCTGACTGTGGCAGGGCCCGATCGCATCCTGCTCGAAGCCAACCGGCGCTGAAGAGAGGGATACCACCATGGTTCTGATGCTCACCACCCTCATCCTCGGTGGAGCGATGACTGCGGCGCCCACCCCCGCCGTCCCTGTGAGCCGCTTCCTGGACAGCCTCGGCGCGAACTCCGCCGTCTGCGTTCGCGGCGAGAACCTCGAGAGCACGATCGAGGCGACACGCTTCCTGGGGCTGCGCTGGTATCGCCTAGGGTATGAGAGTGACATCCCCGTCTCAACTCTGCTCGAACTCCACCGGCAGACGGGAGTCCGGTTCAGTTACGGGCTCCAGAGTGGCGGCGCCGATGTCGAGAGGCTGCTTCGGGGGGCGCGGGAGCTCGCGGCGGAGGACGCGCTCGTCGCGATCGAGGGCAACAATGAGCCGAACAACTGGGGGGTCACCTACCAAGGCGAGGAGGGCGGCTCCGACCTCTCGTGGCTGCCTGTCGCCAAGCTCCAGCGCGACCTCTACTCGACGGTGAAGAGCGACCCCACGCTCGGGGGCTACCCGGTCTGGTCCATCACCGAGAACGGCGCTCAGACCGACAATGTGGGACTGCAGTTCCTGATCATCCCCGATGGCGCGGGCTGCCTCATGCCCGACGGCACCCGCTACGCCGACGCGGCGAACTGCCACAACTACTACACTCACCCCGCCTGGCCGGGCCTGCATGATAACCAGACCTGGATCGCCTCAGACCCCGGCCCCGGATGCCGTGTCGACGGGCTGTACGGTAACTACGGACTCACCTGGCGGAACCACTTCGAGGGTTACTCCGTGGAGGATCTGATCTCGCTGCCCCGTGTCACTACGGAGACGGGAGTGACTATCGACGGACCCATCACGGAGGAGGTCCAGGCGAAGCTGCTCCTGTGCGGGTACCTGTCCCAGTTCGCGCGAGGGTGGAGCTACACGGCAGTCTACTTGCTTCGCGACCGCACCGATGAGGCGGGCAACCAGTCCTTCGGCTTCTACCGTCCCGACTACACGCCGCGCCTCAGCGCCCTCTACCTCCACAACCTGACGACCATCCTGGCCGACGAGGGATCAGTAGAGGAGCCGGCGAGCCTCGACTACTCCATCGACGACCGCCCCGATACGGTCCACGACGTGCTCCTCCAGCGCAGCGACGGCACGCTCCTGCTGGTGGTCTGGGGCGAGCGCTTCACGGGCGGGGCGGACGAGGTAACGGTCCGGCTGGGCCGAGCCTTCCCCTCGGCGGCGATCTATGACCCCACCATTGGCACAGAGCCTCTGGAGAGCCTGCGCCACGTCTCCCGCGTCAGCCTGACCCTCGCCGATCATCCGGTGATCGTGGAACTGGCGCCGTAGCACCGGCTCACTGGCCGTCGAAGCCAAGGTCGGTCATCCGTGCCCGCATGGAGCGGACATCTTCGAGATGGCCGCGGAAGACCGGCGTATCGCGGCCGATGTGCCACTGGGCCACCACGGCGTCGCGCAGACAGAGTCTGAGGGGTTCACCGTCCGTGGCGCGCCGCTCCAGGGCGTCGCCCCAGAGGTCGTAGATGAGCCAGTCTCCAGGCTCCACGGGCAGTTCGACCCAGCGCTCGACCCCCTGAGCCTCATACTGCAGCGGCGGTATGCCCGGACGGTATTCGAAGGACCAGGCCTCCATCGTGGGCACGTCCCACGCGAGCACCACGCGCTGCTCCGGGCTCTCGAACACCTGTACAGCGGTGTCCACATCGGCGCGGCAAGTGGTTCGCACGGGGAGGGACGACGCCAACAGGACGGTCACCTCGGCATCGAGGCCCTGCGGCTCAGCGACGGCGCCCGGCACCCAGTGGAGATAGATGACCGTGCCCTGGCCTACCCGTGAGCGAGTCACCAGCGGCCCTGCGTCGGTCTCCACGAGGGCCTCGCCGTCCTGGCAGGTGGTCAGCGGCTCCGACAGATCCAGGCGAGTGCCAACGGGCAGAACCTGATCCCAGGGAGGAACGGCGCGAGTCACCTGGCACACGGTTGCATCCGTCGCGTGGATGGCTCCGAGCCCGAGCCTGTGACCGCCGTCGGAGTCTCCCAGCCTGGCCGAGCGATCCTGGTGGAAGAACCCCGCGCAGTCGCGGGTCGGCACGTACGAGTGAGTCACCAGCGTGCGCCCGGGCGCCTCCCGGAGCCATGCTGCGAGAAGGTCCACATCGCCGACGCGCGGGGCGCGCGGTGAGTAGAACACCGCGCCGTAGCGGTCCAGGACCTCCCCCAGGCCCAGGCTGTCACGCAGATCGAAAAGGACGTGGCCGCGGGCCAGCCCTAACGCGAGGGAGTGCTCCCGTGATAGCCCGAAGAACAGGCTCGCCGTGGCCTTGGCGGGCGGGCGCTCATCGATGCACAGCACGTTGGAGGCTGGACGGACGACGCCGTCTCCCCTGGCCCGCCCGAACGCCAGAGCCTTGCCCACCGCGTCCCTGAAGCGCGCGAAATGGTATGGGTTGCCAGTCGGATCGGCCATCGCGCCGAAGGGCTGCTCATCGATGAAGTCGTTGTCGAAGTCGTCGAGTTGCCCGGCCGCAGTGAGGGCGTAGACGCCGCTGGCGGCTACTCGCCAGTCCAGGTAGGGCGCGGCATGCCCTCCCGCTCCCGTCTCCTGGATGATGGAGAGCCGGCTGCCCGCCCGATCCGCCACCTCACGGAGGTAGGGCAGGCTCGCGTAGCCAGCCTCCGCCGCCCACCCGATGCAGCCGAACCACTCGGGCAGCAGGTTCCCCACGCCCTGGGACCGCAGGAGGTACACGTAGTCGCTCGACCCGTAGGAGTCCTCGGGATTCGGCACGATCCAGAGCGGCTCTCCCCCACCCTCGACCATGTACCGGCCCGCGCGGTCGGGGAGCTTGAGCCACTCGTAGGACCGCAGCATGAGGAATACCGTTGCCAGCTTCTCTCCGTCGGGTCCCAGGGCGTCGGAGGGTCGTGGGGGAGTGTACTCGGACCAGTCGCTCAGTCGCAGGTCGGCCGGCGTGAGCGCGAAGCCGTTGTACTCGCGGAAGTAGTCCTGGAAGCCGATGGTCCGTTCCGCGCCATCCTCGACGATGGTCAGCCCCTCGTCGGTACCCGCGAGGTCGGCGCGGTAGGCCTGGATCATGGCGTCCGAATAGCCCCACCATGTGTCGAACCATGGGAAGGTGTAGTCCACGACCATCCAGACGCCTATGCCTGCCGCCAGAAGCGCGTCGATCTTGGCCCTCACCGCCTCGGTCACGGTGGGATGGGCCAGCGCTATGGTGTGCTGGCCATCCCAATTCGTCTGGGTGGGATGGAGGCGGTTCATCGTGGCCCCGTCCGCGTTCACATCCCACGCCCTGCGGCGGGTCAGATACTTGGCATAGCCTGAGGAGAAGGACGAGTAGTACATGCTCGCCACATCCCGATCGGCGAGGGCCTGTGCGTACGTCGGAATCTCCGCCGAGAAGCCGGAGATGGGAGTGCCGACCGGCCCCACCACCTCGGCGAGCCGGCACGGCGTGTCCAGGTAGTCGGGGATGCCAAGCCGGCTCGCGTCGAAGGGGAACCAGCAGACACCGGGCGGAGGCGCCGGAGCGATCGACTGCAGCGGATCCAGCACAGCGAAACCGTCGTCCTCCGAGGAGAGGATCTCCACCTCATACCCATCCGGCCCGAGCAGGCGGAGCCCGTCAATGAGGAACGTCGCCCTGCCTCCTCCGGGCTCGATGGCGAGGGTGCGGACCTGCTCCCACTCTGCCACTCCGTCACCTATGAGCCACGGGGCCATGCTATCGCGGTGGACCTCGAAGTGGCTCCACTGGTCGGGCGCCAGGTCATGGAAGAACGTTCCGAGGGCAACCCAGCGGTCATCGTCGCTCTCGACGAGGAGGATCGAGACCCGGGCCTCCTCGTCCGTCTCGACCACGTAGATGTCGAAGGCCAGCGTATCCCAGGGGCGGGTAGTCTCTGGGAGCCCCATGCGGATGCTCCACCAGTCGGGATCGCCCGGGCGATCCTCCCATACGAAGCGGACCGAAGCTCCGAGGGTGTTGTTCGGGGATAGCCGCTCGTAGTCGGCCTCGACCCGCCCCACGTCCCCGAAGCCGCCAATGCCCAGCAGGGCGGTTGTCACGTCCAGGTCAGGCGCCTGACTGAGTGTGGGCGCGACGAGCACGGCGACCAGCGCCGTCGCAGCGGAGAGCGTCTGCCGCCCTCGCGATGGCCTCATTGGCCCGCCGCCTCTCTCCACGCCGCGATCTTGGCCTCCACGTCCGGGGCGCCTTCGTAGATGTGGGTCAGGCCCACCTCATGGGCGATCCGCTCGAACTCCTCGATGAGCGCCCCGTAGCCCGCGCCCACGTACTCCGGGCCGCGACAGAGCTTCACATAGAGGATCGGCAGGCGATCTCGCTCCACACGCGCACGGATCACGCCCTTGCCCGCGAGACGGAGCGCGCGGTCGTATAGTTCATCGGCCCGCCGCAGGAACTCATCCGACAGGAAGGGGTGGTCCATCTCGTAGCGTATGCCCCCGGGCGGGTCGCGGAGCTCCTCGGCATGGTCCTTCCCTGCCTGCCTGAGCAGCCGGTTGTACTCCAGGATGGGAGGCGCGGCGGGGCCGAAGTAGCCGCGGATGAAATCCGTCTCCAGCTCTCGCAGGTCGCGGGAGGGGTCCCACATCAGCTTCGCGAGCACCCAGGACCGCAGCGCGTCGCGCTCCGCGCCCACGCTCTGGTAGGCCCCCTGCTCCATGACGCCCTTGGCGTTGTTCGCGACGAAGTAGCGGATGTTGTCTGCGATCGCGTCCAGGTTGGGCATCGGGGCCGTGTAGTGACTGAAGTTGACGCAGTAGTCCCAGATGTGGATCTGCTCGCAGATCGCCGCCCAGCCCTCCATGGCCTCACGGAAGGCCTCGATCTCGCGCGCGGGGGTGAAGGGGTGGCTCCACATGCAGTTGTCCGTGCAGAGCCGAATCGCCACATTGCGGCGCGGCCGAATGGTCTTCGGCGGCTTGATCGTCTCCAGATAGGCCAGGGTCGAGACCGTCACCTCGGGGAACTCGTCCTCGATCGCCTCGGCGACTCGGTTCACCATATAGAGCAACGCCGCGGCGTTCGTGCCCTCGGCCTCATCGAGCCCCCGGCACCGGTCACACAGGCATGTCCCGCCGCCGTCATTCTTCGAGACGCTGATGACCCGGGCAGTGGGCCGCTCGCGGAGGATCCGCAGGGCGCTCTCCGTTGCGATGTGTATGACCTCTGGGTGGGTGGTGCACAGCTGCTGCGGGCTGCGGTTGCCGTTCGCGTCGAGCATGTAGTACTCGGGGTTGCTATCGAAGTACTCCTCAGGCGGCACGAGGGTGTTGAACGTGTGCACGAACAGCGCGTAGGTGACGTGCCCGCCCCACTCCTCGGGAACCGGCGCGTCGGGCGAGTTCGTGCGGTTCCGGAGGGACCAGGTTCCGTCGAAGGCGGCCTCGTAGAAGGGGTCGCGGATGGTGAGCGCGGGCAGCGAGCGGCGAGCTCGGGGAGCGAAAGCTACGTTGGGCCGCCGCGGCACGAGAGTCGCCTCCGGCGTGTACCAACGCAGGCCGAGATCCTCCTCGAGCAGCGCGTAGACGGCGTAGATCGGGCCGCGCAACCGGCCGCCTTCGAGGAATAGCCGCTCGCCTGCCACCTCAATGGCGTACCCTTCATCACCCAGGCTCTCGGCCAGACCGCCCAGCCCAGCCTCGGCGAGCCGGTTCGTGGCGCCCAGGCAGATCTCCCGTGGCCGCCTCGGTTGGCTGTCAGGCACGATGCTGAACTCGGCGCCCGTCATCTCGCCGAGCCATTCGGCGAGGTCCTCCGCCGCCTTGCGCTCCTGCGGCGTGGGGCGCGCCGGAACGACGATCACGTACTCCGTTCGTCCACCCTCGGCGAGCTGGATCATGCCATCGCCCCTCCCCGTCTGCCGCCGGACCTCGCCGCCATCCAGCGCAGCGGCGCCCGCCGCGCCACCCAGAGCCAAGCCTGTCGCCATGGCCGAACTCCGCGCCAGAAACTCGCGCCGACTCACCTGATCCGCCATCATCTGTCGCCTCCGGTCTATCCTTCCAGTCACGCGCGGTCCCTGTTCGCCCCGGGCACCCCGCCGCGCCTCCATCAAACCAGCACGGTGTATACGGCCCGATGGGTCAGTGCTCCATAGAGCGTCCACGCGCCCGCGGAGAGGCAGTCGCCGAGGATCAGGCCGAAGGCGAGCGCCACGAGCTGTCGGCTCCCTCGGTGGCCCGCGTAGCGAGTGACGAGCCACTTGAGCGCCCACGCCACGAACAGCGGGAACCAGTAGAACTGCATCGCGTAGGTCGTCGACAGGGCGAAGCCGAGGGGGTGGATGGGCCACCACCCGACGTTCGTCTTCAGGAACATCCCGGCCACATAGAGCCCCGCGCTCAGGCCTATGGTGGTCAACCGGTTCCACGCCACGCCGCGCGGGTTCTCGAGCCAGCTCGCGAGTTCCCCGTAGGCCTCGGTGGTGTACCAGTCCGAGTACTGACCCATCCGCGCCGTGCCGGCTCCGTAGTGATAGACCACGGGGAGGTACATGGCCCAGGCGAGGATGACCCCGAGCACTGCCGCGATGAGCATGGTAAGGAACAGCGGCCGCGCCTCGAGGCGCGCCCGCTCGGCGAGCTTCAGCCCTTCGATCTGGTGGGGGAACACGATGCTGCGGAACCCACGGCTCAGGCCGTGGAAGGTCGTCGCCACCGTGAGGCTTCGGGCGCCCACGACATCGCGGCCCAGAAGTCGGCCCATGCGGATCGTCGGCCCCATGCCGTAGAGCTCGTGGGTGAAGAGCCCCATCTCGGCTCTCATCCGCCCGACGATGAGCACCACCAGGTAGTAGCCGAGCCAGTGCACGACGGCCTGCCAAGGCCCCATGCCCTGGTAGATGGTGATCAGCACCAGCGCGAGCAGGCCCCCCGCAAGCAGCACGGCCGCCGCTCGGTAGGGGATGGGTTCGCGCGCGTCGAGATCCTCATCGGGGCGCATGAGGCGACGGACCGCGTCCCTCACGTACCCGCGACTCGCCCACAGGGCGAAGAGGATGATGCCGATATAGCCGCCATACGACTGCTCGTCCTGGAAGGGGAAGTCGGGGATGCTCCGCAGGCCGAGCCACTGCGCCGCCACGAGTTGGCCACGGAAGAAGAGGTAGAAGACCCAGCAGGACGCGATCAGCTCCGTCGGGAGCAGAAGCCCGAAGCCTACGCCGGCGGGATAGTACGACAGTCCGACAGGGGCGGCGGCATTCCATGGCGGGTCCGTGGCCCCCGTGATGACCCAGGACCGGGGGCTGCCCAAGGGAAGCGACGGATGATGCAGTGGAAGCGGCGGCACCGCGGGGTTCAGGACATGGAGGCCATTCAGGAGGTTGATCGCGGCCACCACCCCGAAGGCGATCCAGAGAGTGCGGTCGCGAAGGAAGGGTCCCCTTTCGCGGGTCAGCTCGAAGGGGAGTTGGATGATCGGGAAGGTGAGCTTCTCGACCTCGATCCAGCGGCGCCTCAGGAGCACCGCTAAGCCCGATGGCGCGATCAGCACGAGCGTCATGATGGGGATCCACCACGACAGCGGGCGAATCCACGGCTGCCAGGCCGCGGGCGTCGCGTAGAACGATGTGCCGCCCTCGTAGAGCATCTTCAGGCTGGCCGGATCCCCCATGGTGAGCGACTGGGAGAGATACTCGAAGAAGATGTCGTGCCAGCGGTTCTCAGGTGTTGCGCGGTAGTGCACCCCCGCCGTGTTCGGCACCATCCAGTGGATGAAGTCATAGCCCGAGCAGGAACTGGTGACGGATAAGATCAGGTAGATGGTGAGCAGCTCCCCCGGGGCGAAGGCCAGCCGGGGGGCCACGCGGCCCGCGACGGCGTTCCAGAGGAGCAGGCCGCACAGGATGAACAGCACGTTGAAGTAGAGGGACACGACGGTCGGGTTGCCTACGAACTGCACCTCGACCATCTGATGGATCCAGTACGAGTTGAGGGGCGCCAGAATAGCGGCAACAGCCACCGCGCGGAGGGTGACTGCGCGCCTCAGGGCTGTCTGCGGCGGATCTGCCATGCCTGTCACGGACTCTCTGGTCTCAGGAGTATCGGGGACGTGTGCCATGCCTCGAAGGGTCTCCGTGCGGTAGCTTCGCCCCGTGCGCGGCCACGCCCTTGTGGCGCCACAGACCGCGTGGCCCGCAGCGCCTCGGCTCGTTGGGAAGGCCTTCTATCGCGTCCGACGCCGACGGACGGCCGAAGCTCACCTCCACGCCTCAGCGACTGCTTCCCCACGCTGCGGGTGTCCGTGGTCGCCCTCGGCGAGGGGAGCCGCCGGTGGTTCGGTCTGCACCCCTACACGGACGGGACGCCGTAGGCCAGAGGCAAGGGGGCGCAGGATGTTCCGCTGTTCCGGTGTTCCGTCGGAATCAATAACCCCCTATATGTGTGTATTAGCGCGCGTAGGGCCACTGGGGGGGTACCCTAACGTATGTATAGTACTTTCGTGAACAACGGAACATCGTACACATAGTCCCCTCCCGTGCAGCCTCTAAGCCTTGGGCCCCAACGGCTTGCAGTGACAGCGACGCGTTCCGATGGGCCTCTTCGGGAGTGGAACGCAGCGGTATGTGCGGAACACGGCAGACGGGAATGGCGAGGTCCCCTGGGTTGACCCGTAGTCTACGGGATCACCAGTACGTGCTATCCTCTGTTCCTTGTGTGGGGGCAGAGGGCGTGCGTACGGAGGAGTCCCGTGAGTCAGCCCGCAGCAGTGCGTCACGACAGCCCAACTGAGCAGCCCGGCGTGGCCACGCGCCGATTGGAGGTCGCTGGCTGGCTGGCGATGTTCGTCTATGCCGCGTCGACCCAGGCCCCGGCGATGTGCCTGCCGCAGATAGGCAGCGAGTTCGGGCTGAACTTCGCGGGCCAAGGCGCCATCGCGAGCCTGCGAACCTCCGCGCTCCTCGTCGCGCTGCTCGTCGCGGGCGCCTTCGCGGGCCGCCTCGGCAAGGCCCCCTTCCTCGTCGCGGGCCTGGCGCTCGTGGCCGTGGGTATCGGCGGCACGACCGTTGCCCTGGGCTACGCTATGCTCCTCGCGGCGCAGATCATCCTCGGCGCGGGAAACGGAATGATGGAGGCGCTGGTCAACCCCCTGGTGGCAGAGCTCAGGCCCAGGGACGCGGCTCGGGCGCTCAACGTCACCCATGCCCTCTTCCCCGTGGGGCTCGTGTGCTGCGCTCTCCTGTCGGGCGAGCTGCTCGATCGGGACGTCCCTTGGCGCGCCACGGTCATTGTCTGGCTGCCCATCGCAGTGCTCTCATGCCTGATGTTCGCGACGCGCCGCTACCCCCAGCCGCACGTCGCGCCCGGCAGTTCGACCACCGCCTTCCTGCGGCGCAAGGCCTTCTGGGGGCTCACGGTGGCCATGGTGCTCGCGGGGGGAACCGAGGTCGGCCTGACGACATGGGCGCCGAGCTTCCTGGAGCGGGAGCTGGGCGCTTCGGCGCGCTCGGGCGCCATGGCGATCATCCTTTTCGGCGTCGCCATGGCCGTGGGGCGTTTCGGGAGCGGCGCCATCCTGAGGCGGATGACACCCATCACCCTCACGGTGGTGTCCGCGGTGCTCGGCGCGGCAGCCCTGTTCGGGTTCGGCCAGGCGCGGGACCCGCGCGTCGCCTGGGCATTCGCGGGCGTGGGGGGCCTCGCCGTCGCGTGCTTCTGGCCCACCCTACTGGCCATCGCCACCGAGGTGCTGGACGACACCTCGACGGCGATGCTGGCCCTCCTCGCGGCCGCCGGGATCTTCGGCTGCGCCCTGTTCCCCTGGTTGCTTGGGCTGCTCGGCGATGCCTTCAGCCTGCGCGCCGGGCTGGTGCTGCTTCCCGTCGCGATGCTCGCCCTCGCCGGGGTGCTGATGGTCCTGCTTGTCGTGGAGGCACGGAGGGCCAGGGGGCAGTCCTCCGCCCCCTGACCCCCTACCCCACCGCGGAGGCGATGTGTCCGAGGGTCTCCTCTATCTGCGCGATGTCCCTGAATCCTATCGCGAAGGCGTGGACGCTTCCCAAGGACACCACGTGGTGGATCGATTCCCGCCGCTCTTCCGGCGAGCCGAAGCCGGACTCCCCGTACACCTTCATCCCGATGACGCCCTTGCCCGCGTCGGCAAGCTCCCGGGCGACCTCCGCCACCCGATCCGGCGGGCCATCGGTGTTCACCGAGAAGGGGTTGACGCGGATCATGTGGATGTCGAGGTCCGCGCAGGAGGCCGCCGCCGCAGGCGCATCGACCGAATGGTACGAGGCTCCTATGGCGCGCACCATGCCACTCGCCTTGGCCTCCAGGAGGACGTCGATGGCAGGACGGAGATCGTCCACGAAGCTCGGCGCCGTCATGCAGTGCATGAGAACCGAGTCGATGTATTCGACATCGAGCTCGATGAGGAAGCGGTCGATGTCCGAACGGACCAGGGCCGCGTCGCGAGCGTCGGTCTTGGTCTGGATGAAGAGGCTCTCCCGAGGCAGCCCCTCCAGCGCGTGCCTGATCAGCCCGTGGGTCCAGTAGCTGTCGGAGCAGTCGATGAACCGGACCCCGCGGTCGTACGCTTCATGCACGAGGCGCGCGAACCCTTCGGAGCCGAGGAGCCGCTGCTCGCGGCCACCGTAGGTCCCGGTCCCCAGGCCGAGGCGCGACGTGCGGATGCCCGTCGATCCCAGGACCACCTCGTCCACGTCGGCGTGCGCCGCCTTCGCCACCGATCCGACCATGCCGAGAGCCCCCAGCGTGGCGGCGGACGAGGCGAGGAACTCACGTCGGGACATCCCGTTGGCATCCATGTCCGTACCTCCTAGCAGGATAACGTAACGGAGACTCGCGTATCCGAGTTCCCCATCCGGGGCCAAACTCCGCCCACTCCGTCGGGCCGAGGCGAACTCTCCGCGCCCTCCCTACGGCGCCCCGCCGCCGTCGCTCAACGCGAACCGAACCCGGAGCACCTCCGCCGGACTCGTGATGTGGACCGCGTCCCCGTCCATGGTGGCTCGGCGTCCGTTCACCGTGACGCTCGCGAAAGGCTGGCGGCTCGGAGCGCGCACGACGACCCGCAGGCCGTCCGCTGGCCAGATGGCGGGAGGAGTCACCTCGACCGTGATCGCCTCCGCGGTGGCTTGGGACCTAACGGCGACGTTCCCATAGAGCGTCGGCGCGTCCTGGACCTCGACGGACTCACCCGGCTCGAACCACCTCCGGGGGCAGCCGCGAAGGAACCAGAGGGTCGTTGGGTCCTGCTCGTCCACAACCATCCGCTTGAGCATGTCGATGAGGCGGCCGTTGCCCGAGGGATTCGGCTGGAAGGGCGCGTAGTTCGGCTCGGTGATGTCGATCCGCTCCACGGTCTGGTAGCAGTCGTGGGAGAGGCTGTACACCAGGGTCGACATGAGAACGAGCAGGGCCTTCTCCGGCTCGCCTCGGGCCAGGAAGTTCTGGTAGTAGCCTCGCTCATTGAGGTTCACATACCAGAAGGGAGTGTCCCGAGGTCCCTCCATGCGGTTCGTCAGGCCCATGAGGGTGCCCCACTTGCGCTGCAAGTACGCCATCATGTACTCGAAGCGCTGGTCGTCGGGCGGCAGGAGCCCGAGGGAGAACAGGGAGGCCGGCCCGTCGGTCCACCAGAGCCCGCCCTGGACGCCCTCGCGGTAGAACACGGTGTTGGGCACGAAGGGCAGGTTCGTCTCCGGATCGACGAACTCGGCCCGGCGCATCACGTCGAGGATGCACTCGCCGTACTCCCTCGCGTCCGCCTCCATGCGTTCAGCCTCGGGCAACCCCGCGGCACGGAACGCCGCGGCCATGCGTGTCATGCCCTTCCAGGTCACGCCATCGGAGAAGGCGTAGTGGTAGCGGTGGCCGTCCCAGTCGTGGACCCGCCCCTTAGGGAGCAGACCGTAGTACTCCACCCTGCTCCCGTCGTCGTAGTGGAGCCGCGTGCGGCCGCGCTCGCGCTGGACGTATTCCCAAGCGGCGAGGATGCTGGGCCGCTGGGCCTCCAGCCACGCGTCGTCGCGAGAGTAGAGGTAGTTGTCGGCGAGGGACCACAGGACCGCGCCGGTCTCGCACATCCAGTACATCGAGGTGCCCGTGTAGCAGCCGTGAGGGTTGATCACATCGCCGTCGGGGCCGCGGTTCGCCGAGTGTGGCCCGACGCCCGTCTGCCGCTCGGTGAAGAAGCGCAGGGACGGCCTCATCTCCTCCGCGTACCCGATGGAGATGAGGGGCGCCGCCATGTGGCTGAACTCCCACGGCCAGACCATCGAGGTGGCGAAGAGGTTCTGATACGGCGTATGCCAGGGCTGGTTGGGGTGTTGAATGGTGCTCGCGAGGGCGGAGAGGACGATGTGCCGGTAGATGTCGTTCAGGCGAGGCTCAGGCGTGCGAAGCTTCATGCCCCGCGCCAGGGCGCGCCGACAGCGCTCATCGCAACGCTGTAGAGCCGTATCGTGGCTGGACGCGAGGGCCCCGCGAAGCTCCTCGGGCGGGCGAAGCTCGGGGGCGGTCGTCACGGCGAGGTCGATGTCACGAGCCTCCCCAGGGGCCAACTCCGTCGTAAACAGCAGGGCATCCCCTGGCGAGACGGCGATGCCGTCATCCGCTCGGAGGGCGAGGAGGGCGCGGTCGCCGATCATCAGCGCGTCCTCCTCCAGGCGGGTCTCTATGCCCGTGTTCTCCCACCGTGACGCCGGCCCGACGAAGGGTCCGTAGTTGACGTTCTGAGTGCCCGCCATGCGCCCCAGTAGGAGAGATAGGTCGGCGCGGCTCGGCTCTGAGCCCTCGTTGCGGAGCGTGAGGCGCATCCGCAGGTGCTGGGTCTCCCGCCCCGTCACAACCTCATCGGCGTCGGCGAGGACGCAGAAGGCGGTCTGCTCGAGGACGATGGCGCCGGCGCGCCACTGGCTCTCGACGATGGGCAGGTAACCCTCCCGCAGGCGGTGGGTAGGCTCCCGCACCTCGGGCAGTCGGCGTGGGACGCCGAGGGCCACCCCCAGGCCGAGGGCCGCGTCCGAGGTCCCCAGGGACACGGACAGGTCGGGCTGGGCGAAGACGATCTGCTCGTGATGCCCGACGCTGATGGGCACGCGCTTGGTCATCGGCGCGCCGAGGCCAACGAGGTCGTCCCACGTGACCTCTATGCCTTCCTGAGCCACCCGGTCCAGAGAGAACTCCTCGCTGAGCCTCTCCCGCACGCTCTCGAGCTGGTCCTGCTCGGAGCGCGTGGCGGCCACTGCGGCTGCGGCATCCGCGAAGTCGGCGGGCGTCACCGCGGTGCTGATGGTCATGTCATCAATGTCGCACAGGGCATCGCCATGGCCCCCGTACGGCAGCACGCGCCTTGAGAAACCCACCTCGAAGGTGCTCTGCTCCGAAGGCATGGCCCGGCGCGTGCGGGCGGCGCCGACGAGGGAGCCATCGACGTAGAGGGCGCGGCAGCGAAGCTCCCAGTCCCAGCACGCTACCACGTGATGCCACTCGCCGGCCCGCCAGTCGATGGGGGCGATGGCGCCGTCGACTCCCCCGTTATTGGAGAAGTAGACGATGCATCGGTCCTCGGCGCCGTAGACGCCCAGTGACACCGCGTTGTCGTAGCCGGGGTCCTCCTCCAGCGACAACAGGAGCCGGTCGCCGCGAATGTCACGGCTGTTCCAGTTCGGCCTGACCCAGAGGCTGACGGTCCCTCGGGAAGGGTCGTAGGCGCCCTGGGTCGGGTAACTCAGACGAGCACCGGGGCCCAGCCGCAGGCACTGGCCGTCCCGTCCCTGGACGAAGACGAGGCCCTCGGCACGAGCCGGCTCCAGGCCTGTGTCGGTGGAGGCGGCGCCATCAAAGGGGAAGACGGTCGCGCCGTCGGCGAGCACGCCTAGGCATACGGGGACTAGGAGCATCGTGACCATGGGCGACACCCTCTCGTGAGGATAGCTGCGAGTACCGGTTCGGCGGCTGCGTAGCTCCGCCCTGCGCTGTGGATCGCGAAGCCTGCGGCTCCCCGCGATGGGTTCGTTCGGCAGAAGCGACGCGTGGGATCTGCAGGCCACGAAAAGTCGCGCGTCACCTCGGACCGCCTTGTGCGTCCGATACCAAAGTGATATCATATCGCTAGCTTGTGACGGCTAGCATCCCTGGAGGTGCACGGTAATGAAGGAGCACATCATCAAGCCAGTGGCAGGTTGGGGACCCCTCGCTGTGTTGTTGGCGATACTCGTGGCAAGCCCTATCTTGATCACCGTCGGCGCGCAGACGGCGGGACCGAAAGGGGTAGCGCTGATCATTGCTGGCGTCCTCACGTCCCTCGCGTTCTTGATTGGACTCTGTGGCTTCTTGGCGATTGCGCCCAATAGCGCTCGCGTTCTTCTGCTGTTCGGTGAGTACCGTGGCTCCGTTGTCGAGTCCGGCTTCTACTGGGTGAACCCATTCTTCTCGAAGCGGAAGATCAGTCGCCGTATACGCAACTTCGAGACTGGGTCGACGACGATCCCGGCGGTCAAGGATGGCCAGGGCAACATCGTACAGAAGAAGTCCCAGTCCGCAGGGCGGCCATCCAAGGTGAATGACAGGGACGGGAACCCCATCGAGATCTCGGCAGTCGTCGTGTGGCGCGTCGTGAACACGGCGGAGGCGGTGTTCGAGGTCGATGACTACGAAAACTACGTCGCCGTGCAGAGCGAGGCCGCGTTGCGGAACCTGGCGAGCCGCCATCCCTACGACAGTCACGATGACGAGGTGTCGCTCCGGGGCAATACGCCGGGCATCTGCGAGCAACTGCGGCATGACATTCAGGAGCGGCTCGACAAAGCCGGCGTGGAGGTCATCGAGGCACGCATCAGCCACTTGGCCTACGCATCGGAGATCGCCGCGGCCATGCTCCAGCGGCAGCAGGCTCAGGCCGTGGTCGCCGCCCGGCAGAAGATCGTCGAGGGCGCCGTCGGCATGGTTCAGATGGCGCTGGACGACCTGGAGAAGCAGGGGATCGTGGAGCTGGACGGTGAGCGCAGGGCGGCCATGGTTTCCAACCTGCTGGTGGTCCTCTGCAGCGACCGGCACACCCAGCCTGTTGTCAACACCGGGACTATCTACCACTAGCGGAAGGCCCCGCATGCGAGGTGCCGTCTCTTGGCTGAGCGCCAACCATTCCTGCTCCGGTTAGCTCCGGAAGTACTGGACGCCCTCCGCCGTTGGGCCGATGATGACCTACGGAGCGTCAACGGTCAGATCGAGTTCCTGCTGCGGAGGGCGTTGGCCGGCGCCGGCCGGCTGCCGGGGAGCGCCCCAGAGCCCTCTGACGACGCTTGACCCTGGCGTCCGGCGCGGCAAGCTCGGTTCCGATCCCGGAGGTATGGCATGGCCCATGCCGTCGTTCGTCTGATGGCCGCTGGCGCGTTGTTGTACCCCGCCGCCGACGCACAGCCCGATCCCCGCGTTGCCGTACTGCTTCCCGAGTCCGGGGTGCCAGGGCTACCAGCTGCGATCGCGCATCCGTCGGCAACCTGGGCGAGGCAGCATGGGCGCCTCCCTCCGAGACCCAGGGCAGGCCGCTATCCCTTTCGCGGTGGAGGGCAGCGGCCAGGTGGAGATCCAGCTGGTGGCCGAGGGCCGCAGCCCCTTCGGCGAGAGGGTTACACTGACTATCATGGAGCCGTAGCCGCGGCTGGCCAATGCCGGCGCGAGAGGCAGGCCCGGCCGATCGCCCTGCTGAAGTAGCGTTTAGTAGGGCACGGGGGTATAGGAGGCGACCAGTATGGGTTTTCCTGCGCGTAACCGTAGCGTGCTTGTCTTGGTGTGTCTGCTCGCGGCGCTGCTGCCCGCCCTCGCCCTGGCTCAGGGCGCCGAGCGTGGGCCATGGAAGTTCGGGATCATCAGCGACACCCAATGGTCGCCAGCAGAGGGTCGACCGGGTCGGGGAGTCGCGACGGAGATCATCGATAACGTGAACGAGCAGTTCATCGCTCACGGCGTGGAGTTCGTCATCGCCGTGGGGGATGTGACGGACAACGGCAGCCGCGACCCCTCGGAGCTTGATATCCGGGCGCGGCACACGGCCGCTCTGCATCGGCGGGGCATCGGCTTCTTCCCCCTGCGCGGGAACCACGAGTGGAGCGTGGCGGCGGCCCGCCAGTGGCCGAGGTCCTTCCCCCGGCTGCCGGGGCTACCCGGGTTCCGAGGGGGCACTCGGTACTTCGAGGCCGGCAGCCCCGACCTTCCGGGCCTCGCGGGCCTAACCTACAGCTTCAGCTTCGGCAACGCGACCTTCCTGCTCTTGGACATCTTCGCCGTGGACGACGGGTCGGCATCCGGCACGACCTACTCCATCCACGAGCAGCAGGAGTGGATCACGGAGCAGCTGGAGTCAGCGTCCCGCGCAGGCCGGCACGCCTTCCTCTTCGCCCACAAGAACCTGCTGGGGCAGAACCACAAGGATAACGTGTTCGGCGACCCGCTCGACCAAGGCGACCCGGGCGACCGAGGAGAGGACCTCGGGGAGATCGCTGGCGCCTTCTACCGAGCCATGCACGGGAATGGCGCGCGCTACTTCTTCTGTGGCCACGATCACATCTACCATCGCGCGATCGTTCGCTCTCCCCAGGCGCCCGAGGCACTGACCATCCAGCAGATCATCACGGGCTCGAACAGCCACAAGATGTACTCCCCCAAGCCACCCTACTCGGACAATGAGATCCCTCTCATGCAGCAGCGGCGCGCCGTCGGCTATCTCATCGTGACAGTGGATGGCCCCAGGGTGCAGGTGGACACATACGCCGTCGTCATGCCCGGCGAGGGCTCGCTGCAGGGGTGGGAGCCGGTGGAGCAGTGGCCCCTCCTCGACCGTTTCGGCTACAGCGCCAACGGCCAGAGCTTCGTGGTCGGACGTGGTGAGAGCCTCACGGCCGTGGCCGACCGCGCCCCCACGGGCGATGAGTACCTAGGCACGGTCATGCGCATCCTCGATGGGACCAACGACCGCGCGGGGATCATCGAGGAGGCCGACGCAGCGGACAACCGCGAGTGCTCGAACCTGGTGGCCACGGGCTGGTCGCCGCGGACGGACGGGGCACGGAGCGACATCCTGCACCTGTGGGGGATGCGGACTACCCCTGGGTCGGCACAGACGAGCGAGTACGTGTTGGCGCTCTCCTACGAAGGAGCGTCTGCCGACGGGCTAGCGCTCCTATCGAGGGATGAGGCGGGCCGCTGGGTCAACGCGGTCTCCCTGAACACCGGCGGGGAACCCCGCGCGGTGATGGGTCCCTACCGACCGGAGTACGGCCTCGGTACGTACGGCATCGACCCAGCCCGACGGGTGGCATGGGCGGTGGTGAACCACGACGGCGAGTTCGTGGCGTCAGTGCAGCCGTGAACTCTCCCGACCACCGAACGCGAGGTAGCCCCGGCCCCGGACGGGCGCCGTAGGCTAGTAGATCACCCACTCGTCCACGACAGGGTCCACCGTGTAGCGGGACACCGTGCGGCCATCGGACCGCGCCACCCATCGGTGGCCGATGTAGCTGTGCTGAACCAGTTCCTGGCCCGCCGCGAGGTCGTGGTACTTGGTCAGGGCATCGCCGTTCGCCCAGAGGATCTCCACAGGCTCCTCGCGCAGGTTCCGGATCGTGAAGTGCGTTCCGTCCCCACCGGCTGAGAAGTCGTACTCCCGTGGCGGCTCCACCCCTTGGAGGTGCCGGACGAAGTAGTCCCACATCCGGCGGGTGACGTAGGCGCCTCCGAACCCATGGCCCGCGCCCGGCACGATGAGCATGTCGAAGTCCTTGTTCGCTCGGATGAGCGCGTCAGCGAGCTGCATCGTGGAGGCCGCGGCGTAGACGTTCGTGTCCATCTCGCCATGGATCAGGAAGAGCCTCCCCGTGAGGTTGCCCGCCTGGGTGATGTTCGACTGCTCCTCGTAGTGCGGCCCCACTGGGTAACCCATCCAGAGCTCGTTCCACCACACCTTGTCCGTGCGGTGATCGTGGTTGGCGGACATGGCGACCCCGACATCGTAGAAGTCGCCGAAGGCGAGCAGGGCCCGCGCGGCGTTGTAGCCGCCTGCCGATGAGCCGTAGATCCCCACCCGGCTGATGTCCATATAGGGGTAGCGCTCGGCGGCGGCCCGCATCCACGCGATGCGGTCGGGGAAGCCGCCATCCCCCAGGTCGCGGTTCGCCATATCGTGGAAGGCCTTGCTGCGGTTGGAGGTCCCCATACCGTCGATCTGCACCACGATGAAGCCCAACTCGGCCAGGTTCTGATGCTCGTATCCCGCGCTGAAGCCCTTCGGCACGAAGGAATCATGCGGCCCCGCATAGATGGCCTCGATAACGGGATACCTGTGGGCTGGATCGAGGTCGCTGGGGCGAAAGATGACGCCCCAGATGTCAGTCTCCCCGTCCCGCCCCTTGGCAACGAAGGGCTCGGGCCACGGCCAGCCGGCCTCCCCCAGGAGTGAGGTGTCGGCCCGGGCGAGCTCCGCGACCAGGGAGCCGTCTTCGGTGCGCCTAAGCTCCGTTACCGGCGCGAGATCCACCCGCGACCAGGTATCCACGAAGTAGTCACCGGTTGGCGAGAAGGTGATGGCGTGCTGGCCCTCTCCCGGCGTTAGCTCGATCGGCTCGCCGCCGTCCAGGCCGACGCGGTAGTAGCGCACCAGGTACGGGTCCTCGCCGCTGTGCATGCCGCTCCCACGGAAGAGGACGGTACGCGCCTCCTCATCGACCCGCTCAACGCCCCGGACCACCCATTCGCCCTGGGTGACCTGGCGCTTCACCTCGCCCGTGGCGCCATCGATGAGGTAGAGGTGGTTCCACCCGTCCCGCTCCGAAGCCCAGAGGATCTCGCCCGTGGAGTCGAGATGCTGCAGGAACTCCTTCATGGGGGGGATGAAGCTGTCGCTGGACTCATCGATGATGACCCGGGACGAGCGCGTGGCGCAGTCGACCTCGATGACCCTCACCTGACGGAAGCCCCGGTGGATCTGGCGGTACCGAAAGGCCTGCCCCTCTGGCAGCCAATGGAGCTCGGCCGGCCCCCACCAGTCGATCGGTTCCACGTCCACGCGGTCGCCGGCCCTCGCCGCGACGTCGAAGACCCACAGCTCGTGCACGTCGAGCTTGTCGCCCGGGAGCTCGTACACCTCCAGGTGCACTCTCGGGCGGAGGCTGTCCTGAGGACGGGACTCGACCATGGGCATCTCCAGGTGATCCCCCGGCTCCGTGCGCCATGCAACCAGGTACTGCGAGTCCGGAGACCACTGCGGGTGACCGAAGGAGTGGCCCGCGTCGCCCTCCTCGCTCAGCTGCACGGCCTCTCCCCCGTCGGCCGGCAGGAGCCACATGTTGTGCTCCCGCACCTCGGCGCGCCACTGGCCATCGGGCGACAGGCCTGGCTCCCAGCTATCCCGTGCTGGCGGCGCCTCCGGGGGACCACCGCGCTCTGGCGGCGTAGCGCGGACGCACTCATAGGTAGCGAGGTCACAGCGCCAGTAGTCCCGATCGAGGGCGAAGCCGACGGCGCCGCGGTCCTCGGCCAGGTCTATGACGGAGAAGGGCAGGTTGGCGGCGTCGAAGGCCTCGCCCGTCGCGGCCTGGAGCGCCTCGGCGAGGCGGGGATGGTCGAAGGCAGGCTCGATGGCGCCTGCCCGGGCATCGACGACCAGGAACACCCGGGCCGTGGCGTTGTCTCGCCGGAACCACAACCGCTGGCCATCGTCGAACCAGTGGGGCTCCACTGAGGCGCCTCGCACCAGTTGGGACATGGCCCCACCCAGGTAGCGATCGGCCCGAGCGCGTCCCCGCCGGGCGCCTGGGCTTGCGCCCCGGAGGCGAGCAGCAGCGCGAGGAGGGGTGTGAGCAGGCATAGGGAAAGGGCAGTAGGTCTCAAGGCACGTGTCCGTCCGGTACTGGGGTGTCGCGTCTGAGTGCGCGTATGGGGGTTCGCCCTTCTCCGGGAGCCGCCTGCCGGCAGGGGCACGGAGCCTCGAAGGAGAGTGACTCGTTGATGGTTCGAGCCAGCCTTGTGGGGGTCGCCGTCAGTCTTGCTTGCGTCGGCAGCCAGGGCCAGGTCCCACGCGACGTGCGTGCAGATACGTGGGTTGCGACGGACGGCCTAGGGAGGTCGTTGCCGACCTTCGAGGAGGCTGGGCCCCCGCGCGCCGACCGGCAGGTCGGCATGTTCTACTTCCTCTGGATGGGCGCCCACGTAAACGGCGGCCCGTACGACATCACGAAGATCCTGGCCGAGGACCCCACGGCGGCCTCGAACCCTGATAGCCCACTGTGGGGGCCCCTTCACGCATTCCACCACTGGGGCGAGTCCCTCTTCGGTTACTACCAGAGCGACGACCCGTACGTGCTGCGCCGGCATGCCCAGATGCTCTCAGACGCCGGCGTCGACGTGGTCATCTTCGATGTGACCAACCAGTCCACGTATGACAAGGAGTGGGGAGCGCTCCTGCGGGTCTGGGCCGAGGCGCGCGAGGATGGCGCCCAGACGCCGCAGATCGCGTTCCTCTGCCCCTTCTGGGCCCCCTCCAACGTTGTTCAGCACCTGTACCACACCCTGTACGAGCCGGGGCTGCATCCCGAGCTCTGGTACCAGTGGGAGGGCCGCCCGCTGATCCTCGCCGACCCCGCCTACATCGGAGGGGACCTCGGGAGCCAGGGACACAACACGCCCACGGAGTTGGAGCCAGGTCACCCCCTCGGCCAGTCTTTCACGACGGACGAGCCGATTCGGAGCGTGGCGATCAACACACCCACCTGGGGCGCGGCCGGGTCGGGCATCACGGTCTCCGTGCGCCGTGAGGGGCCTCAGGGGGAGGTCCTCGCCAGCCGGCGCTTCGAGGACGTGAGCGACAACGACTGGTTGACGGTGGAGTTCGAGGAGCCGGTCGAGGCGGGGGCCTACTACGTGGAGGCCACGGACCCAGTGGGCACGATCGGCTGGTGGAGCCACACGGAGGACCAGTTCGCCGACGGCGCCGCCTACGCGGGCGGCGTCCCCGTCGATGGCGACCGCGCCTTCCGAGCCGAGCTAGCCAACTCCGAACTGGAGCGGATCCGCCGGTTCTTCACCTTCCGCTCCCCCCAGGCGAGCTACTTCGTGGGCCCCACGAAGCCCAACCAGTGGAGCTGGCTGGAGGTCTACCCGCAACACGTGTTCCACAACGACCGCGGCGAGGCGGAGCAGATGTCGGTGGGCGTGGCGCAGAATGCGGCGGACGGGGAGCTGAGCCGGCTCAGCCACCCGCGCTCCCACGGTCGAAGCTGGCACAACGGGGACATGGACACGTCACCGGACGCGATGCTCTACGGCCTCAACCTGACGGAGCAGTGGGAACGCGCCTTGGCCGAGGACCCGCAGTTCGTGTTCGTCACAGGCTGGAACGAATGGATCGCCATGCGCTTCAACGAGCCCGACCTTCCGGTCTCCTTCTGGGACCAGTACGATGAGGAGCACAGCCGGGACATCGAGCCGGCGCGCGGGCCCCTCGCGGATCACTACTACTACCAACTCGCCTCCTTCGTGCGCCGCTACAAGGGCGTGCGGCCGCCTGAGCCGGCCAGCCAGCCCGTGACGATCGACCTGGCGGGTGGGCTCGACCAGTGGCTGGACGTGCGACCGGAGTTCCTCGATGATCGGGGCGACCCCGCCCAGAGGGATCACCCGGGGTATAACAGCTACGCCCAACTCACGAACACAACGGGTCGGAATGACATCATCTCGGCCAGGGTCGCGCGCGATGCCGAGAACGTGTACTTCCTGGTGGAGACGGCCGAGCCGCTCTCTCCCCGGACGGACCCCGACTGGATGGTCCTCTACCTAGACACCGATCAGGACCACCGAACCGGCTGGGAGGGTTTCGATCTCGCCATCAATCGCTTGACGAGCACCGATGAGACGGCGAGCGTTGAAGCGTCCACCGGTGGCTGGGCCTGGGAGGAGCGGGGCCGGGCGCCGCTGCGCGTGGGCGACCGGTGGGTGATGGTCGCGGTGCCGCGAGCGCTACTCGGGCTCGGGCCGGATGATCCCGTGCGGCTGGACTTCAAATGGGCGGATAACGCCGGTCCCGATGGTGATATCCTGCGGTTCGTCACTGACGGTGATGTAGCGCCGAACGGGCGGTTCCGCTACCGGTTCGAGGGGTAGCGCCGCGCTTGTCCGCGCCCAGGGCAAGCTGTACACTGGGGGTCAGGTTTATTAGACGCGTCTAAGCTTCGACTGCGGGGCTAGGCCGATGGACGGATGGGAGCTGATCGACGGATGAGGGAGCAGGTCGAGCAGGTACTGGAGCAGATACGGCAGACGCTCCGCATGGATGGCGGCGACATAGCCCTGATGGACCTCAACGAGGAAGAGGGAGTTGTCTACGTGCAGCTCAAGGGCGCCTGCGCGGGCTGTCCGCACGCCCAAGCCACCCTCAAGATGCTTGTGGAGCGTAACCTCGTCGAGTTGGTAGAGGGCGTCACTCGGGTAGAGCCAGTGGGCGGCTAAGCCTCGCCCGGCCTCGAGGCTTAGCCCGTCAGCAACGCTAGGCGGAGACCGGGCCCCGTGATCATCAGCGACTCGGCGGTCCGGCTCCAATCATCGCGCGAGGTCCGCTCGGTGGATCTCGGCCCCAGCTCGCGGGGCTAGCCGGTGTCCTTGGGGTGGAGCATGAGCACGGTGCACTCCGCCCTCGCGGCGATCTCGTTCGCGAGGGAGCCGAAGAAGAAGCGCGACAGGCCCTTGCGCGTATCGGCACGGAGAAGCACCATGTGCGCCTCCTTGGAGGCCTCCAGAATGGCGTGGACCTTCGAGTCGGCGCGCCGCACCTCGCGTTGGCAGTTCGGCATGACCTCCCGGGCGACCTGATCCAGTTCCTCCTCCGCCGCCCGTACGTCCCGCTCCGAAGCCTCTGAACTCACGATGTCGAGCACGAGGGCATCCCCGCCGCCACTTGTCAGGGCATTGGCTACGGCGGCGCAATCGGCCAAGTGCGATGGATGCGTAACGGGGACCAGGACTCGCCCGCAGGCAGGGATAGATCCAAGGATGCTGGCGACGATGACGTGGGCGACGTCCGCGCCGGCAACCGCTTCCACGATCGCGTCGAAGGCGGCCCCATCGGCCTGACGTGGGTGTCCGAGGACTATCCACTCGGCGGCGAGGTCCTTGGCTGCTCCCAGGATCCCATCCGCCGGCGAGCGGGCGAGGCGGAGTTCCGTGAGCAGTTCGACGCCGCTGCTCGCCACATGCTCTCTCGCCGTCGTGAACAGCCCGTCGGCGTGGTCGATCAGTTCCGCAACACGCGGAGCGGCCATGGCGCCGAGGCTGCCCGTGTGGAGCACCGAGAGCGCGGCCGCCGGAGCGTGCCGGTGACGCGCGATCGAGGCTGCCAAGAGGGCTATGTCGCCAACCGTCGAGGGGTTCGCCAAGCCGAAGAGCACGCTCGCTCTGGCCGCCCCGGGTTCAGTCGAGCTCAACCACGATCACATCCTTCGCCCGCCAGGACCTTGCGAGCCGCCGCGGGCCCGATGACCTCAGCGACAACGATGCCCGCAAGGGCGATGGGATGTGCCACGGCGCTGATCTCCTGCAGCGCTCCCTGGCGCTCCATCTCAACCAGGAACCCCACCGCGACGCCCGCCTGGGGCAGCAGACATATGCCCGCACGCACGCCCTCCCGTAGCGTCATGCCTCCGATGGGGGCCGCCGCGGCAGCCCCCATGATCTTACCGCCGAACCGCCCGGCGATGTAGGCCACCCCGATCGCGCCGCCCGCCGCGAAGGCCGCAATCTCCACATGGGAGCCCGCCAAGGCGAAGAACAGCACGTAGATGGGCGCCGCGAAGTCGCCGAGCGTGCGGAAGATCCGCGTATCGCGGCGTTCCCGGTTCACCACGGCGAACCCGGCGGCCATGCCGGCGAGCAGTGGTGAGACAGCCAAAGCCGAGGCCGCCGCGCCGCAACCGACGATGATGGCCAGACCGAAGATGAGCACATCGGAGCGGTTGTGGAACCGGCCGCCCACCACGTCGATCAGCAGTCCGCCCAACAGACCCAGCGCCACGGCGCCCACCGTCTTCAGGAGGGGCACGAGCAGCATGTCCAGAGGCGACACCTGGCCTCCGAGAGTCGCGTTCGCGATGGCGAGGCAGAGGCCGAAGACCATGATCGCGAGGGCGTCATTCGCCGCCGCCAGAGCCAGGACCAGCCGCCCAAGCGGCCCCGGATCCTCTAGCTCCTTGGTCACCACCAAGGTCGCTCCAGGAGACCCGGCGATGGCGATGGCCCCGAGGACGAGCCCCATGGCAACCGCGACCCCGGGGTTCGCGAAGGTGCCGAGGAGTATGGCGGCGCCAGCAGTGCCCAGCCCGGCGAGGACGAAGGCGCCGAGCGCCTCACCGAAGAGGATGGCGAGGATACGCCTCGTGCCATCGCGGAGTACGCTGATCTCGAGCTTCTCGCCGATCGTGAAGGCGAGAATCATGAGGGCGAGATCAGTGATGGGCTGGAGGCCCTGACCGGCCAACTCGCGGGACAACAGTCCCAGAGCGGCGGGCCCCAGGAGGGCCCCCACAATGAGTTGGCCGGTCAGTGATGGCAACCTGAAGAGCTGCGCGACTTTCCCGCCCAGGAAGGCTAGCAGGAGCAGGACAGCCGTCGCCAGGGTCGGGCTGATCTCTATGGCATGAAGCTGCCCCACTCGCGCCCCCTGCGTTCGCGCTAGCTCAGCGTCACGGTACGGCCGGTCTGAGCGGCCTCGTTCGCGGCAAGGCTCAGCTTGAGAGTCTTCACCGCGTCCTTGTAGGTGGACAGGACGCCCGAGGGATCGCCTGTGCGCACCGCGCCGAGGAAGGTGCGGTCCTCGATGATGAAGATGTCCTCCTCGCCCTTGATCTCGACGGGGTCCTTGCCCACACGGTGGATCGCAGCGGTATGCTCCCAGCCAGTGAACCGCACAGCGGCCGAGGTTGCGTAGACATTCAGGTCCACGCCTCCCAGTGCCTTACTGGCGCAGCACGAGTACAGATTGGCAACACCGCCAGACTCGAACTGAATCGTAACAGCGAGGGCGTCGTCCAGGTCATAGGTCGGGTGGTCCTTGATGAAGCCGGTGGCCGCCTGGGCCGTCACAGAGACCGGTTCGCCGCAGAGCAGTCGAACGAGGTCGATGGTGTGGGTGACCTGCTCGACGAACTGGCCGCCGCTCATGGAGCGCTTGACCCACCATGCCATGATGCCGTCCTCCACGTAAGGCGGGGGGCCACCAATCCAGCCGCCGATGGTGAGCACAGGCGGATCCTCCTGGAAGATGCGGGCCGCCTCGTTGATGCCCCGGCGATAGCGGTTCATGTAACCCGCCGCGGCCAGCACGCCCTTCTCCTCCGCCGCCTTCGCGATGGCCTCAGCCTGGGCGACATCGAGGTTGACGGGCTTCTCCACCTGGAAGGGGATGCCGCGCTCGATGGCGAGGAGCTCCAGCCCATGGCAAGTGGGCGGAATGGTGATGAAGAGGGCATCCAGCTCGACCGAGTCCATCATCTCCTCGGCCGACGTGAAGGGCTTGCCTCCGAACTCCTGGGTCCACTTCTCGGCCAGACCCGGCTTGATGTCGCACAGCGCCACGATCTCGGCTTCGTCCTTCAGCTTCGCTAGCGTTCGGACGTGAACCATGCCGTGTCCGCCGTTCCCTACGAGTCCTACACGCAACTTGGCTGCCATGGTGCTGAACCTCTCCTTCGGTTTCTCGCGTGTTGTTACGAGCCGATGATGCGTCCATCCACGAGCTGTGTATGCCAATCCGCGCGTTCGGCGAGACTGGCGTCGTGAGTGACTATTACCAGGGCCGCGCCCCGGTCCCTTCGCGCCGCCATGAGTAGTTCGATGAGTTCCGCGCCCGTTGCCGAGTCCATCCCTCCCGTCGGCTCATCCGCGAGGACGACATCGGGGGCGCGGGCGACCCCACGGGCTGTTGCTATCCCCCCGAAAGCTGGTTCGGAGGGTAGCCGAGCCGATCGGCGAAGCCGTCGTGACCTCCGTGCTGAGAACCCTGCATCGCATCGAGGAGGGAGTGTCGATGCGGCCCAGGAGGTCGAGCAAAGCGGATTTGCCACCGCGGCTCAGTCGGAAGACCCGGGTGACCTGTCGCGCAACGAAGGTGGATTCAGCCATGTGTGGGCTGGGGCTCACCCCGACTTCCGCGGCCTCTTCTTCGCTTCGGAAGCCTTCGCTGCGCCGTTAGTTGATGCCTGCCGGCTTCGGCAGAAGATGGCCACGCGCGCGGCCTCATCGATCCACTCGATGGGCACGAACTCCATGCGCTCGCGCACCTCGTCCGGCACCTCCTGCAGGTCCGGCTCGTTCTCCTTGGGGATGAGGACCGTCTTGATCCCCGCGCGCGATGCGGCGAGGACCTTCTCCTTGAGGCCCCCTATGCGCAATACGCGCCCCTGGAGGTTGATCTCGCCCGTCATCGCCACGTTATGCCTGGCCGGCTGGCCAGTCAGGAGGGAGATGATGGCCACGGCCATAGTGATCCCGGCGGAGGGTCCATCCTTGGGGATGGCGCCCTCGGGAACGTGGATGTGGAGTTCGGAATCGCCGAGGGCACTGGCGTCGATACCCAGCTTCTCCGCGCGGGTCCGGACGCAGGTTACGGCCGCCCGCACCGACTCCTTCATGACCTCGCCAAGCGATCCGGTGAGGGTGAGGCCCTTCCCCGGGGTGATGAGAGCCCCCTCGACGAACAGCACCTCGCCGCCCGTCGGCGTCCAGGCGAGCCCGGCCACGACCCCGGGGGTCTTGTGGCGAGCCACCGTCTCCTGAGTGAACCGCGGCGGCCCCAACCACTCCTCCAGCCGGTCGGGCATCACCGCCACCGGGGCGGTCTCCCCCTCCACATAGAGCCGGGCCCTCTTGCGGCAGACCGAGGCGATCTCTCTATCCAGGTTGCGCACCCCAGCCTCCCGCGTGTAGCCAGATACGAGGATCTGCAGCCCTGTCTTCCGCCACCGCAGTGAGGAGGCCGGCAGACCGTGCTCGCGCATCTGCTTGGGTATGAGATGCCTGCGGGCAATGTGGAGCTTCTCATTGAGGGTGTACCCGGAGAGCCGGATGACCTCCATCCGATCCTGGAGCGCCGGGGGAATGGTGTCTAGCACATTGGCGGTGGTCACGAACATGACGCGTGAGAGGTCCACGTCCACATCCATGTACAGGTCCCGGAAGCTGTGGTTCTGAGCCGGATCGAGGACCTCGAGCAGAGCCGAAGCGGGGTCCCCGCGGAAGTCCATGCCGATCTTGTCGACCTCGTCCAGCATGAAGACCGGATTGCTGCTCTCCGCCTGGCAGATTCCCTGGATGATTCGACCCGGGAGGGCGCCGATGTAGGTCCGCCGGTGCCCGCGTATCTCAGCCTCATCCCTCATGCCGCCGAGGGACATACGCACGAACTTGCGGCCCAGCGCCCGCGCGATGGACATGCCGAGAGAGGTCTTGCCGACGCCGGGCGGGCCCACGAAGCAGAGGACGGGTCCCTGCTGGCCCGGGTTGAGCTGCATTACCGCGAGGTACTCGACGATGCGCTGCTTGACCTTCTCCAGGTCATAGTGGTCCTCGTCGAGGATGACCTGGGCGCTCTCCAGGTCGATCTCGTCATGGGTGGATCGCTGCCACGGATACCGGGTGAGCCAGTCGAGCCACGTTCGTCCAACGGAGTACTCCGCCGACGCCGGGGCCATGCGAGATAGGCGGTTGATCTCCCGCGTTGCGGCGCGTTCCGCCTCCTCGGGCATGCCCGATTCCCCGACGAGGGTGTGGAGCTCCTCCAGCTCCTCCTCCTGGTCGTTGCCCTCCCCGAGCTCCCGCCGAATCGCGTCGAGCTGCTGCCTCAGGTAGAACTGGCGCTGGGCCCGCTCCATCTCGCCCCGTGCCTCCATGCGGAGCTTGTCGCGCAACTCGAGCACGGCGATCTCATTCCGCATAATCTCGGACACCCTCTGGAGTCGCTCCTTGGGATCGGTCGTCTCCAGGATGAGCTGGCGCGAGGACACGGGCAGATTCATGTTCGCGCAGATCACGTCGGCGAGCTTTCCCGCCGAATCCACGTTCAGGGCGGTGAGGTAGGCCTCCTCAGGGGTCTGGGAGAGATCAACGACGCGCTGGAACTGGCTCAGGGCGTGGCGCTGGAGAGCCTCAAGCTCCTGGTCGTCCTCGGGGTCCGACGCGGCCACGATGACCTCCACGTCAGCAACGAAGTAGGGCTCCGAACTCACCCATCGCCGCACTCGGGCACGCTCAGTGCCTTGCAGCAGAACCCGTTGGGAGCCGTCGGGAACCGCGATCTTCTTGAGTACCTGGCAGGTCGTGCCGAACTCGTAGATGTCCCCGCCACTGGGGGGCGTGAAGTCCTCGGCGCCCGGCATCCTTGCGCATCCAATGACCATCCGGGACTGGACCAGGGCCTGGTCCACGGCAGCCATGTCCGTGTCGCGGTGCAGAGCAAGGGGCGCCATCATGCCAGGGAACATCACCAACTCGTCCGTCACCACAACGGGCAGGTGATCCCTGGTCTGCCCCACGGACACCCCCCCTCTGACGGGCGGCCCGATGACGCGCGGGACGACGATCCTCGGCTTCTCCGGCATTGTGGACACCCTCCACCCGGGACTCAGCATGTGCGCTCAGGCGCGACTGCGGTGTTACGTGCATCGGTGCGGGCTAGCGGACCTCTATGCAGCGCACCGACGGTCTCGACCCCTCGGGGCGCTTGGGAAGCGTGACCTCCAGGAACCCTTGTGAGAGGCTCGCCTCGACCGCGTCCGGGTCGATGGGACCGGGGAGCACCACCCGACGCTCGAACTCCCCGTGATCGATCTCCCGATGGTGCACGGAGTTCAGTTCCGCTTCCATGCGGCATGCCGGGCTCGAACGGGAGCCCGCGATGCGGACCTGGGACCCTGTCACTTCTACCTGCACCGCATCCTCGGCGATCCCACCGACCTCAACGATGATGATGTAGGCTGAGTCGGACTCGTATACATCCAGGGATGGCCACCATGCCGAGGAGCTGAAGAGCGCTCCCGGACCGACGCCAAGCCCTTGCGGGTTGTGGGAGAAGCTCATCGCGAAACTCCCACGCTTATGCTCGGCCACTACGTTTCTCCTCCTGCGCTCGGTGCTTCCGGATGGCTGAGGGTCTCGCGCGCTCGGGCGGGCCCCGGACACGGCCATAGGCGTAGCTCTCCGATTATAGCACGGGCTGGAGAGCGACCGGTCCCGGCGGCGAATGGCAGCTAGCCGGCCGTCAGAGAGAGGGTCCCCAGGGCCTGAGCCAAAGCCTCCGGCCTCTCATCCCTGGCACGCAGGTAGAAGCAGGCGTCCCCCTCCGGTGGCGCATCGAGGGCATTGCCGAAGAGATCGATCACCTCGGCGCCCAGTACGCCGAGCTCGGGCATCGACTCGGTGCCGTAGTCGGGGCTGATGATGGCCACGGCTCCCTCGTGCGTCTCGAAGATCCGTGCCATGCCGCAGGGCACGCGCTGGGATCCGTAGGCAACCGGGCGCGGGCCCACGAGCTGCCCAAGGGCCGCCAAGGCGGGGAGCGCTTTGCGAGGCTGCTCCGTGGGCGTGACGAGCCAGTCGCGCCCATTGCCAGCCCCATGGCTGGGTAGCGAGCGGGCCGCGAAGAAGATCCGCTCCGCGCCCTCGACCAGCAGGATCGACGCTGCCCTGACGAGCGCGTCGGCACTCTCCAACTCGGACAAGGTAGCGAAGTCGCGGTGGGATGCCATGGGTGAGGGCGTGTCATCGCCCCACACGCCGAACTCCGTCACCCATAGGGGCGTGGTAGGGCCTATCGCCGCTCTGAGCCGCCGGGTGGGCGCCTCCAATGCCTCCGCCGGAAGGGCGAATAGATAGGCGTGAGCGTTCCAGACGTCCAGGCTGTCTTTGAGGCCAGTTCCGGCGAGGGCCTCGATCACGTCCTCCGACCTCTCGGTCGGCAGCGCACCGGCACCGCCGACCACGGCGCCTGCCCACCCGGCCTCTTCGAGCGCCTCGCACGTGAGTTGACAGAGGTCCGCGTAGTCGGCGGGACCGTAGCGATCAGGTGGCAGCGCCCAGCCTGAGACAAGGGGCTCCTGGAGCAACTCGATAGCTTCCACTCGAGCGCCCAAGCCGGTCGCGAGGGACGCCACATGGGCCGCGAAGGCCGACGGATCGTCAGGCAAGTACGCGCGGCTCCCCACGAAGGGGAGGACGTCATCCTCACGCCACGTGGCCTCGTTCGCCGCGGACGCCCAGTGAGCCGAAGGGAAGGGCACACACGCGAGGGTCCGGTAACCCAGCCTCTCGTAGCGCTCGGCGAAGCTCACTGGGGTCAGCAGCGACCGCCTTCCCGGCTCCGGCTCGGAGGCATCCCAGAGGCCCAGCCACTCTCGCACCCAGCAGGCCCCGGCGCTCCGGGCCAGCTCCCAGGGGCCGTCGCTGTCCCAGCCACGGCTGATGCCGAAGGGCGAGTCCGGCCACGGGTAGTGAGCGAAGCGGGCGACACGAAGATCGCGGCGACAGGCTACCCCGGCCTCGGTCCATCGCGCCGTGATCGTGAAGAAGCCCTGCCCCTCAACCGGCAGGGCGAGAACGCGCTCCGACACCTCGCCAGCGGGCACCCCCGGCAACTCCACATCAATCGAGCGAAGCAACCGCTCGAAGCCATCGCGCACCTCCAGGCTCACGGGAAGGCCCGTGCCCGCCGCGAAGCCGAACGCCCGCAGGACGATGGTGATCGCCTCGCCCGCTTCGTAGACACCATGGCTCCGTGTGGCGGCGATGGCCAGGTCCGGCGCAGATCCGCGGGTTCGTGGCGCGGTCTGGAGCAGCCCCGGGCTGAGGGAGACCTCGTCGATCCAGAGCCGGAACCCCTCCGGAGCCCCATCGCGCGCGGGACGTATCCACAGGGCTCCCTGACGTCCATCCGCATGGACGTGGATGGCGTACGGCCGCCACTCCTCGGTGACGGTCAGCCGGGCGCGCGCCTCGCTCCCCGTGTCCTGGTACAGCCCCAACTCGACGCCCGCGTTCGGTTGATCCGCCCGCAGCAGCATCGACACCGTGTACGGCTGTCCGGGCTCCAACGCGAAGACGTGCTCCGTGATGAGACCCACATCCTCAGGCAGCCCGATCTGCGGCAGGGGCCACGAGGTGAACACTATGGGGAGCAAAGCCGCTCGGTTCGTTACCTCTGCGCACCAGCGGCCCGAGCCGGGGTTCTCGTCGCTCAGGCGAACTACCGGGGCCACTGTGCCGAAGGGCGTCCAGCCCGCGAGACCGAGCTCGAACCCGCCGTTCGCGATCACTCTCGCCGGGGTGGATAGAGGAGGGAGATCCGTGGAAACGGTCACGCGCAGCCGGCCCAGCACCACCGTTGCCGCTCCGTCGAACCGCAGGCCGACGGCCTCGGGCGGTGGGCCGTCAGCCAAGCGCCACAAGACCCGCGTGGTGGACCGATCCTCCCCGATCCAGAGTGGCTGCTCGGCGTAGGGTACCCCCCCGCGAACCAGGAACGCCCAGCGGCCGCTGTCGTCCGAGATCTGGGTCGCCTCCAGAGTGAGGCGCAGGGCGTCGGCCTCCCCGAGGGCTTCGTGGTCTAGGGGTATCACTAGGCTCCCGCCCTCGGCCTCTACCGCAAGCGGGTCGCCCCAAGCCGCGGACTCCTCGCCGGATGACCATGCGGCGCCGGTGAGAACCACTCCTGGTGAATCGGCAAGGGACGCCGCATCCAGGATGGGGGCGGCGGAAGCGACGGGCCCCAGCAGTGCGGCCGCGAGGACCATCCAACCAACCCGTGTCGCCATGCTCTGCCCGCTCCTCACCGGTCGGGGCGCCGACTTCGTCTCCCACGACACTTGTTGGACATGCGGAAGCGCCGAAGGTGGCGCGGCTATTGACTCACTCCGGCAAGATCCCAGGCCTCAGGATACTCCCTCCGGCAGACCCGGGTTATCTCGCTGGCGAAGCGTCGGAGCACCTCGTAGGTATGGACGTGGCCGGCGCCGAGATACGCAAGCTCCGGACAGCGTCGGTAGAACCCCTCGCGCGAATACGAGAGGATATCGCTCACGAAGCCGAGGAGGGCCATCAGGTTGGCGTAACTCTCCGATCCACGCCCTCGGTCTGGGTCTGTCAATGGATCGGTGATGGTAGCCTCAGGCGCCAGCCCCCACTCGGCGAAGGCGAATCGCCGAATCAGGCATGGCACGCACCCTCCGCACGGGAGAGCGCCGCGGCCTGCCGCCCAGCACGAGTCAGTGCCGCGTACCGCCGCCTCGTCCAGGTGCCGGAGAAGGATGTGGCCAACGACCTCCGACTTCGTGCTCCCGATCAGTGGGTTCACGATCCGCATGGGCCGCCCGAAGTAGTCCGAGAACAGGCCCTCCAAGCCCTGCAGCCAGCGGGGATGAGCGGTTCGAGTCGTGAAGGCGCCAACGCGAGCCCGGGTCAGCGGTGGCTGAGCCGCCATGACCCCGTTCTCTGGGATCCAGATCTCGTCGAGGTCCAGGGCATCGGCGACGGCCGCCGCGGCAGTGAGGGGTACCAGGCTGCGCGATCGGCGGCTGGGCTCCTGCTCACCCTCAGCGGGGTAGGGCCACCTCGCCCGGCGCCGCCCCGATGCCGCCAGCCGCACGGACGCGGAGGGAAGGGGGCCATACCGTTCGGCGAGGCATTGGCGGGCGTGTGCGCGGCTCGCGTGGGTCACTGGATTGCCGGTCTCGTGGGACAGTAGGAGGGGCTTCCGGCCGCTCTCCAGAAGCGCCACGGCTCCGGCGAGGGAGTCCAGACCACCCGACAACAGGCACACGCAATCGACACCGACCGCTGCCTGGCGCCGGTCCGGACAGGGAGCCGCGAATTCCGCATCCGTGGCGCAGACAGTGACCCGATCACCCAGCACGAACTCGAGGCACTGGGCAAGCCGTCCGATCAGAGCATGCAGTGGGGAGCCGGGCGAGGCCGCCAGGTGGAAGCTGACATCGCGCGACCAGGCCTCGGCACGGCCCCGGGGCAGCGCCGCGTCGCCCATCTGTATCGTCGCGGCCGCCTCAACGAGCTCCAGGTGCCTCGCACCGAACGCGGCCCCCGCAAGCGTCCACAGATCCTCCAGGCCCAGGCTCACGTTCCCCACCCTAGCGTCGAGATCGATCACACGGACCCGGTCGCCCTCGGGCGGTGCGCCCAAGCGGCCAGCCGCGACGATGTCACGCGCCAAGGGACGCCCGTCCCCTCAAGGCGGCAACCGCTCCTAGCATCAGCATGGCTACCAAGGCCCCGGCAGTCTCGCCTGTGGGCGGCGCCTGCTGGTCGGCCTGGGCCATCACCGCCGCGCGCGCCTCGGCGGCGACCGCCTCACAGAGATCGCCAGAGGCGCCGACCGTGGCCAGGGCGGGACCGCCGATGAACTCGTGGACATCGCGCTCCACGTAGTATTCGAACAGCGCGGCCAGGTATTCGGCGGCGAAGACCCCTGCCGTCATCTCTATACGGACGGAAGGAGCCGAGTCGGCAAGCGCCGTCAGGCTGCGCAGGGCAGCGGCGCGCGCCAGGGACGCGGTGAGGTCGTGGCCCAGGTCCGCCGCCTGCGCAAGCTGATCCCCCAGCCAAGCGTGACGATCCTCGACCTCCAGCGCTCGCGCCTCCGCGACGGAGCCGACGAGGCTGCAGAGAGGCGCCCGGGTGGCCGCCTCCAATGTGGCATCCGGTATCGCGTTCGCGATGGCACCCGCGAGTTCACCAGCCGAAGCGCCGCTGGCGTAGAGCCCCCTCACCTGGTTCCAAGAGGCCGACCGCGGTGAGCTCTGGGATTGCGATGTCCCCATTCCGACCCTCCATCAAGAGTCCCAGAGCCGCACGGTTCCCACCAGGTCCGCGAGCCCGACCCGCTCCTCCGCGCAGAACTCCTCGATGCCCCTCAGGACCTTCTTGTAGGCCAGTGGGTCCACGAGGGACGCGGTACCGATGGCGACGGCCCGCGCGCCCACGATGATGAACTCCAAGGCATCGCGAGCCGTGACGATGCCACCCATTCCGATCACCGGGATACTCACCGCTTTGGCTGCCAGGTAGGCGCATCGGACCGCGACCGGACGGATGGCGGGGCCGGAGAGGCCTCCCATGGTCGTGTGCAGGGCTGGCCGCCGGGTTCGGACATCCACGGCCATGCCCACCAAGGTGTTGATGGCGGAGAGGGCGTCGGCGCCCGCCTCCTCGGCCGCTACCGCCATGGCCACGATGTCCGTTACATTAGGGGTGAGCTTCACGATGAGGGTCCGGGGGAACGCCGCGCGCACCGCGCGGGTTACCTCGGACAGGGCCGTCGCGTCGGTGCCGAAGAGGATCCCGCCCTGCTTCACATTCGGGCACGAGACGTTCAGCTCGATGGCATGGGCCCGCTCGTCCTCGGCAAGCCGCCGCGCGCAGTGGACGTAGTCGTCCACCGTCGCTCCCGATATGTTCACGATGACCGGCACGGCTAGCTCGGCCAGCCAAGGGAGCTTGTGCTCAATCACAGCCTCGACGCCCGGGTTCTGCAGGCCAATGGAGTTGAGCATGCCCGCAGGCGTCTCGGCGATACGGGGCGGCGGGTTGCCCAATCGCGGCTCCCGCGTGGTGCCCTTCACCATGATCGCACCGAGCTCCGAGAGGTCGACGAAGCGGGATAGCTCATCGCCGAAGCCGCAGCACCCCGATGCCAGCATGACGGGGTTCTTCAGATGAAGGCCTCCGATGGTTACGGAGAGGTCAACGCCCAACAGACCACCCCAGATCCACATCCAATCGAACCGTCGCGGCGTCGAAGCAGGGGCCTTCGGTGCACACGCGAGCATAGCCGTCGGGGATCGTGGGCACCACGCAGCCGAGGCACTGGCCCATGGCGCATGCCATCCGCGCCTCGAGAGACACCCAGCATGAGATGCCTCGCTCGCCCGCGAACCGGCCTACGGCCTCGATCATCCGTGGTGGGCCGCACGTGTAGATCCGGTCGAAGGGGGCCAACCGACTTCGGTCAGCGAGAAGCTCCACCACGTTGCCTCGGAAGCCCAGGGAGCCGTCGTCGGTGGCGAAGCGGGCCCGTTCAGTGCCTCGGAAGTACTGCTGGAAGGGCAGGAGGCTCGCGCGCCTGGCGCCCACGAGGATCTCCCAATCGCAGTCGCGCGCATGGCGCTCATAGAGGAAACGCAATGGGGCTACCCCCACCCCTCCTCCTACGAGCGCGACCCTCGAACCCGGCTCGGGCGGCGGGAAGGCGCTGCCCACGGGGCCGATGACGTCGACTGTCTCCCCCAGGGGGGCCTCAGCGAGCAGGCCGCTCCCCACCCCGACGGCCTGTACGAGGATGCCAAACCGGTCGCCTGTCACGAAGGCGATGCTCATAGGGCGCCTGAGAGGCGGGTCCGAGCCATGTCGTGGGGTCATCAGGTTGACGAACTGACCGGGGCGGGCGTTCTCCGCGATGCGCCAACCGTCGAAGATCAGCTCGGAGAGACCCTCCGCATCACGCCGCCGCGCCACGAGCTCAGCGGTGGAATGAGGGTAGGAGTGGCCCATCTCATCGCCGCGCAAAGCGACCGTCCTCTCTTGGGGCGTGACCGTGTTCGGCGGCCATGGACGCGATTCCTCGGGCGGCCAGGAACTGACCCCTTGATGGTGAACACAGGTGTGGGCCACGGCCCGGGAGGTGTCCGCTATGTCCATGCCTATCCTGCTCCCCGTCGTGGGGCTCCTGTCTGTGCTCCAAGCCGACGCGGGTTGGAGAGAGCTGCAGTGCCCGCCCACACGCAGGGATGATAGCCAGCTGTGGCAGACGGTCTCAACCCTCGCCGATCTCTCCCAGCCGGGGGTGCTCAGCGCGGTTCACGGGGAGCAGAACGCCTACTCCGAGGTCGCCGCAGGCCCTGAGGCGGCGGAGATCCTCTACCGCTTCGACGGCGAAAGGAGCCTGGAGTACGCTGAACTCGCGGTCAACGTGCCCATCCCCGAGGGCGCGCCGGGGCTGGGTATCGAGTTCCTTGGCGATGCTCATCCCCTGCCAGTGCGCCTCCGCGTCGTGGATGTTACCGGCGAGTGCTTCCAGTACACCCTGGGCGCCTGTCAGCAGGGCCGATGGCAGTTCGGCGCCGCGGTGCTCCAGCCGCGCACTGACCACTGGGGGGGAGATGAGAACGGGGAACTCGACGCCCCGCTCTCCCTGCAGTCCATAGTCCTGGACCGTGCTACGGGCCAGGGCTTCACGGGCGAGGGAACCATCTCCCTGCGGCGTCTCACCATATGCCGGCGCGAGGAGGGAGTCCTCACTCCCCATGGGATCGGCGTCGAGGTGCCCACTGACCGCGAGTGGCTCGTCTACGAGCCGGGGGAGCCCGTCCGGCTACGCGTTGCCGTCACGAGCCCCGGCGCGGATGCGAACGCGCCACTGACCCTCAGGCTCGTGGATCCCTTCGGAGTCGCGCAATGGGACAGCACCGTAGAGGGCCTCGGCGGAGCCCGAGACGTCTCGTTCATCCCGCCCTCCCCCGGGCACTGGGACCTTCAGATACGGGTAGCGGGCGCCGAGGACGACGCGCTAGCGCCGTGGGCGGACTTCCGCTTCGCCGTCATCGCTCCCCAGGCCGTCGACACCGATGGGCCTCTGGGAGTCTGCACCCACTTCAGCCAAGGCTGGGATCAGAGGCTCCTCGACCTGCTGCCCATCGTCGGTGTGGCGACCCCGCGTGATGAGTGCTCCTGGGCCGCGGTCGAGGTGGCGCCAGGAGAGCTTCGGATCCCCGACCATGTGCGCTCATACGTTGACCGGAGCGAGGCTTTGGGGCTCACTCCGTTGGTCATCGCGGACTACGCCAATAGCCACTACGACGATGGCGGCTTCCCCACATCCCCGGAGGCCATCGCGGGGTTTGCCCGCTACGGGGGCTTCATGGCATCAGAGTTGGGCGAAGCGGCGCCATTCTTCGAGATATGGAACGAGTGGACCGGCGGATGCGGCATGAACGGCCTGCGTGGCGACGCTGAGGCCTATCCGCCATTGTTCATCGCCACGGCTGAGGCGATTCGAGCCGCGCGCCCCGAGGCGCGGATCGTTGGTGTCGGTGGTGAATACGGGACCGTCGAGGATCTGTCGGGCATCGTGCGGACGATGATCGGCCAGGGAGCGGCCGACCACATGGACGCGTTCTCGATCCACCCTTATCACTACCCGTCCCTGGCGACGGCCGCGTACCGAGAGGGGCTTGTCGCGGTGTCGGAAGTCGCGAACGAAGTGGCGGGCAGGGAGCTCGGGATGTGCCTGACCGAGGTCGGTTGGCCGACCCACACGGGGGACCGGGGAAGCGACTTCCTCCACCAGTCCCGCTGCTTGGTGAGGATGGCTCTCATGTCTCTCACAGTGCCCAGCGTGGAGAAGGTGATCTGGTACGACCTGAAGGACGACGGGACGGATCTGAACTACAACGAGCACAACTTCGGCCTCGTCCACAACGATAGCTTCGGATGGGCGCCGAAGCCCGCCTTCGTGGCGCTGGCCGTGCTGGCGCGGGCGCTCAACGGGCGCCAGGTCGGCGACTGGAGCTACGCGGAGAACCTTTGGCGCGTTCCCATGGAGGGAACTGGAGGGCGGGTCACCGCGGTGTGGGCCGAGAACGGCAGCGCTACGGTCACCGTCGCGCCCGGGGCGACAGTCTATGACATGTTCGGGCAGCCCATCGCCGCGGAGGCGACCCTGACCGTCGGTTGGGATCCCGTGTACGTGGCGGAGTGACCGAGGCTACTGGTCCTGGGGCCCTGTGAGCGGCCAGGAGCACGCCGGAGTCGCGGGTAGGTGCACATGGAAGGTGGAGCCCTCGCCCACCTCCGATTCGACCCAGATCCGGCCTCCGTGGGCTTCAGCGGCGAGCTTACAGAAGGTCAGCCCCAGGCCAGTTGACACGAGCCGCGCCGACTTTCGGCTCTCGACCTGCCCGAACTTGTCGAAGATGCGCTCCTGGTGCTCCTTGGGTATGCCAACGCCGCTATCGATGACCCGAATGTGCACGCCGCCGTCGACGTCATCCCTGCCCACGTCGACGGCGACGCGTCCGCCGCTTGGCGTGAACTTGATCCCATTCCCCACCAGGTTCGTGAGGATACGCTCGACTTTGTCGCGGTCGGCGGTGATCGGCTCCACGCCTTCCTGAACCGTCTGCTCCAGGATGACGGAGTGCTCGTCAGCGAGGGCCCGCAGCACCTCCAGGGCGTCGCTCACAACCTCGGGCACATCCACTTGCTCGGGGTAGAGTTCCAGAACCCCCGACTCCATGCGGTTGATGTCCAGCAGGTCATTGATCATCGTCATGAGTGAGTTACCCGCTGTCAGGCAGTAGGGCAACAGCTCCCTGGTGACCTCGGGATCAGCGTCCACGCGCTCGACGGTGCGTAGGCTGCTGATGATGCTCGTCAGCGGGGTCCGGAGGTCGTGCACGATCATGTGGATAAGGTCGTCGCGCAGTTTCTCGAGCTCCATGGTCCGTTCGAGGCGGCCGTAGTCCTCAAGGCGGGCCGCCATGTCATTGAAGTCGTCCGCCAGGTCCTCCATCTCGTCAGCGGAGCGTATGTCCACCCGATGGCTAAGGTCGCCCTCTGCCACAGCGCGCACCGCCGCCTGTAGCTTGGGCACCGGCCGCAGGAAGAAGGCCACGAGCACCATCCCAGCGAGCAGGGGAAGGACGAAACTGATGGTGGCCAGCAGCGTGATCCTCCGCCGCAGGCCCGTGAGCGCGGGTCCCAGCACCTGCTCATCCACGGCCGACGAGATCACGAGGAGGCTCGCCTCGGGGCCACCGGGCGCCAGGACGCGCTGAGCGACATATGTGCTGCCGTCCGCGGAGACCATGCCTCCGATGGGCCCCAGGAGCCCCTGAAGCGCCGGCTCCGGCAGATCGCTCTGCAATCGGTATCCGGTGCCGAGGTCTTGCGGTCCTCCCCAAGCGCGCTCCGGCTGAGGGTGAGCTACATAGAACCCATCGCGGTCGACGACTACCGTCTGAGACCAGAGGTCGGGGGCGGCCACCCCGCTGAGGACGGGCGTGAGCTCCATCTTCAGGACGGCAAGCCCCGCCGTCGTTCCCGAGGGGCCACGGACCCCACAGACGTACTCGACCATAGGCCGGATGGGAGTCTCGATCACATCCTGCACTCGGTTGGGCGCCGCGCGAGACACGTACAGATCCCCGGGGCGTATGTGGGATAGCAGGGGCTCAAAGTGGAGATCCTCCACCGGCTCGGATACGACTCGGGTCTCCCCACCAGCATGGTAGACCCCGACCACCGGCCGCCCGGCACTGTCCACGAACTCGATCTCATAGTAGACGCTCCGGGATTGGACCAGCCGCTCGAAGTCGTGGACCACCTTCGCAGTAGCCCCCGCCTCACCAGGCGGACGGCCGGACGCCAGTTCCGAGGCCAGCTCCTCGACCGAGTTCAGGGCGCCGAGCAGCCGCACGTCAGCGGCGGCATTGCGAAGAACCTGCCCCAGCGCACGAGCACGGTTCTGGGTGATCTCACGCAGACGGTCGTTCACTAGCGTCTGCTTGAGCATGGCCTCCTCGCTCTGAAGGGCCAGTAAGCTGAGGCCGATGAGGCCCGGCACCCCCGCGATGACCAGGGTGAGCGCAAGCTTACTCAGCAAGCCGGCTCGCAGCCGCCGCCTGCCTCTCGTCTGGGTCTCCTCTACGCCGCCCATTGATACTCCTCGCGCCGCTCCTGGTGCGCCAAGGTCGCGCTAGCACGAACCAGGCGGCTGTGCGCTGAACGCTGTGACGCGTTTCGCTCCGCCGCTACCCCACGAACTCGAGGGTCAGTAGTGGCGACCCGGCATGGTTGCGCCGGTCGCCGTCGCTCACGGCAATGCCAAAGGGAACCCTCTCCCCGCGCTCGCCGGTGAAACGCACGTCATCATTAGGATACCCGGTATCGAGCGCCCGGCGGAGCACCACGGTGTAGGTGGCGGTGCCCGCGCTGTACACGCCAGTCAGCCCATTTTCTCCTGACGCGTTCAGGACGATGATATCGGCCGCGTTCCCCTTTGGCGGGGTGAGGATAACCCCCGCCACACCCGATCCCGTGGCCAGAACGCCGTCGGAGGGGTCCGGCGCCGTCGGCGGCAGTACGGCTAGGTAGGCTGCGAGGTCGTCTATCTGCTTCCTTGTGAGCCTCGTCTGGCCTGCAGGCAGGGCGAGACGGCCATCGGTGTAATGGCTCGCCGTCGCCGAGGCGAAGACGCCCTCCAGGCGGGCCCTGTAGTCCTGCGAGTCTAGGCCCGCTCGGGCGAAGCTCGCCAGTGGCGGCGCTCCGCCGCTGCCGGCAGCGCCACGGGCCCCATGGCATCGCGCGCAGCCGAAACCCGCCGTGTCATCCTCAAACAACCCTTGTCCGATGGCGCCGGCGAAGGGCCGCGTATGGCCACTGAGGAGCGCCGTCATTGGGTCCACCGTGAGGGTAGCTCCCGTGACGGGGTGGGTAAGCCGCTGGGGCCCCGACGCGGGATCGTACTCGACCGCCGGCCCCAATGCGCCGTTCAGCGCGACGATCCGCGCGCCCCCGTCGGTCATGCGTCCCGCGGCCGCCGACCCGCCTCCGCTCTCGTCCAGCGCATAGCCGAGGGGGTTGCTGGTGCCCGCGCGCCAGTTCCAGACGTCGACCCGTCCCACGGCGGGGGACATCCGCATGGGACCCGTGTGACATGCGGCCATGCAGCCCACGCGGGAGAAGGGCCGATCGAGCACCCCGGCCTCGTTCGCCGTCTGGGTGCCGTCTCCTGCGGTGATGGGCCCATCGTGGACGCTCCCGGGATCCCCTATAGGGAACATCAGCATGAGGGAATCCTCGTCCAGATGACGCGCTAGGCTGTCCTCGGGAAGCGGCCGCTGAATCGCGGAGGCCACCGCCGGCTCCAGGAAGTGCCCCCCTAGCAGCACCCCAGCGCCCCAGTACCAGCGATCCCTCGCCGTGTCGGCGATCTGCGAGTGGTCCTCCCAGCGTGCGTATAGGTAGATGTGTGATGAGGTGTAGGCCGCGCGGAGGTCAATGCTCTGATCGAAGGGGAGGAAGCTCCCGTGGGCATTGAACGCCCCGTCACGCACGCGGCCGGCGCTGTAGCCGGGCCCGCCCGCGCTGCAGCCGACGATGAGTCGCGTTGGGGTCACCGCGGCCGTCCAGGCGCCAGGGTTGACCAGGGACTGAGTGGCGGCTAGGGACACGGGATAGGCGCGCAGAACGTCATCGAGGCTCGTGGGCGGAACGCCACTCGCCTGAGGCACGGGAGAACCACCCCCGCAACCCGCGAGCAGGGCGATGAACGCGCATGCGGCGGCAGCGGCCGCGCGGCCGACCGTCACGGTGCCGCCCCCTCCGGGACGCTGGGGAGGTCGGCCGGGTTGAAGCGAACGGCGAGCGCCATGACGGTCCCGGGGCGGTCCCCGTTGCCCACCGCGTAGTACAGGGCAACTGCGGTGCCATCCTCGAGGAGCACTACGCTCGGGTAGCCCTGATCCGTGTTCTGGGAGTCGTTGGCGAGGGCGCGCCGGTGGGCCACGGCAAGCCGCTCGGGCACTGCCCTCGCGGCGTGGACACCGAAGGGCGCCAGGCGGCTGCCATAGACCATCAGGATCTCGCCAGACGGCAGCAGCTGGCCGTCGGCTGGGTGCTGGCTGCCCAGGGCGACCATCTCAGGCTCGGTCCAGGTTACGCCACCGTCTGAACTCCGCAGAACAGCCACATGCTGGTCCGAGTCCGACCGCGCGAGGGCCACGAGTTCGCCAGACGGCATCTCGACGAAGGTGGTCTCGTTGTACCCCTTCGCGACGGGGGTGAACTGCCCCCAGGTTCGCCCACTATCCGTCGATACGAGCAGGCCCACTGCATCACGCGCATCGTCGGGGCCAACGGAGAAGAGGCCACGGTTATCGTCGGTGACCTCGCCGTAGACCGACATCAGGGCACGACCGTCGGCGCATACGATGATCCGGCCGTACGGCGAGCAGCCGGGGCCAAAGGGGTGTTCCAGGGGCTGTGGCGCAGTCCAGGTCACGCCCCCGTTCGCTGAGCGAATGTACTTCAGCTCGAACCCGCCGGTCGCCGTGTTCCACGTGCCATCGGGATCGTAGCACTGGCACTCGCCGTACCCCAGCACCAGACTGCCATCAGGCATCTGACCCAGAGCGGGATTCCTGTCGTCCCACTCGCTGTCCACGACCGTGACCGGCGCGCTCCAGGTGCGCCCTCCGTCACTCGAGTAGATCAGGTCCAACCGGCCCCCGATGCCGATGTGCGGTGCGCCGCCGCGGAGGACACACGCGATACGGCCATCGTTCATGCGGATGGCCACCGGGAAGAAGCCCTGCTCGGCGACGGCCACCGTGCGTTCCATGGCCGACAGCAGTGGCGCCTCTTGCGTGGGCTGCAGTACCGCGAGAGATGCGAGCGTGCAGAGAACTGTGCTCATGGCATGTCCAATCCTGTCCGGTCAGTCGAGGAACCCAGCACGTCCGAGGAGGTCCCAGGTCACGCCCTGGGTTGCGGGTTGCATAGCCTTGCGTGCGTATTTGGCGAGCAGATCCGCCTCGAGGTTCACGCGGTCACCCACGGCCAACCCCTCCAGCGTGGTGCTCCGCAACGTCTCGGGGATCAGCGACACTCGGAAGCGGTCACCTGAGACCTCGTAGGGGGTCAGCGACACGCCATCCACAGCCACGCTCCCCTTGTCCACCAGGAACCTGGCGACCTCGGGAGGGGCTGTCCACTCGGCCAGGATGCCTGTTCCGTCTCGCCGCCAGAGGGTAACTTCTCCGACTCCGTCGACGTGGCCAGCAACCAGGTGTCCCCCCAGTGGAGTATCGAGCCGTACGGAGGGCTCCAGGTTGACCCGACGCCCCCGCCGCGCCTCCCCCAGGGTGGATCGGGCGAGCGTCTCAGGGGAGAGGTCGGCGACGAAGCCATGGCGCAGCAGTTGCACCACGGTTGAGCAGACGCCGGATACATTGACTGATGCGCCTTCGGTGAGATCAGGGAGCACTCCGGAGCAGCCTACAGTGATGCGCGAACCCCCGCGCGGCTGCCGCTGCACCTCGTCGATGGTCCCGACTTCCCTGACAATGCCCGTGAACACGGCGCGTCACTCGTCTCGACCTAGCGTGTTAGGAGAGTTCACGCCTGACTCAGTTGGTTCCTGCTCCTGTAGCGCGGTCCCCTGAGTCAGCGCGCGCTCGAGCCAGTCCAGGCCCGGAATCCATCCCGTCAGCCTAACATCGCGTCCCACCTGCTGCCAGAGAGGCTGGTCGAGGGCGATGGCCTCGCTCGCCGTCGCTAGCCCAAGGTCACCGAGGGCCGACAAGCCCTGCTCACCCATAAGGCGCGGGGCGATGTAGAGAGTCACCCGATCCACCCAACGCCCCAGCAGCAGGCTTGTGGCGAGGCGGTGTCCAGGTTCCACCAGGACGGACTGCACACCGCGCTCTCCTAGGTGGGCCAAGGCTTCCCGGAGGTCCAGACCGCCGGTCACGTCCCTGGCGATAGGGGCGGCCTCCATCCCCGCCGTCTCGGCAGCCTGGCGCGCCTCCACAGGCGCCTCGGGAGCGACGAGCAGCAGGACCGGGGCGTCGTCCGAGGCGGTCTGGGCTAGACGACTCACCGTAGGCGTCGAGCAGAGGGGATCGAGAACGACGCGGAGGGGCTGGCGAACCGGTCCCAGCGACGGATCCGTGGCCAGCAGCAGAGGGGCATCGGCAGCGACTGTCCGATAGCCAACCAGGACGGCGTCGGCCTCCGCGCGCAGGCGCTGGACCGCCCCCCGTGCCTCTGGACCGGTGATGATGTCGCGTCGCCCCGACGGTCCCGCGATGCGGCCGTCCAGGGTCGTGGCGAGCTTGATGTGGACCAGCGGCAGTCCGGTCAGTCGCCACTTCAGGTAGGGAGCGTTTCCGAGCGCCGCGGCCGTAGCCTCCACGCCAACGTCCACCTGGATGCCCGCGCGCCGTAGCGCCTCGATGCCTCCCGTGGCCTCTGGGTTGGGGTCATGCAGGGCGACGACGACGCGAGCCACCCTGGACCGGATGAGCGCGCCGGCACACGGAGGGGTCTTGCCACGGTGGTTGCAGGGCTCCAGAGTGACGTACGCCGTAGCTCCCTCCGCTCGCCCTGCCGCGTCAGCCAGCGCGTTCGCCTCGGCGTGTGGCCCTCCGTACCTCTCATGGTAGCCGGCTCCGACGATCATCCCGTCGCGAACAATGAGACAGCCAACCATGGGGTTCGGCGAGACTCTCCCTGCCCCACCCGACGCGAGGCCTATCGCCTCGCGCATCAGCTCCGCGTCTCTCTCTGGGTCGTCCAGGGGCCTCAATCGAAATCCACCTCGATACGCCAATCGTCAACCGAGGGGTGGCCTTCATCGCCCGTGGCGTTACGGCCGGGCGTGGGGATGCCCATCAGCCAGAGCGCCGCGCTCAGATCGAGACCCTCGACCGGGAAGAACCTTGTCAAGCCCCGCGTCGCCAGCGCCGGGTACCCCAGCGTGCCCCGGGGGGCGAACTCCAAGCCCTCCCCCTCGGCCAATCGCTGGTACTGTCCTGAGCCGTAGTCGCACGCGGCCCAGACGTTCAGGAACCGTGAATCCAGCGAGGGTATCTCCCCCAGGTCGCGTCTTGGACCGAGGAACCAGACCTCGGCGTCGGGCCAAGCCGCCGCCCATCGCTCCAGCTCCCGTGCCGCCTGGGGGTGCCGACGGGCCACGGGCAGCGACACCAGGAATGGCTTGTCAGGGCCGGGCTCGAAGATCGACCCAGGCACGAGCCAGCGTCCATCGCCCATCCGAACCGCGGGCGCGCTTGCGATGGCGCCATCCAGCGCCGTCGGACGCTCGTCGGGGACATCGGGCGCCACGGCGCGCAGCTTCGGTGGATAGGCATACACCAATCGAGGAGCAGTGACCGCCTGGCGTGTCCACGCCGTGTTCCGGGCTTGGCCGATGGCGGCCAGTAGTTGAGGGTAGCCGGTCAGGTCCGGCGCGGCGCCGTCGCCGAGTTCATCGGATCCCCAACGGACGTAGAGTCCTGAGACCCCCCACTCCAGAGCCTGCGAGAGTAGCCCGTCGATGGTGTCTCCCTGAGCCATGTCCTCGGCAGTCGGGCGCAGCCGAGTGGCTACGAGCCAGGGCAGACGCAGCTGTTGTCGGTTCTCCGCCAAACGAACCGCTAGGGCCAGAGACGTCAGGTCGCTGGGTAGCGCCGGCGAGGCGATGCTGACCCCGTCAGGGCCGAAACGCGCGCTGCGGCTGATGTTGTGCAGACCCGACCCTCGGGTAGCTCTCAGGAAGGTTCCGCCCTCGGCGCCCGGGAGCGGCGCCTCGATCTCGCCGGCTGCGGGCTCGATGAGAATGGGTACATCGACGATGCTCTTCACCGACTCGACCATGTCCTCGAGGGCGCTCGCCTGGGCCTCCTCTCGGAAGCGCTCCAGGTCGGCCCAGTAGGCGCTGTCGCCGGGGTCGAAGCTATATGCGGCGCCACTCATCGCGTCGACGAGGAGCATCGTCTTGGGACCAGCAGCGGGTACCAGCTGCCCCGCAGTCTCGAAAGATGGTACGTCCTCGGCCCCCCAACAGCGCCGCAGCATGTCAATGTCCCCGTCATATGCCGCGTCGAGCCACGCTCCGAAGCTCCGGGCGAAGGTGGAGGGGAAAGCCGGGAGCACGCTCGCTGGCGGCAGGCCGGGGTCGCCCGAAAGGGGGTTCATGAAGAAGCGTAGGCCATCCCCGAACCGCAGCGCGTCGATGGCGTCGCAAACCCCGCGCTTCCTCGCTCGGAATGCCCCCTCGTTGGCCACATCGCCGGCGCCCACACCGGGCGGCACTCGTACCAGGGGAGTCACATGGAGTGAGTAGGAGCGTCCCTTGGTCTCCTCAGACTCCTCGATGGCGAGTACGACCGAGTCACCCGTGATCGGGGCATGGCGTGCGCCCACCAGCTCCCCGGTCGCCTCATCGTATAGGGTGACTAGAGCCGATGCTCCGTACTGGAACTGGTTCGGGGGAAGCGCGATGGCGTTCTCGCGTCCAGCCACGCACTCGTTGAGACGCCAGCGAGCGCCCAGGAGGTATCCCTCGTACCCATCCCCCATGGCGCCGCCAATCTCGATCCCGTAGCGGAAGCCCAGCTCCTCGAACCTGTCCACTACCCGCTGCATGGCCGCGGTTGGCACATCGGCAAGTCCGCGGGGGCCGGTAACCAGATAGACGTCCTCGATCCCGGCGTCGGCCAGAGCGCGAGTCCGGGACTCGAACTCCTGCCATCGATCACCATTCCCCTGGGGATCGAGGAGGCTGTACTCCTCGAGGTACCGGGTGCGGACCATGACTCCCGTTGGCATGAAGGGGAAGCCATCCCAGACCAGGACACCCGTCTCGGAGGTCCTCCAGAAGTGGCTCGAGCCCTCTGCCGAGACGTACCGTCCCCAGGAGAGTGGACGAGTCCCCCCACCCTCTCCGGTCACCTCTATGGGCTGCTCGGCCCGTGGGCTGTCCAGGATCTCGCCGGTGGCGGTGGCCACGAGGCTGTAGGCTCCTGGCGGCAGTGCCGCCGGGATGCCAAGCAGGCCCTTCGCCGCGAGGCGCGTAGAGTCGTCCCCTTGGCTCTCTATGCCGAGGAGAAGCTCGGCGGCAGCGTACAGAGCCCCTTCGCTTTCGAGTCCCACTGCCACGAACACCGGTCGGTCCGTAGCGGGCCACAAGGTGAGACCAGCGTCCACTTCGACGGTCTCGCCGGCCGCCACGGTCTGGGGAGCCGCCACGGTGAGTCGCCCTCTCCGCCCCTCGACCGGCGCTCGGCTCCTCGTGCCGACCTCGAACACGCCTTGGTCCAGCCCTAGGGTGTCTAGCGACATGGTGGCCAGCCGCGCCCTGACGTAGTGCGGTCCGGGCGTCGCATAGGCATCCACGTCCATCTGGAACGGCCCCAGGGCGTGAGCCCCGGGCGGCAGATCCTCCTCATCCCCGAGCCCCGTGTTGAACTCGGCCCGCGCCGCGATGCTGCCGTCCGTCAGGCAGACCAGTTCGAGGGCGATGATACCGGGTAGTCGCATCGGCTCCGGCAGCTGGAGCGAGAGGGTCACGGGACATCGCTCGCCCTGGCGCGCTCCAGAGGCTGTGACCGACACCAGCCTGACAGGAGGCTCGCTTCGGCGGATCACGCGCAGCTCATCAAACCAGACCATCCCCGACCCCTCGAGGGCTAGGAAGGGACGCAGCGTTACCGATCCAGGCGGCGCTGGCGCCTCCAGGGCGCACCGACGCCAACGCTCGGCGCCGCTTCCCGGCCCCGACCGCACTTCATCGATGACACCGCCCTGTTCGTCATACCAGACGATGCCGAGGTAGGCGCTTCCGTCGAGGCGCCAAGAGCGGACCCACACCGATGATCGGATCCAGTCCCCTGGCGCGACGGGGCAGCGCGGCCCCAGCAGGGCTCCACGAGAGCCCGGGCCAGCGATGGACAGTGAACGCTCACCGTCTCGTGCCGTGCCGGCTTCCCAGCGGGCCAGCACATCGGGCGTCCCGTCGACGGCGCGGAACTCCCAGCCCGGAGGCAACTCCGCCGTGGTTGGCCACTCGGGGTCAGGTTCGAAGGAGGTGCTGACAAGCGACTCCGCGGTCACGGGGCACGCGAGCAGGATCCATGAGGCGAGCGCAAGGCGTCCCAGGCGGGCCCATCGGCTTGGGAGGGTCGTCTGGGGCCTATCTAGATCCCGCGAAGAGTGGATAGGAGTTCCTCCGTCAACGCGAACCACTTTGTGCCAGCCTCCATTGGCTGCCCCCTGTCGGGGCTGACTCGCAGCCCGACCGCTAGGGCAGTGGAGCCGGAGGCCCCCTCCTGGCTGCACCCCATGGACGCGATGTCTAGCGGCCCCACCTGCGCGACAATCTCCCGCGCCCGTCTTGTGGAGCCATCCGGCATGGAGTACACCCCCGAGGCGGGTCGGAAGCAGTTCGGGGCTAGGGCGAAGCTCTGCTCTCTTGGTCCTGTCCCCGCCGACTGCGGTGGCCCGTTCATCCACATAGCGACGAAGGCCTCGCCTCCGACGGAGAGAGACCGGCCCTCCTCGTCTCGGACAAGGAACCTCACGAAGAGCTGCGAGTCGTCCACAACCACCTGGGGATCTGACACGGAGGCGGGCACGCGGTTACGCTCCACGATCACCGTAGGGATGGCGCTCGCGGCGAAGCCGAGGAGTACCGAGAGCCCGACGATGAGATTCACCCACGGGTTCGGTCCGAGGTCGAACCAGGCCCTGATCGGCCGGCCCATCGCGTCTGTCGGGCTGTGGACTCCGCGGTAGGTGGAAGCTCGCCGGGAGCCGCCAGCGCTCTCGCCGACTGTCCACCCGCACACCGGACACCGGTCGTAGCCCGGGGGAAGCAGACACTGGCAGCGCTGGCACTTCATGGCAGATCTGGGTCGAACTCGCCGATGGAGGACGGTTCCGTCTGTTCGTCGGGGCTCCGGCCGTCATCGTACGCGACCTGAACGGGAACCTCAGTAGGACGGATGTAATGATGCTTGCGTGCCTCAATCTCGATGCCGCGCTCACTCTGTAGGGCTTCCAGGCGCTGCTCGCTGATCTCGTTCTGCCGCTTCAGTTCCTCCACTTGGCCGGCCAGCTCCTGGGCCTCGGCACGGGCTTGGCGGCCCATATGGTACGGCTTGGCCGTCTTCTGGATGAAGACGACCGCGATGAGCACCAAGACGATGGTCAGAGCCAGCCTGGCGCGACTGTCAGATCGATTCATGGCGATGTCGGCATCCGTCGACCCGTAGTCATTGCATTCGCGCCGGGCTGGCTCCTCACGAGAGTCCTAGCGGGAGATGCAGTAGAAGGCGTCCCTGCCACGGAAGACGGCCGCGCTGCCGAGCTCCTCCTCAATCCGGAGTAACTGATTGTACTTCGCCACTCGCTCGCTGCGCGACGGGGCCCCAGTCTTGATCTGCCCCGTGTTCAGCGCTACGACCAGATCGGCAATGGTCGTGTCCTCGGTCTCGCCAGACCGGTGGCTGACTACTGCGGTCATCTTGTTGCGGCGCGCCAACTCGATGGCCTCGATGGTCTCGGTGAGCGTGCCGATCTGGTTGAGCTTGATCAGCACTGAGTTCGCTGCCTTGAGCTCGATTCCTTTTTGGAGCCGCTCCACATTCGTGACGAAGAGATCGTCGCCCACGAGTTGAACCCGCTGGCCCAGTTCACGAGTGAGAAGCTGCCAGGTCTCCCAGTCGTCCTCGTGGAGGCCATCCTCGATGGAGATGATCGGATAGCGGTCGACCAGGTCCTTCCAGTAGCCGACCATATCCTCGCCCGAGAGGACCCGACCCTCGCCAGCCAGGTGGTACTTGCCATCCTGGTAGATCTCGCTCGCGGCGGGGTCAAGGGCGATAGCGACCTGCTCGCCAGGGGTGTACCCGGCCTTTTCGATCGCCTCGATGATGACCTTGATCGCCGTCTCGTTGGCATCGAGATCCGGCGCATAGCCGCCCTCATCGCCCACGCCGGTGCTGCAGCCCCGGTCCTTCAGGACCTTCCTCAAGGCATGGAACACCTCCGCGCCCCACCGCAGCGCCTCAGCGAAGCTGGGCGCGCCCACCGGCATTGCCATGAACTCCTGGAGGTCGACGGAGGACTCGGCGTGCTTCCCACCGTTCAGGATGTTCATCATGGGTACCGGAAGGGTGCGCGCATGCACGCCGCCGATGTAGCGGTACAGGGGCAGCTCGAGCAAGGAGGCTGCGGCGCGGGCACAGGCGAGGGAGACCCCCAGAATGGCGTTAGCGCCGAGCCTGCTCTTGTTGGGGGTGCCGTCGAGCTCGATCATCATCTGATCGAGCTCGACCTGGTTCAGAACATCCATGTCGACGATAGCCGGACCTATAACGGCCTCGACGTTCTCCACGACTTTGAAGACGCCTTTGCCCAGGTACGTGTCCTTATCCCCGTCCCGAAGCTCGACTGCCTCGTACGCGCCCGTGGACGCGCCCGAGGGCACAGCGGCACGGCCTACATCGCCCGTCTCCAGGGCAACCTCGACCTCGACGGTCGGGTTCCCTCGCGAGTCCAGGATCTGTCGCGCGACTACATCGACGATTGTGCTCAAGAAGCTCAACTCCTCGGTTTGGCGCCTTCCGGCGCTTGGTGTCTTCACGGGGGCCTACCGACCGGCATTGTAGCATGTACGATGGCGGGTTGAACCGAAGCGGCGGCTTCGTGCATGCTATCGGAGGAGGCGGTGAGTACCCGATGAGGATTGCCCTTCTGAGCCTGGCCCTCGCGCTCCTCGCTACGGCCACGGCCGCTGAGCCCAATACGCTGGCGCAAGTGGTCTTCAGCAGGGATGGCAACATTGTCGTGCTCGATATGCGGCATGGCATGGAGCGAGCTCTGACGACCGATGGAGCGCCCCCGGGCCCGGGAGCCAAGACCTACGGGTGTCCCGTCTTCGTGGACCGGGACATCGCCCTGTTCCTGTCCTGGGAGTATGACGACCACGGCGACGTCTCGGCGTGCCGCCTGCATGCGGGTGTCGCCTCGGACGAGCCGCAGGTCGCTACCTGGGAGGACCTGATCCAGCCGCTCGGGCTCGGGGCCCTCCCCCATGACCAGATCGCCTTCCTGGAACTCGATGGGGACGAGGAGCGAGAGGATCCATTCGGCGCTGAGCTCCATGTCTCCATCATCAACGCCGAAGGGCACGTCCTCCCTACGGATATCGCCACCTGGTACGGCGACATCAACCTCGACCGCGCCCGTCTGCGGGTCGCCACGGAGGGCGATCTGCTCACCCTTCCCCGCTTCCCTACGGATGTGTCCTCTTGGTACCGGCTCTGGGACCTCGTGGAAGATGCGGAGATCGAACTCATCCCCGAGGATCTCCTCGGCGGAGTGCTCGTGACGGGCGTCGATCTCACTGAGTTCGGCGTCTACGGCACCCTACTCGCCCTGGGGGAGGCCGCCGGTATGGAGTCGGGGATCTACTGGCTGGACCTCGCGGATCAGCAACACGAGCTTCTCGCCGCGATCCCCAACGCTGCCGGGCTTTCGATCGACGAGGATGAAGGCATCGCCGTAGTCGGCACGACGGACGGCAAGCTCCACGTCGTGGACCTGGAGTCCGGCATAGTCACGTATCTCACCGACGGCACCGATCCTGACATGCTTCCCGCGGCGGAACCCGAGCCGGCGGCGGACGAGGGCTAGGGTTCGGGAGCGGTGACCTGCACGCCACACTGGCGGAGTGCCTCGTAGAGGGGGGCGTCGCTGCGCGATATGTCTTGGACCCCGGCAGGCGTGATCAGGATGGGCGTACGGTTTCGATCCTTGGCTCGAAGGAGCACTGCGTAGGAGTTGTTCCCCGCGATGTAGCCCTGCAGGCGATTCCCGGCGAGTTGGTTGATCACGGCCTTCCGTTTCGACTCCGGGAGGGATAGCTCCTCAAGCGTGCTGAGCGTCACCCGTGGCGGTATTGCCTGCTGGGTCTCCAGATCCTGCCATATGTCCTGAGCCGCCTGGGTGGCGGCACTGCGGCGCGCGGCGTTACCGGCCAAGACGCCCCATGAGCTACGCCCGATGCCGAGGATGGATAGCACCGGATCGAGGATCCGGAGCAGCGGGTACTCGATCCGGCGCATCAGTGGATCCTCGCTGGGTGGTAGCGCGAGCTCGCCCTCACCGCGGAACGCTCCTTGGATATCCTCGGGCAAGTGCCATGGCTCGCTTAGCCCACCGTCTGCTGCCGCATAGGCCATCGTTCCGGCGGAGACCGTCCTCGTCATGAAGCCGTTCGCCGACAGGTCAACGGAGCCGTCCATTGAGGCGGCGCGAGTCAGGCGGCTGCTCGGATCGTATTCCGCGAGGAAGGTCGTGCCGCGGACCGCCGCGACGGCCCCTGGTGTCGCGACGGCGAGGTCTGATTGGGCCCCGAACCGATCGCTGACCGCAGCCATGACCCGCCCTCCGTGGAGGGCGAAGGTGTGGTCACGGAAGTCGCCGCCTCGGTTGTAGTCCAGCGCCGTCAGGTCGATTCTGCTACCGGCGACGACGACCAGCCGCGTGCCATCGGCTAGCTCGAGCACGACGCGGCCCGCGGATCCGGTCTGCACCACGGCGCCTGAGGTGAGGCGCCCGCCGGTCTTCGCGGCTATGGAGTCGCCATCCCCGTCGGTCAGGGTTACATCCCCAACGCAGTCGATGATCTCAGCGAAGAACTCCCCGTTTTGACGCCTCACTCCATCTGCGACGAGTATCGTCAGCACCGCGAGGAGCCCGCAGAGCACCCGTCGGTCCAGCCAGGCAGGGAGGGTTACCCGCCGCCTCCTGCGCGCGGCCTTGCGGGCCTGGGCCTCCTGCTCCTGAGCCAGGTCCGCAAAAGCCTGTTCCAGGGCCTCACGATCAGACGCGGGCGCCCGGGTCTGGCGCTTGCGACGCAGCAACATCGGTGGTCACCTCGTCCTTCCGCGCGCCTACGCGCGCTGACAGGACCGCGTAGACTGAGATAGACTCCTGTCGGCCGCGGAGGGGCTGGTCGCCAATCCGCTCGAGTTCGACCAAGTCCTCCACCTGGCGCGCGACGGGCTCGCTGACCAGGATGACTGTCTCCCACCTATCCTTGTACGCCTTGGTGAGGTCGGATATGCGTGAAGCCGCGTTGACCGTATCTCCCGCGGCGGTGAAGCTCCACTTGCGCTTAGCCCCCATGTTCCCCACGACGGCCACTCCACTGTGTATGCCGATGCCGATACGGAAGGTTGGACGCCCCTCGGCCTCCCACTTCGCGTTGAGCCTTGGCAGCGCCTCGCGCATGACGAGTGCGGCCATGACTGATCGGCGGGAGTGGTCAGCCTCATCGCCGAAGCAGCCGAACAGGGCCATCAAACCGTCGCCTATGAACTTGTCCACTAGGCCGTTGAACCGGAAGACGGCATCCACCATCGCGTTGAAGTACTCGGTGAGTTGCGCCACAACATCGTGCGGATCCATGTCCTCCGATACTGTCGTGAAACCTCGGACATCGCTGAAGAGCACGGTGATCTCGCGCCGCGTGCCCGCCAGTCCGGCGTCGTCGGGGTTACGAGCGAGGCGCTCCGCCACCTCAGGGGCGACATAGGCGGCGAAAGCCTCCACCAGCCGGTTCCGGAGTCGTGCCTCTTCGCGCATCCGGTCCAGAACCGATGCGAGGCCGACGCCCAACAGGGCGGTGAGGCGCGCGGATATGGGCCCGATGGTGTCCAGGAACCAGAAGCCGCCAAGGTAGACCGCGACGAGCAGGGCGCCACCCACGACGATCGCGCCTGCGCCTCGAGCCGCCCCCCACCTCCACGCGAGCCACCACGCCAGCAGGGACAACACAGGGAGCCCCACGACGGCCAGCCAGGTAGGTTCATAGGCGATGGGCCGGGCCGAGAGGAGTGTGTTGATCACATTGGCGTTAGTCTCGACGCCACACATCCGCCCACCGCTGCCCGGATAGGGTGCGGGGTGGATGTCGTAGAGGCCGGCCGCGGTCGCGCCGATCAGCACGATCTTGCCTCGTATGTCGCTGTCCGGCACCTCTCCGGCGTGCAGCGACGCGGCGCTCACCCGCGGCACTGTCCCGGCCGGGCCAGCGTAGTTGATCCAGACGTGCGCGTCGGACATGCAGACGCGGCGGCCGGCGACCGTGAGGCCGCCCCCTGCGCCTGCATACATCTCGGTTGCGTCTGCGCCGACCGCGATCCGGGCCACCTCGCAGGCGAAGTTGGGGTACACCAGGCTGTCGTCACCGGTGTAGTAGGGCCGGAACCTCCTGTACCGCCCATCGCCGTCCGCCACCAGATTGGCGAACCCCACGGCCGCGGCAGCTGCCACGAGTGGCTGAACAGGCGGCTGGAGCCGGTCTGGGGTGATGGAGGGCCTGGAGGAGGGCGCCGACGCGAGCTTCCCCTGCCACGTCAAAAGGCGCTGCCGGGACTCGCCACTCACCGCGCGATCGGTGAGTATGCTAGCCGGGAGCACGGCGCGCCCATGGCGGCCGATCGCGTCCGCTAGCGCTGCGTCGCCCACTGGGTCCAGCCGATCCGCCTCTAGAAACAACACGTCGATCCCGATCGCCCGAGCGCTCTCTAGCCTCGCGATGAGCTCCGCGTACGTCGATCTGGGCCATGGGAACTGCCCAAGGTGGGCGTCATCGAGACTCGTGTCGTCGATCTCAACGATCAGGATGTCCTCTACGGCCGGCGGGTTCGGACGGTGGCTGTTGGCCAGGTCATAGGCGAACTGGTCGGCGCGTGAGAACAGGGCGGGATAGCGCCACTGCAGGGCCGCCAGTGCTATACCCAGGAAGAGGCAAAACTGAAGGCTCCGGAGTCTGGCCGCTCCGGCGCTGCCGGTTGTTCCACTGGCCTCGACAGCCCGCATCCTACACACCCCGAGGCGCTTCAGAAGTTCTGAGTGTAGCACACATCGCTAGGGCAGGATAGTCACGGAATCGATTTGGAACCGCACGCCTGGGCGTCCCACGGGATCCAGCCGCAGACTATCAACGGTACCGGTCCAGCCCGGATGGTCGGCTACGGGGATGACGTGGGTGCGCCACTCTCCATCAAGGGGAACCTGGAAAGTCACCGACCGACTCTGGGACAGGCCGCCGCGAGTGGTCGACCAGAAGACCTCGCCGGTCTCCGTCTCTGTGCTGGCTGCAGCGTCCGCCCATGCCCGCATACGAACGGCGATGGCGCTGTACTCCTCACATGGCAGATAGGTCTTCGGGCTGCTGATCGCCGGATCGTTGTCCAGCGCCACGCCCTCGATGCAGCCCGTCGTCTGACGGAAGTCGCCAAGCCGAGTCGGCGTCCAGCCCTCGGTCCCGAAGCTGAAGCCCCACCGGTCCACGCGTGGGAGGGGCACGTCAGGGCGATCCTCTGGGGCCGGCGCCTCACTCTCAGGCCGCTCCACTCCCGGGCAGAACACCCGGCGAACCGCCTCCAGATAGGAGAAACGCCCCTCAACACTGGGTTCGAGCACGGAGCCCTCTCCCCATTCGTTCCAGGCCTCGATCATCACAACGCGGTCCGCGTTGACAGCGTCCTTGGCCCAGGAGAGCGACCTCTCGAACAACTCGGCTGTGCTGCCCACCCTTCGCAGATCCTGGTCCTTGGTCCAGGGCCGCCGGTCCCATCCGGGCATGACTGTGGGCCAGAAACGGCCGTCCGTGAGCCCCCGCCAGTGCTCCCACAGCCCCCTGCCCTGCTCGATGAGGTGCTCATAGCTCATCTCGGCGTACTCACCACCCGGACTCGTTACCGATGAACCCGCGTAGGGGTAGTTGTAGAGACAGAAGGCGTCGATACCCGCCTCCAACCCGCGCGACACCGCCTCGGCTCCGTCGATGAAGCCCTCGCAGGAGACCAGATACACGCCAGGCAATCCGGCTTCACGGCACCGCTCCTCGAACCTGCCAAAAGCCTGCGCGGCGCCATCCACGCCGAGGGTCTTCACGAAGCTGTACCCACCCAGAATCATGAGCACAGGCTTGCCGTCGATCCTGAGGTACGAGGGATGGGTGAGGTAGGCGTCGATGACGACGTCGCCGAACCGGCGCAACTCCTCCGCGTCCTGGGTCTCGGGCTCCTGATGGTTGCACCAGTTGAGGCAGAACTTGAACTGATCGATGCTCCGGCAGCGGAGCATGGCCTGGAGGGCCTCTTCCAGCATCTCGCTGCCCTGGAAGCTGTAGTAGTCAAAGGCGAAGAAGGAGATCCCATGCTCGAGTGCCCACTTGATGTGCCAGTCGGCTACAGTGGGATCGCCTTCGCGGTAGTAGCCAAGGAGCGGGTGCAGCACGTCATCCAACGCCTTGATGCAGTACCACCGGTCGTCCCGGGACCATCCTGGGAAGTAGTAGGCGCCCACCAGCGTGTCGGCCTGGATCGCCTCGGGATCTGAGGGTGGCGGGAGTGGGCGGTTCTGGGCGATGCACACAGACGCGAGCCCTCCTAGCATGCAGGCCACGCAGAGCAGGCGTCTAACGGCCTCATTGAAGCGACGTAGCGGCATATGCGCCCATCCCTTCGACGGATCCACGACCGCGTCTAGTGTGGCGCAACCTTCACATCTAAAGGTTACCCAGATAGTCCAGCAACTCACCATTAGGATCGCACACCCACCGACGCACCGTTGACTGCCTGAGCGTACTGGAGTACACCCGCCGATACAAGAGCGCCGGGGACTGCTCTGACGTGCCCCCAAGCCGCGCCAAGGCCGGCTTGCGCCTACCCCGGGGCTGTGGTATATTGGTCAACCTAGACTCTAGCGGACGACGCGAAGAGTGGGTTTGCGCCCACTCTTTGGCATGTTGGCAGGTGGTGATTTCGCGTGCGGACCCAGGGGCAAGGCAGACGTCCCTCGACAGAGGGGCGCCGTCAGCTTGCCCGGGTCGATCGGGCCAAGCTCTCTCAGTGCGCGCGGGAGATCGAGAACGACTTGGCCCGGGATGGCTATGAACTCGTGGATCTACGGGTTGGCAAAGCCGAGGGCAAGCTCCTCGTGGAGCTGCTTATCGACCACCCCGAGCGAGGGATCACCAACGAAGACTGCGCGCGCGGCCATGAGACGGTCGATCACTGGTTCGATGCTCTGGATCCGGTGAGCGGCCCGTATATGTTGCAGGTGTCCTCTCCGGGGCTTGATAGGCCCCTACGTAAGGACGAGCACTTCCGCCGATTCGCAGGCAGTTCGGTCCGGATGAGAGTCCGCGGCGAGAACGGGACCCGTAAGGTGCAAGGGAAGCTAGTGGGATTCGAGGATGGTCTCGTTACCGTTCAGACGGGAGAGACGGACGAAGCCTTCGCCATTGAGGATATCCTTGAGGCGCGTCTCCACTATGAGTGGGACGACCTCCTCCCCCAAAAGGATCGAGAAGCATAGGCTCGGAGGGGTCCGAGCGGCAGCGGATGTGCCGCGGAGGGCCTGAAGCGGGTGCGACGGGGCCCCTCATGGCGTCCTCATCGCGCCTTCATCGGCATGTGCCGCACCGGATCCGGCGGCAGGTCGGTTAGGATCGAGCGACCGGCGCTTGGGTCGCACCACGGTTCGGAGCGAACGAGGCGATAGAGATGAACCCGGAATTCCTAGCGGCGCTCGCACAGATTGAGGAAGAGAAGGGCATCCCCCACGGGGTGCTCATGGAGGCCGTCAAGGCTTCCATCGAATCCGCTTACCGCAAGCGCTACGGGGCGACTGGCGAGCTACGCGTCGATTTCGGCGAGAAGAACACTGGCCCACTGCGCATTGTTGCTCTGCGTCAGGTGGTCGACCGCATGGAGAACCCGCAGACAGAGGTCTCCGTGGCCGACGCACGCACTGTGGATCCCTCGGCCGTGGTGGGCGACATCCTCGAACAGGAGGTTACGCCCCGGGACTTCGGTCGCATCGCCGCCCAGACCGCCAAGCAGGTCATCGTCCAGCGCGTGCGGGAGGCGGAGCGGGAGATCGTCTTCGACCGTTTCCAGGGCCGCATCGGAGAGGTTATCACCGCCGAGGTCCAGAGGCGTGACGACGGCAATGTCTATGTCAGCTTGGGGCCCCGGGTCGAGGCACTCCTGCCGTACCGCGAGCAGATCCCCAACGAGCGTCCCTATGCCGTGCATCGCCGCCTCAAGGTGTATGTGCTGGATGTGCGCCGGAGCGCTCGCAGCCCGCAGGTTATCGTGTCGCGCACCCACTCTGAGCTCGTTCGCCTGTTGTTCGAGCTGGAGGTTCCCGAGGTCTACGATGGCATCGTCGAGATCAAGGGCGTAGAGCGCGAGCCGGGCTTCCGCGCGAAGATCGCCGTGAAGTCGAACGAGGAGAAGGTCGACCCCGTCGGAGCCTGCGTGGGGCACCGCGGCTCGCGGGTGCAGGCCGTTGTGGACGAACTGGCGGGCGAGAAGATCGACATCGTCCGGTACCGCGATGACGCTAAGGCCTTCCTTTCGGAGGCGCTCAGCCCCGCGGAAGTGACGACGGTGGAACTGGACGAGGAAGGCCGCAGCGCCAAGGTGGTCGTACCCGAGGACCAGCTCTCGCTCGCCATCGGCAAGAAAGGCCAGAATGTCCGCCTGGCGAGCCGACTGACGGGCTGGAAGATAGACGTGGTCGGCGAGGCCGAACACGAGCACCGCAAGCGCGAGGAGCTCTGGGCGAGTCAGGATCCCGCCGAGGTGCGGGAGCGCGTCTACGACCTGGCGAGCGAGCTCGGGATCGCGAGCAAGGAGGCCATCGATATCCTTCGGGAGATGGGCGTGAACGTGTCCTCCCATGTGAGCACGATCGATGGCTATACGGCGGACGACGTGCGACGGAGGGCCAAGGGCGACGAGGCCGTTCGCTATGGTCCCCGGCCGGAGGGCATGGTCCCCTCTAGCAGCGACGACGAGCGGTTCGATGAGGAACTGGCGGCCGAGCCCGCTGAGGAGATCGATGATCCCGACGCGAATGCCGACGACGACGGGGCTGGAGAGCCGCCCTCCCCGACCGAGGTATAGGAGCGGCGTGCGGGCCTGCGGCTGCTGCCGCCAATAGTCCGGAAATGCCAGGACGGTGCCAATGAGTTTGCGGTCCTGTCTCATGTGCAGAGGAAGGTATGATCGCAGGGTGATGATTGCCCTCGACACGAACCGCGCGGACGCCTGCGGCGCCCACGATCCCATTGCGACGATGGGAGCTCGCATTGGAGGCCGTGTGTACGTGTGCGCACGGCCCGAGTGCTCCGAGTCTCCGAGACTGGCGCAGCGGGCAGGCCACGCCTTGGGGACTCAGGTCTCCCTCGGACCCCTCGCTACGGCGAGGCAGGACATGCACCAAGCGGAAGGCACCGGGGGTGATCACCTTGGGTGAGAAGATCAGAGTGCACGAGCTAGCGCGCGAGATGGGCATCACCAGCAAGCGCGTGATGGAGGTTCTGGAGGTTCTCGGGCAGCCGGTGAAGAGCCACTCCAGCACCTTGGCCGATGAGGTCGCCCAGGGCGTTCGCGACAAGCTGCGCAGTACCCGTGCAGGCTCAGGGCTCATCACCGCGCCAAGTCAGACCCCGGGCCGGCCGAGTCTTGCCGGCCCGTCGCGCGGTGGACGCCTCTCGCAGGTGGTTCGGCGTCGCGACGCGGCCAAGGACGAGGAGACCGTCGTGCACTTGGGGCCGGAGGCGGCGCGCCCCGCGCTGCGCAAGCCGGGGGAGACCCTTGTACACGGCGCGCGAGTGGTGCCGGCCCGCCAGTCGGAAGCCGCCGCCCCCCCCACCGAGGAGCAGCCAGAGGCAGCGGTCGCCGAACCCGTCACTGCGGTGGCCGCTCCTGAGGTCGAGCCGGAGCCTGCGGGTCCCGTTCGGATCGCCCCGGTCGAGGTTGTGGCCACTAACCGCACGGAGGTTGTCCCTGGCGAGGTCGAGGAGCGCGTCGAGCCCGTGCGGCCGGTGGATGTTCCCGAGATTGTGGAGCCCGAGGAGGCCGTCGACGAGGATGAGGCCCCGGCCGAGGTAGTCAGCCCGCAGGATGTGGAGGCTGACGAGCGGGCTCGCGATGAGCGCCGCGAGCGTGAACGCGAACGCCGTGAGGCGCGCGCGCAGCGCAAGGCCAAGGAGCGAGAAAAGCGGGATCGTGACCGCGAACGCGACCGGGAGAAGCGTCAGCGAGATCAGCAGCGCCGGCGGAACGTGGCAGTCGGTACGGTCGTGAAGATTCCCGACCCGGTCTCCGTTCGTGGGCTGGCCGACGCCCTGCAGCTTGGCACGGCCGACATTCTGAGAGAGCTCCTCGTACGAGGCGCCCCCTCGAATATCAACGCCACCATCACTGGCGAGACGGCAAGAGCTATCGCGGCCGACCTGGGCATCACCGCCGAGATCGTCCGTGAGGAGGTCTCCTTCGAGGCCGCGGTTCAGGCCGTTGAGGGCCGTAAGCGCAAGGCTAAGGCAGCCTCGAGTGAGGCCAACGTGAAGGTCGTGCCGCGTCCCCCGGTCGTGACCGTGCTAGGTCACGTCGACCATGGCAAAACGCTCCTGCTCGACTCCATCCGGCGGACCCATGTGGCCGACGGCGAATCGGGCGGCATCACGCAGCACATCGGCGCGTCGGAGGTCACCCACAACGATCGGACGATCGTCTTCCTGGACACCCCCGGCCATGAGGCATTCTCGGCCATGCGCGCCCGCGGCGCCCAGGTGACCGACATCGCCGTCCTCGTGGTGGCTGCGAACGACGGGATCATGCCGCAGACCGTTGAGGCCATCAACCACGCGAAGGCGGCTCAAGTTCCCATCATCGTCGCCGTGAACAAGATCGACCTCCCCGAGGCCAATCCCGAGCGCGTGCTCCAGCAACTCACCGAGCACGAGCTCGTCCCTGAGGCTTGGGGCGGCGACACCGTCACCACCAACGTGTCGGCCATGACTCGGGAGGGCATCGACGACCTACTCGAGATGATCCTCCTCGTCGCGGAAGTGCAGGAGCTCACCGCCGAGGTCGGAGGAGACACAAAGGCCGTCGTTATCGAAGCCGAACGTGACTCCTCGCGCGGGCCGGTAGCCACCGTGATCGTCCGCGAGGGCGTTCTGAAGACGGGCGACTTCGTCGTGTGCGGCCAGTGGGCCGGCAAGGTACGCGCCCTTGTGACGCCGAGTGGCAAACGAGCCAAGAAGATCGAACCGGGCCACCCGTGCGAGGTGTGGGGGCTGGAAGACGTGCCCGAGGCCGGCGAGGAGATGCGGGTCGTCGAGAACCAGCGTGTCGCGCGCCAGATCGCCAAGGAGCTTCAGGATGTCGCCCGCAGGCGACAGACCTCCATGGCGGCTCCCACCTCCGTGGCTGGGCTCATGGAGCAAATCCAGGCAGGCACCGTCACCGAAGTGAACGTGGTGCTGAAGGCCGACGTGCACGGCTCGCTCGAGGCGATCACTCAGGCGCTGGACAGGCTCGAACATCGGGAGGTCAAGATCAAGGTCGCTCACTCCGGAGTCGGGAGCGTCTCCGAGTCCGATGTGAGCCTGGCTGCGGCGGGCAAGGCGATCATCATTGCCTTCCAGGTGGGCATGGAGCCCGGGGTCGATTCCCTTGCGCGCGAGGAGCGGGTCGAGCTGCGGGAGTACTCGATCATCTACGAGATCATCGAGGACATGCAGGACCTCATGGTTGGCAAGCTCAAGCCTATCTTCAAGGAGGTCGTCCTTGGACACGCGGAAGTGAGGGCTGTGTTCAAGATCAGCCGCACGGGAGTCGTTGCGGGATGCGCCGTCATGGACGGTCAGATGAAGCGTGGGGAGGGTGTCCGCGTCTACCGGGATGGCGAACTCGTCCATGAGGGCAAACTGAGCTCGCTGCGACACGTCAAGGACGACGTATCCCAGGTCGAGGGAGGCCGCGAGTGCGGCATCTCGCTCGATGACTGGAATGGCTTCACCGAGGGCGACAAGATCGAGTGCTACACGATGCGCCAGTTGGAGCGGACCCTGGCCGACTGATAGCGCGCCCTGCGACGTTTCGGTCTCACCGTCGAGGCGCCGCAGGGCGCGTTTCCTGTGGCTTTGGGGATGCGTTTTCGGCCGCCGAGATGGGGACGAGGCATGGCCGTGGGGCTGCTTAGCCTGGACCTTCACATCCCTGACAGCAACTCCCTCAAGGACAAGAGGCGAGTGCTGAGGCGGCTGCTCGACCAGCTTCACGACCAGTACAATGTGTCGGCCGCCGAGCTCGGCGATCACGACATCTGGAGACGGAGCCAGATCGGCATCGTCTGCCTGTCCAATGATCGCGCTCATACTGAGCAGGTCCTGCAGAGCGCGCTGGGGCTGGTCGACCGGGATCCGCGCCTGGAGGTTCTCCAGGCCACCGTGGAGTGGCTCTAGCTTCGGAGGCCGTGCCATGGAACGGAAGCAGAGGGTAGTCGCGCGGCTGATCCGCGATGCCATCAGTGACGTTATCGCGCGTGAAGTCCGCGATCCCCGAGTGGGCATCGTATCAGTCAGCTCCGTTGATCTATCCGCCGACTTCCGCCACGCCAAGATCCGCCTTAGCGTGATCGGTTCGACGGAGGACGAGATGCGGGAGAGCTTCGAGGCCCTGGACCGCGCTCGGCCTTTCATCCGCCGCATGCTCGGCGAGCGAGTCCGACTTCGCCATGTGCCCGAGATCGTCTTCGAGCGTGACCGAGGCGCGGAGCACGCGGAACATATCGCCCGCATCCTGGCTGAGATCGAGAGTGATCGCGCCCAGGAGGGTGAACATGAGTCGTCGTGAGTGCTTGGAAGCCGTGGCGGCCGCCCTCTCCAGCGGCCAGACCTTCCTCGCCACCACGCACGTGCGACCTGATGGCGACGCTCTGGGCAGCCTCACCGCGCTCATGCTCGGGCTTGAGACCCTGGGGAAGACGGTGCACGCCTATACCGAGGACGCTCCTGCGGCCATGTACCACTTCCTCCCCGCCATCGGCCGGATTGGCGTCGGCCCGCCTCCGCCGGACCTGGGCTCTGCCGTAGACGCGGCCATCGCCCTGGACTGCGCGAGCCTCGATCGCGCGGGCGCGCTGAGGAAACACCTAGTTGCGGCGCCGCGCCTGATCAGCGTCGACCATCACAGTGACGGCGTGCCCTTCGGCGATGTGCGCTGTACCGACGGCGACGCATCCTCCACAGCCGAGTTGATGATGGAGCTCCTCGTCGACATCATGGGTGTGGGCCTCACGATGGAGTTGGCCACCTGCCTCCTCGCCGGCCACGTTTTCGACACGGGCCGCTTCAGCCAAAGCAATGCCACCCCCACGGCCTTCCGCAACGCGGCGCGCCTGGTCGAAGCGGGAGCCGACCCAGAGGCCATCGTGCGCGACATGCACGATACCATGCCGCTCCACCGACTGCGGCTCAAGGGAAGGGCGCTGGAGCGCGCCGAGATCGATGAGACCTCCGGGCTCACATGGTCGCTGCTGAGTCGCGACGATTTCGCCTCCCTCTCCGCTCGCCCCGAGGACGCCGAAGGCATCGTGGTCGATCTCCGCGTGGTAGCGGGAAGCTCTGCCGCCGCGCTCATCTCCGAGGTGAAGCCCAGGGAGTGCCGCGTCAGCATGCGCTCCCGCGGTGACGACGTGGACGTCGCGAGACTCGCGATGCACTTCGGCGGAGGAGGTCACACCAGGGCCGCAGGTTGCACCATAGAGGCGCCGCCCGACGAAGCCATTCGCCTTCTGCTACAGGCCGCGCGCGAGCATCTCGCGGCCGGGCCGGAGTAGCGCATTGGTACATGGTATGCTCCGTGTGGATAAGCCCGCTGGTCCCACTTCCCACGACGTCGTAGCGGTGGTTCGAAGGCTCTTGGGCCAGCGCAGGGTCGGCCATGCGGGGACCCTCGACCCGCCGGCAACGGGGCTCCTCGTGATCCTCCTCGGCGTGGCCACGCGGTTGCAGCAGTACCTCCTCGGCGAGGACAAGACGTATACCTTCGAACTGGTGCTCGGGCGCGCCACGGACACCCTGGACATGTCGGGCGTCACCACAGCGGAAGCCGCGTGTGAGTGTCCATCGACAGAGGCCCTGGAGGCCGCTTGCCGCGAGTTGGAGGGCGACATCGCTCTCGTCCCTCCGATGGTCTCGGCGATCCACCACCAGGGCCGGCGGCTGCATGAGATAGCGCGGTCGGGCGAGGTAGTCGAGCGGGAACCCAGGAGTTGCCGGATCGACCGGCTGAGTCCGATCGGGCCTGCTCGCCTCGAGGAAGACGGTCTCGTGCGGGTCCCCCTGGTGATCGACTGCTCAAGCGGCACGTACGTGCGCTCGGTCGGCGAAGCCCTAGGGGCAACTCTCGGTGTACCGGCGTGCATCGACGGCTTGCGGCGCACTCGCGTGGGCCCCTGGTCGGTCGAGGGCGCGCCCTCCCTCGACGAGCTGGTTCGTGAAGGCCGCGAGGCTGCTGTACGGCAGGCCGAGCCCATGGAGCAGGCCGTGCCCCACCTATCGCGCGTCTCGCTGGTAGCAGCGGAGGAGCGAGCCTTCACATCTGGGAATCCCGTGCTTGGCGTGGAGTCGAGCCAGGGACCCATGGCCGTCTTCGGTCCGTCGGGCTTCCTCGGCATAGGCGTCGCTGAGGATGGCCGGTTGGCGCCGCGGACGGTGGTTGGGGGACAGGACCCACGAGATGGCTGAGATACTCATCGGATCGGACAAAGCACGCAGCAAACGAGGCCCCTGTGTCGTAACGGTGGGGGCGTTCGATGGCGTCCATGTGGGGCACCAGGACATCGTGCGGACGGCTATTGCGACGGCCAGGGACCGTGGAGTGTCCTCCTGCGTGGTGACATTCGACCCTCACCCCGCCGCGTACGCGGGCATCGAGGGCTTCCGGTACCTGACCAGCCTGGATGACCGGCTGGAGTACCTCGACGCCACCGGCGTGGACGTGATCCGCGTGCTGCCTTTCGATGCCGATCTGGCGAAGACCCCGCCCGATGAGTACATCCGGGATGTGCTTGTGGGAGGGTTGGGCGCCGTCGCCGTTGTTGTGGGCGCTACCCATCGCTTCGGCCGCGGCGGAAAGGGCGATGTGGCCCTACTGGACCACATGAGCGCGCATCTGGCCTTCACGGTGCAGCTCGTGCCGGCGACCCTGTGGAATGGGGAGATCATCTCCAGTAGCCGGATCCGGGAGGCGGTCAGCGACGGCCGCATGGCTGACGCCCGGGAGATGCTTGGGCGTCCCTACTCGTTGCTGGGCGAGGTTGTGGAGGGCGACCACCGCGGCGCTGAGCTGGGCTTCCCGACGGCCAACCTCGCGCCGCCACCCAGGCGTGTGCTCCCCGCCCTGGGGATCTACGCTGCCATCGCTGAGGTGGGAGGCACTGCCTACCCTGCCGGCGTGCATGTAGGGCCGGTGCCTACCTTCGGGTGCGAGAAGCCGACCATCGAGGCGCACCTCTTGGACTTCGAGGGTGACTTGGTCGGCCGCCGCCTTCGGCTGTCGTTCCTGCGTCGGCTGCGAGGGATCGTGCGGTTCGACAACCGCGAGGAGCTCGCCAGGCAGATCGGCCAGGACCTTGACCTCGTCCGAAGTGTCGTGGCGGACCATCAGTGGCCTCCTGAGCTGCTCTCGCCGGAAGGGGGCTAGCCCGTTCGGCACGAAACCGACGCCGGAGCCTACCCCGAGCTGTGAGGGCCGGACGTGGAGGAACTGCGCGATAAGGAGATAGAGATCTACCGGGATCTCATGCGTCCTCCCGATGGCTTCGTGGAGGGCTTCAGCTCCCGGGTTCTCCTCGGCACCCTCTTTGTGGGTTTCGTCATGCTGCCGGGGGCAATCTACCTCGGCCTGCTCGTGGGGCAGAACCTGGGCCCCGCGGCGGAGTGGACGACGATCATCCTCTTCGCCGAGGCGGCGCGTCGCTCGTTCACAGCACTGGGCAAGCAGGAGATCTATCTGATCTTCTACATCGCGGGCTCCCTGACAGCTCTGAACGGAGCCCTGGCTCTCAGCGGCGGCCCCTTCTCCGGCCCCATCTGGAGCGTCTACTTCAAGACCTCCCCCGCCGCGGCCGCCTTCGCCGCCGACATTCCTGGCTGGGTGGTCCCTACCCAGGAATCTGGCGCCCTGAACGTCCGCTCCTTCATGCAGCACGCCTGGCTCGTGCCCATCGTGGTCATGATCCTCGGCCAAGTCCTCAGCCGCCTGAACTGGTTCTCCGCGGCGTACGTGCTCTTCCGTGTGACGTCTGATCTCGAGCGCCTCCCCTTCCCGATGGCTCCCGTGGCAGCCCAGGGGGCAACCGCGCTCGCGGAGACGCACAGCAAGAGTGAGACATGGCGATGGCGGGTGTTCTCCATAGGATCCATGATCGGGCTGGCTTTCGGAGCCATCTATGCCGGTATTCCCGCCCTCACCGGCGCTGTCCTCAAGCGTCCCATCAACATCCTGCCCATCCCCTGGGTCGACTTCACCACGGGCACGGAGAACCTTCTGCCCGCCGTGCCCATGGGCCTCGACACCAACCTGGGCACCATCATGGTGGGGTTCGTTCTGCCCTTCTGGCTCGTCGTTGGCGGCGCCGCGGCGGCCCTGGTAACCATCATCGTGAACCCGGTCCTCTACCACCGGGGTGTGCTGACGCAGTGGCAGAAGGGGATGGGCGTCATCGACACGATGACGGCGAACCAGTTCGACTTCTGGATGAGTTTCGGCATCGGCTCCGCTTTCGCGATCGCGGCCATCGGCATTGTCTCCTTGGTCTATGCCTGGGGGCGACGCAGCCGCTTGAAGGACCGGGGAATGAGCTTCGGCGCCGTGCCGCCAGACCGAGGCGACTTCAACATGCCGCTGATGCTAGCGGTGTTCGTAGTGTCATCCCTTGGGTACGTAGTGCTCTGCAAGTACCTGGTGCCCGACTTCCCCATGTGGTACTTCCTTCTGTTCGCCTTCTTCTTCACCCCACTCACCTCTTACATCAACTCGCGGATGATGGGCCTAACGGGCCAGTGGGTAGGGATCCCGATGATCAGGGAGGCGACGATTCTCCTCAGCGGTTACAAGGGGGCCGATATCTGGTTCGCTCCCCTGCCCCTTCAGAACTACGGCGGCTTCGTCCAGCGGTTCCGGGAACTGGAACTGGTCGGAGTGAGCTTCCGCGGCCTCCTGAAGGCGGAGGTCGCTATGTTCCCGGTGCTCATGGTGGCCAGCTTCGTTTTCTGGCAGTTCATCTGGCGCCTGGCCCCCATCCCATCGGCCCAGTTCCAGTATGCGAACGAGTGGTGGCCGTACCACGCGCGGATGCAGGCCTTCTGGGTGAAGGGAGCGACGACTGATCCCGACCTCCTCGGCCGCTTCCTCAAGCCGCCCATTATCGGCGCCGGCTTCGGTCTCGTGCTCCTCCTGTACTACGTCATGAGCTGGTTCAGGCTGCCCGTCATGCTGATCTACGGCCTGATCCGGGGCTTCGGCAATCCGGCCCACGTGGTGATACCCGAGTTGGGCGGAGCCCTCCTTGGCCGCTTCTACTTCGCGCCGCGGTTCGGCGAGAAGCAGTGGCGGCAGTTCGCGCCGGTGGTGCTCGCGGGGTACCAGTGCGGCATGGGGTTGATCAGCATGGTGTGTATCGCTATCGTCTTGATCGTGAAGTCCATCAGTCAACTGCCCTATTAGGCCGGATCGGAGCGCACCCTTGGCTGAAAGCCCACCGAAGCGCCGGCTCCCCTTGGTCGCCATCGTCGTCGCGTGCCTGTGCTTGGCCTGCCTCTGGGTGGCGAGCTTCTTCGCGACGGGATTGCTCTGGTGGCGGGCGTCGGACCTCTACGAGACGCCGGTGCCCCGTCCCGAGGCCGTCGTGCCGCCTGCATCGTTGGAGGAGGCCTTCGCCCAGCAGGAAGCTACTACCAAAGCGCCGCCGGGTTCCTGACGCACACCGTGCTGTCGGGCGGCACGGGCGCCCGCATCCCCCCACGGAGGTCATGGATGATCTATGCTCAGTGCCACCGACCGACCGAGTGGTCGCTCACGGCGACCCGCACGCGACCGGACCCGACGGCTCCTGGATGCCTCCGATGCCGCCCGTGATGGGGGATTGGGTCTTGGTCATAGAGAGGGCCTAGCGGCGACGAGCGCCTCGCTTTCGCCCAAGTGCCCGCGCGGAAACGGCAGGCTACTCCTGCGCCTCCGCATCTGGCTCGGCGCCAGCGCTCTCCTCAGCCGCCGACTTCGGTTCCTCCTCGCGCTGCTCGAAGCACTCCCGCTTCCGCGCAACGCAGACCTTGGGACCGACCCTCGGCGATGGGAACTTGTCGATGGCGCACCGGAAGCCCTTGTCGACGACCTGAACCACGCGCCGACCCGGGCCGTAGATCTCCTTCTCACCTAGGGATTCCAGGTGCTTGCACTGCTTCGACATGTCGACTCTCGCCATGCTACACCGTTCCTTCCGTAGCCAGCAGCGGCCGCGCTACTCCTGCTCCTCGGCCGGCCCAGCAACCGAAGTCGCCGGTGGGACAACCGGATCATGCCTTCTCCCGAGCCCGAGGGCGTCTTTCAGCCACAGCCATATGCGCTCGAAGAGGCCCATCGACTCCGCTCGGGTGACCTCGGCCTTCATCCAGTCGCCGCCCAAGAGCGCCAATCCGAGGGCCACGTGCGCCGAAGGGTCGCGGACGAGCTCCAGGCCGTTGCCCACCCGACGCGGCTCAGCGGTCTTGGTCGGCATGCCGCCGAAGATCCGGCGAGCCATATCCACCAGGCCAGGGATGCTCGAACTGCCCCCAGCCAGCACGAGCCCACAAGGCGATGCGGCCAGGCAGCCACGGACCATCAGCCGATCCCGCGCCATCTCGAGAATCTCCTCCACGCGGGCGCCGATGATCTGGCTCAGCAGTTCGACGGTCACGCTCCCAACCCGGTCCTGTCCCGCGATCTCATAGACGGCTTCGGCCATGGGCTCGCGGCGGAACTCGGGATCCCAGTAATACAGTTTCAGCCGCTCGCCCTCATTGACAGACGTGGACAGGCACGCGGCGACATCGCGCGATATGGCTGATCCTCCCAGCGGTACCACCGAGTGGAGGCAGAGAGACCCGTGCCGGAAGTGCGAGACGTGAGCCGTATCGCCCCCGATGGATACGAGGGAGACGCCTAGCTGCCGCTCCTCCTCGGAGAGGCAGGCGACGCCCAAGGCAAGTCCGCGGAGGGCGAACTGGTGCACCGTGAGCCCCGCTCGCGTCATGGCCTCCTCGGTGCGCGACCGGGCCGACACACTCCCCGTGACGATGTTGAGCTGCGCCTCCAGATGGGAACCGTTTGCTCCGATGGGCGATGCGAGGCCCCGGCGGGCGTCGAGGGTGTACTCGCAGGCATCCACGTGGACGACCTCTCGACCCGACGGCGTGCTGATCTCTTGTCCCTGGGCTCGGAGCGCGTCCAGATGCTCCTGAACTACGGCACGGCCACCGGGCAGATCCAGCATGCCGATCTCCGTCTGGGAGGCGAGGTGCTCCCCGCCTAGACTCACGACGGCCGTCTGAGCGTCCACGTCGGCCATCGTCTCGGCAGCGTTGGCGGCCTCGCGGATGGCGCGGGCCGCGGCGACCGGATCCTCGATCACCCCGCCCACCACGCCCTCACTGGGAACAAGACCCACGCCTACTACGTCCACGAGGTCGCGCCCGGGGAAGACTTCAACGATGGCTACGCACGTGGTGGTCGACCCCACGTCCACGCCCACTACAAGCTCAGAGTTGAGCATCGGTTATCAACTGCCCATCGGATGAATCGTCGGTATCGCCAGTGCCCTCCGCAGAGGGCGCAACGTTCGGCGTTTCCTCGCTGGGGTCGGTCTCTGGCTGCTGCACCTCGCCCACCACTGGCTGCGTCGTAATCGCTACATCCACATACTCAATCTCCTCCGGCCAGTGCGCCAGGATCGCCTCGGCGGCAGCCAGCTTGCGGTCCGCCTCCGAGGAGTCCCCTGTCTTGACGACCCTCCCGTCCTCAAGGACCATCTCGCATAGGCCTCCGCCAAGATAATCAACCCTCACCACAGGCGGCAAAGAGTACCGCGGCAGGGCGTCGAGCCACACCAGGGCGGTTTCAACGGCATCCCAGGAGACCTTGTCCCCTGGGTGCGACACGCTCTCGACGCCGCCAAGCAGCGGCAGGGCGGCGCCGACCGCAGGTCGGAAGGCGACGCCCTCTCGGTCCACCTCGAGGTACCGGTCTCCGGACTGGACGCGCAGGACGCCCTCGCGCAGGACCGTCTCAATCTTCACGGTGTCGGGGAGCACCTTCCTCACCGCAACGTCAGCCACCAGCGGGTCCCCCGAGATCACCGACTCCACCGCGCTCGCGTCGAGCAACAGCAGGTTCGACTCCAAGGGCACTGAGTCTGCCACCGCCGCCTCACAGGTCTCGGGGACTCGGGCATCGATGTAGTGGATTCGGAAGAGCGGGCCCGCGAATGCCGCGTAGGCAGCTCCCCCCAGCAGCAGGACCGCGATGACGGCTCGCAGCCGAAGTCGGGGGCCGGGCACGCTGTCGGCGCTCCCTCGGTATGATCGGGTGCCTTGGTCTCGGTGCTTCGCCATCCTTACCGCCCAGACGCGCGGGTCCTAGGCGGATCCCTCCCTCGCCATCTGCTCGGACACGAGACGAATGTCGCCGGCGCCCATCATCAGCACCAGGTCATCAGCCTCCAGCAGGTCCTCCAGAGCCCGTGGAACGTCCCGCACGTCCTCTACATACAGCACCGGCTCGCCGTTCATGCTCCCGCGCACCGCGTCCGCCAGGTCGCTTCCGCGGACGGTCGCGGTGGCAGGATCCTCCCGAGCCGCGTAGATGCCCGTTATCACGACGATGTCGGCGCCATGGAACGCACTGGCGAACTCGTCCATAAGGAGTTGCGTACGCGAGAACAGGTGAGGCTGAAAGACGGCCACGACGCGGTGAGGCGCAATCCGACGCGCACCGTCGATGGTTGACCGAACCTCCGTGGGGTGGTGCGCATAGTCATCTACCACGCATGCGCCGCGGAAATGCCCCAGGCGCTCGAAACGCCGCGCCGTGCCCCGGTAGCGAGCGACGGACTCCACAGCCACGGCCGACTCGATGCCCAGCTCCATGGCCACCGCGATGGCTGCGAGGCTGTTCGAGGCATAGTGTCTGCCCGGGAAGGGGATCCACACCGCGCCAATATCGCCCCTGGGCCCGCGGGCACTGTAGCGAGTCCCCTCTGCCGACACTTCCACGTCCGTAGCGATGTAGTCAGCCTCGACATCGACGCCGTAGGTGAGGGGGCGTTGGATATTGGGGAGAAGGTGGCGCACGTTCGGGCAGGAGGCGCAGACGAGGGTGAAGCCTCCATCCGGCAGAGTGGCGAGGAATGCTCGGAAGGAGCGGAGGATCTCGTCTAGGTCCTTGTAGCGGTCCAGATGGTCCGCCTCGATGTTGGTGACGACGGCATGTGTGGGGTGGAGGTTCAGGAAGCTGCGGTCAGACTCATCGGCCTCGACGATGGCGAGTCCACCCTTGCCGCAATGGAAGTTCCCGCCCAGGTCATAGACCTCGCCGCCTACCATCACCAGGGGGTCGAGCCCCGCCCGGGTGCAGATAGTGGCAAGGAGCCCAGATGTCGTTGTCTTGCCGTGGGTTCCGCTCACCGCCACGGTCTGATGGCCGCTGAGCAGCCATCCCAGCAACTCGGAGCGGTGGTACACCGGGAGGCCGTGCTCCTTGGCCCACAGGATCTCCGGGTTGCTGTCCTTGATCGCCGTGGAGTACCCGATGGCCCTGGCATCCCCCACGTTTGCGCTCTCGTGCCCGATGGTGACGGGGATTCCGGAGGCTTTCAGGGCCTCAGTCAAGGCGCTACTGCGCGAGTCCGACCCCGTGACCCGGATGCCCCTGTCGGACAGGAGGCGGGCGAGAGCACTCATCCCGATCCCCCCGATGCCCACTAGGTGGATTGACTCGGGGCATTCGATGCACGACAAGACGTATCACTCCTCGGCGCGACTGCGCGATGCCAGCTCCAGCACGATCTGAGCGATGCGATCGGCGGCATCGAGCCTCGCACACCGATAGGCCGCTTCTCCCATGGCTTGCAGCCGGGACTTCTCTTTCAGGAGGTTCCCGGCTAGCCCCTCCAGGAAACCTGGCCTCACGGCCTCCGCCTGATCGACCACAGCCGCGGCGCCCGCGGCCTCGAGCACACTGGCGTTGGCGCGCTGATGGTCCGCCATGGCGTAGGGATAGGGTATCAGAATGGCGGGCAGACGGGCAGCGGCGAGCTCCGACACCGTGGCTGCGCCAGACCGCGAGATGGCCAGTTGGGCCGCCGCCATGAGGTCCGGCATGCCATCCGCCACATACTCGATGAGGTGCAGGTGCCTCCGGCAATCGCTGGTCAGACGCGTCGCGAGCCCCTTGCAGTGGCCCAGATGATCTCGGCCCGTGATCAGGAGCACTTGGGCTCCATGGTCGCGAATCAGAGCCTCCGATGCCGGCACCATCGCTTCATTGATCGCCAGAGCTCCACGGCTCCCCCCGAACACGAGGATCAGAGGGCGCACGGGGTCGAGGCCGAACCGCTCGCGCGCCGACCCCGGGTCGGGCGCCCCGAAGCCCTCCCGCAATGGATTGCCGGTCACCTGGCCGTCCGGACGTCCAAGTTGTGCCAAGGCCGGCTCGAAGCCGACGCTGACAGAGCTCGCTCGCGCGGCGAGCATGCGGTTCGCCCGCCCCGCGTACGCATCCATCTCATGGATGTGGGTGGGCACGCCTCTCGAACTGGCGGCTCGCAGCACCGGCACACTGGCGTAACCGCCCGTGCCCACGACGGCATGCGGCCGCAGGCGTCGAACGAGACCGTGCGCCTGGACAACGGCGCCCGACAGGTAACCGGCATTCACGAGCCACTTCAGGCCTTTGCGCGCCGGCATAGGCCGCGCCATCAGGTAGTGAGCAGGCAGCCTCGACTCCTCGAAGAGCCGGCGCTCCAGGCCCGTGTGGGTTCCGACGAGATGAAGATCCAGGGGGTTCTCAGCCGATGCGCGAAGCGAAGCGCCCACGGCCAGAGCCGGATACACGTGTCCGCCCGTTCCCCCGGTTGCTATCAGTATCCGCACGTCGATCCGCCACCTCTCGAGGCTCCTCGGTGTACTCCCGGGAGACACTCAGGATCAGTCCCGCCGCGCCGAGTAGGACGGCGACGGAGGTGCCGCCCGCGCTCACGAAAGGCAGCGGCAGACCGGTAACGGGCACCATAGCCGTGACGACAAGCATATTGATCACCGCTTGGCCGGTGATCAGAGTGGTCAGCCCGGCGGCCAGATAGCGACCGAAGAGCGTGGGGGCGCCCAGGGCCGCCCGGAAACCACGGATCAGCACGAGGCCGTAGAGAGCCACAATCAGCAGTGTCATGACTAGGCCCAGCTCCTCGCCAATAGCGGCGAAGATCATGTCATTGTGCACCTCAGGCAGGTAGCCGAACTTCTCGACCCCTCTGCACAGCCCTTTGCCAAGAGCTCCTCCGGACCCTAGGCCGATGAGAGCATGGGTGACCTGGTAGCCGGGCTCCGCGCCTCGTAGCAGTGCGAGGTGCTCAGCGATGCGCTTGCCCATGTAACTCGTCGTCCAGGCCGCTATCGCGCCACCGAGGACCACGAACCCAACACTGCAGAGGAAGTCGCGTGGCTTGAGTCCGGCAATCAGGAGCACCACGATAGCGGTCGTCGCCGTGAGGAGTGTCGTCGACAGGTTAGGCGCTACAAGGATGAGCAGGCACATACCGGCCGTTGCCGAGAGCCCGATGGCCACGAAGCGGCCGTACCTGTCCTCGATCCCCGCGTACCAGTGCCCCAAGGCGGCGAGGCACGAGATCAGGGCCACGCCTCCAATGGTCGAGGGCTGCAGCGTAAGCCCCGGGATCAAGGTGATGAAGCGCTTCGTCTCCTCTGGCCCCACCGGCCGACCCAGCGCCAGCAGGAGCAGCCCCATAGCCACCATGCCGCTTGCCGGCGCCAGACGGCAGAGCGCCTTGGACGGCACATAGGAGAGGACGAGTAGAGCAACGAGACCCAGCCCCACCGCTGTCAGCTGCCGACGCAGAACCCCCTCGGGATCAGCGTCGGTCAGGCTGGCGTAGGCGTAGCTAGCCGAGTAGACCATCACGAGACCGATCGCCGTCAGAACACAGATGGCGATGAAGAGCACCTGATCGTGCTGTGAGCGTACGATTCCCTTGTCCACTCACACGCCTCCCGATCCAGCAGGAGTGAAGCCTTCTAGCTCATGCACAGCTTCCACGAAGCACTGGCCGCGGTGGGCGTAGTTGCGGAACAGGCCGAAGCTCGCCGAAGCCGGCGAGAGCAGCACCCAGTCGCCCGGGCAGGCGAGTGATGCGGCAATCCGGACGGCTTCCGGCATCGATTCGGCCGCGTGAATCTCCTCCAACCCCGCTTCGCGGCCGACTGCGGCGATGGTGGGCCCCGTCTCTCCCAGGGTCACCAGGGCCTTGCAGCGAGCGGCCATCACGGGACCCAGGGGCCGGTAATCGGCCTCCTTCTCGGAGCCTCCCGCGATGAGGATCACCGGGCCTGTACAGCTCTCCAGTGCGCGCAGGGTGGAGTCTACGTTCGTGCCCTTGGAGTCATTGACCCATACGGCTCCCGCAGCGGAGCCGACAACCTCGAAGGTGTGGCGAGCGGCAGCGAAGTGGCGGAGGGCCTCCGCCATGCCCTCGGGGGTCGCCCCACGGGAGGAGGCGAGGCACATCGCCGCACAGGCATTCCGCACGTTGTGGGCGCCCTGTAGCGCCATCTCCTCGACGCGCAGTATTGCTCGAGGCCCCTGCCCGGGCAGAGCGAGGACCAGCGAGCCGTCCTCGCAGTAGGCGCCGGGCACGGCTCGATCGAGGGCGCTGAACCACATCAATCGAGATGGATCGAGGCTATCCCCGAGGCGGCGAGTCTCGCGGCAGTCAGCCCCGAGGACGGCAACGTCACCTGCGGTCTGATTCCCGAAGATCCGCGATTTCGCCGCCAGGTACTCGCCGGGCGTGGGGTGTCGGTCGCGATGGTCGTCGGACAGATTCAGCAATGCGGCCGAGCGGACGCGCAGTCGCGAGCAGCTCTCCAGCTGGAAGCTGGAGAGTTCGACAACGAGAACGGCATCCTCGGCTCGGCTGAGCATATGGGTGATCAGCGGTGTGCCGATGTTGCCGCAGACCTGGCAAGTAACGCCCGAGGCCTCTAGCATCGCTCCCGTGAGGGCTGTCGTCGTTGACTTGCCGTTCGTGCCCGTGATCCCCACCAGGATGGCATCGGGGCGCAGACGGTAGGCTAGCTCGACCTCGCCGATGATCTCGACGCCAGCGGCTCGGGCTGGCGCCAAGAAGGGGTCTCCGATAGCGACTCCTGGGCTGATAACCACCAGCGACGTGCGCCCGAGTGCCTCAGGGTCGCCCCAGTGCAACTCAGCCGCAACGGCGGAGAGCTCCTCGGACGCGCCCTCAGGAGCCGCGTCAGCCGAGCGAGTGTCAACCACAATGGGCCTGGCGCCGATCTCGAACAGCGCACGCGCGACGGCGCGGCCCGTTGCGCCGGCGCCGACCACACCGACGGGGGCGCCCTGGAGCGGAGGTAGGCCCATGCTCATGGCAGGCCACCGCCCAGTAGGAGCCCCACGGACACAGCCGCGCACGCGGCGCCAAAGCCCCAGAACCCGAGGACCACGCGTGCCTCGGACGTCCCGCCCTCCTCGAAGTGATGGTGCAGGGGGGCTTTGCGAAAGACCCGCCGTCCCTCAGCTAGATGGTACAGGCGCTTGGTCCCCTGGAAGTAGGCGACTTGGATCACGTCGGAAAGGAGCTCCACCGTGAAAGGCAGCGTCGCGAGCAGCACGAGCCATTCCATGGAGCCGAGGATCGCAAGAGCCGCAAGTCCGCCACCCAGACCGAGGGAGCCAGTATCCCCCATCCAGACCTGTGCCGGCTTGTGGTTGAAGCGCAGGAATCCAGCCAATCCACCGAGCAATCCGCCCGCGGCGACTCCCGCCCCCGTCAGTCCCGACAGGCTGCCTGCTAGCGCAATGGGGAGGCAGGCCAAAGCCCCCAGGCCCGCAGCCAGCCCATCCAGACCATCGGTGATGTTCACAGCGTTAGTGAGCCAGAGGACGAAGATCATCCAGGCAGGCACGGCCCAGGCCCCCACGGAGAGTGGGGCAAGGTAGGGAGCCACGGCGACGGTCCCCTGGTTGCCCATGACGAGCATCGCGTATGCGATCAGAGCCGACGCCGCCGCTGCCTGCAGAAGCAGCTTGGACCGTGCCAGTAGGCCGCGCCGCGAGGGCCTGCGCGCTTTCAGGAGATCATCGGCCGCTCCGATCGCACTGAAGCAAAGCATGGAGAGAGCTACGCCCACGGTGAGCCTGTCGCCGAGGCCCGCGATCAGCATTGCGCCAGCGGCGCAGGGGATCATGAAGATCCCGCCCATGGAGGGGGTGCCACGTTTGGCCTGATGCGCCTGGGGTGTGTCCTCGCGCACGCCGCCACGGGCGAGGCCGATACGGTGCAGCCACCCTATGGCGAGCCCGCCCACCAGCAGCGTCGCGAGAAGGGCCAGGATCAGGGCGATCCCCATCTGGAGGAGCGGATTCACCACGCATCCCCCTCCTCGACGAGATCGCGAACGAGGTTCTCGAGGGCTAGGCCGCGCGAGGCCTTGATCAGCACAATGTCCTCCGGCCCGACGGTGTTACGGAGCCATTCCAGAGTTGCCTCCTGGGTGCCCAAGTGCAGCGCCGTGATGGACCGATCCGCTTTGGAGGCGCCGCGAACGATGAGTTGGCCCAGGTCACCGACGCCAATCAGGGCATCGACACCCATGCCTGCCGCGCGCGTTCCGAGGGCGATGTGCTCACTCTCCGCTATCGCCCCCAGCTCGAGCATATCACCCAGGACAGCGATGCGCCGCCCCGCGCAGGGCCGACCGATGAGCACATCGAGGGCCGCCTTCATGGAGTCTGGGGACGCGTTGTAGCAGTCGTCGATCACCTGGAAGCCCCTTGCCGCTCGCAACAGCCGCCCTCGGTGAGGCTCAGGTTCGAACCCCAGCAGTCCCTCCTCCACGTCACTGAGCGAAGCGCCCAGGGCCAGGACCGCGGCGGCGGCCGCGACAGCGTTCCGGCCATGGTGCTGGCCAGGCGCGGGCACCAGGACTTCCGTCGACTCGCCCGCGTAATGGATATAGAGGGCAGTGCCCGCGGACACCTGCCGCAGATCCGTTCCCCGGACGGCGGCGTCGCCCGACAGGCCGAACCTGAGCCGGCGCCCCGTTACCCCAGCCTCCAGGACCTGGGCGAAGGCATCATCCGCGGGAACACAGGCGATACCGTCCGGCCGAGTCTCCTCGTAGATCTCCCGCTTCGCTTCGGCGATGGCTTCGCGCGAGCCCAGGATCTCCATGTGAGAGAGACCGATGTTGGTCACCAGGGAGACGTGGGGCGGGACCATTTGGGCCAGTTCCCGAATCTGACCCTTGCCCCGCATCGCGAACTCGAGCACGAGCAAGCTGGCGTCGAAGTCCGCGTTGGCGATGGCGAGAGGCATACCAAGCTCGCTATTCAGGTTGCCCGGAGCGACGGCGGTAGCCCAGCGACGGGAGGCGATGAGGCCAGCCATGGACTTGACCGAAGTCTTACCTACGCTCCCCGTGATGGCGACGACCATGGGATTCCACTCGGCGATGAGGCCTCGAGCCATCCGCGCTAGGGCGCCCTCGACGCTCGCCACACGGATCTGGGGCATTGCCACATCGACGGTCCGCTCCACCACCGCGCACGCGGCGCCGGCCGCCAGGGCCGCCGCGCAGTAGTTGTGCCCATCGGCCCGGGCCCCCTTGATGGCGAAGAAGGCGTGTCCCGGCTCCAGTCGCCGGGTGTCGACCATCGCCCCGGAGACCAACTCGCCCGGACTGCCCGCTACCAGGCTGCCACCGATCAGGCGTGCGAACTCACCCACCGCGCGCGGGGTCATGAGGGCTCGCCACCCCTGCAGGCGTCCAGCGCCTCACGGGCGACCTCCCGATCATCGAAGTGCACCCGCTGACCCCGGGCCTCCTGGTATGTCTCATGTCCCTTGCCCGCGATGACCACCACGTCGTCCGGCCGCGCCTCTGCGATGGCCTCGAAGATAGCGGCGCGCCGGTCGGCAATGCGGGTACAAGCCGCCCCAGCAAGACCCGGCGCGATCATGTCCAGGATGGCCTCAGGGTCCTCGCTGCGCGGGTTGTCCGAGGTAACGTAGGCCACGTCGGCGCCCTCGGCCACGGCGGCGCCCATCAGTGGCCGCTTGGTGCGGTCGCGGTCGCCGCCACAACCGAACACGCAGAGGAGGCGTCCTGGGCAGAACTCGCGCACCGACTGCAGGACCGAACGCAGGCTATCCGGCGTGTGCGCGTAGTCCACGAGCACACGCGGTTCACTCCCCCGGCTGACCAACTCCAGACGCCCTGGCACGGCGCGCAGGTCCTCGAGTCCCCGCACGATGGCGTCGAGCGACTCGCCGCGGGCATGGGCCAGCGTCGCTGCCGCCAGGGCGTTCCATGCGGCGAACCGACCCAGCAGATGCAGGCGTACGGGAGATCGGTCGCCGTTGACCTCCAACTCCATGTTGGTTCCATGCAGGCTCAGGCGCACGTCGTGTGCTCTGACATCGGCCGGAGAGTCCATGGCGAAGGTGACGACCCGGCAATCGGCTCGACCCAACAACTGCCGGCCATAGGGGTCGTCTACGTTGACGCCTCCCACGCAGTCCTCGCGCTTGAAGAGTGCGCGAGTGAACAGCCGCGCTTTGGACTCGAAGTAGGCCTCTATCGAGCCATGCCAATCCAGATGGTCCTGCGTTAGGTTCGTGAAGAGGAGCCCCGCGAACTCGCACCCCTCGATCCGCCCCCAGTCCACGGCATGGGAGGAGACCTCCATCGCCACCTGCTGGGCGCCCCGGTCCACCATGTGCCGGAGCCACTTTTGGATGACAGTGGCCTCAGGGGTGGTCCGTCCCGCCTCGAGGCTTCGGCCGGAGGGATCGCGGATCTCGAGGGTCGTGAACAAGCCCGAGGCCCTCCCCGCCGCTCTCGCGATGCTGTCCAGGAAGTAGCAGGTTGAGGTCTTGCCGTTCGTGCCTGTTACCCCGAGCAGGTCCACCGATCCGGCCGGCCGGTCGTAGACCAGGGTCGCAACCGTGGCCATGACTGAGCGAGCGTGATCGACGGCTAGAGCAGGCATGTCCGGGGGAACGCGGCTGAGGTTCCCCACTCCTTCAACGAGCGCCCCCGACGCCCCCCTGGCGAGGGCCTCTGCCAGGAAGTCGTGCCCATCCCACCGCTCGCCCTTCAGGGCGATGTAGAGGTCGTCAGGCTCAACCTCCCTGCTATCGTGGCAGGCGCCGCTGAGCGGCCTCTCCAGTTCGCCGCGAGAGCCCAGGACATGCTTCTCCAGATGATACGAGAGTTGGCTCAGTGTCATTCCGCTGAGGTCGCCTCCTCGATGGGCTTGTCCGGCTTCTCGACAGGCAGGTTCAGATCGGTGATGAGGCTCTGGGCGATGTCGCGGAAGATGGGAGCCGCGAGGGTCCCTCCATAGGCATCGGCGCCGGCCTTATCGAGCACGACAACAGCGGCGTAGCGAGGAGCCTCGGCAGGGAAGATCCCGGCGAAGGAGACCACGTAGGTGTCGGGGAGGTAGACACCATTGGCGACGACCTGAGCCGTGCCCGTCTTCCCTGCGACCGTGCAGCCGGGGACCTTGGCCCGGTATCCCGTGCCATCCTCATCCTCGACCACGTGGGTGAGCATGGAGACGATCTGGTCGGCGACGTGCTTCGGATAGATCTGGCCGAGCACTGTGGGCGGGAACTCCTTGGTGCGCCCCTGGGCGTCGACGGCAGCAGCGACGAAACGTGGCCGCATGAGTGTCCCGCCGTTGGCCAAGGCCGCGTACGCGGACACGAGATGAAGAGGGGTAATGCTGACGCCCTGCCCGAAGCTCGCCGTGGCGCACCACGCACTGTCTCTAGTCTCTGGCAGTGGGTGACACTGGGCGGTTATCTCTCGCGTCGCGAGCTTCGTAAAGTGCAGGCGCTCGAACAGCCGAGTGAGGGCGTCTCTCCCCGCCGCCAACCCGACTTGTGCCACGCCCACGTTGCAGGAGTACTTGAGGACTCCTGCGAGGTCCTGCCATCCGTGGCCGCCGCTCGGCTGATGGCAGCCAACCTCCCAGACGCCAACAGGCATGGAGCCACCGCAGTAGAAGCTCTGAGACGCCGTTACGTACCCCTCCGCAAGAGCCATGGCCGCCACGAGCGGCTTCATGGTCGATCCTGGCTCGTAGGTCCAGAAGCTGAATCGCGGGGTCCACACTTCCTCGGGCACGCTCAAGTAGTCGCTGGGGTTGTAGGTGGGGTAATCACAGGCCGCTAGCACATCGCCGTTACGCACGTCCATTACGATAACGCATCCAGCCTCAGCCCCAACGGCTTCGACGCCCTCGGCGAGCTCGCGCTCACACGCCTCCTGCACTCGGACGTCGAGGGTCAGTCGGAGCGACGCGCCGTCCTGTGGCGGGGTAAGGGTAGTAGTCCGATGGGGGATAGGCCAGCCTGTGACGTCGCGTTCCCCCTCCGCGACTCCATCCTTGCCGTGCAGACGCTCCTCGAAGGACGCTTCAAGCCCCGAGAGCCCATTGTGGTCGATGCCCGTGAAACCCAGGAGGTCCGCAGCCAGGGTTCCCTTCGGGTAGACGCGGCGCACCGCTGGCTGGATGCCTATGGCCTGGGGCTCCTTCTTCACCACCTCGAGGATGCGGGGCTTCAGCGTGGCGTCGGCCTGCCTGTCAACGTACATGAACGACTCAGAGCACTGGCGGATGCGACGCTCGATGCTGTCAGCGGGGATGCCCAGGATCTCACCCAAGCTCTCGGCGGTGCGGTGCACATCCTGAAGTCGGGGCGGGTGCACGTAGACCGCTATGGCTGGCCGATCTACCGCCAACTCGCGGCCCAGGCGGTCAGTGATCGTCCCTCGGCGCGCGGCTAAGTCTATCGTGTCCTGCGTGATGTCGTGGCTGCGTTTCTTGTAGTACTCGTGCTGGAATCCCTGGATCCAGATGAGCCGAGTGATGATGAATGCCAGGCAGAGGAAGAGCCCCATCCTGACCAACCGTGTGCGCTGAGCCGAACCATGCCATATCGTCGGCCCCTCAGTCGCCATGGGGCGGGACCTCCTCCACTCCCACCCATGCTTTGGCGGCTCCCCAAGCCTCGGCTATCTTCTCCGTCCAGGTTGACTCCTGCGCGACCTCCACGACTTCCTGAGCGGGCTTGACGTTGGCTGACACGACCACTACCTGCGTCGCGTCGTACTGAATGAGTCCCATCTCCTCCGCCGCAGCACATACACGCTCCGCAGCCGTCGCCTCGGAGAGGGCTACGCGGAGCTCGCTTGCTCGCTCGGCCTGGGCGATCTTCTCCCGCTTGAGCCGGGTTGCGTCGTACTCCCACGCGGTGAGGTTCGCGTGGACGGCTACGTACGCCAAGATGGGCGACGTGAGCACGGCAACGCCCAGAACGGCCACGATCATCGCGCGCAGCGAACTCGCGCCATCGATGTGGCGACTTGGCCCGGCGGGGCGCGATCGGGCGTAGACGTCATACGTCGCCATGTTCGTCACACTCCTCCAGCCGCTCACCGGCGCGCATGCGGCACGACCGAGCACGCGGGTTGGCCTGGATCTCCTCCGTCGATGGGCGGAGGGGCTTGCGGAGCAACGGCCTCAACGTGGGCCGACACCCGCACACGCAGATGGGGATGTCAGCGGGACACGTGCACCCGCGAGCCTGCGCTGCCATGAACTGCTTCACGATCCGGTCTTCCCCTGAGTGGTAAGCGAGGACCACAAGTCGGCCGGCGGGCCGCAGTACCGCCAAGGCTCCGCGAAGACCCGCCTCCAGAACCTCTAACTCACGGTTTACGTAGATGCGGAGCGCCATGAAGGTGCGAGTCGCCGGATCCAGCCCGTCACGAGACCCGGGCACCACCGAGCGAACTATCTCCGCCAGCCGGCTAGTCGTCCGTATGGGCGCCTTGTGCCGCGCGCTCACAATGGCTCTCGCCACGCGGCGCGCGTACCGCTCGTCCCCGTAGGTACGGATCGCGGCGGCTAACTCCTCCTCGTCTAGCTCGGCCAGTACGCGTGCGGCGTCCAGCCCCGTTGAGAAGTCCAGCCGCATGTCCAGCGGCTCATCGCCCTGGAAGCTGAAGCCTCGCCCCGATTCGGGATCGAGCTGCATCGATGAGACGCCGAGGTCCATCAGGACCCCGTGTACCCCGCCTAGCACAAGGTCGCCAACGACCTGAGCGATCTGGCCGAAGTCCGCGTGGATGATCGTGAGCCACGGATAGAGGGGACCCAGATCGTGTCGTGCCACCTCAACGGCGGCGGGGTCCTTGTCGAGGGCGATGACCCGGCCCTCCTCCCGCACCGCCTCGCACAGGGCCCGCGTGTGACCGCCTCCGCCCATGGTGGCATCCACGAACACGCCCCCCCGATGGACACCGAGAAGCCCCATGGCCTCACACAGCATGACGGGGATATGTGCTGCCATCGGCGCCTCCTACAGCCGGTTCCCGATGGTCTGTCTCCACTCGGGAGTCAGCTTGCGGGACCGGGCGGAGCGGTAGGTCTCAGGGTCCCAGATCTCCAGCTTGTCCAGGACACCCACCACCAGCACCTCGCGGCCGAGCCCGCAGTCTTCGCGCAACCGCTCGCTCATCAGTACCCGCCCTTGGGCGTCAATAGGCCGCTCTTCCGTAGCCTCGCCCATGGCCCGCCGGAGCCAGCGGCTCTCCTCATCGAACTGCCGGGTGTCGAGGATCGCCGTCTCCAGGACCTGCCAGCTCTCTTGGCTGTAGACCAGAACGCAGGGATCGACGCCCATCGTCAACACAACGGTTTCTCCAAGCGCCGGACGAACCAGCGCGGGGAGCGTGAGTCGCCCCTTCTGGTCCATCCTGGTCTCATAGGTGCCGGCGAGTCTGGCCACGCGTTTCCCCCACAATGTGGGCTCTATTCCCCACTCTGCCCCACTTTCCTGCACATGGTAGCATAACCACGGCAGAAGCCAAGTGGTTCCCTCGGAGTCCTTGTTGGGACGACCGAGATCACGCCGTCGGAGGCAGGACAAACGGCGCGTCGATGGTAAGTACAGAGGGGTTTGTGGGCTCGGGCCCTGTGGTCTGAGCTGTTTGTGCTGCTACACGCACTGCTCCAGATGGAAGGTTGGTGCCCAGTTGCCGGGTACAGATCCGTTTCGGGACATCGAGAGCGCGCCGGTGTCCGTCGATGGCGCGGAATCTCGGTCGGCTGTGGTCGACTGGAGAGTGCTGCTTCTTCTGCTGCTGGTCTTCTGCTGCATTCTCTTCTCCTGGATGAACTGGGAGTCCGAGGTCACCCTCCGGCTGCTGTTCTGCGGCGATGTGTCGATGAGCGTGATGGTGGCGATCCTCTTGAGCCTCGCGACCGGTTCGGTCGTTACACTCCTCGTGGAGGCGGGCTACCGCCGCTGGAGGCGCGAGCGCCGAGATCTCGAGGAGCGGGCGGCGCAGAACGATGCGGTGCGCGAGGGGAGCGAGTGACGATGAGCAGGACGAGCCAGGACAACCTCTCGTTGCCGACGCGCCTCCGGCTTGCCCTGGTGGCGCTGTGCGCGCTTGTGTTCGCCAGTCTGCTCTCGGGTTGTATCGATATGACGACCCGGGTGTACGCCGATGGGCGCATCAAGCGGGAGTTCGTCATCCGGGTTACCGAGGGCCGCGAGTCGGGTGCGCGGGTCTACCTCAAGGAGACCTTTCCCCGCACGGCGGGATGGGCCCTGAAGGAGGTCCAGCGGGGCAGCGAGGTCTGGTTCATCGCGACCAGCCGGCCTGTGGACCCGGAGGAAGACCCATGGGGCGGCCGCGCAAGCCTGACCGTAGCTTCAGAGAGTCAGCTCTACACCTCCCTGGTCTATACGGAGACACTGACGGACAAGCTTCTGTTCCGCAGCGATGAGGAGCGGGCCGGCTTCGACCACCTGAGCATAACCTACTCCATCGAGATGCCCGGCCAGATCGATGAAGAGAGCGAACCGCCCAGCCTCCGGCCACTGGAGCGCTATCTGCCGACGGTCAGCCAGGCGCCGGGCGATGACGAGGGTGCGGAGGCGACCGTCGCCCCGCAGCCGAGCTTTCAGATAAAGCAGCGGATCGACGGTTCCCGCGTCACCTGGGATCTCCCCCTCGCCGCCCTGGCGCCCCACGGGATCCAGGTCACGGTGAAGGCGACCCGGCTGAACCGAGCCAAGGCCTCGCTCTGGAGCATCGTCGGTGTCGTCGCACTGATCCTGCTCTACTTCATTGTAGTGCGACTGCTCGTGTGGCGTCGTGTGCGGGCCGAACGAGCCGCCGAACTGAGGGAGTTGGAGGAGGAAGAGGCCTGGGACGAGGATGACGGCGATGAGGACACCGGCGGGGCTGAACCAGGGGATGCCCCGAAGCGTGCCTGGTGGCCCTTCGGCCGAGGATCCACGGAGCCCGAGGGTGAGTCCGCCGATGACGAGGACGCCGCCGAGGGTGAGGCTGCCGAACTCGATGGCACGGACGGGGAGCCAGACGCGAAGAAGGATGACCCGTAGCTAGGCGAGCAGAGCACATTCAGGGGCCGCGTGTGAGTGGATCCACGCGGCCCCGCTATGTACGGCTCCTATAGCCGGTGATTGATGTCCGCTAGCGCCGGGTAGAGGTCCCGGTAGATGGCGAAGCGCTCATCGTACTGGTCTGCGCGCTCGTTGTTCGGCTCGTAGCGGTCGCCCTCATGGACGGCAGCATCCACCGCCTCCTGGAAACTGCCGTATGCCCCCGTCGCTACCCCCGCACAGAGAGCCGCCCCCAGGCAGGGGGCCTCCTCCACGTCCAGTCGCACGACAGGCCGCCGGAACATGTCGGCCTTGAGTTGCAGCCAGACGGGGGAACGTGAGCCCCCGCCGATGGCCCGAATGACGTCGATGCGTACGCCGGCCTGATCGAGGAGACTGAGGTTCAGCTTCATCTCGAAGGTCACGCCATCGAGCACCGCCTTGATGATGTCGCCCGCAGTCGTCTCGAGGGCCAGCCCCAGGATCGCCCCCTTCGAGATGGGGTCATGGTGAGGGGTGCCTGTCGCCGTGAAGTGGGGCAATACCATGGGTTGGACGACGCCGTCCGTGGCCTTGGATATGAGCAGGTTGTAGACATCCCGGCCTTCCGCGCGCGCCTGCGCCACCTCGGCCTGCCCTAGGGTGTCCCTGTACCAGCGCAGTAGCGAGCCGCCCGTGAAGTTATAGGCCAGGGTCACGTAGAGATCAGGCGCCACCGCGGGGTAGCAGGAGAAGCCGTTCTCGCGCATGGTCGGCGTCAGCACTGGCTCGGGGAATGCCGCCGTGATGCACTCCACCGTTCCCGTGCCGTCGACAGCCACGTGGGGCCTGATGATCCCTGCGCCCAAGGCGCCGCAGGGCTGGTCATGGCCGCCGGTGACGATCTTGGTGTCAGCGGGGAGCCCCAGGCTGCGCGCCACCTCAGGCAGGATCGTGCCCGCGACGCTTCCACTCGGCATCGGCTCGGCAAACACCGATGCATCGACGGGGGAGTCGGCGAGCATCTCCGTGGACCATGTCTTCGTGTTGATATCGAAGGCGAGGGTGCGCGCCGCAAGGGAGTAATCGATAGCCGCATGCCCACAGAGGCGGAAGATGATGTAGTCCTCGAAGCAGTAGAAACGCTCCATCCGCTCTCTCACCGCGGGGACGTTCTCGATCAGCCACTCGATCTTCGGGAGCGTATACATGCCGTTCAGCGCGTGCCCCGTGATCTCGAAGATCCGCTCCCGGCCGTGGCGTTCGCCCAGGCGCTCCGTCTGGGGCACCGCCCGAGTGTCGAAGCTGACGGGGCTGCGGTAGAGGAAGTTGCCATCGGCATCCACAGGAATGCCCGCCTCGCCCTGGGACGAGATACCGATGCCCTGCACGGGGTCGGCTCCCTGGGCCCGTTCGACGGCCTCCTTGAGCACAACCTGTACCTTGTCGAAGACCTCGTCGGGGTCCAGTTCGGCCCATCCGGGCTGCGGGTATGTCAATGGGTACTCACGGTAGGCCTCCCCGAGCACCTTCCCCTCCAGATTGACAACTATGGCCTTGCAGCCAGTCGTACCGACATCCAGCCCGATGAGACTCATTGAGTGCCGCCTCCTACTGTAGTGTGTGTCGTGTGGCGTTTCACCTCGGGCACACACGGTTCCTCCCGCTTCAAGCGGTGGAGGCACGGGATAGCCCGGGCCCCATGGCATCGTGGCGAGTACGTCGGGGCCACCGGACCGCCTCTGGCCTTTGGTCACTACCGTAGGCTACAATGAGCCATCGGATTCCAGGAGGTCTCCCCTTTGATGAGAGGTCTTTCCGTCTGCGCCCTGCTGCTTGCCCTGTCCTGGCAGCCCGCCCTACCCCAGGGGCTGCCGACACCGCAACAGGATGAGCTCGAAGAGGTCTTCCCCGAGGAGACTCCGGCCCCACGCAGACACCGCGTGCATCGGGCCGCTCCCACGCGTCCGCTGGATGAGATGGCCGCTGCCGCCTCTGCGACCTACCGTCCCGGCCCGGTTCTGTCGCAGGGCCCGCGGGACCCCATTCTGTATCGAGGACCGTTCGTGCTCAAGCGCACCCCTATACTCGCGGAGCACAAGTACCCCTGGCACTTCGGCGTGTCGATTCGCGTCATCCCGAGGCTGCGGCTCTACCCCTTCCTCGCCTTTGACGTCTACATGGATCACGGCGACCGGCTGCGGCTTGTCGGGACGAACTTCGTCTACAATAGCATCGAGGTCCCTGAGACGACCGATTTCATCGAGGTGCCCGAGATGGGTGGCCTGGGTTACGTCGAAGTGCCTCACTCCAACGGCACGACAGACAAGTTCATGATCCTGCGGCTGGCTGACAACACTCTGAAGGCTACGAAGCTCGACGAGGATGGGCTGGGAGTGTACGCCGCCTACTGCATTTCGGGCCGAGTCTGGGCTCGGTACGCTCAGAGATGGGTCGACATGAACGAGCCCGTCGGAATGAGGATCCTTCCGGAGGAATGGGCGAACCCGTCCGAGGGGCCGCACCTCCGAAAGCTACTGCGAGGCTACACGGACTACGAGTTCCGCGGGTACTGGACCCTCCCCGAGCGCGAGCGTCTACGTCGAGGCTGGGGCGAGATCTGGATGCCGCGGGACCTGAGGGTTGTCGACTCCAACGGCGCGGGAGCGGACACCGCCCTGCCCATCCATGTCGGCACCTTCGATGTCCTCTTCGAGGAGGCCCTCACCTATACGCCCGGCGGCTACACCACCAACCTAGGCGGCTACAACTTTCCCTTGTTCTTCCCCATGGAGCCCGGCGAGGGGACGATCTTCGGTCCGGGCATTCAGTGACGCTGCCAAGGACGGCTAGACGCCCGGGGCATTAGGTCGCTCGCCTCGAGCCGATTCCCACGTCGGAACTGGTCGGAAACCGGGCTCCTCGGCGAACTCCAGGTTCCTGTGCCCGAAGTACGAGCCGTAGTACTGGGCGTTCGTGTCGACCCAGGTGGCAACTCGCACCAGCTCATCCGCGGATAGCTCAATGCCCGCATGAGCCGCAAGCAGCCGCTCGACGCGAGCCCGTCTATCAACGCCCTCCAGTCGGATGCGGCCCCCCGTGAGCAGCGCCATGAGCACGCTGTTGTGCGAGCCGAGGCTCCTCGGAGGCAGGTAGGACACGTTCCCTACCTTCGGATGGTTCTCGCCGATGGTCGGCACCAGATCGGGCTCGATGCGCTCGGCTCGGGCCCCACGGCGTTCCGTCAGTAGCCCCTCGTAGGAAGCAGAGAACATGCGAGTGGGCGTGCCTGTCAGGTCCAGCCCGCCCGCCGGCTGGTTGGCGCCGTGGCAATCGACACAGTGCCGGTCCCAGACCGGCTGGACATCGGTGGGATAGTGCAGCGGCCTGTGGGGGACAGCATCGCCCGGCTGCGGCAAGAGCACCGAGGGCTCCCGTATAAGCGCCAAGGGAGTGGCGGCACTGAGTTGGGGGGAGGCGACCTCGGGGGTCTCGTGGCAGCCGACGCATGACCGCGTCTCCCCTGGCATGTAGTTCACGTAGGTGCGTTCCGTCTGCACCGCCATGTAGTCCTCATCCAGGGCCTGGAAGAAGACATTCGTGTTGGCGGGCACCAGGAAATGCGCGCTGCCATCGGGCTCCACGGGCACGATGCCGTGAAGCACCTTCAGGCCCAGCGCGGTATCCTTGGACACTGCCGCGTGCTGCTGGTCGTACTCGTCGACGAAGAGGCCCTCGGTACGGCGGGCGCTCCATGGCCTCGCGACCTGCTCCAGCACTCGGAGGAAGCGGACCGTCCCCCGCTCCACACCCTCCATACCCGTGTAGACGTCGGTGACCACGCAACGCGCCAGGCCCTGATCGGCCAGGGATGGATCGATGGGGCTCTCGAGTTCGGGCGGCACTGGCCGCGGCCGAATGGGTACCGGCTGCCAGGAGGAGATCGCCGGATCGTGGTACAGCGGCTCCAACGCCCCATCGGGCGCGAGCAGGTACAGGCCGTAGCCGTTGTAGGCGTAACTCCCCCCGAACCCCTCCGGCTTGTGGGCCACGAGCACATAACCGCCGGGGAGCGGATACGGGTCACGGAACAGAGGCCCTTGCCCCAGGGAGTCCTGCACCCGCTCGTCGCCGTTACCTGTCAGGAAGTCCCAACCCCACTCGGCAAGGATCTTCACCTCGGGCGTAAGGAAGCGGACGGGGTCCTCCGAGCGGGGCGAGCGGCTGGTATCGATGGCGAGGACCGTGCCGAGAGCGTTCTGCGGATAGTGCGGGGTGCCCAGCGCTAGGACCAGGTTGGGCTGGTCGGGCACAACACGCCCTTGGGTGAGGGTTGGCGGCAACCTGAGGTTGTTGCCGTAGACCTCGACGGAGCCCGTTCCATCGGGTCGCACCGCCCAAAGACACTTCGCGCTAACCGCTCCCTTGTCGACGTACTCCCACCGCGTGTAGAGGATCCGTCCGTCGGGCATCAGCGTCGGTGTCGCCTCGCTGAGCGCGCTGTGCGTGAGTCGCGTGAGGCCACCGCCTTCGCGGTCCATTCGGTAGAGGTTCGTGGTCGTGAACGCGTCGCTCCCATCGCACAGGGTGCTCGTCTGGCAGCGCGTGGAGACGAAGGCGATGTCGCCGTTGGGCAGGTAGCACGGATGCATGTCATCGGTACCGTGGTGGTACGCATTGCGATAGGTCGCGATCAGATCCTGCTCGTCTGAGGGCGGCCCCAGGATTCGGCGAAGGCCGTCGCCGTCTAGGCCCACCTCGTAGATCCTGTACCCCTCATCCGGCCCCGTCTTCCAGTCCAAGAGCACCCGGCGCGCATCGAAGGAGAGATCGAAACGGGCGACGACGCCTGACTCGAGAACCGGCGCGACGCATCGGACTGAGCCATCGGCGAGACTTAGGGCGTAGAGCCCCCCGCCCGGCTTCCAGGTCGCATTGATGTACTCGGTGTAGTAATGGTTAGCGTCGTATGTGAAGCGCTTGATGAAGAGGATCTCATCGATGCCGAAGCGCGCGCGCAGGGAGAGGCGGTTGGCGGCCATGCGATCCTTCAGTGGCGCCACTAGGCGGGTCACTAGCTCGGCCTGGTCGGGGAGACGCTCGTCGAAGACGTGGGGATCCCACGCCTCGGAGTCGTCCGACAGCACCCAGCCGGCCAGGTGGGGCATGTACCCGTCCGTCGCGATCCGCAACTCGTTCTCACCGGCAACGAGGTCTACCGAGCCGACCTCGACCCAGGTAAGGCTCTCGGGCAGGTAGCTCCCCGTAGGCTCGGCCAGAGCCGCACCGTTCACCAGGGATCCGTTCATGAAGACCTCGACGGCTCGCGAGTCCTGGGAGGCGTAGTAGGCGCGAAGGGTGTACGGGCCCGCGTGCGTGGCGTGGAACCTCCAGGCCTGGAAGCCCCCCTGACCGTGGCAGACGGCCAGTCCACCCCATTGGAGATCGCGACCCACCACGCCCTCGCTTGCTGCGGAGTGACTGTCGGCGAAGACCACGATCTCCTCAGCCGGGCATGCAGAGCCGAGCAGCGAGAGCGCCAATAGCGGAACCGCGAGCAGGCGCATGGAATCGCCCATCGCCCGTCCCCTCCGGGTCTACAAGTCGATCACGTTGACGTTGATGCGCCCGAGGTCAGCCACCCCCAGGCCACGCTCCTGCGCACCGGCGATGTGGAGCGGCTCGCGTCCGCTGTCCTTCAGGGTGGGGATGCCTCGCCTCGCACGCTCCTCCTCTATGACGTACCAGCAGACCGCGTCGCATGCCACGAAGTCCGTGGTCGCGAGCATCGCGCCAGGGAAGTAATGGGGGGCGCCAAAGGGTCCGCCATCAACGACGGTGTGAACCATGTCGCAGATCACGAGCCGCGTCTTGTCCTTGATCTGCGGGAGGTCATTCAGATCGACGATCTTCTGGTGTATCTCGGCATGCTGAGCGCCGGGGTTGCCGATGGAGCCATAGTGGTTCTTCATGGCCGCGGTGACCCCGGAGACCGAGTGGTCCTTCAGGATGGGCAGGTTCACGAAGGCGTCACACTCGTCAAGCACGGTGCAGAGCCGGTCGGAGAACGAACCGTTGCGCACCGGCTCGCCCAGGTTCGAGTCCGTCGGAACCGCGCGGACGCCCCAGGGAATGTCATCGAGCGGCACACCGCAGGCCGCCAGGTGGCCTGGGTTCTGCTCCCAGACGATCACGTGATCGCGCGGGATACCCACCCCCTCGAGGCGGTCGACGCAGTGTGAGATGGTCTCCGGCAGCGTCGAGAGCTCGTAGCCCGCGATCCCGTTCGGCTTGAGGCCAACCACCTCGTCGGCCGAGAAACACTTGGCCCACGCCTTCTCCGGCGTGTCCTCGCCGACTGCCCACATGACAGCTTCATCGATGAGTCGGCCAAGCAGATGGGGGTCCAGGCCACCATCCCCCCATACGGCGGTGTTCCGAGCGATCCCGACACGAGGCGCCTGCGCCTGGGCCGTCAGCGGCCCTGCCGCACCTGCGAGCGTCGCACCACCCACGATCAAGCCAGCCGTCCTCAGGAACTCCCTACGGGTCATGTCGTTGAGCGTATAGGTCATCTACTGGCTCCCTATGGTCGGATTCGTCACGACCCTTAGCAGACGTATCGGCCCGTATGGAGGTTCGCATCCGACTCAGTTGGTCCTCCGCACCCATTGACAGCCCCAGCCCACGTCGCTATTCTCCGTTTTGTCATGGGCGGTTGTATCTGCCAGTTCAATAGCGTGAAGCTTTGGTGGTGGGCCACCTAGGCCTGCTTCGCCCTGCGACTATTGCATCGGTGTTAGAGGCCGGGAGCTTAGACAAGCACCCGGCCTCTTTTCGTTTCTGAGGGATGGAGGCCCAACTTGCCCGTTCCCGAACGCTCTGAGTTCCTGCGCCTCGCCCAAGAGGGCAATCTGATCCCCGTTTATGAGGAGCTTCTCGCCGATCTGGAGACCCCCGTCTCGGTTCTCGGCAAGCTCGGAACGGAGAGCAACACATTCCTGCTTGAGAGCGTGTCCGATGGTGAGCACCTTGGGCGGCACAGCTTCATCGGCCACAACCCCTTCTTCATACTCCGGTCCCGGGGGAACCGGGTATGGCTCGAGCACGGCGAGCGCTCGATCCAGCGAGAACTCCACCCGGGCGAGTCGCCGCTCGATGTCGTGCGCGAACTCCTGAGCGGTTACCATCCGGTCGCCGTAGAGGGCCTTCCTCGGTTCACGGGCGGCGCGGTGGGCTACGTGGGCTATGACACCGTGCGCTTCTTCGAGCGGCTCCCCGATGCGCCGAGCGACGACCTGGGGCTCCCCGACGTTCTCCTGATGGGGGCCGATGAACTGGTCATCTTCGACCACGTCACCCACACCATGAAGGTGCTCGTGAATGCCCATGTCGATGGCGACCCCGAAGCCGCCTACGACCGCGCAGTGGCGCGCATCGATGAGACGGTAGAGAGGCTCCAACCCTCCCAGAGCGCCGTAAAGGCGCGTGGGCCCCGCACGTGGCACGGCCGAGGCGTGCGCGGCGAGTTGGGGCCGGGCACCTCCAGCAACTTCGCGCGAGAGGGCTTCGAGGCCGCGGTCGAGGCCTGTCTCGGTTACATCGCGGCGGGCGACATCATCCAGGTGGTGCTCTCTCAACGGTTCTCGCGCCGAGTGAGCGCCCCGCCCTTCGAGATCTACCGTGCCCTCCGCATCGTGAACCCCTCCCCCTACATGTTCTACCTGGCCATCGGCGGCCTCTACGTGATCGGCTCCTCCCCCGAGATCCTGGTCACCTACGATAACGGAGAGGCCGTCGTGAGACCCATCGCTGGCACACGGCGGCGAGGCAAGACCCGGGAGGAGGACCTGGCCCTCGAACGGGAGCTCCTGGCCGACCAGAAGGAACGCGCCGAGCACATCATGCTCGTAGACCTGGGACGCAACGACCTCGGCCGAGTCTGCGAGTACGGCAGCGTCCGTGTCGATGAGCTGATGGTGGTAGAGCGCTACAGCCACGTGATGCACATCGTCTCGAACGTCCGAGGCACGGTCCGGGCTGATATGGACCAGTACGACGTTCTGGCGGCGACCTTCCCCGCCGGCACTGTGTCCGGCGCCCCCAAGGTCCGGGCTATGGAGATCATCGACGAGCTGGAGCCTACGCGGCGCGGCGTCTACGCCGGCGCGGTGGGTTACTTCGGCTTCTCGGGGAACATGGATACCGGCATCGCCATCCGGACCATCGTCATCGACCGCGGCGTCGCTCACGTGCAGGCGGGGGCGGGGATCGTCGCCGACTCGGTTCCGGCACTCGAGTATGAGGAGACCCTGAACAAGGCGGCCGCTCTGTTCGCCGCCATCGATCGCGCGGGCGGTGGTGAGCCTTGATCCTGGTCATCGACAACTACGACAGCTTCACCTACAACCTGGTGCAGTACCTGGGCAAGATGACGCGGGACGTTGTGGTACGGCGCAATGATCAGATCACGCTCGACGAGATCGAGGACCTGGGACCCGACCGCATCTGCATCTCGCCAGGACCCAGGACGCCGCTCGAGGCGGGGATCTCGTGCGACGTGATCCGCGTCTTCGGCGAGGAGCGCGGCGTCCCGACGATCGGGGTCTGCCTGGGCCACCAGTGCATCGGCCACGAACTGGGTGGCAAGGTGGTGCGGGCCCAGCGGTTGATGCACGGCAAGACTTCCCCCATCGAGCATGACGGCCGCGGCCTGTTCGCAGACCTCCCCTCCCCCTTCACTGCGGTTCGATACCACTCGCTCCTCGTCGAGCGGGAGGGTCTCCCCGATTGCCTGGTGGTTTCCGCCCGGACCGCCGACCAGGGGGAGGTCATGGCGGTGCGCCATCGCCGCGCCCCGGTGGAGGGTGTCCAGTTCCATCCCGAGTCGATCATGACTGAGCACGGCCGCGAGCTTCTGCGGAACTTCGTCGAAGGCAAGATCGGGAGTGATGCGCCATGAATGCCGTTCGCGACGCGTTACCGCTACTGATCGCAGGGCGAGACCTCACGCAGGATATGGCGCGGGCGGCCATGGCCGCGATCATGGGTGGGGAGTGCACCGACTCCCAGATCGGGGCGTTCCTGGCCGCCATGCGCATGAAGGGCGAGACGGGCGATGAGATCGCGGCCTTCGCCGAGGTCATGCGGGATAGCGCCCTCTTCATACCGTGTGCGGCAGGCGCGGTAATCGACACGTGCGGTACAGGCGGGGACTGCCTCGATACCTTCAACATCTCTACGACAGCCGCTTTCATCGCGGCAGGCGCCGGCGCCCGAGTGGCCAAGCACGGCAACCGCGCCATCTCGAGCAGGTGCGGCAGCGCGGATGTGCTCAGAGCGCTGGGCGTGGACATCGAAGCCCCGCCGGAGGTCGTCGGTCATTGCCTCGACGAGATCGGGGTTGGCTTCCTCTTCGCGTCCATCCTTCACCCCGCGATGAGGCACGCCATCGGACCGCGCAGAGAGATCGGAGTCCGAACCGTCTTCAATGTGCTCGGACCCCTCACGAATCCGGCGCGTGCGCCGCGACAGGTCATGGGCGTTTTCGCGCCGGAGCTCGTACCGACGATGGCGCATGCCCTCGCCCGAGTTGGGTCCGAGTTCGCCCTCGTTGTGCATGGGGATTGCGGCCTGGACGAGATCTCCACAGTGAGCGCTACCACAGTTGCCATCGTGCGGGATGGTTGCGTCACGGTTGAATCATGGGAGCCGGAGGTCTTCGGCGTGCCTCGCTGCCGCCTCGAGGACATCCGAGGCGGCGAGCCAGAGGAGTCGGCTCGCATGCTGCGGGCCGTCCTGCAGGGTCAACCCGGACCACGGACCGATATCGCTCTAGCCAACGCCGCCGCGGCCATCTGGGTGGCGGGCCTGGCCGAGGACATCACTGATGCAATGGCCCGCGCGCGGGAGTCGCTGGAGTCGGGGGCCGCCATGGAGAAGCTCCTCTCCCTCGCCGCAATGACCTCGGAGGCGCCCGTTGACTCTTGACCGGATTCTAGAGCGTACGCGACTAGACCTGGCTGCTCGCAAGGCCGCCGCGCCGGCGACGGCGCTCCCGCCACGCCCATGCGGAGAAGCGCGCGGCGCCTTTAGCGCGGCGCTGGCGCGCCCGGGGCTCTCGGTCATCGCGGAGCTCAAGCGCGCCTCCCCCTCGGCGGGCCTGATCCGTGAGGACTTCGACGTCGTCGCCCTCGCGCGGGCCTATGCCGACGCCGGGGTGGCGGCCATCTCATGCCTGACTGATGAGCCCTTCTTCGGTGGCAAGCTCGAGTATCTGCGCCAGGCCAAGCTCGCATCGGGCGTGCCGCTACTGCGGAAGGACTTCATCGTCGACGAGTACCAACTCGACGAGGCGCTCGCCTACGGCGCTGACGCGGTGCTTCTCATCGTAGCCGCTCTCGAGCCACCCGAGTTGTCGCGCCTGAGACAGGCGGCCATTGATCGTGGCCTGGATACGCTCGTGGAGGCACACACCGTTGAGGAGGCCCGCATTGCTCTGGGCCATGGCTGCCGTATCCTTGGGGTCAACAACCGCGACCTGAAGAGCTTCAGGGTTGACATCGAGACGACACGAAGGGTTGCGGAGGCGATCGGTGACGGTGACCATCTCCTGGTATCTGAGAGCGGCATCCGTCAGGTGGAGGATCTCGCCACCGTGCGCGCCTGGGGCGCCGACGCCGTACTCGTGGGCGAACGGTTCATGCGTATGCCGGATGTTGCGGCCGTGGCGCGGGAGTTCGTGCGGGCGGGGGAGGCCCTATGACCCGCGTCAAGATCTGCGGTGTCACCCGTCCCGAGGATGCGGCGCTCGCGGCGCGGCTCGGCGCGCACGCCATTGGGCTGATCTTCGCTGAGGAGAGCCCGCGGCATCTGTCGCCGGAGGCTGCGGTAGCTGTCGCGGCAGCCGTCCCGCCCTTCGTCGGCCGCGTGGGCGTCTTCGTGAACAGCCCCGCCTCACGCATCCTCGACCTGGTGCGCACGCTGGGCCTGGGAGCTGTGCAGCTCTGTGGCGAGGAGCCACCATCGATCCTGAGGAAACTCGGTTCGGTGCCCGTCATCCGCTCCATCGCCGTGGCGGACGCGGAGTCTATCGAGGAGATCGACGCTTGGCCGGTTGCTGCCCATCTGCTCGATGCCCACGTCCCTGGCAGGCACGGGGGCACCGGGCGCACGGTGCCGCTGGAGCTTGCCAGAGCCGCTGTGGCGCGAGCCCGGCACCCCATTCTGGCAGGTGGACTCTCGCCCACTAATGTGGGGACTCGGATCGGGCTCCTGCGCCCCTTCGCCGTCGATGTGTCCTCCGGTGTGGAAGCGGAGCCCGGCGCCAAGGACCCCGACAAGCTCGCCGCACTGTTCGCCGCCGTACGCGCCGCAGACGCGGCTACCGCGGAACCGACAGCCTGACCCCAATCGTCAATGGCTCCTCTGGCGACACTCGTTGCTCGGGCAAGCGGACGGTGAGCAGCACAGTCGCCTCGGCAGGGCTCAGGGCGAGGGACATGGCCTCCCGGCGGCCGGGTGGCAGATCGATCCGCACGCGGCCATCCTCGGCCAGCAGCTCGATCGCTTCGGCATCGAGCGCCGCGTCAGGTAGGTCCAAGGTCGTGACGGCTCCATCCGCGCTCGACGCCAAGGACGCCTCGAACGCGCCAGCCCGCACTTGCACGGGGCCGGCCAGGGCAAGCCCGACACGCACCGCCGGCGTTACATCCTGGCTCTCCGCGGCGAGTGTGTAGGTGTCGGTCAAGGTTAGCCCATCGGCGTCCACGGCCAGGACTCGCTGCACATCCAATCGCTCGCGTAGCTGCGGCCCCCAGACCGCACGAGGCGCGACGGCCTTCAGAGTGGCGCTATCCTCCGCGGCCTCCACAAGCTCGAACTCGGTGTAGTCCGGCCGCTCCAGATCGTCGTGCCGACTTACCACCTGCACGCCGCCCAGTTGCGGAGCGAGTAGGTTCGGGCCTCCATCGACAGTCCAGAGCACCGCTCCCCCGCCGCAGCCCGGCGCTGCCGCTGCCTCAGTTTGGTTCGACGTGACACGTACCAACTCGAACCCGTAGGCGTGACCGGTGAGGTCGATGATCTCCTGTTGATGGTACCCGGTGTACTCGCGGACCCTGACATCGCCTTCCTCGACTCGCGCAAGGAGCTCCCGCGCCGCAGCGGCATAGACGGGGTCGACTTCGCGATACACCAGACGTCCGCCGTCGATGACGTGGACCCGCTCGGGAGCGCCCATCAGCTTCACACGGGCCCACAGGGTCGTGATCCCCGACATGCGCACCCGGCGGAGCAGGTCAGGATCATCAGCAGCCAGGCGTTCCGCCTCCGTCCAAAGCGCCTCGGCCCTCTCCACGAACTCCCGCGTCAGCCAGCGACCGCGCAAAGCATCGAAGATACGGACAGTGATCTCCGGATCGAGCGCCAAGGTCTGGAGTTCGTCGAAGTACTGGCGGATCGGTCCCGCCGCGGCGCCGTAGTAGCCAGCGAAGAAGTCGTCGAGCAGCGGCTCCACGGGCTGGTCCGGGTTCCAGAGGAGCTTGGCGATGAGCCAAGACCGCAATTCCCCAAACTCCGCGTGGGGCCCCTCATTGGCGCCCTGCTCGAAGAGCCCCACAACGCGATTGTCTCGGAAGAACCGAATGTTGCCAGGGATCGCCGGGAAGTTCGGGTGTGGCCCGACGTAGTTGTGGAAGTTGGTCGTGTAGTCCCAGACGTAGAGCTTGTCCGTGATCGCCGACCAGCCGCGGATGTCTTCCACGAACCGTACGTTCTGGGGATACGAGCTCTCATCCAGGGGCAGTGAGAAGTCGCACTCGATGGTGCAGAGCCGAGGCACCACATTGTGCCGTGGCTTGATCGTCTTCGGAGGCTTCCTCGTGTACTGGTAGGCGAGGGTCTCGATCCACACATCGGGGAACTCCGCCTCGACGGCCTCGGCGGCCTGATTCACGAAGTGGATGAGCGGACCCGCCGGGGACTCCTCGCGTTCCTCGATCTCCATGCACGCGTCGCACTGGCAGTGGCCGTCCCAGTCGTTCTGGCTCACGCTGAAGAGCCTCGCGGTGGGGTCGCTCCGGATAGCGGCGAGCACGCGTTCGGTAACGATGCGGAGCACATCGGGGTTAGTGAGACAGAGCTGCGAGTAGCCGATCTGGCGCTCTCCATCGATCAGGCTGTAGTACTCGGGATGGTCAGCGAAGAACTCGTCGGGCGGTACGAGGCGGTAGAAGGTGTGCACGAAGAGGCCGCCACCGAAGCGAATCTTCCCTCCGTGCCGCTCCTCCAGCTGCATGCCCGTCCCGTTCGCACGGCTGCGCGCCGCGTAGTCGCCGTCGCGCATCTCCCACCAGTAGGGCTCTCGCATCGCGAAGGCAGGCGCCTGGGCGTCGTCGATGTCCGGCAGACTGAGGGAGGTGTGCAAAGGGATGACGCTGTGGAAGGATGCGTACCAGCGGCAGCCCCAGTAGCGCTCCAGAAGCTCGTAGACGCCGTACAGGGCGCCTCGCACGGGTCCCGCGATAATGCACAAGTACTCGCCCGCAGTGCGCAGATGGAACCCGTCATCACCCAGGGCGCTCGCGTCCGGCGATCCGCCCAGCACGCCGGCCGTGTGCCGAGTCGCTCCCAGCAGGATGGCTTTGGGCGGCAGCGGACCGTCATCCGTCGCGATGAGCAACTCGACGCCCGTCATCGCGCGGACGAACCGCTGGAGCTCCTCCGCCGCGTACACCTGCGAGGGAGAGGACGCCAGCGGCCGCACAATGACATAGTCGGAGCTTCCGTCGGCCACGATGGTCAAGGGTTCGCCCGCTTCCTGGGATCGGGCGACGCCTGAGGTGGACAAGGCGACGCCCACAGCCGTGGTGCTGACAAGGAACTGCCGACGCGTCACAGAGGGCGGCATGGGGCCTCCTTCGTAATGGGCCAAGCGGAGTTGAATCGTCAGGCGAGTTGCCGGACCTCGCCTGAGGCCACATCGCACTCGAACAGCCAGCCGTTGCGAACGAAGGCGAGCGTCGCGCCGTCCGGGTCCCACCACGCCGGGCTGCTCCCCATGCTCGCGCCGAGGATCATCTGCGGCTCGCCGCCGTCCGCTGGAACCAAGCACACGCTGGTGGGCTTCGGCGAGCGCGCGCTCTGGGCAACGATGCTGCCAGCGTATGCCAGAGTCGTGCCGTCGGGCGACCATGCGGGTGAGTGGCCATAGGCGGAAGCTACCTTCCGCACATCCGTTCCGTCCGGCGCCATGGTGTAGATCTCATAGAGGCCGTCGCGGTCGGAGGCGAAGGCGATCCGCGATCCATCGGGAGACCACGCGGGAGTGATGCACCGGCTGGCGCCCTCGGTCAGCCGCAGGGGTGGCTGTCCGGGGTCCACAATGTAGATGTCGGCGCCGTCATTGCGGTCTGAGCAGAAGAGGACCTCTCGGGCTCCCGGCCTGCCCGCGGCATGGCGGTCCGACCAACCCGCCTCGGTGATCCGCCTCGCCACATTGCCCGCAAGCCACAGGGACGACCCGTTATCCTCCTCACGCACGTAGACCACGCCCATGGAGGTTACGGTCGGGTCGTTCCCCTCCTCGACGACGGGCTTCCAGCCCGCCCCCTCCTCGCTCCACTCGCAGATACCCGGGGTATGAGGTTCTCCGACCGTGCAGAGGAGCCGTCGCTGCTTGGTTCCAGGCGCGGCGCTGAGGACATTCTGTCGCGGCGCGGTCGAGCGTTCAGCTACGAGTCGCATAGGGACCCTCCGATCGTGGGTTCATAGGATGTTACTGTGGGCACTCCACCACGGCCACGCCGTAGCGCTCCATGCTCAGTACTCCTGGGACTGGATCGCCCGTCAACAGGTCGACCCCGCCCTCGGGGAGAACGGCGTGACCGCCCTCGCCCTTCCAGTCGAAGGCGATCCATCCGTGGGTCGCCTCTCCTACCCGGGGCACCACACAGATCCCCGGCGTCGTTGCGCACACTGGTCGCACGCCCGCTGCCCAGAGCACCGTGTGGAGCCAGTGGTCGTTCGGATCACTGGGAAGGAATCCCAACACCTTGATGGTCCCCTGGCCGTGGCTGATCTCGACCGCTCCGATCTCACCGGCGCCCGGGCCCGACTCATAGACTGCAAGAGGCTTCACCTTCGGGCCTTGCGGCTCCAACACATCGCACCAGACGCCCGCCGTGCCCTGTGTGCAGGTGTCCGCCCAGATGATGCGCGGATCCACGCCGGACGCGGGGAAGCGTCGCGCCACGCGGAAGGGAAGCGCGCGTTCGAGGGCGCCCAGCGCGCAGTCGCGGTACACGGTGCCGTGCTCCGAACGGATCGAGGTAAGCGGCCCAACGACCCAGGTCATCCCCTGGGCCACCGCGTCGAGCACCGCGGATAGGGTCTCATCCGGCAACCAGGCCATAAAGGGCGTGAACAGCAGCTGATAGCCGGCCACGCTGTGACCCGCGAAGAGGGCATCGCGCATCACGTTCATCTCAACGAGGGGCTTGTGGAAGTAGCGGTTCCAGTAGGTGTCGTAGTGGAAGCCCGGCACCTGGGTCTCATAGTCCAACATCCAGCCCGAGGGGGTATGGAAGTGGATTCCCACCGGCGACTGAGGCACGCGCGTCGCCCGCATGAACTCCGAGGCGGCCTCCAGCTCCGATCCGAGCTGAGCGACCTCCTCGGACCCCGGAGTGGGCTCCCCCCACTGATGGATGAGGCAGCCATGGTTCATCTCCTGGCCGCTCCAATGGCCGCGCCACAACCAGTACATGACCGCTTCGCCGCCGAGAGCCATCATGAACCAGCCGCGGGCGCGGATCGAGCCAGGGTTGGCCAGGTAGAGTGACCCAACCGAGCCTCCCCCGGTGTATCCCACGGCGCTTTCGGTGAAGTAGTAGGGGGCGTCCTTCACCGGCCGCATCCAGTCGCATTCAGCGATCATTCCCGCGTATTCGCTCGGGGGGAAGTAGCAGTTGTTCGCCACGAGATCCAGGTCGCGGTACATCTCCTCGTAATCGAGGCGGTGCCACGGGTTCGGCATGCCATCGGTGGTCACATTGACGGCGCCGGCCGCCTTCAGGACCTCGTACTGCTCGCGGCACTGCTCGGCATACATGTCGCTCATGAACCAGCGGTAGTGGTGAACCAGGCTCGGATGGTGCCCCGCGCCGGCCTGGACCGGCTGAGGGATCTCCTCCCAATCCGTGTAGTACTGGCTCCAGAGCTCCGTGCCCCAAGCCTCATTGAGGGCATCGAGGGTTCCGTAGCGTCGCCGCAGCCACTCACACCAGCCCTCGAGGCAGTTCGGGCAGAAGCACTGGCTGAGGTGGCAGCCGTACTCGTTATCGATCTGCCACGAAACCACGGCCGGATCCTTGGCGAACTCCTCGGCCATCTTCCCCGCGATGCCGCGACAGAGCTCCCGGAACTTGGGCGAGGTCGGGCAACCATGTCGCCGTCCACCGTGACCGTAGGGTCGTCCATCGGCGGAGCAAGCGAGCACTTCGGGGTACTTGCGGGTGAGCCACGCGGGCGGAGTGGGCGTTGGGGTGCACATCATCACCGCGATTCCGGCCTCCAGAAGCCGGTCGCACACACGGTGGAGCCAGCCGAAATCGTACTGGCCCTCGCGCCGCTCCATCCGAGACCAGGCGAACTCGGCGACGCGGAAGCAGTTGATGCCCAGTTCCTTGGCGCGCTGGATGTCCTGCTCGATGGTCTCCTCCGGCCACGCCTCGGGGTAGTAGGCGGCGCCGAGGTAGGGCGGGAGGGGCGGTGTCGGCATGGAATGGTTCCTCTCGGTGTCGGCTCGCGGACACACACTCATTTCCCCATGTGCCCGCCGTGCGCCTTCGGCCAACTTGCCTACGAGCGCAGCCAGGTCTCGTTGGTGGCCACATGCATGATGGTCTCACGCCGGTGGGTGTAGGTGATCTGCATAAGCCCGCTCCGATCCTCCACGATGGCGGGATAGGAGTACTCCCCTGGCGCTGTCTCCAGATCCCTCCTGACCGGGAAGGTCCGCGCGCCATCATTTGAAAGGTACAGAGACAGAGGCGTGCGTGCACGGGAGGCGTGGTTGTTGACCAAAGCGATCGCCCCAGACGCTAGGCGCACCATATCTGCACCTGAGTTGGGGTTCGGCACGTCTGTGGCCTCCAGCGGGGCCCAGGTGCGGCCGTAGTCAGTGGACTCGGACCGCCACAGGCGACCGGCCTTGTCCCGGGTGCGAAAGAGGCTTACAAGGCGTCCCGGCTGGAGTTCAACGACGGTAGGTTGGATGTTGCCCGGATCGGAGCGAAGCAGATCCCCCCTCTCCCAGGTCAGTCCATCATCCCGCGACCATGCAAAGAAGGAAGCCCATTCGCGCTCATCATAGAGGGGAAGGAGCAGTTCGCCGTTGCTCATGGCGAGGAGCTTGTGACGCGTCATGTAGCCGAACTCTTGGTCGTACAGCCTCTCCGGGCCCCATAGCCGCGCGCCTTCTCGCCCATCGGAGGTCCTGAGCTTGATCCGGCACGTCGTCCAGCCGTCGCCGTACATGGTCACCCAGATGAGCGTCACCCGGCCGTCACTGTGGGGATAGAGAACGGGGTTGCCCTCCGAGTAGCCAGGGCTCTTCTCCATGACCAGGGGCGGCCCCCACCGGCCATCCATCCGGCGGTAGGCGGCGTAGACGGCGACGTCTTTGTGCCCTTCCTCTCCTCCCGCGTACCAGGCGGCCATGAGTCGGCCGCTGGGCAGTTGACAGATAGTGGACGCGTGGGCGTGGGAGGGCCCGAGAGCGGGATCGTAGATGGCTTGCGCCTCGAAGATGGCTTCAGACATGCCCGGCATCACCGGCTGGAGTCTTCCTCGCGCGGGAGACCATCCCTCCACGCGCCCCCGTGGCGCCACTCAGGCGTGGAGCGCCGCTTGGCGCTTGGCGTGATCCTCCAGAACCATGGCGGCCATGGCCTCTACTACCGGCACGATGCGAGGACAGATGCAGGGATCGTGCCGTCCTTCGGTCTTGATCTCCGTCTCACGTCCCTCCACATCAACGGTTGCCTGCGGCACGCTGATGGATGAGGGGGGCTTCACGGCCACACGGAAGACGATCTCTGCCCCTGTCGAGATGCCGCCGAGTATGCCTCCGGCGTGGTTCGAGGCGAACCCCGAGGCATTCATGGAGTCGTTGTGTTCCGAGCCTCGCATGTCCACGGCGGCGAAGCCATCGCCGAACTCGATGCCCTTGGTCGCGCCGATGGAGAGGATCGCCTTGGCCAGGTCCGCGTCCAGGCGGTCGAACACCGGCTCCCCCAAGCCTGCTTCAAGGCCCCGGATGCGGCACTCGACGACGCCTCCGTAGCTGTCACCCGCTCGCTGCGCCGCCTCGATGCGCGCTATCATCTCATGAGCGGCCTCCATGTCGGGCGTGCGCATGGGGTTCCTCTCGATGGCGTCGAGGTCTATGGCTTTGGCCTGGATGCCGGCGGCGCGCAGGGTGTACGCCGTGACCGTCACGCCCCGACGCGCCAACATTGCCTTAGCCACCGCGCCAGCCGCCACGCGACCCGCCGTCTCGCGTCCCGATGCACGGCCACTGCCCCGCCAGTCTCTTACACCGTACTTGCGAAGGTAGGTGAAGTCCGCGTGTCCGGGGCGGAACTTGTCCTTGATCGCAAGGTAGGCGCTGGGATCGGCGTCTCGGTTGTGGAGCGTCATGTGTATGGGCGTACCCGTAGTGACGCCTTCGAAGACGCCTGATGTGATGTGGACCACGTCGGGCTCGGCCCGGGGAGTAGTCACGGAGGACTGGCCCGGCTTGCGCCGATCCAGCTCACGCTGAACCACCGCCTCCGTGAGCGCCACCCCAGGAGTGGCGCCATCCACGATGACTCCTACCGCGCAGCCGTGGGATTCACCGTAGGTGGTGACGCGGAAGAGGGTGCCGATGGTGCTGCCAGCCATGGGTAGCGTCCTATACCAGCGCTAGTAGAAGAGGTTCTGGGGCGCCCCACGCCCTCCGCCCCCGCCGCCCGCAGGGCTCTCGGATGGCTTCTCGGCGGCGGGCGTCCCTTGGACGAGGGCCACGGATCGGCTGGGCTTCCTGGGCAGCGAGCGTCCCGGTCCGGGGAACTCCCCTCCCGACTTACCCGTGACCTCGATGGCCATGGTCATGATCTGCTTCCATATGGGGCAGGGGACATTGCCTCCGTAGACGCCGTACATGGGGTCATTCTCATCATTGCCCACCCAGACCGCGCAGGTGAGTTTGGGCGTGAAACCCACGAACCAGGCGTCACACGAGCGGTCCGTCGTTCCCGTCTTGCCGCCGGTCGGCGCGGGCAACCCCTGGGCGGAGCGGCCTGTCCCGCCTCGGACGACGCCCTGCATCATCTGGTTCATGTCGTAAGCGATGCGCTGATCCAAAACACTCTCCAGCTTGGGGTGGCAGTCGTCGATGACGATGCCGTTGTGGTCCGTAACCTTGGCAAGACAAGTGGCTGCAGCACGATATCCACCGTTCGCAAAGCAGGAGTATGCGGTCGCCTGATCGAGTACTGTCACCCCCTCCGAGCCGAGGGCGATGGACGGAAACGGCCGAATGTCAGACCGTATACCGAGGCGCTTGGCCGTTCGCACGACCGCCTCCGGCCCCACCGACAGCGCGAGGCGTGCGGAGACGATGTTCACCGATGCCGCGAGGGCGCTCGCCAGGGTGTACATGCCGCCGCTGCCGCCCGGGTTGGGGCTCCAGTAGAGCCCCCCGCCCACGTTGAAAGAGGCCGGCGCGCCGGATATGCCGGAGGACGGACCGAGCCCTAGGATCTCCATGGCAGCCGCCCAGACGTAGGGCTTCATGGAGGAGCCGGGTTGGCGCTCGGCCAGGGTGGCGCGGTTGTACTGATCCTGCTCGCTCCACTCCTTGCCCCCGACGATGGCCAAAACGCGCCCCGTGTTGGGCTCCATCACCACGGCGGCGCCCTGTCGCACGCGCTGTCCGCTCGCCCGCTCCACGCCGTTGCGAACGATCTCTTGGGCCTTGGCCTGAACGTCCAGATCGAGGGTGGTCGTCACGCGCAACCCGCCGCCGTAGGCGCGGTCATGCCCGTACTTCTCAACAAGCTCGAGGATGGCGTGCTGTGTGAAGTATGGCGCCCGGTAGCTGAGGAGGCCCCGGGGCGCGCGTTCCTTCACCCCCAGGGGCATCTCCATGGCGCGGTTGGCCTCGTCGCGAGTGACATAGCCCTCGCTGCTCATCTCGCGGAGCACCAGATCACGGCGCTCCTTGGCCGCCTGAGGGTGGTTGTACGGCGAGCGGCCCTCGGGGTTGTTCGGGAGCGCGGCCAGTAGGGCGACCTCGTGGAGGTCCAGATCCTTCAGATCCTTGTGGTAGAAGCGCTCCGCGGCCGCTCTGATGCCGTAGGTGCGGTCACCGTAGCAGACCTGATTCAGATACATCTCCAGAATCTGGTCCTTCGAGAAGCGGCGCTCGATCTCGATCGCCAGGGCCAGCTCTTGGATCTTGCGGCCGAAGGACTTGCGCTTCGAGAGGTAGATCTCGCGCGCGAGTTGCATGGTGATGGTCGACCCGCCCTGTTCCTGACCACCCTGGGTCATTTCCAGGTGCGTGACCTTCACCAGCCGGATCGGGTCGAAACCGCGATGCGAATGGAAACGCTTGTCCTCGATCGCGATGGTCGCGTTCCGCACCACCTCGGGCACGTCCATGAGGTCTACGAGGATCCGGTCTTCCTCATCGAAGACCCGCGCGATCTCCTCACCGTTCGCCGCGTACAGGATCGTCGTCGCCCTTGGCTGGTAGTCCCCGATGTCCGCCCCGCGGGGGACGATGGGCAGGATGGATCGGTAGGCTCCGTAGGCTGCCGCAATGGTTCCCACGCCGACGATGAGTAGGATGACCTCAATGGCGATAAGCACCCGAACGGCGACGGTGAGGCCCCGCCAGGCGATGTGATCGCCGGCTTTGGAATCCGGTTCGCGCCGTGCAGCGCGCCGAGTGGCTGTGTGCGCCAAGTCGTGCCTCCCACAAGCGGATCCGCGCAAGGACTGGAAGTATAACACGCCCCCCGAGGCGCTGGATCACACCCGCCACTTGGCACGCCGCTACAGGGTCTTTTCATTGTTTTGCATATGGCAAAAAGGAAGTGAGGGGTGTTCTTTCGAAGCTGAGTG
>DBQI01000044.1:0-32537 GCA_002305165.1 Armatimonadetes bacterium UBA1398
AGCGAGCCGCCCCTCCATGCCCGCCGCCTGCTGCTGGACAGACCAACACCAACGCAACCGACAAGCGCTCGCTGCACAGCCGGCGAGCACACCACAGACTAGCACTCATGAATGATGCGGGCTGGTCAACCTCTACTTGACGATGGTCAGCCCACCGTCAACCACCAGGAACTGGCCCACCACCATGCTGGCCTGGTCGGAGGCTAGGAAGGCGACCGCGTTGGCGACGTCATCAGGCACGATGATCCTCCCCGCAGGGGTGCGCTCCTGGGCCTCGGTGATCAGATCGTCCGCGCCGGGTATGCGCCGGGCTGACTTCGTGTCCGCGATTCCTGCCAGGACCCCGTTGACGACGATGCCCTTGGGCGCAAGCTCCACGGCAAGGCTTCGGGTGAGGGCCTCCAAGGCGGCCTTGGCCACGCCCACCACACCGTAGCTGGGGAGCACTCGCTGGCCCCCCTCGCTCGTGATGCTGATGATCCGGCCCCAGCCGTTGCTCATAAGTGGCAGCGCCCTCTGCGCCATCCCGAGAAGGGAGTGCGCCGAGGCGTGCATGGTGACGTCCCAGTGACGCACCGTGGTCTCCAGAAGCTGGCCAGGCACGCCGAAGGCGGCATTGGCCACGAGGATGTCCAGACTGCCGAACTCCTCCTCCGCCTCCTCGAATAGGGCATCCAGGCTCTCCTCGCGCCCCACGTCGGCCCGGACCGCCGTGGCGCGGCCGCGCCCACGGGCGTTGATGGTCTCAACGACCTCCATTGCCTCGGTCTTGCTCCGGCGGTAGTTGACGATCACATTGGCGCCCTCGCTCGCCAGACGCTCGGCAATGGCTCGGCCGAAACCACGGCTCGAACCGGTGACGACGGCGCTCTTGCCCTCGAGTTCGGGGTACATTGGATCCTCCGCTGCGACGATCGGGGCGCCGCGGCGCCCCGTGAAGACGAGCTCTGTTGAAGGGTGACGGCGGGCGGCGCCAGTGTCAAGGGAGCGAGCGTCGCGGGGCGAATGGACCGCTGATGGTGAACCTGTTGCTCACAGCCGCGACACTGCTCGCTCCCTGCGCTCCGGGGGCCTTCCTGGAGGGCGACCGGATGCTGACGATGCTCGTTGACGAGGCCGAGGCGCCGGCGGCGGCGAGATTGGCCCTCTTTGAACAGGCCTTCGTCGAGCCGCGCGTCTGTGGGTGGCGCTGCGAGGTAGGCTCTCCCCTACCGCAGGAATGGCTGGAGGCCGTCCGCCAGGCTGGAGCCGTGCCCTGGCTGAGGGTCGAATGGGATGCCGGTTGGTCCGAGGCGGAGGCCACGCTATTGGGCGAGGCGGTCGCGGACGTCCCGGAGGGGGCCTGGGTGGACCTTCTGCCCATTGCGAGTGCATCCGATGCCTACGCCTGGGATGCTCTAGAGGGCCGGCTCGTGGGCGCGATCCGACAGGCCACGCCTCGAAGCCGCATCGTGAAGTCCGCGGACTCCCGGAGCCCCGACGCCGCCGCGAAGGCATGGCGCGAGGATGCGCCCAGGATCTTCGACGCGATCGGCGTCCAAGTCGCCATGGGCTGCCCCTTCTGCGACGGCTCGCGCGATATAGCCGCCGAGCTTGCCGCACTGGAACCACGCCTCCATCAGCGCGGGCTGCCGATCGTGCTCTCGCGGGTGTACGCCGCCCACGAGTGCCATGAGTGCGGCGCCCGGTTCCCCGAGCACGCGGCCATGGGGCTCACAACGGTGTTCGAGTGGGCCCGGTCTGCTGGCGTCGAGGTCGTCATGCTGGACTCCACTGACGCCACCCCCGATCCCCTCTCTGGCCCGAGCGGAACTAGTGGTGGCATCTGCTCCAGTACCACCGTGTCCACCATGTACGCGCGGCTGGTCGGATCGAGCAGCTCCCCTCAGGCGGGTGTGGAGATGGCGGTGGAGCCCGCCATGCCCGTAGACCACTCGGCCTGGTGGCTGGCGGCGGCCGTTGCGTTGAGCGTGTTGCTTTGCGTCGGCGCCTTCATCCTCGGCGGCCGAGGCGCCCCTGTCGCCCACGGCGGCCGCTCGGGCGGCTATCGAGGCTTGGCGGCCCTGATGGTGCTGTCGGGCGGGATCGTCATGGCCTACCCGCACCTCACGGAGGCGTTCGCGGGGCCTGAGCGCGCGCCGGTGCACCTACCGGCCCGCTGGTTGGTCCTGGGTGAGCCCGGCGTGGCGGTCGAGGTATGCTCAGGTCCGTACTCCATAGCCCTCCCCGCGATTGGGGTGGTGGAGCCGGTCCGAGAGGACGCTACCCTCGACAACCTTCGAGGCGGCCCTTGCCACTACGTGGGCACGGCAGCCCCCGGTGAGCCCGCCAACTGCTGCATAGCAGGTCACCGGAGCACTTATACGGCGCCCTTCCGGCGCCTACTGGAGATGCGACCGGGGGACGAGGTCATTATCTCGGGGGAGAGTGGCTTCCGACGGGTCTACCATGTGGCGTGGGTACGGGAGGTGGACGCTCGGGACGGCCGGTACCTTGCTCCCACCCCGAACGAGGCTTTGACTCTGTCGACGTGCCACCCCTTTGGTCTCGCCTCCCAGCGGCTCATGCTCCGCGCCTACCCGGGACGGCGAGGCACTGCGGCCGCGCGCGCACGGCCGACCGACGAGGTATGGTTGATGGGGGGCGGCACACTGCTCACGAGCGCCTCGCTAGGCCTCGAACCGGGGTCCACCACGCCTGAGTGGACGGCGGGGCGGCACGGCACGCCGCTCCCGCCTACATGGAGTTCGGAGTGGGTGGACGCCGTGGAGACGCCTTGCGCCGACTTTGCCTACACCCCCCCGGATCTGTGCTTGCCAGCCCAGGGGGTGAGCGGCGAGTGAGACCGGGTCGGGTCCTCCTCGGTGTCGTGGCGGCTCTGCTGGTGGCAGTCATCCTCGGACTGGGCGTTGCCTGGGGCTTGCCCGCGCTGCAGCGCCACTGGGCGAGTGCGAGATCCGTTGAACTGGCTGACGCCGCGGAGGAGCGCATCGCGCTTGGTGACGGCCCGGGAGCGCTGGAGCTGCTCCGACAGTCCGTGAATGCTCGGCCCGGTCCGAGCACGTCGGCGGCATTGAGGCGTCTCATCACGGTCAGTCTCGGGCCGGAGGATGACCCGGACACGGCGAGCGACGCCTGCGAGCTTCTGCTCAGCTTGACGCCATCCGACGGGGACGCTCTTTTCGCCGCAGGGCTCGCCTTGGCACGCCAGGGACGGCACCTCGAGGCGGCCGAACGGTTCCTGCAGGCAGCGGAGTCCCGCGATGAGTGGCCTGAGGCTAGAGCCAACGCCGGGCTGTGCTACCTGTCGGCCGGCGATGGGGACCGGGCGGCGCCGCTACTCGAGGAGGCCGCAGGCCCACTCGCCGTGACTCATCCAGAGATCCTGACGGCCCTCGGGAGGTCTCTGCTCCGCATCCTGCCCCCCAACCCGGACGCCGCTGAGGAGGCTTTCGCTCGCGCAACCGCGCTGGACCCAACCGATGGCGAGGCCCAGGCGGGAATGGGCATCGTCCAGTACCTGCGCGGCGACCTGGAGGGGGCCCTCAGCCGCCTCGCCGAGGCCGCGTTGCTGGCGCCGCTCGACGCCGACGTGCTCGCCACCCAGGGGGCGCTGCTCGCCCGTGCCGGTCGCGACCCTGAGGCGGAGGAGGCGTTCCACCGCGCGCTCGCGGTGGAGCCGGGCCACGCGACGGCTCGCTACGATCTCGGCTGCCTCTACCTCCGCCGTAGGGAGGGCCTGCTGGCCGAGGTGCAGTTCCGCATCGCCTGCCAAGCAATGCCAGACGATCCGCTTGCGCGGTTGGGCTGGGCCATGGCCCTGCGCCTGGAGGGTCGTGACGAGGAGGCGGCGACCCAGCTGACGCGGTCACTCGCCCTCTCCCCTCCGGGAGGAGCGGTGTCCCTCGCGCGTTCGGAGCTGCTCGCGCTGTCGTCCGGGGCGGAGGAGCCGATGTCACTCCCGCCGGGCTCCTCCGGCGAATGAGTACTTGCTGCCCCCCTAGGCGTGTGGTATTGTTCGAGTTCGCGTGTTTCGCCACTGGGCGGCATGCTCTCAGAGCGCAGCGATTGTGGAGGTACCTCAGCAATGTCCCGCGTATGCGATGTGTGCGGCCGCAAGCCGGTTACCGGACACCAGATAAGCCATGCCGACAACCGAACCAAGCGTCGTTGGCTGCCTAACCTTCAGCGGGTTCGCGTTCGGACCGCCAGCGGCGGCGTGAAGCGCATGAAGGTCTGCACGAGCTGTCTCAAGTCCAACAAGATAGCGAAGGCCCCGCGGCGAAGTGGAGCGGCCGTCAACGCCGGCTAATCGCGTCCGCCAAAGCCGACCGCAGGTGATGACAGACCCGGCTGCTCCGTTGCCGGGTCTGTTTCTGTACCGGTGGGCCTGCCGCGGCCCACGAGCGGCGCCAGCAGCACAACGAGCAGATAGAGGCCGCACCCCACAAGCATCGTCTGGGTGAACCCCAACTCGCGTGCTCCCAGCATCGCCAACACGCTGCCCGCGGTTGATAGCAGGCCATTCACTCCCCATGCCCGTGGCGTCAGCCCCGGCAAGAGGCGGGCGGAGAGCCGCAGGCCGGAGGGGAAAGGCACCCCGAGGGCCACGCCCATAGGGACAACCAGGGCAAGGGCGAGAGCCGCGCGCCAGAAGACCGGAATCCCCAGCAGGGCATCCAGCATACCCGGCACGACCAGCGCGTGGAGCAGCCCCATGACCACGACGGCGAGACCGGCGATACGCACTCCGTGCACGAGCCGTCGCCCCTCCCACGACTGGCTCATCAGGCTGCCCATGCCGCCCCCCACCAGGAGGCCGAACACGACGACCGACAGGGACAGCGTCGGGTAGCCCAGGAAGAGGACGAGCTTCTGCGCCAGCGGCACCTCGATGAGCATGAAACCCAGGCCGAGGAGACCGAAGTAGCCGAAGGAGATCCCATGGGCGAGAGGTAGGCCGGCCCCCTCGCGCCGCCACCGCATACCGATCGACGCGACGCAGATCACCGCCCCTGCGGCCGCGGCTACGATCGGGATCACCGTGAGGCTCGCCAGGGCGCGGTTGGGTCCCTTGGCTATGTCCACGAAGAACGGCTTGTCATCGCTAACGGGCGCAAGGTTCCACCGTGGCTCACTATCAACATAGGCCTGCAGGCCGCCCTCGCTCTGAGCGATGGCCCCAATCCCCGCGTGCCCCTCGGCGACGTGAGGGAGATAGAGGATCTCGAGCCCCTCGATCTCCGCCGCCCGGGTGTCTCGTATCCACGCAAGCTCCTCTTCAGTCGCCTGCATCCGAGCGTTCGGCCCCGCGAGTAGCCCCGTGATGCTGTGCAGGAAGGGATCTGTCGCCAGTTCCATCCGGCCATAGTCCCGGTCTGTGAGCCAAGGCCGCGCGAATACGTGTTCGAGGAGTCGGCTAGAGCGCTCGTCGATCGGGCTCTTGGTGACGATGAGCATGTGGCTGTAGGGGCTTGCCCACCACAGGGAGGGATCCAGGGCGATGCCCCTACCCGCCGCGATGGTCTCCTCCACAGGGACTCCGTGCCGTTCCCCGACTCGAGCGACCACGCCCAGGGTCTTGGCTGCCCGGGGGATGGCCACCAGCGCGACGTGATCCAGAGCCTCCGACAGGGGGACCCCAGAGGTCTCGAGGGCCCTCAGAGCCGTTACCAGTGCCCGTCGCGCGATGATCTCCTGGTCGAACACGGCCACGAGGCGTCCCTGGGGCGTGAGGTGGCCCAGGTAGTCTCGGAATCCCTCTTTCGTGAACACATGGGATTCCACCAGTGCGAGGCCGCTCGTCGCCGTCGTCGCCGTCTTCGTGAGGGCCGTGTAGATGACGTCGTACTGCCGGGGGTCCCGCCGTACGAAGCTCCGCCCCTCGTCGACATACAGCGAATAGCCTTCAGTCCCGTAGACACTCCCATTGTGGTCACGGAAGGTGTGCATCAGCCGCGGGATGGAGGGATTGAGCTCCACACCCACCATATCATCGGCGCCGGCGAGGATACCGAGATGGATATCGAGGCCGCCCCCCGGGCCTATGAACAGGACGCGTTCGCGGGGTCCGGCAACGATGCCAGCGAACCCGAGTACCGAGAGGGTGTCGATCACCGACTCCGCCGTGCCGTCGTAGGCGAGCATGTTCGTTGGGACGTCGCCGTCGGTGTAGACGTAGAGAGTAGAGTCGCCCTCGTTGCGGACCACGTCGGTCCGCGCGAAGGCGTTCCAGTCCGTCGCCACGATCTCCGAGCCCAGGGACTCGTCACCGAGCTCCGTTGGTGAGAAGAGGGGCTTCACGTTGGTGTAAGCAGCCATGTTGTCCCGCTCGTAGCGCACGGCTTGCAGCCCGATGACTCCCTCACCGCGGTTCGCCACGAGGAGCCCGATGAGGGCGATGACGCACGCGGCTGAGGCAACCCACCCCATTCTGAACCCAGGGAAGCTCAGCGCCGCTGCCGCGGCCGCGAAGAGCACGGCCGACGCCACTACCGCGTTGATGCCGCCAAGGGAGTTCAGAACGATGATCACGCCCAGGGAACCCGTGGCCGCGCCGAAGAGGTCAGCGAAGTACAAGCCACCCGCCTGCGCCACCGCCCGGTCGAAGGCGTAGGACAGGAAGGCGCCCGTCAGCAGAAAGGGGCCCATGGCGACCAGGGGCACCGTCAGAGGATCGAAGACGTGCTGGATCAGTGGCGTCCGGAAGAGAATGAACATGGCAAGGGGAACGGAGGCGGCGGCAGCGAGGGCGAGGGCGACGAGGATGTGGCGATCCGAGAAGCGGCGCGTGAGGATACGCCACCGGGACAGGCCCAACATCCCTCCCAGCCCCAGGCCGCAGAGGGCTGAGGAGATGATCAGGAACACGAAGTGGAACCGCAGTAGAACGGACAGGACGCGGGTCAGGCTGATCTCGAGCAGCAGCGAGCCGCATGCGGCCAGGCCAACCGCCAGGTAGATCTCGCGTCCCAGCTTGGCCTGGCCTGTCGACTTCACGACCCCTCCTCTGCCGGCGGATCGACGGCGGCCTCGGTGAGGGCTGCCGCCGTGGCTTCGTCAGCGTCCCGGCGGTAGGAACACTCCTTGTTCGAGCAGAGGATGGTTCCGTGTCCCTTGGAGCCCTTCCTTGGGGGCTTGTAGACGAGGGGTTCACCGTCCTCGGGGCATGCTTCCCCTACCGGGCGGTTCCAGAGCACGAAGTCGCACTTGGGGTACGCGCTGCAACCGTAGAAAGTCTTCCCCCGCCTCGAACTCCGGCGCATGATCTCGCCGTCACAGCCTTCCCGAGGGCATTTGACCCCGGTGCTGACAGGCTCGGCAGCCTTGCGCTTCTTGATGTATCGGCAGTCCGGGTAGCCCGAGCAGCCCACGAAGGGTCCGAACCGACCCGTGCGCCGCACGAGGGGCTTTCCACACTCAGGGCACTCCTCGCCCGTCTCCGTGAGCTCGGTGTTGTCGCGCTGCACGTAGCGGCACTCCGGGTAGCCCGAGCAGGCTACGAACAGGCCGTTCCTCCCCCGACGGAGCACCAGTTGACTCCCGCACTCGGGGCAGGTACCGCCCGCGTCGATGTGGCCGTCGGGCATGCTCTCCTCGGCCGTCGATACGCTGAGCGCGAAGTCCCCATAGAACCGCTTCAGCAGTCCACGCCAGTCCTCGTCACCCTCTTCGACGGAGTCGAGCGCCTCTTCCATTCGGGCAGTGAAACGCGTGTCCACGATGTGCGCGAAATGGCCGACGAGGGCGTCGTTGACGGCGAATCCGAGAGGCGAGGGCACGAAGCGCCGCTCCACCAGGTCCGCGTACTCACGCTGCTTGATCACGTCCACCGTGGGCGCGTAGGTGCTCGGGCGACCTACGCCCAGCTTCTCCAACTCGGCGATGAGGGCCGCCTCGGTGAAGCGCGGAGGGGGTTGGGTGAAGTGCTGCCTCGGCGTGAGCTTACGCAGGTCGAGTACTTGGCCCTCCTCTAGGGGTGGGAGGTCCTGAGTGCCGTCACTCTCCAGTTCCTCGTCGTCGTCGCCGTTCTGGCCCTTCTTCTGCTGCTCCGACGAGTCTGCCAGCGCCTCTTTGGTGACGGCCATCCAGCCCGGGAAGGCTACGCGCGAGCCGGTCGCACGGAACAGGTACTCGCCGGCGCGGACGTCAGCCGAGGAGGCTTCTATCCTGGCCTCAACCATCTGCGACGCGATGAACCGCTCCCAGATGAGGGTGTAGAGCTTCAGCTCATCCGGCTCCAGGTAGCGGGCCACTGACTCAGGGGTGCGGGTGATGTCGGTTGGCCGGATCGCCTCATGGGCGTCCTGCCCCTTCTTCTGGGTGTACTGCGGGGGCTTCTTGGGCAGGTAGGTCTCCCCGTACCGCTGCCCGATGAACTCGCGAGCGGCCTTCTGGGCGATGTCCGCCACGCGCGTCGAGTCGGTTCGCATGTAGGTTATGAGACCCACCTGGCCCTCGTCACCTATCTGCTTGCCCTCGTAGAGGTTCTGGGCGATGCGCATGGTGCGCGCCGCCCCGAAGCCGTATCGCGACGACGCGGCTTGCTGGAGGGTGCTGGTCATGAAGGGAGGGCGGGGCCGGCGCTTGATGGTGCGATGGGTGAGCTTCTCCACGACCCATTGCTTGTCCCGCACATGCTCGACGATGCCCTGAGCTTGGGCCTCATCGGTCACGCTCATCTTCGTGGCGCGAGTGAAGGGCGTGATGGCGCCAAACGTGAGCGTAGCCTCCTGTGGGGCCAACTCCGCCAGAATGGACCAGTACTCCTGGGACTCGAAGGCCTGGATCTCCCGCTCGCGGTCCACGATCAACCGCAGCGCCACGGATTGCACCCGGCCCGCGGAGAGACCGCGCATCCGGAGCTTCTTGCTGATGAGAGGCGACAGCCGATAGCCCACGAGACGATCCAGCACACGCCGCGCCTGCTGAGCGTTCACGCGGGACATGTCGATGCGACGCGGTGACGCGAGGGCGCCCTTGACGGCGCTCTCGGTGATCTCGTTGAACTCGATTCGAATCGGATCCTCAACCTTGAGGGCCTCGGCGAGGTGCCAGGCGATAGCTTCACCCTCGCGGTCGGGGTCAGTCGCCAGGATGATCGCGTCGGCCTTGCGAGCCGCCTTCGCGAGCCGATCGAGGGTCTCTCGCTTGTCGGGTAGGACGCGGTAGGTCGGTTCGAAGTCCCGTTCGACGTCCACCCCCATCACGGTCTTCGGCAGGTCTCGAACGTGACCCATTGACGCCTCGATCAGGTACCGATCTCCGAGGAAGTTGCGCAAAGTGCGGACCTTGGCCGGAGACTCAACTATGACTAGGGAACGTGCCATCTATTCCCTTTCCTACAGCAGCATGTGAGGCGCACGAGCCACAGGCGTGCTCCTTGTGGCCCGTACAGGGCCAAACATCCAGCATCGGCAATTGGGTGACTCAGCGCGCCGCCCATGTTACCAGACTACCCTAGCCGCGAGAACCGACCACCCGGCAGTCTCCTCGCCAGCCCCTTCACCTCTAGAAGCATGAGCGCCGTGCTGACCTCCCGCATCTCCATCCCCGCAGCCGTCACCACATCGTCGAGAGGCATCGGATCGCCCACCAGAACCCCGTACACTCTCTGCTCCGTTGGCGACAACGCGGGCTTACGGGCGGGAGTCGCCGGTTTCGTCTGTCGTGGATCGAGGCCGACCATCCTGAGCGCATCATCCGCGGAACCGATGAGGTGAGCGCCCTTCTCGATCAGCGCGATCGCGCCGCGATGCCTCTCGTCGCGCGTATCTCCCGGCACGGCGCCCACAGGCCGCCCCAGCTCCTCCGCCCATTGCGCCGTGAGCAGCGCGCCGGAGCTCTCCCGAGCGCCGACCACCACCGTACCCTTGCCCAAGGCCGCGATGAGCCGGTTCCGGCTCGGAAAAGTCCATCGGCGAGGCTGGCTGCCCAGGGGCTGCTCCGTGAGCAATGCCCCACGCTCCGCGACCTCCTGGCGCAGCGTTGCGTGAGCGGTTGGATAGAGCACGTCGATCCCACAACCCAGCACGGCGACGGTGTGCCCCTCGCGCAACGCCCCTCGGTGAGCCGCCGCATCGACGCCCATGGCGAAGCCCGAGACGACGGACACGCCATGAGCCGCGATCCGCGCCGCGAGGTCCTCGGCATCCATCAGCGCGCTATCGGGCGCGCTACGGGAGCCGACGATCGAGATCGCCTCACGCGACAGAACGCCGACGTCACCCAGAGCGAAGAGGCAGGCAGGGGCATCGGGCAGGTCGCGCAAGGCCGCGGGATACTGGTCCGACAGCACCGTCACGAGGGTAGCGCCGGAGCGCGCGAAGGCCTCGCGCTCCTTCCCCAGGTCGCACCGCACCTCCACCTCGACAAGCCGCCGCAGGGTGCGCGGGCGAGTGTCCAACCGCTCCGACAGCTCGGCGGCACTGGAGCGGAACACCTGGGCGGCTCCGCCGAGGTCCTCGACCACGGATGCCGAGAGCCCCTTGCTCTGCTGCAACCGGGCCAACATGAGCCAGTAGTCGAGGTCGGAGCGGTCCTGGGCGCCTAGGTCAAGCCAGTCCTCTATGGTCTCCGGCATCGCGCGCCTCCAAGACGGCGCAGGCCCGGCGCGAGCCGGGCCTGCGCGTGCTGATCTGAAGACACTCGGGCGAATCCAGTGGTTCGGCCTTCTACTGCTGCTCAGCCTCCGTGGCCGGCAGCGGGTGAGTAGCCTCGGCCTCCGGCTCAGCCGCCTCCTCAGGGGGTAGTGAGCCGTGGCGGACGCGGTACCGCAGCCGCTCGATCTCCTCATCGCGTTCGAGCAGCTTTGACTTCAGGAGAGACACCTGCCGGTCGGCCCCCCGCCGGGCGCTACCCCGGAAGGCGAGGCTGAAAAGGATCGCCAGGAGCAACATGAGGCCGGCGCCAACTCCGGCGCATACGCCGCAGAGCTGGCTGAGGGGCGGCGTCAGATAGAAGCTCAGGAAGCTCAACTCACCGGGCAGGCTGTTGAAGTCCAGGATCACCGGCTCGCGATGCAGGCTGACCACATAGGCTCCTGCCGCAATAGGAAGCAGCAGGCAAAGAGCCAAGATGATCCCCACGATGATGCCCAGTAGTCGACCCAATGCTCACCGCCGCCTTCCCGACGGAGGCGGGGCGTCCGTGCGGAGCCCCGCCTCGGTGTCGCCCCGCAGACTACCTCATACCCATCCCGCCGCCGGGCATGCCGCCGCTACCAGGGCCCGCCATCCCGCCGCCCCACATGCCCTGTTGCGTCGAGGGCGATGGCACGGTGCCATCGACGGTGAACCGAATCTCGCTCACTGCGCTACGTCCCGCGTAGTCCGTCGCACTGATGTGGACCACGTAGGCGCCATCGTCCAGGGCGCGGTTGGTGCGTCCGGGCCTGTCAGGAATGAAGACCTGCAGCGTGTGACGGCTATCGAGGTAGATGAACGCCGCAGCGACGGCTCCGTACGGCCCCGTGACGGACACCGAGACTGACTCGGGTACAACACCACTGCCCAGGTCCGAGACCTTCGCCTGGATCGCGATGGGCCCCGCGCTGGGCAGAGCGCCACTGGGGTGCACCATCTGCATCGGGGTCACGACTCGATCCGGGTAGCCGTTCGCATCGTAGACCGCGATGGGATAGCCGGTCTCGAGCATTGTCCCATCTGTGCGGGGAATGTAGACCTCCGCCTTCTTGACGATGGGGGGGCCGCTGTCGACCGCTCCCGATGCCAGGGCATACAACTCGCCCTCGCCGCCGAGCACGAAGAGTGTGTCATCGCTCGCGGCCAACCCTGAGGACAGATCGAGGGCCAGGGTGTTGCTCGTGGTGCCGAGATAGCTCTGCATCCCGCCCGCCATGCCGCCCATACCACCCATCGGGCCGCCCATCGCCCCGCCACCACCGGCCATGGGGCCTCCGCCCATGCCACTGCCGACGCCACCACCCATGCCTCCGACTCCCGCAGTCGTCTGAGGGCGCTTCAGGTCGCCGATGTCGTAGCGCCAAACGATCTGGCCGCTATCTATATCCACAGCGACGAGGGTGCCCGTTCGAGTGCGCGCGTAGACGGTATTGCCGCCGATGACGACGGAGGTGTGGATGGCCTGGCGGTACTCCGAGTACTCGGGAGATACGGGAAGCAGGCCGTTGACGTTCGCCCGCCAGATCGACTCGCCGTTCGCCAGATTCACGCAGTAGACGATGCCACCGGTGCAGGCGAAGCACACCTTGCCGTCGGTTACGGCCGGGCTGCCCACGACGCTGCCCTGAGCGGGGGCGCGCCAGATGACCTGGCCCGTCGTGCTCGAGAGGGCTACGACCTGATCACCCACACCGACGAGAACCCGATCATCGACCACTACCGGGCTGCCGAGGATGTAGCGGCCGCCGCCACCCAGCTCCGCCTTCCACATCTGCTCGCCTTGAGCCTCGACCCGCTGCAGTGCGATGATCTCGGTCAAGGTCGCCACGAAGAGGGACCCGCGATGGTAGGTGGGCGCCACTTTGATGGCCTGTCCGGCGTTGAACTTCCAGAGCCCGACTCCCGCCACCGGCTCCTTCGTGGCCTTGACGGCATGGACGACACCCTGGTCATCGCCGAAGTAGATCAGGTCACCGACGAGGGCGAAACCGCTCTCCACCGCTCGGGCCTGTTGGCCCGCGGCCATGCCGCCCATACCACCCATGCCACCCATACCACCGGCGCCAGGCGTGGTAGTGGTGGTCTGCGTCTCCTCATCAACGGTTCGGTACTGGAACACCCGGTTACCGTTGGACTTGTCGATCCCGTAGAGGACGCCGGAGTGATCGCCCACGAGGACCAACTCGTCGCCAATGGTGATGTCGGAGTTGACCACGTCGGTCGTGGCGTGCTCCCACTTCTTCTCACCCGTCTGGGGGTCGACACCGTACACGGTCTTCCCTACGGCGAAGACGAGGAGCTCACCGTAGACGGCCGGAGACGCCGCCGTCCAGGTCTGGTCTCCCGTCACGAAGCGCCACTTCAACTCCAGCGGCGGGAGCAACTGGTCGCCGGCGTAGCCGGTACGCAGATCGCCGCCTCCCGGACCCACCCACGGAGCGGCAAGCGCGCCGCCAACCAGGATCAGCAGTCCCAGGCTTACTAGCAGGGGCCTTCGCATGAGTCCTATCCCTTCTCGCCAACGGGTGGCGTTGGTGTCATAGGGTGCCTTGCTTATGACCGTCCAACGCCCAGCCCGGATTCGATCTGGAACCAAACGCCGTCACTGCATAATGTTTCCAGCACGAGCCGAATGTCCTGCGAATCGACCTTGGTGATCGCCTCGGCGACCGCCTCGGGCCACTCGATCCCGGCTCCCATTGCCATTCCCGCTGCGCGTAGTCTAGCCCTCTTCTCCGGCGAAGTCATATCGCGGCGCCATTCCGTCTGCGCCCAACGCCGGGACTGCTCGACCCGCTGCCCATCAGGTTCCCCCGCCGCCTCCGCGACCACCCGAGCCAGCAGCTCGGTGGTCCTCGCCTCATCCCCGGGGTCGCAGTGAGCCTCTGTCCAGAGGAGCCCTCCGTCAAGCCAGAGCCAGCGGCTCCCCACGAGGTAGCTCAAACCGGCCTTAGCGCGCAGGCCCTTGAAGAGCGGCGAGGCATTGCCCACACCCAGGTACTGCGCCGTAACGTGCCACGGAACGGCCGCCGCCGAGAACGGCTCCGGACCCGCCGCGGCCAGGATGACCAAGCTCTGGCCACGGTCCTCGCGGCGCTTGGTCCCGGAGCCGTCCCCGGGCTCGAATACCCGAGGAAGGCCCATAGCCGAATTCCCGTAGGGCATCGCGGCCAAGGGCGCCAACGCTTCTTTCGGGACCACGTCCGCGGAACTCGACACCACCGACACGCCGCACCGGCTCGCGCATAGCCACTCCTCCCGAAGCCGGTCGAGATCCTGTGGCTCGAGCAAACGGGCCGTCGCCCGTATCTCATCCGCGTCCGGCCACCAGGGGCGGCCAAGAAGCTGTCGCATCGCCTCGCCCTGGATTGCGGTCCGCCCGTTCAGCCCATCGAGTTGGCGGCGCAGGGAGCCATCCTGAACCAATGACCGCGTTGAGGGCCCGCCGAGCAATAGTTCCGCTAGCGCCGCGATAAGCTCGCCCGCAGAACTCGGGAGGCCCGCCGCCTGAACCTCGATGCGTCCCCCAGCCTCCGCTACTGACCAGGAACCCCCGACCCGGCTGATCCGCTCGGCAGCTCCCCCCGGATGTTGCGCCGCGGCCCGCAGGGCCGCCGTGAGCACCGAACTGGCTCCCACCATGCGCTCTGACGGCGGGCGCGGGCAGGGGAAGGCGATGCACACGGAGTCGTAAGCGCCAAGGGTCTCCCAGGCGGCCACCAGGCCGTTGTCCAGCCTATGCGCCTCCGGTTGGGCAGTCGCGACAGCGGCCGCCCCCAGAAGGAAGGCGGCCGCTGCTAACCCACGCATAGGGAGAACCCGCCCTCTAGGGGGAGCTAACATCAGCCAAGCGCAGCCGAACGTCGGACAGGTCCTCAACCATCCGTTCGTAGATGCTCTCATGCTCGAATGGCACGGCCTGTCCGCCCGTTGCCTCAGTGTACATCGCCAAGGCGCGGAGTAGGTACATCTCCGCCTCCTGGTCCTTGCGCATCACCGTGAATAGGTGGCCATGGCAGGCCAGCACGCTTGCCGTGTCGAGGCCGGGAGCGCCGCCCAAGAGCTCGAAGGCGTTGAGGTAGGCCTGATCGGCGGCCTCATACCTCCGAAGGGCGGTGTACGCATCGCCCAGGAGCTTCTTCGCCTCCCAGAGTTGCGAGGAGTAGGCGAGGGCCTCGTTGGCGGCGCGAACGGTGGGCTCGTATAGCCGGGCCTCGATGTAGGACTTGGCGAGCTGTAGCAGTACGCGCGCCCGCTCATCGGCGATCGTTACCTTGGTCGAGGGCGGGATAAGCGCGAGCGTCTTCTCGTAGCTCATGCGCGCCGGTCCCAGTTGCCCGAGCTTGAACTGCACATCGGCGAGATACATGAAGGCCCTGGCGTCGCCCGAGGCGATGCGGGCAGCCTCCTCGAAGAGATCCTGGGCCTCCTGAAGGGTCGCGAAGGCCTTCATCGCCATGGGCCCGCTATCGTCGCCAGCCAGCCGCGCGGCCTGCTGCTGAGCGGAACCTACGTTCATGAATACCTGCCCGCCCTGGATGTACGCTTCGTCCGTCTCCTGGGCGCGCTCGATGCCCTCGGTGACGAGCTGCTTGATCGCGTCCGCCTGGCCGAGGGGGTCAATCTTCGAGAGGGCGTACGCCTTGTAGATCCGGTTGCGGCAGGACTCCGGATGGACCTCCGGAGAGAGTCCCTCGTCGTGCAGCGCGATTGCTTCCTCGTGCCTATCCAGTAGCGTCAGGGTGAGGCCGTGGTACGCCAGGTTGGCGGCGTAGTTCTGGCCAGAGCGAGCCTCGGGCAATGGCGACTGGGCGTCGCGGGCCTGCCGGTAGGCGTTCGTGGCCTCCTGGAAGGCGTTGAGCGCGTCCTCGAGCTGGTGCACATCCTCGCCCTGCTTGTAGATGAGCGCTTCCAGAAGATACGCCTCTCCGCGGAGTTGCAGGGCAGGCGGATAGGTCGAGTTGTCCCCAAGGATCTCCTCGACGCGCTCGTCAACCGCCTGCAGCAGCCGGAGCGGATCGGTGACCCGGCCCTGAGTCCGGATCGCCCACTGCGCCTGGGACAGGTACTGGCGAACCAACAGGGTTCGCAGGTTCAGGTCCAGGCTGTTGCCGTCATGGCGCTCGGACATGGCCGACAGGAACGCGGCGCGGGCGGCGGCGAACTGGTTCAGTTCGCTCAGGCAAAGACCTTCGAGGCGGAACACCTCGGGCCACATGTTCCGATTGCGGAAGTCCGCGACTCGAGAGAACTGCTCGCGGAGCTTCTCACTCGTATCCTGGGCCTGACCCGGAGTGCGCCGTCCTTCCGCGTCCAGGGAGGCGAGGTAGTCCACCTCTCTCTTGTACGCGGTCAGCAGGGTGCTCAGCCGCTCGAGGGTGGCTAGGCAAGCGTCGAAGTCATCGAGCTGATAGAGGAGTTCAGCCTTCGAGTACAGCGCCGCGGCGAAGTTCGAGTCGGCCTGCAGGGCCCAGTCGTAGGCTCGCTTGCCCTCCGCGAGTCTTCCCTGCCGCACGCGGATCCGGCCGAGGACCTCATGGGCGACCGGGCGCGCGGACTCGGGCGCCACCTGAAGCTCTCCCTGGATTGCCGCATCCGCCGCGTCGAGGTCATCGCGCAGCAGATAGACGTGAGCAAGGTAGAGCCGTGGTCCCGAAGCGACGGGGGCGAGACTGATGGCCGTCTGCAGCTCGGACACCGCTTCGTCCAGTATGGGGTCCGTCTCGGCCTGGGCCAGAGGATCGGATCGCAGCATCTCCTCGACCAGACCGAACAGAGCTACTCCAAGGTAGTAGTGAGCCGTAGAGTAGCTTGGGGCCATCTCCGCAGCTTGGCGGAAGACCGCCACCGCCTCCTGGGAGTTCGCCACACTGGGCGCCTGACTCAACCGCTTGATGCCATCGGTCACCAGAGCGGCTGCCTCGGCGGTTACCTGGTCCTCCTGGGCCCAACTGGGCGCACTCGGCATCACGAGGGCTCCCATGAGAACCGCGAGGAAGGCCGCGAGTCGTCTTCCTAGCATGTGTGCTCCTCCCAAACCTGACCACACCTGAGACGGTACAACGCGCGCCTGGCAGGGATTCCCCTTCCAGACTCGCCGAGACCTTCGGCGATTATAGGTTCGCCGATTCTGGGGTGTCAACGAAGCTCCGCCCCATCAACACCTACGCCCACGCAGGGGACGTGTCCACAGGTTCGAGCGCATGAGCCTCGCCTCCTTCCCCCGGTAGGGCCTTCGCCGTCTCCGAACTTCCTAGGCGGACACCTCGTTCACGTCGACGAGCTTCTCATAGTCGAACACATCGGTCAGGGCGTGGCTGATCGTGGGAACCCCTGCCTCCTCCACCGCCGCGACCGGATTCAAGCCCGCTGCTATGACCAATCCACAGCGTCCGGGGGCGATATCCACCTCGAGTAACGGCGAACTCGGGCTTCCTACAGCGATCACGCCGCCGATTCCCCAGGGGCGAATCCCCTCGAGTTCCCGCAGAGCGTGGTCTCTCGCTACGCCAGGGAACTCGCGGAAGCTCGCGCCCACCACCCCCGAGCTACGTAGGACGGCTGACGACACGGACGTCGCCCCGCTCTTGATGAAGACCTCTACGGGGTCAAGGGAGGTCCAGCCGTAGTGGACGACCTCGGTGAAGCGCTTTGGAGTGCCCTCCTCGATCGCCAGCAGGCCACCGAAGAGGGACTGCACGGGGATGCCCGCCTTCAGGAGTATCCCGTTGAGGGTCACGCTGCAGACGGTTCCCACGCCTGTCATATCGAGAGGCACGGCATGGCAGCCTATGCGCTCACCGCTGTCGAAGATGCCCACCCGGCGGCTCGTCGCGTAGCCGGAGTTGAGTATAGGGCGCATTGCATCCAGCGCTGCTGACAAGGAGTCTCTCGGCACGAACGATATGTTGAGAACGACCTTGCCTCGACCGTTCTTGGGGCTAACGTCAGTCTGGTAGGCGAATGCCTCGAGCCGCGCCAGGACCATGTCCACCTTGTCCGCCACCCGCGCAACACGCAGCTCCTGCCGTCCCAGCTCGGTGATCCGCCGCCCAGGCCGCCCCATCGGCTCCGTCAGTCCCATGTCGTCGAGGGCCTCCAGGTGGTACCGAACCGCGCGCTCCTCGAGCTCGACGCCGTGATCCCGGAGCTCCTTGGCGATCCTACCCGCCCCCATCGGCTCGTGGAACTCGTCCAGGATCCTGAGGATGGCGACTTCCTTGCGATCGATGTCCGGCATGGCGCTCCCTCTGGTGTTGCTCCCCGCGGTGCGCACCAAACGGTAGCGGTGCGTCTGGGCTGCTTCCGTGCCGCCGTAACCAAGCGGCGGCGCGCCTGGATTGGGCCGCTTTCGGTTGCGGATTCATCCCAGTGCCGCCCTATACCTCCCCCTCCGTCCGCCATCCCGGCCGCGATGCTGACGTCCCCAAACACGGTATTGGACGCCCCGACCCGGTGTGCTAGACTCACGAAAAGGTGCCATGTCCCCTACAACCAGCAGGGGACGAGCGGAGGCTACCGTGTGCAGTACCGCATCTAGTGGATTAGAGGATCTAGTCCAGGAGGTTCGCCGGTACGACCCCGATGTGGACGAAGCCCTCATCAGGCGCGCTTACGAGTTCTCGGCCCAGGTGCACGGACACCAGACGCGGCTCACCGGAGAGCCCTACGTCACCCACCCCCTCGCCGTAGCGCGAATCCTCGCTGAGATCGACTCTGACATGCTCACCGTGGTCGCTGGTCTGCTCCACGACACGATCGAGGATGGCCGGATCGAGGACGGTCGGCCCGTCACGAGGGAGATCATCGAGGAGCGTTTCGGAAGCGAGATCGCCCTTCTGGTGGACGGCGTCAGCAAGCTGAAGAAGCACAGCTTCCAGAGCCGGGTCGAAGCGCAGGCCCAGAACTTCCGCAAGATGTTCGTCAACATGGCCTCGGACATCCGGGTTGTTATCATCAAGCTTGCGGACCGTCTACACAACATGCGCACCGTAGAGGTTTATCGGGAAGACAAGAGGCGAGCCAAGGCAGAGGAGACGCTACGGATCTACGCTCCGCTTGCCAGCCGCCTCGGCATCCGCCATCTTCAGTGGCAGCTCGAGGATCTGGCGCTCGAGGTGCTTGATCCCGATGCCTACCGCGACATTCAGACGAAGGTGGTCAGGACCCGCAGGGAGCGCGAGCAGGTAGTCGCCACCCTCAGCAGTGAGCTACAGCAGCGCCTGATCGACGCCGGGGTACCCGCCGAGGTCTACGGGCGCCCCAAGCACTTTCACTCCATCTACCGCAAAATGGTGCGTGATGAGCTCAATTTCGAGCAGGTTTTCGACCTCATTGCACTCCGTGTGATGGTCTACACCGTCCCTGAGTGCTACGCGAGCCTCGGGATCGTGCATGAGACGTGGGTTCCACTGCCGGAGATGGTGACCGACTACATCGCCCGACCGAAGCCGAACGGTTACCAGTCCCTCCACACCAAGGTCGTAGGGCCCGAGGGGACGCCACTGGAGGTGCAGATCCGGACGTGGGAGATGCACCGTACCTGCGAGTACGGCATCGCGGCCCACTGGGCCTACAAGGAGGGACGCGACGCCGCATCCCACTTCGATCGCAGCCTATCGTGGCTGAGGGAAATGATCGAGCTCCAGGCCGACGTCCCCGAGGATTCCGAGTTCATGACAGGGGTCGAGCAGAGCCTGTTCCAGGAGCAGGTCTATGTGATGACCCCCAAGGGCGACCCGGTCGAGCTCGCCGCGGGCGCCACACCGGTGGACTTCGCGTACCGCATCCACACGCAGCTGGGCCATGAGTGCGTGGGAGCCAAGGTGAACGGTCGCCAGGTTCCTCTGTCCCACGCGCTCCGCAAGGGCGACATCTGTGAGATCATCCGTCGCCGCGGCAGTCAGCCCAGCCGGGATTGGCTCTCCTTCGTCCAGAGCAGCCATGCGCGCGAGAAGATCCGCGGGTTCTTCCGGCGACTGAGCTTCGAGGAGGACGTCAAGGCCGGTCGGGCGCTGCTCGAGCGCGAACTGAGCCGCAAGGGGGGGGAGTTAGGCCTCTCCGATGACCGATTGTTCGAGGTAGCGAAGAGCCTGAACTACCAGTCCCTCGACACCATGCTCGCCCACCTGGGTTCGGGTGACCTGAAGCCTCAGAAAGTCATGCTGCGGTTGAGGAGCATGGAGACAGGCGCTGACATCGAGGAGGAACTCCGTCGGTTCAAGCGCCGGGGCACCAAGGCCACCGGCGAGTGCCAGATCACCGCGGCTGGAGTCGATGGCGTAGCCTTCACGCTAGCCCGATGCTGCCACGCCCTGCCCGGCGATCCGATCGTCGGCTACGTCACTCGGGGTCGCGGGCTCACCGTGCATCGGCCTGACTGCCACAATTTGCGCGCTATCCTCTCCAAAGATGGAAGCAGAGTCATCGCCTGCGAGTGGGTCGTGCCGGAGGGGACCAAGTACAAGGCTCGCATCGAGGTCATCCTCGGCGACCGCATCGGCATACTGCACGAGGTGACGGGGCTGATCACGAATATGGGCGTCAACATCGCGGACATCGGGCCGCTGTCGCAGCAAGGGAGTAAGATGATCCTGCACATGGCTGTTGACGTCAGCGGCTCGGCTGAGCTTGCGGCCCTCATCAGCCGCATTGAGGCCGTCCGCGACGTGGTGAGCGTCCGTCGCATCGCTCACTAGCCGTCGCCATCGGGGCCACGGCGCACGATCTCGGCCGACAAGCCCAGCACTCGCATCGCCTCCGCGACGAGATAGAGCGAACCTGTGATACAGACCACGTCTGGATCCGCCGCCCGAGCTACCTCAAGGGCCTCGGCCACACTGTCGGCGCGCCGCGACGCGAACCCCGCAGGCCCCAGCCTCCGGGCTAACTCATCGGCTGCCATCGCTCGCGGTGTGCTTGCCGACGTGGTCACGATCGACTCGGTCCGCGCGCCCTGGCCCACGATGGCTTGGATGAACTCCTCGGGGCGCTTGTCCGCGCTCATGCCCAGCACGAGAGCCAGCCGTGCCCCCGGGAAGCGGCGGGCGAGCTCGCCCCCCAAGACTGCCGCGCTCTCGGCATTCATCGCCCCGTCGAGGACAATGGGCGGCGATCCATCGATCACCTGGAACCGCCCCGGCCAGCGAGTGTCCATGAGGGCGGCGTCTCGCACCTCCGGGGCCAGGTCGGGGACGAGCACGCGCACGGCCTCCACCGCGAGAGCGGCGTTCGCCCGCTGGTAGTCTCCCAACAAGGACATCGCTCCGGTCCACTCGGGGAAGTCGGAGCCGAGGATACGCGTAGGCGCCATGACCTCCCGCGCCCGCGCGCGCATCACATCGAGCGCGGCCCCCGAGCACCCTATCACGGCGGGAATCCCCCTGCGCAGCAGGTGCGCTTTGTCCGATGCGATCTCCTCGATGGTCTCCCCCAGGAAAGCCTGATGGTCGCGGCCGATCGGCGTGATCACCACCACGTCCGGCGAGGCGGCTGAGGTCGCATCGAAACGGCCGCCGAGGCCCACTTCCAGGATGGCGACCTGTACCCCCGCCCGCCGGAAGGCCTCCAGCCCCGCGGCGGTGATCACCTCGAAGAAGGTGAGGGTGTCGCGCTCCTCGGCGCGAAGCTCGGCGCTTGCCGCCGCCACAGCGCCCACCGCCGCGCCGAGGAGCTCGTCGGGGATGATCATCCCGTCGATGCGAATGCGCTCCGCTACATCAAGCAGGTGAGGGCTGGTTGCCAAGCCCGTCCGCAGCCCGGCGTGGCGAAGGAGCGTGTCGGCGAACGCCGAGACGCTCCCCTTGCCGTTCGTCCCCCCCACCTGGAGCACCCGGTAGCTGGCCTCCGGGTGATCCAGCGCCTCGCATAGGCGCCGCATGCGCTCCAAGCCGAAGGTGGCCTTGTCATACGAGCGAGGGAGGGCGCGCTCGTAGTCCGCAAGGTTCGAAAGGTACGAGCGCGCCTCGCCACCGGTCACTCGGTATCGACCCCATCGTCAGGCGGGGGAGCGGTTTCACCCGACGCGTCACGCGCCTGCTGGTAGTCCTCCCACGCCCTCTGTCGCTTCTCCTCCTCGACGTCCCGCCACTTCTTGCGCTCCGCCGCGCTTCCTCGGAGCTTCCTACTGAGTAGCCACAGAGCCAGAGCGACGGGACCCCAGCACGGGATGTAGGTGAGAATGACGATCAGGCTATTCACGAGACTCTGGAGGCTCCTCACCATGCCCGAGAAGGAGCGTCTGAACACATAGCCCGGCCGCCACTTGTCCCGCTCACGCTCGGCTTGCGCCAAGTCGCTCTCGTCGGCTCGGAGCCGTAGCTCGATTGTGATGGTGGACAGAGAGACGCGGTTCCTGAGGACGTTGAGCCTGCCCTGGGATTGCTCGATCTGCATCTGCACATTCAGGATCTCGCGCTGCACCTCCAGGATCTCGCCGAGCTCGCCCCGGCGCGCCAGCAACTCCCCGAGCGTGTCCCGCTCCCCCTCCAGAACACGGATCCGGCTCTCGGTGTCCACCCATTCCTCGGTGACATCCTGTGTCTGCTCCCAAGAGGTGATGAGGTAGCCGTAGGTCCCCCCTCGCAGGCTCGCGTAGGTCTCGCTATACCGCTCAGCAGGGACTCTCGCGGTCATCGTGCCGCCAGCCCCATAGCCCTCGGAGTAGTTGATCCGGGAGTCAGCAATGTACCCTTCGGCTGACTCGACAAGCTCTCGCACCCGAGCCTCGGCCTCGGGGATCCCGTCGACCTCCAGGGCGATGGACGCAGTGCGGATGATCCTCGCCGTCTCTACGAGCGCGGCAGCCTCGGGCGGCGCGGAGGCCAGCGCGGGGGATGCAGCTTCCGTCATCCGGGCCTCGCCCATCGCGGCCCCATCCATGGCCGAGGGGGCCGCTTGCGCAGCCGCAAGGGGCCCCCGATCCGCGAGGGTAAACGCCTCCTCACTGAGGCTGCTACTGCCCTTGCCGCACCCCATGATCACCATCGCGAGCGCCGCGAACCACAGGAACGCATGAAGCCTCTTCATCGCTGATCCCCCTCGGTTACAGCTTCAGACCCTGCAGACGCCGGCGGATCTTGCTCTCGACGGCCTCCGGGAGTCTCTTGACCTTTGGAGGCGGCGGAGGGACGGCGGGTTCCATCACGATCGCATCGCCGTCTGGCGGCATGGTGCCCGGGCGCGGGATGCCGAGCGGCTTCGGGACATAGGCCTCCCTCTCAAGGAGTGAGTGGAGGAGGCACAGGGTGGCCTCCTTATCGGGGACTGCCGAGCGGGACAGGCCTTCGCCCAGTCCGCCCGCGGGCTCGGGCGCGCCAACGCAGGACGGGCAACCGTCCTCGCACTCACAGCCCGACACAAGCTCCAGACACGCGACCATCAGCTCTTCGATGCGGTCGAAAGAGCGGTGGGCGAACCCCGCGCCGCCTGGATACTTGTCGTATATGAAGACCGTCGGCGACCCGAGGTTGCTGGAGTCTATGGTGGTTCCAATGTCCTGCCGATCGCACATCGTGAACAGGGGCATGACGCCGGAGAGGACGTTGGCCACGCCGAGGAGACCGTCCTGAGGCGCCCGCCCGGACGACCGCACCAGATCCAGGGCTTGTCGCGGCGGCGCCAGCCACATGCCCGTTGTCTCCAGGGGACATGGAGGCAGGTCGAGGTTCCCGAAGCCGATGGAGTCTTTGGAGCCGAACTTGATCTTGCGGAACATGACGATGAGCTCGGTGACGGTGACGTCGCCAACCCCCGTCTGGCTGACCCGCCACGGCGACTCGCGCTCCACATCGTCGATCTTGATCTGGGCCTTGGCGACCGCCTGGGTGTAGTAGTCGAAGTCTCCCCGTTCCACGTAGGCGTGCTTACGCTCGACATTCAGCTCGCGCACGAAGTAGGTCTCGGCCTGGTGGAGATAGATGGCTTGGGTATGCAGTTGGTGGAACGCGGAAAGCTCGTCCAGTTGCCCGATGACATTGGGTTCGGGGCCCGTCATGTCGATGATCTGGTAGACGTTGTCCGTACCAAGCCTCAGCGAGAACTCGGCGGCAGGGTACACGTTCGGTTTCGCCCAGAACCAGCGGTCGCCCCGGCGCCTCAGGTCGCCGCGCTCCTCGAGTAGCTCCAGAATGGCATATAGGTACTCACCGTAGTGTCCCTCGTCGAGGGCGGAGAGTGGCAGCTCCTTCGCCGCGCAACGCAGGTGCAGCGCCTGAACGTGGGGGTTGAGGGCATCGACCACGGCGTGCTCCGGCGACCGGCCGAACACGAACTCCGGATGGCGCATCAGGAACTGGTCGATGGGGTCGTTCTGAGCGATGAGGATCGCCAGGGCACTCTCCGAGCCCCTACCCGCTCGGCCTGCCTGCTGCCACAAGCTGGCGATGCTGCCAGGGTACCCAACGAGGAGGCAGGCCTCCATGCTGCCGATGTCGATCCCGAGCTCCAAGGCATTCGTCGTCGCTACGCCGAGCAGCTCGCCGGAGAACAACTGGCGTTCGATCTCCCGCCGGTCCTCGGCGATATACCCGCCACGGTAGGCGCGCACTGCGTTGGCCAGCCTCGACCCGTCCTTGCGGAGACGATCCTGGACCATCCGGTAGAGGAGTTCGGCGGTGACCCGGGCGCGGACGAAGCAGATGGTCTGGCACGAGTCGCGCACGAGATCGGTCATGAGGTAATGCGCTTCGGTGCTCGGACTGCGCCGTTCGACCTTGGCGTCATCGAGGTGGGGCGGGTTCCAGAGGACGAAGGTCTTCTCGCCGCGCGGTGATCCGTCATCGACGACCGGGGTCACTGGGAGGCCGGAGAGGTTCTCACAGAGTTCATCGGGGTTCCCGATGGTCGCGCTGCAGAAGATGAACTGCGGGTCCGCCCCGTAGTGCCGGCAGATGCGCCTCAAGCGCCTGAGCACGTTGGCAACATTTGCCCCGAACAGGCCGCGATAGGAGTGAACCTCGTCGATGACCACGTAGCGCAGGTTCTGGAGGTACTCCGCCCAGCGGGAGTGGTTCGGCAGGATCCCTGAGTGGAGCATGTCGGGGTTCGTAAGTACGACCCGGCCCTTGTCGCGGATGGTCTTGCGCTCGGTAGTGGGGGTATCGCCGTCGTAACAGCCCGCCGGCGCGACCAGGCCAGGCACGGCGCCCGCCAGACGGCGGAAGCCGCCTAGCTGATCCTGGGCCAGAGCCTTGGTGGGGAACAGGTAGAGGGCCCGGGCGGCTGGGTTCTCGATGAGCGACTCGAGCACGGGGATGTTGTAGCAAAGGGTCTTGCCACTCGCCGTCCCGGTGACGACCACCACGTTCTCTCCCCTGCGGACGGCGTCGAGCGCCTGGGCTTGGTGGGTGTAGAGTCGCTCGATCCCCTGCTGCCGGAGGGCATCAGCCACAGGACCGGCGATGGGGGTGGCCGGATCGGCGTGGCGTGGCGGCCGCGGGGGCAAGATCTCCGTATGTACGGCCTGCTCACGGTAGTGCCGACTGTGGGTGATCTCGCGCAGGAAGGCCTGGGTATCCATAGTGAACAGATGTTTCGGTCTCGCTCAGGCCTTTCCTTGCGGGCAGAAATGGCAGGGCTGCCAGAAGGCCGCCCTGCCCGATGCAATCAGTGATGGAAGAGCCGTAGCTTCGTAAAGCATAGGGTCATACCGTACTCGTCGCATGCCTCGATGACGGCGTCATCGCGGACAGAGCCACCGGGCTCAGCCACGTACTTCACCCCACTGCGGGCCGCGCGGTCGATGTTGTCCCGGAAGGGGAAGAAGGCGTCGGACGACAGGGCGACGTCACCCCGGGACGATAGCCACTCAGCGCGCTCCTCGTCCGTTAGGACCGGCGGCTCGCCCACGATCATCTCCCGCTCCGTCGGGCCGAGCTCACCCAGGATAAGCTGATCGATCGCATTGATCCGGTCCGGCCGCTTGGTGCCATCCACGAACTCAATACCCAGGATCTTGGGGTGGTGGCGCAAGTGCCAGGCGTCCGCTTTCGAGGCCGCCAGACGCGTGCAGTGGATACGAGACTGCTGTCCTGCTCCGAGCCCGATCACCTGGCCCGACGCGGCGAAGCAGACGGAGTTGGACTGGGTGTACTTGAGCGCCACTGTGGCGACGATCAGGTCGCGCAGGGCCGCGTCGGGCAGGTCCGTGTGCTTCCCGATCCGGTTCGAGAACAGCGCCGCGTCAATCCTGGCCGTGTTTCGTGGCTGCTCAAGGGTGACCCCGAAGATGGTTCGCTGCTCCATCTCACTCGCCGGGTTGTAGCCAGCGTTGACCCGAAGCACCAGGTACTTGCCGCCGCGCTTCGCCTTCAGGATCTCCAGGGCAGCCGGCGAGTAGGATGGCGCGATGATGCCGTCGGATACCTCTCTCGCGATGAGCGTCGCAAGGGACTCGTCGACTTCGTCGCTGACCGCTGCGAAGTCGCCGAAGGAGGACATCCGGTCCGCGCCGCGCGCGCGCGCATAGGCCGTGGCGACGGGAGAGAGTTCGAGGTCTTCGACGAAGTGGGCGCCTCGGGTCGCCTCGTCCATCTCGACGGCCACCGCCGCCCCAGCGGGGCTGACGTGCTTGAAGGACGTGGCGGCCGGCAGTCCGAGGGCTTCCTTGAGTTCACGTACGAGTTGCCAGGCATTCAGGCCATCCATGAGGTTGATGTAGCCCGGCGACCCGTTCAGGGCTTCGAAGGGCAGAGGTCCATCGCAGTAGGCTCGGGCAGGCGCCTGATGGGGGTTGATTCCGTACCTCAAGGTCACCTCGTCGCGCATGGCAATCGTGTCCTTTCTCGTTGCGGGCTGAACACAGCTTACATGAGGCCCGCCCTCAATGATGCCGTTCGCTGCGAGCTTGCCGCAGCCCTGCCCACCCGGCAGGCTCCCCTGAGGCGGCCATGCCGCTGGCATTTCGTGCTATCCTAGCCCTGTTCGAACAGGGTGGGCGCTTCGCCGCCGGCCGCCGACTGGATGTGCGGCCAGCGCCCCTCTTGGGAAGGCACGATCGTCGATGCAGCGGCTCATGCTCAAGTCCAAGATACACGGAGCGACCATCACAGAGGCCGTTCTGCACTACGAGGGTAGTCTTGCGCTAGACCCCATCCTCATGGAGGCGGCCAATCTGTTGCCCAATGAGTGGGTGGTCGTCTCCAACTTCAACACGGGCAGCCGGCTCGAGACCTATCTCATCGAGGGTGAGCGCGGCTCGGGCACCGTGACCCTCAATGGCGCGGCGGCTCGGCTGGGCGCCCCCGGAGACAAGATCATCGTTATGTGCTACGCCGCGGTTCCCGATGAGGAAGCCGCCGACTTCCGCCCCGTGAAGATCAAGGTTGATGATCGGAACCGGATCATCGGGGAAGCCGACTAAGCCCCACTCCGTCAGGGAGGACGCTCAATGCCGACCTCTGAGATATTGCAGCGGATCGAGCGGCTGCGGCGGGAGCGCTCTGCCGTGATCCTGGCCCACAACTACCAGGTCGGCGAGGTGCAGGATCTTGCCGACTTCGTGGGCGACTCACTGGGACTGTCACGGCAGGCCGCGGCGACCGACGCCGATGTGATCGTGTTCTGTGGCGTCCACTTCATGGCCGAGACGGCGGCGATCCTATCGCCGCACAAGACCGTCCTCCTGCCCGATCCCCACGCCGGTTGCCCCATGGCGGACATGCTCGAGGTCGAGGAACTCCGGCGCCTCAAGGCTCTCCATCCCGCTGCCGCCGTCGTTGCCTACGTGAACTCCACCGCCGCGGTCAAAGCCGAGGTGGACGTGTGCTGCACATCGGCCAACGCCATCGAAGTGTGCCGGAGCCTCGACGCCGATGAGATTCTGTTCGTGCCGGACAAGTGGCTCGGGACGTGGGTAGCTCGGCATGTGGACAAGAAGCTCCACCTCGCCAGCGGCTACTGCCCTACGCACGCATGGATCACCCCCCAGGACGTGCTGGCCACGAAGGCGCAGTACCCCGAGGCGGCCGTCATCGCTCATCCCGAGTGCTCCACCGAGGTCGTGGACCTGGCTGACATGGTGCTCTCTACCAGCGGCATGGTGGGAGCGGTGAAGGCCCGGCCCGAGACGGCTTTCATCGTCTGCACCGAGGAGGGCATGCTCCATCGGCTCGGCAAGGAGGCGCCGGAGAAGACCTTCGTGACGCCCTCCTCCCACTGCGTCTGCCCGAACATGAAGCTCATCACTGCCGAGAAGGTGCTCTGGAGCCTCCAGGACTTGGAGCCGCGGATCACCGTCGACCCCGAGATCGCCGACCGTGCCAGGGGAGCCATCGAGCGGATGGTCAACACCCTCGACGGATCTCCCACATAGGAGCCTTGGATGCCGCTAACCATCGCCGACCACCCTCAGGTGAGACAGCTCATTGACATCGCCCTCGCCGAGGACATGCCCTACGGCGATATCACGACGGATGCCGTTCTGAAGGGCACCGAGTTCGCGGAGGCCGTGTTCCGCGTGAAGGCCGATGGCGTGTTGGCAGGGCTGCCCGTTGCGCGAGCCGTCCTCCACCGTGTGGATCCGGGCCTGGGGTTCGAGGAGATGCGCGAGGACGGGGACCACGTCGAGGAGGGCATGGCTGTCGCCCAGGTCGCGGGGAGCGCCGTGTCGATCCTCAAGGCTGAGCGCCTCGCCCTGAACTTCCTGCAGCACCTGTCGGGGGTCGCGACCGAAACCTGGGAGATGGTGAGACTCGTCTGCCGCACGCACGCCCGCATCGTGGACACCCGCAAGACCATCCCGGGCCTCCGGCTCCTGGAGAAGTACGCCGTGCGCATGGGATGCGGCGCTAACCACCGCTTCGGACTGTCCGACGGCGTCCTCATCAAGGACAATCACATCGAAGCGGTGGGGTCTATCAAGAACGCCGTTGCTCGGGCGCGCGAGGCCGTTCCCCATCTCACGAAGATCGAGGTGGAATGTGCCAGCCTGGAGCAGGTGCGCGAGGCTCTCGATGCAGGGGCCGATGCCATCCTCCTCGATAATATGGAGCCCGGCGCAATGGCCCGGGCCGTCGAGATCGTCGATGGCCGAGCCCTGACGGAGGCGTCGGGGAACATCACCCGCAGGACGATCGTCGCCGTCGCGGAGACGGGCGTCGACCTCATCTCCTCGGGCGCGATCACTCACAGCGCCCGGGCTCTCGACATCTCCCTCAAGTTCGAGGATCCGGATCCGCCGGCCGAGCGCAGGTTGCAGCGAATCCGCTAGCCTATAGGCCCTCCGCGCGGTATGCGCGAACCAGACTGAGTCCGGCTCGGTAGCTCTCGAAGCGGGTCTGCATCACGGCATCATCGTCGCGGCGCTTAGGGTGGACGCCGTTCGTGAGCACGATGATGAAGGCGTCCTCGTCCGGGTCCATCCACATCGAGGTCCCCGTGAACCCGGTGTGCCCGAAGGCTCGCGGGCCGAAGATCTCGCTGAGGGCGCCAGACTTGCTGTTCGCAACCCACCCCAGCCAGCGGGCCCCCTCCTCGTCTTCCTCCTTCGTCATCATGGTGCTGAAGGCTGTCTCGGTGATCAGCGGCACCCCGCGGCGCAGCAGGCACCGAGCGAACTTCGTGAGATCGTAGGCCGTCGAGAACAGCCCGGCGTGGCCGCTCACTCCGCCCATGGCGCGAGCGTTCTCGTCATGCACAATGCCACGGATGGGCTCACCCGTCTCCCCATCCAACTCCGTCGCGGCGCACCGCTCCCGCAGGTCCCCCGTCGGGTTGAACACCGTCTCGCTCATCCCCAGGGGCTCGAATACCCGCTCCGTCGAGAGCTGGTCTAGGGGCCGTTCCGCCAGCCTAGACACGATCTCGCCCAGCAGGATGTAGCTGAGGTCCGAGTACCGCCGATTCGTGCCGGGCGGCGTCACCAGATCCTCAGCGTAGATGGCACGCAGGACCTCCTCGCGGGACGAGCACTGCCGGTAGTACGGCCGCCACCAGATGAACCCCGCCGTGTGGCGCATGAGCTGACGCACCGTCGCCTCGCCAGCCTCCCTGCCCGAGAACTCCGTCAGGTAGCGACTGATCGGCGCCTCGAACTCCAGCGCCCCCACGTCGAAGGCCATCATGGCCAAGGTGGTTGTGGCGACCACCTTGGTCAGCGACGCGAGGTCGAACACGGTATCGAGCCCCAGCGGGCGGCGCTTCGGCACCGTCTGAGCCCAACCGTCGTGCCCTAGATAGAGCGTTCGCCCAGACTCCCCCACCGCGATCACGATGCCGGGGATTGCCCGCTCGCCTGTCGCACGGCGCATGACTTCCGCCAGGTCTGCCTTAGCGCCCGCAATGGATTGCATAGCCTCACCCTTCGTCACGCACATGTGAGGGCACATTCGCGGCGGCCCTCGCGGCACCTACATCAGCCCGGCCCGCCGCGCCGCAACAGAGGCCTCCTCCATCCCACTACGGAATCGTTCTTACAGAGAGGATGATCCGCTACGACCACGTGCCGCATCGCCACCTTCAACCTCCAGAACCTCGAACGGCCCAAGAAGACCTCCCCGTGTGACGAGGAGAGCTGGCGCGCCTGCACGGAGGCGTACGAGCGCCACGCCGAGGCCGTCCGCAGCGCCTTGGTGAGGACCCACGCCGACGTGCTGGCCGTTCAGGAGGTTATGGACAACGGCGACTTCAAGGCGCTCATCGAGGGCACCGAGTATGCGAGCTTCGCACGCAGCCCTATCGACCGTAGCCCCGGCATCGAGCGTCAGCAGGTCATCCTCAGCCGTTTCGGTATCCGCAAGGTCCACCTGCACCGGCAGGAGACGAAGGTCTCGTGGGTGCACGCGAACCGTGGCGTCGCCCAGGCCGTGCACTGGAACCGGCCCATCGTCGAGGCCACCGTGGACCTGCCGGGCATCGGCCCCACGGCCTTCCTCGCCCTGCACCTCAAGTCCAAGCGCCCCTCCGAGGTGCATCACGTCGGCCGCTCACCCAGCGGCGTCTGGCCCAGCCTCGCCTCCCATGCCGAGGGCTCGGTCCTGAGCGCTCTGAAGCGCATCGGTCAGGCTCTCGAGGTGCGCCGGAGGGTTGACGGCATCTTCGCCGCCCACCGTTCCGCCCGCATCGTCGTGCTCGGCGACTTCAACGACTCCCTGGACAGCGTGCCCCTGGATATCATCCGAGGCGACTACGTCGGCGCGCGGAACCCCGCCCTCTGGGACCAGGAACTCTACCCCGTGGAGCTCTCCGTGCCCAAGGAGAAGCAGTACACGCTCATACACTCCGGCACTCCGGTGATGATCGATCACATCCTCATCAGTCGGGCTTTGCTGGAGCACTTCCACTCTGCCACGATCTTGAACGAGACCCTGCGCGATCATTTGGCCATCGCGCCCTACGGCGCCTACTTCCCCGACTCAGACCACGCGCCGGTCATCATGGACTTGGCCGTTCCCGACGGGGCGCGCTAGACCGATTCGCCCGGAGGCGGCACAGGCGGCATGGGCGGGACGGGTGGCTCTGTAGGTACGGGCGGCTCCGGCGGGACGGGTGGCTCTGGAGGTACAGGCGGCATGGGCGGGATGGGCGGCATGGCTCCGGCCGCCGGAGCGTATGCGAACGCGTCCGCCATCTCGCCGTGCACGATCTCGCGGTAGCCGATGGTCAGGATCAGGTACCCCATCACCATGCCCAGCCCTGTGCCGAGGATCGGCACGATGCTGCCCAGACTGATCAGAACGCCCACGAGGAACATGACGAGCATCCAGTTCCAGAAGTCCTTGGTGACGATCTCCTTGCTCCGCCGCATTGCCTCCCAGGCCCCCAGTCCCTCCTCGCAGATCACCACGACGGCGAGTAGCCACCAAGTAGCCAGCACTAGGCCGGGGATGATGCACAGCAGCAAGCCCAGCGTCCCGAGGAGGCTGATGAGGAACACCGCCAAGCCCGCGGTGCCCACAGCCTCGAAGCCCGCCCACAGATGCTGCAGATCCGGCCGCTCGCCGCGCATCCGCGCGTCGATCGCCCGGTGGATGCCCGCATAGACGGGCCCTATGACGAACCCGGCGAAGATCAGCAGCATGCCCGACGCGCTGTACAGGAGCCCCGCTACCAGTGCGATGACTAGCCACTGGCCGATGTCCTCGCTGAGGATATTCCAGGCCTTCGTGAACCAGGGACTGATTCTGACCATCGCCATCTCCTTTTACGCATCAGGACGAGCGTGTTCGCAGGTCACCAATCTGGTATGTTGCTTCCTCATTGGGCGGAGCGTCCCTGCATCCGATCGCGAAGGCTTTGCCGCTAGCCTGCGGAAGATACCAACCCATGGCAACCTATCCCAGGGCCGTGACTCGGCTCATCGAAGCCTTCCGGAAGCTGCCCGGCGTGGGACCGAAGAGTGCCCAACGCTATGCGGTGCATGTGCTGCGCGCCTCCATGGATGACGCCAGGGAACTCGCCGACGCCATCCTGGAGGTCAAGACCTCGATCAAGCCCTGCAAGCGATGCGGCAACTATACCGACACCGACCTCTGCTCCGTATGCGCGGACCCTCGACGCGACCCGCGAAGCCTCTGCGTGGTCTCTTACGTGCGTGACCTCATGGCCATCGAGCGTGCCGGCGAGTTCCGAGGCCAGTACCACGTCCTCGGCGGCGTTCTCTCGCCCGCCGATGGGATAGGCCCCGAGGACCTCACCGTGGGCGCCCTGATTGAACGTGTCCGCGACGAGCACGTGACCGAGGTGATCCTCGCCACGAGCCCCTCCGTCGAGGGCGATGCCACGGCCCTGTACCTGGCGAGACTCCTCGGGGCTGTGCCGGAGCTCGAGGTGACTCGCCTCGCGAGCGGTCTGCCCGCCGGCGCCGACTTGGACTACGCCGACCAGACGACCATCGCCGCAGCGCTCAGCGGCCGACGACGGCTCGAGTGAACGGGAAGCGCCATGCCCGAGGACCCG